>DATJOX010000049.1:0-86191 GCA_035506675.1 Methanomassiliicoccales archaeon
AGTTGCCGGTCGCGGAAAGGGCTCGGTACACATGATAGCAGATGATGGGGCTCGTGCCGTTGTGGGTCGGTTCTGACCATTCCAGCTTCACCTGGGCATCATAGGGCGTGGAAATCAGATTGATTGGGGCGCTCGGGAAGGAAATCACCGCGCCCATCGTCAATCCGTAGAAGATGCCGCCCGGGGCAGGGAAGTCCGAATCGGCATACGCGTGGCCCAGGATTCCGTCAGGCGTCTCCAGAATCCACCCGTATCCGACGCTCGTCGGAGCGATTGCGCCCAAGAAAGTTATCGATCTCAGAGAGCTGCAGTATCTGAATGCGCTATCCCCTATGGAAGTAACGCTCCCTGGAATAGTGACCGATCTCAGAGAGTTCATGCTGGCGAATGCGGAGTACGAGAACGATTCTACTCCTTCGGACATGTTGAGACATGTCGCTGCGATGCACGCATCGAACGTCAATGCGCCCACGGAGCGGACGCTTCCTGGTATATTGACAGCTATCAAATGGTTGCAGGAATAGAACGCCCCATCTCCTATAGATACCACCGAATTCGGGATCACGATGGACTTGAGAGAGTAGCAGAGATTGAATGTCTGGGCCGCGATGGCAGTAACGCCATAGGGAATGTTCACGCTGATGAGACCATAGCAGCTGTTGAATGCCCTCCATCCGATGGATGTGACGCTGGTTGGAAGTGCTACAGAAGTAAGATTGGAGCAAGTGTCGAAGGCAGAGGCTCCTATCGAAGTCACTCCTTCTGGAACGATGACCGAGACCAAAGATCCGCACGAGAAGAAGGCGTTGTCACCTATCGAGGTGACTGGCTTTCCTTCGATTGTGCTCGGCACGATCACATTGCCTCCAACCCCTACGTATCCAGTGATTTCGGCCTCAGTGTCGCTCTCGATCAGTCGGTAGTTGAAATCACCTCCCGGCGCGACCACCACAAGATCGACACTGTCGGTGTTGTCCGCCCGGTTGATTTCTCTGGGGGTGATTGCGACAACCAGCAAGACGGCGTTCATGGTCTTCTCCGGCGTCCAGGTGTAGGTTATCGTCCCCTGTTGTCCCGGTTCGAGCCCGGTGGCGGCGACGCCCGAAATCGTCAGGGTGCTGCTGTCTCCGATCAATGTCCGGTTGCCAGCAGAATCGAGTATGTAGAACTCGACCCTCGGGGTGTCTGCAACGGCATTGCCGAAGTTGGTGATGTTGACAGTGATTGTTCCTTGTTGCCCTCGGATCAGGATTGAAGGTGATGTCTCTATGCTTAGGACCCTAAGGTCTGGCCTTGGTGACGATGTGACCACGAAATACATGGTCCTGTTCGCTTCGTTGCCGTAAGGATCTAAGACGGACAGCCTGATCAAGTACGTGTTGATCGCGGAATAAGCGAACCCGACGACATAGCTACCATACCGTGTCTCGCCATTCCCCAAGCTCCAGGTGAAATTGAGGCTTTCGAAAGAGACGATCGTTGAGTATGAAGCATTGGCGTTGAGGACCAGACTCTGGTTCTCCTGGGCCATCGTGACCGCCGTGCTTGAGCCGTTCAATGAGACATAGAATGAGACCACAGGTTGAGTTGGTGGTTGTGGCGTTGCGTTGATAGCAGTGCTATTCGGACCCCAGGCGACGTCGTTGCTGGCAGAAACCTCGTATGAATACTCCAGACCATTCGTTAGCCCGACATCGACGAACCAGGTGTCGCCTCCGGACCAGACCAGGGCGTGATCCCGGAACAAGTGGTAGACGAGTGCCCCCGGGCCAGAGTATTCCGGTACTGACCAATTCAGCGCTACCTGTCCGTCTCCCGCCTTTGCAAGAAGGTAGGGTGCGCTCGGCGGCGCAAATGGAATCGCGGACACCGCTCCCGTCCAGGGGCCCCAGCCCATGGCGTTCTGGGCTCGTACCGCGAAGAAGTAGCCAAGTCCCTCGGTCAAATCCGTGAGCGCCAACGTTGTCTGGGCCGTTTGCCTTGTGTAGCTGTCACCTGAAGATGTTCCAATGATTACCTCGTAGCCGGAAACCTCAGATCCGTCGCTGAACTGCGGCGGTTGCCAGGTCAGAGTGACGTTCCGGATTCCCGGTACCGCTGCAAGGTTCAACGGAGCACTTGGCGGACTTGGCGGCCGAGGGATGACGGAGAACTGCCAGTTGACCTCGAAGCTGCCTGCGCTCGTGTTTATCGCGCATCTTGCGTAATGGACCCCAAGGTTGAGCTCGGAACTCACATTGCCTACGAGATTCACGTTTCCATCAAGATATGATTGCAGGCGAACCCCGTCCAACCAGATTGTGAAGTTCTCTAGGGTCGCTTGTGGATAGCCCGGGTCGTAAACAAGCACGACGTAAGGCATCGGCAGCGTTACTTCGGAATCGTTCACAGGGAACCATGGCGATACGCTTGGTTGCCTGGGCTCTGGCGGCGCGACGACGGTGAATCGCCAGTAGCCTTCAGACTTGTAGACGGAAGAATTCAGGTAGAACGAAGCTCCATGATCGCCGACAGGTACATCGAAGGTTACGTTGGCGTGCAGGATTCCCGACGCGTTGAGGTGTGAGGGCAACAGGACGCCGTCCAGATGAACCGCGTAATCGTAAAGCACAGCCGCTGGTATTCCAGGGTCGTAGCGCGCCTCGACATAGGTCAGAGGCCAGACGACCGACCCATCGGGGGTCGGGTATGTCATGGTGAACTGCGGCGCCATGCGGTATGTGAAGTTCCAGGTCACCGATGCCCTTGAGCCATCATACAATACCACGGCCTCAACGGTATGGACCCCGTAGCCGAGGCTTGAGAACGTCCCCACGCATTGCCCGGTTCCGATGAAGGGCCCATAAGTAAAAATGTACGAACCGTCGAGGAATATCTGGACCTCAGTGTTGAGGGGCTGGGGGGACGGTATCGACGCATAGCACGTGATCTCCGAGTATTGGGCCATCGTGTCCTCTCCAGGCGATGGCGACCCAGGCACAATGCTCGGCCTTGGCAAACTCGGGTCGGCGCGATCTACTTCGAACGACCAGCTGCTGTGCGTCGTGCCCAAAGCCGTCTCCACCGCGACCTTGATCGTGTGGGTTCCATTGCTTAGGGTGGACAGCAAGGTCACATTGAAGTCGCCCGATGCATCCTGCACGGGCTCCATTCTGATGTCGTCGAGGCTCACGTTGAGCGCATTGATGGACTGTGGACGGAAGAGCCCATAATGAAGCCCGAAGTCAAGGTAGTTGGGAGTGTACGCGAACCTTTGCCCTTCTGTTGGCATGACCGGCGTCGCGTAGGTCAGAGCCTCAACAATGGTGGGGAAGGGCGCTCCTACGTACAGCTGGGTGCCATTCGGGGAGACAGCAATCGGGCCAGAACTTGCGACGGTCTCGTATTCCATCTGACTCAGGTCGGTGGCGTTGAAGGCCTGGATCACGCCTGAGAACGTGCCATAGAGCACCGAGCCGTCAGGAGAAAGGGTGATGCCATTCGCCACTCCATAGATGGCCTGGCGATACTGGATTCTGTTCAAGGTTTCCAGGTCGAGTAGGTAGATGAAGTAATAGGATTGGATGAACACCCTTCCGTGTTGCCAGTCTACGACCAAAGTCCCGATGTCGGTGCTTTGATCGACCCCGCCGCTGTCCGATGCGACCTTGATTGGCGTGTCGTTGCTGATGTCGTATCGGCCCACGCCGGTTGGGTATCCTTCTCGGGCGACGGCTATCATCTCTGTGCCATTGGGGTTGACTTCGATGATCGAGGAATGGAGCATGTCAATGGTCGCGATCAGGTCTCCCGTGGTCGAGTTGATCACGCGCAGCAGCGAATCGTTCGGAGAGGTGAGATAGAGCCGCCCATGGGAACCTACTCGCACACAGAGGGGAGAGAAGTCGAGGGAGAGGTTTCGTACTACACGGCATTGCGCAGTGTCCACCACGCAGGTCTCGTTGCTTTGGCTGCAGGCGACGAACAGTTCCTTTCCAGGCCGGTCAACGGAGAGGGACATCGGAGCCAGGCCCACCGGTATGCCGGCGCCAAAAGACTCAGAATGCCCGTCCCAGATCCAGACAGAAGATCCGTCTGGGTCAGAGAAATAGACCTTTGAGTGAGAGTGATCCGCCAACAGTTCTTGGTTGCCGTTCACTCCGAAGCCATACTCATCGGCGTGGGCCGAGACGTTGGAAGGCAGTGAAAGCAAAACGACACAGAATCCCACCGAGACAACTAGTGCGAGGGAGATAAATGGCAATCTGTTCCTGTGATTCCATCGGAACCGAATTGGGATTCCTGAGGCCACCCACGTGAATCCATTAGGGAACTAATAAGACTCTCCTAGATCTGAAAGGAGCGATCAACCCTGGAGCTCAGCTGCTTTCTCTGTTGGGCCACCGTTTGAGACAAGATGTCGGCATTTCTCGTCGATCAAGACCGTGAGAACTGTGGAGACGTCGAATCCGCGGTAGATCTTGTGGCTCTCATCTGGTGTTTCGTCCGGGCCGATTGCTTATTGTCGGAGGGGGACTTAATGCCCCGGCAATAGTTAGCCTTGAAGCGCATAGAGATCGCGCAGGAGTTCGGAGTGGACACGCTGATCACGAACTGCCCGTTCTGCGTGATGTCGTTCGAGCGCGTGCTCGAGCAGAAGGAGCAGGCGAAGGAGAAAATCGACTTCAGGATCGTCGACTTCTACTAGATGTTCAGCGAGGCGTACGGGAAGAGCGTGAGCTGCGAAGGTCCGCAGACCTCAGAGTAGTCTACTCTATTCTGTCACTTTTGGCGATGTTGCACTTGGAACAGAGAATCTGGATATTCGACAAGACGAGTGAAGACCCACCCTTTGAATATGGGATGACATGGTCGAAATGAAGATCCTGAATGGCTCCGCAATTGACGCATTTGCCTTTGTCTCTCTTCCACACTTCGACTTTCACGCTTGATGGAATCATGCGGGGAGCTTCTTCCACTAAATTTGACGCCTTCTCACTGGAACTCTGGTTTTCGAGCAGGAGCAGCTTGAATTTGAACACTCTACGAGTTCCTGATGACTCGACCCACGCGTCTACAAGGTGGAAGATGCCGTCGTACACCCATAGCTTCTGGCGGATCTTCTCGTAGACCTTCACCAGCTCCGGGAGTTGTCCATTCTCAGAGTGACGCTTGGCCGCTTGGAAGAATAACGAGTTCTGCGTTGGTTTGCCCTCAATCTCGAATGGTTGATCTAGACTCTTCGGGTCTACGACGCCACCTTTCTTTGGAGAGTCATGCCCTTCATAGATGAGAACTCGGCCCCCATCCTCAACACGGTCTGCGTAAGGTGCTCCTCGCCTGATGCTCATGAGAAGGACGCTTGTCTTGCCTCGAGGCTTGTAGTACATTCCTCTCTGCAGCCCGAAGCCTTCCTCTGCGCATATTTGCCAGTAGGTGATCACGTCTCCTGAGGTGAGCATGGATCACCCGTCGATCCCGATTACGAAGATCGGAACTTGGATAGCGCTCTTGAAGTGCGGAAGGTACCGGAGAACCTTCTCGTAAGAAAGACTGCCTTCCCATTTCTTGCCGTGTTTGTTTTCGAGGAGTTTCTGAAAACTCGTTGTGGTGACGATGTAGACTCCAAGATCTATCTTGTTGATTCCAGAATATGAAGCGACCTGGAACTTTAGTAGATCGATGCCAAGAAACGACGCATGGCCGAATTCAACTTCAACTCCGATCCGTTCCTTTAGGAAATCGAGTCTTGCGCTGGGATCCTCGACGTCATTGAATACCGTCGGTTGATCCTGCCAGCCGAGAGCAATCATCTCTTTTCTGATTAGTTCATTGAACGAGGGTCTTGATAGAATGTTGAAATCGTAGTCTTTTGAAACCACTCCAAGTATCTCGTTCTTGACGTTGAGCTTTGAATTCAGCACCTCTTCGGCGAATCGAAAGGACGAGGTCTTGATCTTCAAATGTTTGCCCGAGTGGTGAGCTACTTGTGAGCGATCTGAGTGTTTCTGTACATCGTGTACACAAATGATCTTATGTACATATCAGCCTCCAAACGGCGTGCCTGGCAGTCGGATCGTTAAGGCCCGCAAACACCCTGGGTCACCATCTTTGGACTTGACGATTCCGGCAAAAGAATCCGAAACAAACGACATTCGCCAGGGTGATATTTTTGAGGTTGAGATCACTGGTGAGAAAGACAATCTCAAGGTGATCTACAAGAGAGTCTACCACAAGAGACCCTGAGTCTGAATCTTCGTCAGCACTTGTGAGGCACCTGGTCTGCAACGGAGGGCACATCCGCATTCAGGGATTACATCGTCCGATAATTCATTCAATAGGACAGCACTTCTCTCGATAATGAGGCTCTATTCTGGTTCGTCGCAACAGTTCATCGAGGATGCCACCCAGAATCAGATTGCTGAGAAGATGAAGGAGGCATTTTTCGGCTATCTTCGATACTATCCTTCACTCGCTGAGATTAGTTCCTGGCGCAACTCCCTGAGGGCCATGTCTCTGGTGCTCGTAACATCGAAGTTAGAAGACCATGGAGTCATACTGGAGTATCAACTCCCCCTCACCTCGAAACGGTTGGATTTCATGATTTGTGGGAGGGATGACAGTCTTGCGGACCAGGCCGTCATCGTCGAGCTGAAGCAATGGGAGAAATGCTCGCCTTCAGATGGGGACAATGAGGTGAGCACATTCATCGCCGGGTCGAATCGAGACGTCCTTCATCCTTCAGCTCAGGTGGGTCAGTACCTGACCTATCTTCAGGATACTCACACCGCATTCTATTCTGACAACAATCCAGTTATGCTTTCCGCCTGCAGCTATCTTCACAACTACTCGTACGTGCCTGAGGACGTGCTGTTCACGGAGAAGTTCAGAGCGCTGATCGAAAAGTGCCCTGTCTTTACGAAAGACGATGTGACCAAACTCAGAACCTTCCTGGTCTCGAATCTGTCGGGAGGGAACGGGCTCTCGGTGCTCAACCGAATAGAGCAGAGCAAGTTTAGGCCGAGCAAGAAGTTGATGGAGCACGTCGGGAGCGTGATTAAGGGCAAGCCGGAGTACATCCTCCTCGACGAGCAGCTCGTCGTCTACGACAAGGTCTTCGCAGTCGCCAGGAGCGGTTTCCATGAGGGCAAGAAGCACGTCATCATCATCAAAGGTGGGCCGGGCACCGGCAAGTCGGTGATCGCAATTAACCTCATGGCCGACCTCCTTTTGAATGGCTACAATGCGCACTACGCAACGGGCTCAAAGGCATTCACGGAGACGCTCAGAAAGATAATCGGAACAAGGGGGGCGGTGCAATTCAAGTTCTTCAACAGCTACACTGCCGCAGAACCGAATTCCGTTGACGTTCTGATCTCCGACGAGGCGCACCGAATAAGAACTACCAGCAGCAACTGGAGGACTCCGAGCGCAAAGCGCACGAACATTCCGCAGGTGGAAGAGTTGCTGAGGGCCGCCAAGGTCGCAGTCTTCTTCATCGATGATGCGCAGATCGTAAGGCCAGACGAAATCGGATCTTCTGCGTATATCAGAGAAGCCGCTGCGCGATTTGGATGTACAATCTCCGAGTACGAACTCGAAGCGCAATTCCGTTGCGCTGGTTCGGATGCATTTGTGAATTGGGTCAACAACACGCTCGGCATACGCAGGACCGCCAACGTCCTTTGGGAGGGCGATAAGGACTTCGACTTCCGAATTGTAGGCTCGCCAGTCGAGCTCGAGAACATGATCAGACGCAAGGTGGAGGAGGGCCACACCGGGCGAGTGACCGCTGGATTCTGTTGGCCTTGGTCTTACCCCCGCGATGACGGCACGCTACCTGACGATGTGGTTGTTGGAGATTATTGTCGACCGTGGGACGCGAGGCCAGATGCTAAGAAGCTTGCAAAGGGAATCCCTCCCGCGTCACTCTGGGCCTACGAGCCGAGAGGGATTGACCAAGTCGGATGCGTGTATACCGCACAGGGGTTCGAGTTCGACTACGTGGGAGTGATCTTCGGCCTCGATCTGCGATATTCGTTCGCCGAGCAGACCTGGAAAGGGTTCAAGGAGAACTCATGTGACTCGGTCGTGAAGCGCTCCAAGAGTCAGTTTGCAGACCTGATGAAGAACACTTACCGGGTTCTCCTCACACGTGGGATGAAGGGGTGCTACGTTCACTTCATGGACAAGGAAACGGAGATGTTCTTCCGATCCAGGATGGACATCCAAAGTAAGGAGCGCGCCTAGTCAATCTTGTCATACTTCCTGTTTGAGCCTTTGGCTTTGGAGACTGGGTAACGGGATTCGTTGATCGCCATCTTCCTGGCTAGCTCATCTGTCAGGTCGAAGCTATTCCTTTGTGCGAATCTCAATAGGAAGTAGTAGACATCGGCCAGCTCTTCTCCGACTTTGTTCCGAAAATCCTCACCCCTTAGCATCGTGAGCGATTCAGTCTCGTCCATGAATCTGAAAAGTGCGAGTAGCTCCGACGCCTCTGTCACAATCCCGATTGAAAGGTTCTTCGGTGTGTGGAATCGATCCCAATCTCTGGCCTCGCAGAAGGAGCGAACCATCTGCTTGGCCTCCTCCACCGTCGATTCGCCATCCGCCATGGTTGCAGAAGGCTCGCACTGCCTCTCAAAGCTATTGGCCCGGCAGTTCTGCCCGAATCACTAACATTGATAACCCCTCATCTTCTCTCTTCCTTCGATGGCATACTGTCCTAGGTGCGGGAAGCAGAACCCCGACGACGCGCGCTACTGCAACAACTGCGGCGCGGACATGACCACCGGCGGCGGCGCCCCCTTCCGCCGGCGCGATCAGGACCAGTGCAACGAGGAGTGCGCCGGGCGCGGAAGGAACGGGCTGATCATTTGGGGCGTCATCGTCATCGTGATCGGCGTCGGCATCATCATCTCCGCCCTGCAGAACTTCCTCCCCAACGCTCCCGACTGGCTAAAGAACTTCCAGTGGTGGTGGGTCATCGTCGTCGTCATCGGCGTCGCCGTAATCCTCGCTGGGCTCAGGATGCTCACGCGCGCTGGCAAGAATCAATAGGCCTTGCAGTCGCGGGGGCACTCAGCGCATATCCTAGCGTGTCTTATTTCGGATATTCTAATCCTCGTGTCCATCCACAAGAACGAGAAGACCACTGCCAGGAGCCCGACGTAGACGCTCGCAGAGTATTCGGTCGAGCCGAACGTCACTGCCACCAGCCCCATGACGAGGACGACGTTCGCCAGCATGTGCGCCTCGGCGGAGCGTCTTCTTCTCGCCGTCTCCGCGAACACCGCTCCTATGAACACGAATCCGACGATCATCACCCAGTCCCATGACACGTAATCCACCGCGGTCTGCTGCAGGTAGAGCGGGATCGTCACCAGGCCGAAGATGCAACCCAACGCGAGACCGGTGCACCCTGCGCATATTGGCACCGTCCCGATCCAGATCACATGATCTCTGAAACCATCGCATTCGGGGTGATGGCCGATCCTGTCTTTTCCGCTTACGACGCTCAATCCCGCCAAGTCCCCTCCCTTTTCCTCCAGGAACCTCAACGCGTCCGGTCTGAGGCTCCTTACCAACCCGAAGACGCATCCCGCCGCGAGCGCCGCCGCGACGACCGCCCGGCCGGTCGTGGTCATGTGATTACCGAGAGCGGACTCCATCAGGGCCAAGACTGCGAGCATCGCCCCAGCGACGATCGAAAGCACGATGTAGAGACGAAGTGTCCTGTCCACTCAGATCATCTGCCTCAGGTTGTACATGATCCTCTTGCCAGCCAGATGACGGAAGCAGCGCTTCTTGATGTCGTTGCTCGAGAACAGCCCTTTGAGCACGCGCGTCGGCGTCCCGAAGAACTGCCGGTAGCAGACGTACAGCTCCTCCTGCACCTCGCTCCTCGTGAGCGTCTCCGTCGGCATGATCGCGTGCGCCATGTCGTAGTGCGCGAGGTTCTTGTCGTCCAGCCATCTGTTCCTCTTCGCTTCGTCGTACAGCTCCGTGCCGGGCATCGGCGTGAGGCAGGAGAAGATCGCCAGCTCCGGGTCCAGGTCGAGCGTGTACTCGCGCAGCTTCTTGATCGACTCGTGCGTGTCCGAACGAGAACCGATGATCACCATCGCTTGCGCCAGGACCCCGTTGTCCTTCAGGACCCCGACCGCCTTCCTCGCGTCCTCCACCCTTTCGCCCTTGTGGAACTGCTTCAGGAATTCTGGAGAATTATTCTCCACCCCGACCAGCTGCCAGTTGTTGCCGACCGCGGCGAGCTTCGCGACCTCGTCCGGATGCGAGGCGATGTCGTCCGTTCGCGCCTGGAAGAAGAACTCGTTCGATTCGTTGAATCCTCGAGCCTTCAGCTCCGCCGCGAGCTCCTTCCCCCTCTTCCCGAACTCGAAGTTGTCGTCGGTGAGCCAGACGAACCCCGCACCGTAGTCGTCGCGCAGCCTCGCCATGTCCTCGGCGATGCGCTTCGGCGACTTCGTTCTCCACCTCGCGCCCCAGTGCTTCCATTGCGTGCAGAACCCGCACCGATGAAAGCAGCCCCGCGAGCCCTCGGTGATCATGTAGCGGCCCTTGCCGGCCATCATCGTGAAGTGATACCGGTCCAGGTTCTTCTCGAGCAGGTGGTACGCCGGGAACGGAAGCTCGTCGAGGTTCTCGATCAGCTCCCTCGGCCGATTCTGCACGATCTCGTTCCCGTGCCTGAACGTGAGGCCGTCCACGCTCGTCAAATCGCTCTCGTCTCGAAGCGCTCGAAGCAGGTGAACAAGGGTCCGCTCCCCCTCCCCGCGAACGATGAAGTCGATCTCCGGGTACTCGTGCATCGATTCGACATCGGCATACGAGAAATGCTGGCCCCCTAGGGCCGTTACTATGTCCTTGTCGATCTTCTTCGAGATCTCCGCCACCTTCGCGCAGGTGTAGGCGTTGCAGGTGAAGCCCGAAGCGGCCACGACGTCCGGCTCGAACGCTTCGATGCGTTTCTCCAACGCCTTCCAATCGAGCGACTCCGCTTGGCAATCGATTACTTCGATCTCAAGGTCGTCGATCTCGCGTTCCGCGTAAGCACCCAAAGCGAGCAACGCGGTCGGAGGGGGAAGGTAGTCGCCCATCAGGAACAAGTAGTCCTTCGGCGGCTCGACGAAGAGGAGCCTAGTGCTCATCTGTCAGTGATTGACGCTTGGGCGTATTAATGGCGATTGTGGGGTGGTTAAATTGATCCTTGCTAGTCCCCGCCTGGACAGAGTATGGAGTAGTCCTCCCTTCTGATCAGGGCACAGCCATCGATGTCATAGACGTGAATCCCTGCTTTTCGAATGGAATCCATCAGGCTCTCATGACTTGATTCACTGGCGGCGGTTGCCTCGTTTGTGTCGCGGAGTTCTCTCGCTATCATCTTACAGTCCAGTCTAGGTACGTCAAATTCGTACCATCCCTCGTTGGGAGAAATGATTCTGGACGCCTCCAGTGCGTAGCGGGATTCAATTTCCGTAAGGTGAGCGCCAGCGGAGTATCTTCTCTTGATCGAGATGGCGGACTTGTCAGCGGATTTGATCTTCATGCCCGTGACCCAGTTCTTTATCCTCGAGACAAAACCGTCGTCGGGGGCGCGTCTCGCGGCCAGTTCATCCCTCTTAGCCACGCTGGCAATGAGAGCAGCTGCCGCCCCCTTCTCCGCCTCACTCAGTTTGTCGATATGGGCTTCGAAATTGCGGGTGAGTTGCTTGTCAACATCGGTGTTCGTCTTCGGTCCAAGCACCGACCTTGCTGCGACGTAGCAGGCCATGAATCCAAGATTAAGGTCCACGAACGGGGGCGGCCATTTCCCAAAGGCCTGGTGGAATTCCTCTCCTTGATTCAGCCTCGAGATTCTGAGCGTCGCCTCCTTGCCAACGACCTCCTTCGACAGCTCGTGCGCAACATTCGAGCAACGCTCTCTCGCAAGTTCATAACGGACGGTCCGATCGATCATTTTCTCAATGTCATAGATGCTGGTCTCGAGGCGTGACTCGTCGATCTGGATCTCTCGTAGTTCATGCTTTTCCTTCTGCTTCCTCAATTGGCCGTCGTAGTCTCTGTAGTGAGTGCCGCGGGGAAGGTATGGGGGGCAAGAGACGTACGAGTCCTGGATGTAATGGAAGGCCCGTCCGAGGCAGTAGTAGGAATTCTGGAGGTCGTCATGGAGAAAGTACGACCTCGCTCTCATGAGGTACTCGTTCGAAAGACGTGAGTTGTGGTAATGGTGCTGAGGTTCGGCTTCGACGTCCGGTGCGACGACCCCCTCCATGAGCTTGGACATCGCGGATGCATCCGTGGGAGCTCCGAGTCTGTAAATAACCTCCTCAGCAACCCACTTGTGCGTGCGCCAAAGCACCTATCGTCTTCCCCTTAGGAAGGATATGTCCAAGACTCAACATCAAATAGCGGTGCACTTGACGCTCGAGTCATTCTCCTTCAAACGAACAGGTCCACCGAGTAGTGCCCGCCTGGGACGATTGTGATCGTGTTCGAATCGAAGCCGCTTCCGTTTATGCCGGTGGCGCTCACGAGCACCGTGGAACTGGATCCCCTGAACGACTCCGTGACGTCGTAGACGCGCGTCTCCCCGGGAGCGAAGGAGTTCGTGGCGACGTGGTGCATGTTCGACATGACGGTTATTTCAGCAGTGCTCGCTTCGTTGTTGGTCACGCTGATCGTGATCGTGGCGTGGTTGAGGGATGCGAAGAAGGCCACGGCCACGACCGCGCCGATGACGATCACCGCAATGACGACGACCGCTAGGATCAGCAGGATGCTACTATTCCTCGGCTGCGGCTGAGGCGGAGGATAGTAGGCCGGCGGAGGGGCGTTCAGCTGTGCTCCACAGTTGTGGCAGTAGGCGCCTTCTGCGTTCTCGACCCCGCATCTCCAGCACCGCATCTTGCTCGCCTTGGAATCGGCATTCGCGATGCTCGGCTTGAAGGTATCCTGGGCGAGGAAGCATTCTATCAACTTCCCCTGGTCCCGATAGAACCAAGTACTGAAATTCCGTAGACCAGGCCGGGGAAGCGAAGGAGCAGGTCGTTGCTTCGCAGTAGCGGATTCGATAGCTCCAGTTCGCATCGTGGTGATCGCAATGAAGAGAGTGGGGATGTTGGCAGGTGTCCTCTTCCTGGCGCTCCTGTTGCTCTCGCCGTTGGCGCTGCCGTCGGTCTCGGCGTGCGGCTCGATGACGAGGGCGAGGGACCTGGGGACGCTCGGCGGAGGCTATTCGCAGACATGGGACATGAACAACAAGGGCGTGGTGGTCGGGGCCAGCTGGACCGCCGACGGGTACTATCATGCGTTCTCCTGGTCGAAGAGCAACGGGATCGTGGACATCAATCCGGCCGGGGCGTCGTCGAGCAGCGCCTCGGCGATAAACGATCGGGGGGACATCGTCGGAAGGTACGTTCCGGCGGGAGCGACTTTCGACCGCGCCTGCCTCTGGAAGGCGAACGGGGAGTTCGTTGACCTGGGCGATCTGTTCGGAGGGTACGACACATGCTGCTACGCGACCGACATCAATGAGCGGGGAAGCGTGGTCGGTCGGGCGTACACGTACGACGACGTCATCGCGCCATCGTATCACGTCGGGCACGCGGTCATGTGGTACGTCTCATCCGGAAGCTACGCGATCCGCGACCTCGGCACTCTGGAGGGCGGCTCCTGGGCCTGGGCGTGGGGGCTGAACGACTGGGACGAGGTCGTGGGCATGAGCGCGACCTGGTGCTGGGACAGCTGGTCGACGGAGGTGCACGCGTTCAAGTGGTCCGCGTCGACCGGGATGCAGGACATCTGGCACGTGGACGGGCTGTCGTACGACGACCTGAGCTGTGCTATGGACATCAACAACCGTGGCCTGGTCGCGTATGACGTCTACCATCTGGATGAGTACGGCAGCAACTACATCGAGATGGGCTATCAGATGTATCGCGGCCACATCACGCCCTACAAGCCGATAGGCACCGATCCCTGCTACGGAAGGGTCGTCAACTCAATGGGGGACGCGGCGGGAGCGGTGTGGGCCGAGCCCTTCTGGATGAGGAACGGGTTCGTTCAGAAGCACGACGGGAGGCAGGTCGTGCTCACGACCGTCGCTGGTATGGACTGCTGGGCGATGAGCCTCAACGACTATGGCAGCGTGGCGGGCACGGGCATGGTGAGCACGCCGAACGGGTACGAGTACCACGCGGTGCTCTGGCAAGGCGTCTGAGCGATTCGCTCGATCGCAAACCCCTTCCTTTTCCATTTCTAAGTCTTCCATTGCTCACCTCGCTTCGCTGCAAAGGATTACGAGGTCGGAGAGCGAATTGCGAGGGGAGGCGGAGAATTGCAGGAACTCGCTCCAGTCACGCTAGATCTGGCGCAAGGGCTTCCGGAACCGGGTCGTTTCGACGCATCGGTCCGGCGCGCTCCGGAGCGTGTCGTCCACCTCAGCAGGTCCGAGCTAGCCCTCTCCCTGCGCAACGCGCTGCGCTACATCCCGAGCGAGTGGCACGAGCGACTTGCGCCGGAATTCCTCGACGAGCTTCTGGGCCGAGGAAGGATCTACGCCTACCGGTTCCGCCCTCACGGCGCGATCAAAGCGAAGCCGGTCGACAAGTACAAGGGCGTCCTCGAGGCGCGCGCGATCCAAGTGATGATCGACAACAATCTGGATTTCGAAGTCGCCCTCTACCCCTACGAGCTCGTGACCTACGGCGAGACTGGTCAGGTCTGCCAGAATTGGATGCAGTACCTGCTGATCAAGAAGTACCTCGAGGTGATGCGCGACGACCAGACCCTGGTGGTCATGTCCGGGCACCCGCTCGGCCTCTTCCCCTCCAAGCGCGACGCGCCGCGAGTTGTCGTCACGAACGGCCTGATGGTCGGCATGTTCGACACGCCCGACGGATTCCAGAAAGCGCAGGCGCTGGGCGTCGCGAACTACGGGCAGATGACCGCGGGCGGCTGGATGTACATCGGGCCGCAGGGGATCGTGCACGGCACCTATCTCACGCTGCTCAACGCTGCGCGCAAGTATCTGGGGTTCGGGGAGAAGGCGCCGCTGGGAGGGACAGTCTACCTCAGCTCCGGGCTCGGCGGCATGAGCGGAGCGCAGGCGAAGGCGATCGAAATCGCCGGAGGCGTAGGCGTCATCGCCGAGGTCGATTTCTCTCGCATCAAGACGAGAAGCGAGCAAGGCTGGCTAACCAAATGGTCGAGGGACCTCGATGAGATATTCGAGTGGGTCGAGAAGTCGCGTTCCTCGAAGCAGCCCATGTCGATTGGCTACTACGGCAACGTCGTCGATCTTTGGCAGCACGTGCTTGATCACCAGATCAAGGTCGAGCTCGCCTCCGACCAAACCTCCTGTCACGCGGTCTACGAGGGCGGGTACACCCCGGTCGGCGTCACGTTCGAGGAAGGCCGTGAGCTGATCGCGAACGATCCAAGGCGATTCCGCGAACTGGTCGATGCGTCGCTTCGCAGGCAGTATGCGCTCATCATGAAGATGCGTGATCGAGGCACGAAGTTCTGGGACTACGGCAACTCGTTCCTGAAGGCGGTCTACGATGCGGGAGAGAGAAGCGTCGCCATCGACGGCGACCCGAAGAACGGCTTCGTGCTGCCTTCCTACGTCGAGGACATCATCGGACCGCTCTGCTTCGACCGCGGCTACGGCCCGTTCCGCTGGGTCTGCCTGTCCGGCGATCCGAAGGACCTCGATGCCACCGACATCGAGGCGATGAAGGCCATTCACAAGGCCTGCCGCACCCGTTCCTCGCACCGCGGCATGGACCGCGACAACTACCTCTGGCTCAATCAGGCGGCGAGCTACAACCTGGTCGTCGGGACGCAGGCGCGCATCCTCTACGCGGACGGTCCGGAACGCGTCGACATCGCCAAGCGCTTCAATCATCTGGTGCACGAGAACAAGGTCGGCCCGATCATGCTCGGTCGCGATCATCACGACGTCTCCGGCACCGACTCGCCGTTCCGCGAGACCGCGAACATCAAGGACGGCAGCAACGTGATGAGCGAGATGGCGCACCAGTGCTGGGCCGGGAACGCCGCGAGGGGAATGACGTTCGTCGTACTTTCGAACGGCGGAGGCGTCGGCACGGGCAAAGCTATCAATGGAGGCTTCGGACTCGTTCTCGACGGCTCGGAAAGAGTAGATTCGGTGATCGAGAGCGCGCTCGATTGGGACGTCGCCTGCGGGATCGCCAGGAGAGCCTGGGCGGGGAACGAGAACGCGCTCGCGACGGCAGACGAATGGAACGCGAAGGGTGCCGGAAGAATCACGATGCCGTTCGAGGCGGATGACAGGATGATCGACGAGCTTGTCAAGAGGAGAATGACCAACTAGCGAATTTCGAACCTTTTTTATCTTCCCCATTGGCATCTTCTTGCCGGTGGGTATGCCAGCCTCGCCGAAGCGCCTCATCGGTCCGTTCGCTGAGATCCTCACGATGGACCATCTGCCATTGAACGGTTCGCTCAGGGATGACGAGCTGGAGGTCGTTCGGGACGGAGGCGTGCTGCTCTCGCAGGGCCGGATACTCGAAGTGCTCGGCAGGAAGGCATTCCGGTCGATGCGGAGGGACTTGGAGAAGGATCCTCGAAGAGGCGAGCTGCGCATCATCGAATCGGAAATGGTGCTCATGCCAGGAATGGTCGACGCGCACACGCATATGTGCTACGCCGGCGACCGGAGCGGGGAGTTCGCCAGAAGCCTCGCCGGAGAATCGTACCGCGATATCGCGGCTGCGGGAGGCGGCATCCTGAGCACCGTTCGCGCCACGAGGAAAGCGAGCGAGGACGAGCTCGTCGCGTCGCTCTCAAAGAGGGCGAGAGAGCATCTCGAACGTGGCATCACCACCTGCGAGGTCAAGTCTGGATACGGTCTCGATGTGCGGACCGAGACGCGGATGCTGAAGGCGATCAGGAGGGTAAACGAGTCACGGGCTCCGCATCCCTTCCTCGTTCCCACCTGCCTCGCGGCGCACGTTCGCCCGCCGGAGTTCAAGCTGGACGCGGACTATCTCGATCACGTCGTGCACAAGCTGCTGCCGAGCGTCATGAAGCAGAAGCTCGCTGGGCGCGTGGATATCTACGTGGACGATGGTGCGTTCACGCACGAGGATGCGGAGACCTATCTGGTGCAAGCGAAAGAGCTTGGGTTCGTGCCGGTCTTGCATGCGGACCAATTCTCGCGCGGCGGTTCGTCCGTGGCCGCGCACGTTGGAGCTTTGAGCGCCGATCATCTGGAGCATTCAACGAAGGAAGACTTGGAAAAGCTGCGTGAGACGGGCGTCATCGCGGTCGTCCTGCCCGGGAGCGCGATCGGCCTGGGAGTGAGGCCGGCGCCGGCGAGGGAGATGCTCGATCTCGGACTGAGCATGGCGATTGCGAGCGACTGGAATCCTGGCTCCGCGCCGATGGGCGATCTGCTGATCGAGGCGTGTGTGCTCGCGGCGGGACAGAAGCTTACCGTGGCCGAGGTCTTGGCAGGGGTGACGGTGCGCGGCGCGAACGCACTCGGCCTGACCGACCGAGGCGTCATCAAGTCCGGAATGCAAGCGGATCTCATCGGGTTCGAGTGCGCGTCGCATCTGGACATCGTCTACAGGCAAGGAGCGCTGCGGCCCTCGTTGGTCATGCGCTCTGGAAAGGTCAACAAGGACAAGGGGATCGGGGGCTGAACCATGGCATTGGTGGAGTGCGTTCCGAACTTCAGCGAGGGGCGGAGGAAGGAGGTCATCGAGGCGGTCGTCGAAGCGATGAGGCAGGCCTCGGGCGCGATGATACTGGATATTAGAAGCGACCCCGATCACAACCGCACCGTGGTCACGATGGTCGGTTCTCCAGCGGATTGCTCGGTGGCGGCGTTCGCGGGGACGAAAGTGGCCGCGGAGCGCATCGACATGACGCAGCACAAAGGGGAGCATCCGCGCATCGGCGCTATGGACGTGATCCCGTTCGTGCCGATAAGCGACATCACGCTCGACGAGTGCGTTCCGGTCGCGAAGGCTCTGGCGGAGCGCATCTCGAAGCAGCTGGGGATCCCGACCTACCTCTATGAGGAGGCGGCGACAACCCCGGAGCGAAGGGACCTGGCGCACATCCGCATCGGTCAGTACGAAGGCCTCAAGGAGTCGATCAAGTTCGACCCGTCGCGCAGGCCCGACTTTGGACCGAGCGAGCTTGGTAATGCCGGTGCGACGGTGGTGGGTGCGAGGGAGTTCCTGGTCGCCTACAACGCCTATTTGAACACGAGCGACGTCGCGAAAGCGAAAGCGATCGCTAAGAAGATACGCGAGAAAGACGGAGGCCTGCGTCATGTCAAAGCGATGGGCTTCGAGACGAAGCCGCAGGTCCAGGTCTCGATCAACCTCACGAACTTCCGCGAGATGCCGATGCACCAGGTGCTAGAAGCGGTGAGGAAGGAAGCCTCGAAAGAAGGGCTCAAGGTGACCGAGACCGAGGTGTTCGGGATGCTGCCTGCGGACGCTCTGTACGCGGCAGCGGAGCACTACCTTCAGCTCGGGAAAGGCTGGCAAAGGGACCAGATCATCGAGCGCAAGCTGATGGGGGTCGAGAAGAAGGTCACGGAGCTGCGCTCCGCCCCGATTGACGAGTTCCTTAAGGAGCTCGCTTCCGGAACCCCGACCCCGGGTGGAGGGAGCGCGGCGAGCGTCCTCGGGGCGATGGGAGCGGCGCTCGGTGCCATGGTGTGTCGGCTCACGCTCGGCAAGAAGGGCTACGAGGAGGTGCAGCCGATGATGCACGAGGCGGCCTCGCACTTCGATTCGATGCGCGATCGCCTGGAAGCGCTGATCGACGCGGACGCTCGTTCTTACGAGCAAGTCATGAACGCGTTCCGACTGCCGAAGGGCACCGAGGCGGAGAAGAGGGCGAGGACGGACGCGATCCAGCACGCGACGAAAGCGGCGGCCGAGGTGCCGTTGCAAACGGCCACGCTTTGCTGCGAGGTCGTCGACGAGCTCATCGCGATCTCGAAG
This sequence comes from Methanomassiliicoccales archaeon, assembly GCA_035506675.1. GTDB lineage: Archaea > Thermoplasmatota > Thermoplasmata > Methanomassiliicoccales > UBA472 > JAJRAL01. Next base: position 19,014 of record DATJOX010000049.1, read on the forward strand.
AAGGGCAACAAGAACGCGATCACCGATGCGGCGGTCGGGCTGCAGTGCGCTTTCGCTGGCCTCATTTCCGCTTGCGTCAACGTCGAGGTCAACCTGATCACGATCAAGGACGAGAAGTTTGTAGCACGGACGAGGGAACGCCTGTTGCATCTGCAGTCCGGCTCGAGGGAACGCGTGGACGAGGCGGTGGACGCGATCCGCAAAGGAATGAGCGCCTGATTGGAAAACATCTTTATCTACGCGGCATTCGCAAGCACATCGCATGCCTAGTCGTCCGGACAACACGCTGCGGTGGGTCATCTCCCTCGTGGTCGTGGCGATCCTGGTCATCCTGCTGGTGGGGCTGTTCGTCTACCCGCCGAGCACGTGGGAGTCGCCGACCCCGCGCTACTTCCCGTTCTGGTTCTTCGGGTTCTTCGTCGTGCTGTTCATCATCATGTTCCTCGTGCGCATCCTGTTCTGGGGCATATGGGGCGTGCCGCGCTGGAGGTACATGCGCTACGGCTGGTACAACCAGCAAAGGACTCCGCAGCAGGTCTTGGACGACCGATACGCCCGGGGCGAGATAACCAGGGACCAGTACCTTCAGATGAAGGACGATCTGATGCGCGGCAGGTCCCCTTGAGGTGACGCGATGACTTCGGAACTCAACGGCAGACTGATGCTGATCACCGGGGCAACATCAGGCATCGGCAAAGCGGCGGCGAACGCGCTGGCTGCGAAGGGCGCTTCGCTCGTGATCCTTGCTAGGAACGAGGAGAAAGCGAAGGCGGCGACCGCTGAGATCGCCTCCCGGACAGGCAACAAATCGCTCGAGATCATCAGGTGTGACCTCTCCTCGCTGGACAACGTGAGATCGGCAGCGAAGGAGTTCCTGTCGAAGCATGAGAGACTCGATGTCCTCATCGCCAACGCGGGCGTGATCCAGGGCAAGCGCCATCTGACAGCGGACGGCTTCGAATACACGCTCGGCGTGAACCACCTCGCGCACTTCGTGCTCACGAATCTGCTGCTCGACACGCTGAAGCGGAGCGCGCCTTCCCGCGTGGTCGTCACCAGTTCGGCGTCCCACCTTCGTGCGCATATGGATTTCGACGATCTCATGGAGGCGAGGAGCTACAGCCCCTGGAAGGCATACGGCCAGTCGAAGCTCGCGAACACGCTTTTCACATTCGAGTTATCCAAGCGCCTCGAAGGCACCAAGGTCACGGCGAACTGCTTCCACCCCGGGCTGGTGCGCACCAGCATCGGCGCGGGACTCGGAGGGATCTCCGGCTTCGCGTACCCGATCTCGTACCCGTTCGCCATATCGCCGGAGAAGGGCGCGGAGACGCTCGTGTACCTGGCCTCTTCCCCCGAGGTCGAAGGCGTGACTGGCGACTACTTCTACCAGAAGAAGCCGGACGTTACCAACCCTGAAGTGAAGGACCCGAATGTGCAGAAGCGGCTCTGGGAGGTCAGCGAGAGGCTGACGTCGAAGTGGATCGAGCCTCTTTGACGCTGTTTCGAGTTCCTCGAGCGGCGGAGGCCCACGAATCTACTTCTTCATCATCATCTGCTCGTACTTGTCAAAGAACGCCTTCACCGTTGGCAGGAACACGAACGGATGGGCCGTGATCTTCAGCGGTTCGAAGAAGGGACCGAGCATCTCCTCCAGTTCCTCGGGCGTGTCGACCTCAATGATCATGAATCCTCCCCGCTCGTCTGCGTAGATGCCATACTGCTTCACCTTGCCAGACTCCACGAGCATGTTCAGTTGCTCGAAGACCATCTTCTGAATCGGGACGGCGTTCATCGGCTCGAAGTTCTCGCGCGCGATTATCTCCACATGGAAGCGCATGTTACGACCTCGATGCACCGTCTCAGGGGCGGGTATTCAAGCCTATGCGGCTCGGATTGCGGCGAACCAAGGCGGCCATCGCTTTTCGCGCGGAGCGGACTCCATTCCATCGCTCGGTCACCCTTTTCCCAAACCGGTGGAACGCGAAACCTATTAACGGAGTTCATGCGTGGTTAGAACAGTTCGATTTGCAAACATCACGCCGCAAGCTGCGCTGCGATCGAGGAAACCTCAAATGGCCGTCGAGGAAGGAGCCGATCTAACCGGCATCGGAAGCGTCATCGAGTCCATGCCAGGCATCGCTGTCCTTCTGAGCGCGGAGGGCTTCAGGGTATTGAAGCACAACAAGGAGGCGGAGAAGTATCTTCCTGCAGCCTGGCGAAACAACGGTGCCGTCGGGGCCAAGCATTCCGACTTCGTTCGATTGGACGAGAAGGTCTCACTCGCCATGCTGCGACGGGTCTCCGAGAATAGGGAGCGCGTCGAGTCTCGGGAGTACGCCGCGACGATGTGGTCGGGCAGGAGGATATGGCTCGACTGGTCCGCGATGCCGGTCGAGAATGGCACCGCTCATGCGGACGTCCTTGTCATGGCCAGGGATGTGACCGACAGGAAACTCGCGGAAGAGGCATTGAAGGTCACACTGAGAGACAGAGAGTTCCTTGAGTTCAGCGTCGTGAACTCATCTCAGCCCTTCGCCTCCGGCTCGATGGACGGCCAGATCATCTACTTCAATCGCGCATTCGAGGAGCTGACCAGGTACTCGAAAGAGGAGCTCAAGAGCGTCACCTGGGAGACCGAACTGACTCCGGAGAAGTACCGGGCGTTCGAAGCCGAACAGCTGAGAAAGCTCTTGGAGACGGGCGAGCCGGTGAAGTACGAGAAGGAGTACATACGGAAGGATGGCACCCTGGTCCCCATCGAACTCCTGGTGCATCTCAAGCGGGACGCCGACGGCAAGCCGCTCTACTATTACACGTTCTTCAACAATCTCACAGACAGGAAGAAGGTCGAGGACCTCCTCAGAAGGAGCGAAGCCAAGTACCGCAGCCTGTTCGAGAACATGAGCGAGATGTTCGAGCTGGTCGAACCCATCCACGACGAGAGCGGCAAGGCGATCGACTTCCGCTACATCGAGGTCAACAAGGCGGCGGAGAATTACCTGAGGATGCCGAGGGAGGAGATCGAGGGCAAGCTCGCCGGATCCCTTTTCGCCATCGTCGACGACCGGTGGGTGGAGGCGCTCGATCGGGTCGTGAGAACGGGCAAACCGGTGCGTATGGAGAACCACAGCGAAGAGCAGGACCAGTACTTCGAGGTGTTCGCCTGGAAGGCCGATGAGAAGCGCTGTGCCGCCGTCTTCACGGACGTCACGGAGGTGAAGCGGGGGCAGCGTCGGCTCGAAGAGTACTCGAAGGTGCTGGAGCGTTCAAACGCGGAATTGCAGCAGTTCGCGTACGTCGCTTCGCACGACCTGCAAGAGCCCTTGCGGATGGTTCTGAACTTCACCGCCCTTCTGACCAAGAAGCATAGTGCGGACCTGAGCCCCCAGGCGAAGGAGTACCTGGCGTTGGTGAACGAGGGCGCGGATCGGATGAGGCAGCTGGTGAACGACCTGCTGCAGTACTCGCGCATCGACTCTCAGAGCCGGCCTTTCACGGAGGTGGACATGAATAAGGTGGCGGCTGGCGTCCTGAGCACGCTCCATCTGAGCCTCTCGGAGGAGGGAGTGACGGCGAGCGTGGAGAGTCTTCCAACGGTCTTCGCCGACGAGTCGCAGATGTTCCAGGTGCTTCAGAACCTGTTGAGCAACGCGATCAAGTTCCACGGGAAGGTCGAACCAAGGGTGTGGGTGTACGCGATCGACTCGCCCACGGAATGGGTCATCGCGGTGAAGGACAACGGCATCGGCATCGAACAGAAGTACCACGACAGGATCTTCCAGATGTTCCAGAGGCTGCACACGGTGGACGAGTATCCAGGAACGGGAATCGGCCTTGCCTTGAGCAGGAAGATAATCGATCGTCACGGCGGAAGACTATGGCTGGATTCAGTTGTCAGAGAAGGATCGACGTTCTACTTCAGCATCCCGAAGACCGCGACCGGAAAGGCGAAGGCAGTGCAGGCCAGGCTGCCTTGAGGATTTGAAGAGGACCGTCAGAACCACAACCCCATTCAGCCCGACCGGGAAGCATAGTCCCATTTTTGCGACCTGGAACACGGCCATCTCCAGAACTCCTTCGGCTCTCTTCTCTTCGGATCAAGGCTTCCAGGGTTTCCTAGTGAAGGGTGAACGTACGCACCTGTCTGGAGACCAGCGATGTGAGAGAGCTTATAGCTAGAAGTCGCTGGAGGTCGAAATCATTGTCAGGAGGGCCGTGGTGCCCGAAGAAGGAGGTCCGTGTCGATGAACTCGCAGGACGGACATCTTGAAGCGACGACGGTCAAGGATGAGAGCGCGAAGGGAGCTCAACCGACCAAGAAGAGGCGCAGCCGGGCGATCGGGCAGGAAGAGAGAAGACGGATCGTCAAATGGGCGATCAAGCAATCGTTCGTCAAGCTGGACCCTAGGCACACGGTCAAGAACCCCGTCATGTTCGTCGTGGAGGTGGGAAGTGCCATAACGACCCTTCTCTTCCTGCAGGCATTGTTCGGTCATGGCGAGGCCTCCGCGCTCTTCATCGGCCTGATCTCCGTGTGGTTGTGGTTCACGGTCGTCTTCGCCAACTATTCAGAAGCTCTCGCCGAGGGGAGAGGGAAGGCGCAGGCGGACGCCCTTCGGAAGATGCGGACCACCACCATGGCCAACAAGCTGACGGTCGGGTATTCGGCGGTCAAGGGTCAGAAGCCGGTCGAGGGCGCCTATGCCCCCTGCTCCTCAAGCGACCTGAGAAAGGGGGACCTCTATTTCATCCAGGCCGGCGAGGTGGCGCCATCCGATGGCGAGGCCGTCGAGGGCGTCGCGTCCATCGACGAGAGCGCCATCACCGGGGAGAGCGCGCCGGTGATCCGCGAGTCCGGCGGCGACAGAAGCTCAGTCACCGGCGGGACCCGCGTCCTCTCCGACTGGCTCGTCGTCAGAGTGACGTCGGACCCGGGGGAGGGCTTCATCGATCAGATGATCTCGTTGATCGAGGGGGCGAAAAGGCAGCGCACCCCGAACGAGGTCGCGTTGAACACCCTGCTCATTGGCTTGACGGTAATCTTCATCGTCGTTTGCGCGACCCTCCTTCCCTTCTCGATCTACAGCGTATACGTCGCAGGTCAAGGTTCTCCCGTCACTATCACCGTGGTCATTGCCCTCCTGGTGTGCCTCGCCCCCACAACGATCGGCGGGCTGCTCAGCGCCATCGGCATCGCGGGCATGGACCGGCTCATCAGCAAGAACGTGATCGCCTTCTCCGGACAAGCGATCGAGGCCGCCGGCGATGTGGACGTGCTGCTCCTGGACAAGACCGGCACCATCACGTTCGGCAACCGCCAGGCGGTCCGGATCATCCCCGTCGAGGGTCAGAAGGCCGAATACGTGGCCGAACTCGCGCTCCTCGCCTCGCTTGCTGACGAGACACCCGAGGGGCGCAGCATCGTCTCGCTCGTAGCCGCGCAATACGGGATCCAGGAAGCGAGCGTGGTGAGCGCGGAGGCGAGATCCGCAATGCAGTTCGTCGCCTTCTCGGCTCACACCCGCGTGAGCGGGATGGACATGGAAGGTATGGCGATACGCAAGGGTGCAGCGGACGCCATCGAGCGCCTGGTGAGATCCGCGGGCGGCCAATTCCCGAAACAGCTCAAGGACGAGATCGATACCATCGCCAGATCCGGTGGCACGCCGTTGGTCATCGCTTTCAACGGCAAGGCGATGGGCGCGATCCACCTCAAGGACATCGTCAAGCCTGGAATGAAGGAGCGCTTCGCCCAGCTGCGGCGGATGGGGATCAAGACGGTGATGATCACCGGCGACAACAAGCTGACCGCCGCTGCCATCGCCGCGGAGGCGGGAGTGGATGATTATCTCGCCGAGGCCACCCCGGAGAACAAGCTGAAGCTCATTCGGGAGTACCAGGCGGAGGGCCGTTTGGTCGCGATGACCGGCGATGGTACGAACGACGCCCCCGCCCTTGCGCAGGCAGATGTTGCGGTGGCCATGAACAGCGGCACCCAGCCGGCCAAGGAGGCGGCGAACATGGTGGACCTCGACAGCGATCCCACCAAGCTCATTGAGGTGGTGGAAACGGGCAAGCAGCTGCTCATGACCAGGGGGGCGCTGACGACCTTCAGCATCACCAACGACGTCTCGAAGTACTTCGCCATCGTGCCGGCGGCGTTCGCGGCCACTTACCCAGCGATGGCATCACTGAACATCATGGGCCTGCACTCCGCCGTCCTTTCGGCGGTCATCTTCAACGCCATCATCATCGTGCTCTTGATCCCGCTCGCATTGCGAGGGGTCAAGTACCGTCCGCTCACCGCCGCCGAAGCGCTGCGCAACAATCTGCTCATCTACGGCCTTGGCGGGCTCATCGTGCCGTTCATTGGGATCAAACTGATCGACATTCTTCTGACCGCGCTGGGGGTGGGAGCTTGACGAAAGCGAAGAAAGCTTCCTCTCCATCTGAAGAGCGACCGACTCTGTCCGGCAGGTCGCGCTCGCTCATGCTCATGACGCGAAGGCAGCTCAGGCCGACGCTAGCGATCTTCTTCGTCCTCGTGCTCGTCTGTGGAGTGGCCTATCCGCTCCTCGTCACGGGGCTGGCCCAGATGATCTTCCCTCATCAAGCGAACGGCAGTCAGATAGTCCAGAACGGTGTCACGGTCGGCTCCGAACACATCGGCCAGCCGTTCAGCGATCCGAAGTACTTCTGGGGCCGGCTTTCCGCGACGCCTTCGTTCCCGGACAACGCCAGTCTGTCGAGCGGGACGAACTACGGTCCCAACAACCCGTCCCTCGAACAAATGGTGCAGGCCCGCATCGACGCGCTGCACGCCGCTGACCCTACGAACACCCAACCCATCCCCGTCGACCTGGTGACCGCGTCCGGGAGCGGGCTCGACCCCGACATAAGCGTGTCAAGCGCGCTGTATCAGCTGCATCGCGTGGCGGTCGCCCGCGATATGAATCAGAGCGTCGTGCTTTCCCTCATCAACGCGAACACGCAAGACCGGCAGTTCGGGATCTTGGGAGAGCAGACGGTCAACGTCCTCGAGCTCAACCTCGCCCTGGATGCGCTGGAGGCGCAGGGTGGGGGCGGGACCTTCGATCCCTCGGCCCCGGCGCCGAGCGTGTCTCCCGGCAATGGGCTGTTCCTAGGCTTGACGCTAGCCGCTTGGGCCTTCATCGCGGTGTTCGCGGCGCTCCTCATCGTGCTTGCTTTGTGGATCGGGAACCTGTTCACCGCGGTCTATGATGAGCTGTCTGGTCTTCCATCCCGGATAGTCGGCAAGGTCGAGAAGTTCGTCTACCGACCGGCCAAGCTCGAGAAGCGCGAGATGGACTGGAAGGAGTACGCGTTGGCGATGCTGCTCTTCAACGCCCTCGGGGTGCTGTTCCTCTGGAGCCTGATGCTTTTCCAGCAGTACCTGCCTCTCAACCCGCAGGGCCTCGGTCCGGTGGCCCCTGATCTGGCCTTCAACACCGCCGTGAGCTTCGTGACCAACACCAACTGGCAATCCTATGCCGGCGAGACGACCATGAGCTACTTCACCCAGATGGTGGGGCTCACGGTCCAGAACTTCCTATCCGCAGCGACCGGCGTCGCCGTCCTGATGGCGTTCATCCGAGGGATCCACCGCAGGACCACCAAGGACCTCGGCAACTTCTGGGTGGATCTGACCAGAGCGGTCCTCATCCTTCTTCCGATGACGATCATCCTGGCGATGCTGCTCGTCTCGCAGGGGGTCCCGCAGACGTTCGATGGTCCGATCGCCGGGCATCTGGTCCAGGCGACGACCGACTACAGCGGCCATCTGGTCAGCACCCAGGTCATCCCAGTGGGGCCGGTGGCCTCCCAGGAAGCGATCAAGATGCTCGGAACGAACGGAGGCGGGTTCTTCAACACGAACTCCGCGCATCCTTTCGAAAATCCGACCCCACTCTCCAACCTGATGGAGAACCTCGGCCTCCTCGTGATACCGGTGGGGCTGTGCTTCACCTTCGGCGCCATGGTGAGGGACCGAAGGCAGGGACTGGCGATCCTGGTCGCCATGGCGCTGATCTTCGTCGCCTTCCTGGGCTTCGCCGTTTGGGCGGAACAGGGAGGCAATCCGAACCTGACCAAGCTAGGGGTCTCGCAGGCCACCACTGACCTGATGCCAGGCGGCAACATGGAGGGGAAGGAATTGAGGTTCGGCGTGGTTCCCTCCTGCCTGTTCGCGGTCTCGACCACGGCCACATCCTGCGGGGCCGTCGACTCGATGCACGACTCCTTCACCGCGTTAGGAGGCGCGGCGCCGCTCTTCTTGATTCAATTCGGGGAGGTCGTGTTCGGTGGAGTCGGATCTGGACTCTACGGAATGCTCGTCTTCGTCATCATCGCGGATTTCGTCGCCGGCCTGATGATAGGGCGCATGCCCGACTATCTGGGAAAGAAGATCGGGCCGTACGAGATGAAGATGTGCACCATCATCATCCTCATTCCGATCGTGACGATACTCATCGGGGTGGCGATCGCGGTCATGATCCCGGAAGGCCGAACTGCCGTCTCCAATCCTGGCCCTCATGGATTCACTGAGATCTTGTACGCCTTCAGCTCGGCCGCGAACAACAACGGCAGCGCGTTCGCGGGATTGTCCAGCAACTCGCTCTTCTTCAACCTCGCCCTGGCGATCGCCATGCTTCTGGGACGATTCCCGGTGGCGGCGTTGACCCTCGCGCTGGCGGGATCGCTGGCCGCCAAGAAGGCGGTGCCCGTGTCTCCGGGCACGCTGCCCACCCACACCCCGCTCTTCGTTTCCTGGTTGATTGGGGTGGTAGTCTTGATAGGCGCGCTCAGCTTCTTCCTTGCGTTGGCACTGGGGCCGATCGTGGAATTCTTGCTGGGAGGAGGCTGACCGGCGTGGAGAAAGGAAGACCCAACCCCGACGAGCTGCTGAAGCAGGTCAACGAGGAAGAGCGACAGCAGGCAAAGGGCAAGCTGAAGGTGTTCCTCGGCTACTCCGCCGGGGTGGGAAAGACCTTCACCATGCTGGAGGAGGCCCACCATCAGAAGAAGAAGGGGATAGACGTCGTCGTTGCTTGCGTCGAGTCTCACGGAAGGGTGGAGACCGAGGTCCTTCTCCAGGGTCTGGAGTCGGTGCCCCTTCGGGAGATCGATTATCGAGGCATCAGGATCACGGAATTGGACCTGGACCGGGTGTTGGCCCGCCATCCTCAGCTCGTGCTCGTCGATGAGCTCGCGCACACGAACGCTCCAGGCTCTCGCCACGCGAAGCGGTATCAGGACGTTGAGGAGCTGCTCAGCGCCGGCATAGATGTCTTCACGACCCTGAACGTGCAGCACCTGGAGAGCATGAATGATACGGTGGCGCAGATCACCGGCGTGAGGGTCACGGAGACCATCCCGGACTCGGTTCTTGAGGAAGCCAACGAGATCAAGATCGTGGACCTTCCCCCGACGGAGCTGATACAGCGCTTCAAGGAGGGCAAGGTGTACGTGCCACACCAAGCCGCTTCGGCCCTTGAGAACTTCTTCACCGAGGGTAACCTGATCGCCCTTCGGGAGATGACCCTTCGTCGTGCGGCCGAGCACGTTGACGAGCAGATGCTGGAATACATGCAGAACCAATCGATCCCCGGCCCCTGGCCCGTGGCGGAGAGACTGCTGGTCTGCATAGGCAACAGCCAGACTCTGAACGAGCGACTGGTTCGCACGGGGCGGCGGCTCGCGGACGAGCTCAAGGCGGAGTGGTTCGCGCTCTACGTGGAATCGCCGGCCCACAACCGCCTCTCAAGGAACGCGAGGCAGCAGGCGCTCAAGGGCATCGAGTTCGCTGCGAGTTTGGGTGCTGTGACCTCTACCACCTTTGGAATCTCGATTGCGGATGAGGTCATCAGGTTCGCCAAGAAGAACAACGTCACGAGGATAATCGTCGGCCGCTCCGGGCGTCCCCACCTGAGAGAGTGGATCTTCGGCTCAGTGGCGGACCAGATCGTGCGCATGAGCGGCGCGATAGACCTCATGATAATAAGCGAGCTGAAGCCGAAGGTGGCTGACGAGGGGGAGCGGGAGGAGGCTCCCCGGACGCCCATGAAGCACAATCCCTATTGGTACAGCGCCTGGGTGGTCCTGCTCGTCACCATCGCCGGCATGCTCGTGAAGGGGTTCATATCCCCGACCAACATCACCATGTTCTATCTGATCGGGGTGGTCGCTGCGGCCATCAGCTGGGGGCTCTGGCCCGCGATATTCACGTCCGCGCTGAGCGTCATTGCCTTCGACTTCTTCTTCGTTCCTCCGGTTCTGACGTTCCGGGTCTCGGACTCGGAGTATCTGATCACCTTCGGTGCGTTCCTGTTCGTAGGGGTCGCGATCAGCTGGCTTGTGAACAGGGCCAGAGACATCGCGCACGCCGCCCAACGGCGCGAGGACTACACGGCGACGCTCTATGCTCTGAGCGTCGATCTGGCCTCAGCGAACGGGATCGACAAGATCCTCGAGACCATCAGCCAGCACATCTCCCGTTCCTGCCATTGTCGGTCCGCATACCTCCTGCCGGACGGGGACGGTCTGAGATTGGCACACGTCAGCGGGAGCCTGAATCTAGACGAGAAGGAGATGACGGCGGCGAACTGGACGTTCAAGAAGGGCATCGTGGCGGGGAAGGACACCGACACGCTCTCGTCCGCATCCTTGACCTACTACCCATTGCGGACCGCGAATGGCGTGGTCGGCGTGATGGGGGTGCAGCCGGAAGCGCGCGAGGAGTTCGTGAAGCTGGAACAGGAGCGCCTCCTGCGTGCCTTCGCTGGCCAAGCGGCAATCGCGCTGGAACGGGGAGAGCTCTGGGAGAAGGTCTGCCTGATCGAAGAGTAGTCACCCAAGAATGCGTCACCATACATAGCAGACAGAGCCTGCCTGGACCTGCAAGAGCGGTTCTTCCCGCTAGGGTCGAAGATGGCTCAAGTCAAATGGAACCATATTTTGTATCCTTCCTACAACCTACGGGTACTAACGGAACAACTTGGGGATGAACACCCATGATAGCGAACAGATTTGCGGTCGGCGAACTGGGGGTTCTGTCGATAAGCGTGGCCCTCATTGCTGCGATATTCATCGTAGACGCCTCGACGCCGAGCGGATATAGCGCCTGCTTTCTGTACATCATTCCAATCTTCATTTGTCTGGGATTGCCCGACGACCGCACGATCTACGGTGTGGGATTGATAGCATCGGTATTGACCTTCCTCGCAGTGCCCTTCGAACCTTCGGGGACCATATCCATCGACCTCTTCAATCGTCCAATAGCCATCGCCGCCATCTGGATAGTCGTCCTGCTCGGGATGCAGCGCCGGAAATATCAGCGTGACATCGAAAGAAAAGCGTGCGAAATCGCTCGTGCCAATGCCGAGCTCCAGAAGCTGAAGACGGGGTAATCTGTCAAAGAGGAATTGGCGATGCCCGACAGGGGCGGCCACACGCTACGGACGCCTTATGGCGGTACTCCAACTCGCAACCGAAACTATCCAGCAAGCCGCGGAGCAGAATCTGAACCGATCACCGTAGGGCCGTGGCCCTCCCTGAGGGAGAATGTCTAATTGTCTTGGGAAGCGAGCTCGTCGATCAATTCGCTGATATTCTTCTCCAAACGCTCCTTTTCTTTCCTGAGGACCTCGGCTTGCTGCTGAAAGACATCGGCTGATGAGACTAGTCCCGCCTTTCTCGAACGGGTCGCCAAGACCTCGGCTTGATTCTCCGCCACCAGCGCTCGTGTCCTGATGTCTTCGTACTTGTTGATCTGTCTGATGATAGCCCTATGCTTCGAGCCAATTTTGCCTGTGAATTTTGCAAGAACGATTTCTAGAGCGGTTGGCATGCGAGAAGCATCTCAGTCCGAAGGTTTAGAACCCTTCGACGCCCGATTCCCGATAGATCAGCCGCCGCGCAGATGAGGTACGCCTCGATAAAGAACGCGGAGTGATAAAACACGCAAGAGCTGATTCTGCGTTCGCACAGGTCAATAGAGCATACAATGCGGTCTTCAAGTCCGAACCAGCTATCATTGATGAAAGTGATTGAATTGAATTCGGGGATCGATTGTCTGGATAAGAATGCGAGTGGGCCCGGTCGGATTTGAACCGACGACCAAGCGGTGTCTCCGTTAGCTCCGCGCATTCACGGATCTTCATATGAGCCGCTCGCTCCACCGGACTAAGCTACGGACCCAGGTAGGCGAGGCTCGTTAAGAATGGACAGAATATAAAGATTCCCGGCTTCACGAATTCATGCCGAATTAGAACGACCGGTTCATCCCAAGGAACGTCTGGTCGAAATTCGTTCTGGACGCCGATCTCAGATTCTCCGCCCTGCCGATCGCGATCTCGTATTCGTCCTTCTCCATGCGGGGAAGCGCTTCCTCCGCGACCGCTTCCGGCGGGATCCCCAGGTCCTGCTGGCCGCGCGCCTTGCGCGCTCCCGCATCGAGGTTCGTATCCACTGTCGGTGGAATTATCTCGAAGACCTTGATCGAGGTGTTGCGCAGCTGGTGCCTGAGCGTGATCGAGAACGAGTGGATCGCCGCCTTCGTGGCATCGTAGACTGGCGTGATGACCAAGGGGATGAACGCCAGCCCAGAGGACACGTTCACGATCGCCGCCTCCCGCCTTCTGAGGAAGTCGGGAACGAACATCGCCCCCATCCAGACATACGCCTCGAAGTTGATCCCGATCTCGTCCTCCCCATCGACATCCCGAATGCGAACAAGGTCCTCCGTCCCCTTGCGGAAGTCGACCATCCTCTGGATGCCGGCGTTGTTGATCAGGATGTTCAGGTCCGGGAAGTTCGCCTTGCACCAGTCATGCAGCTCCTGGCGTTCGTTCTGTTTCGATACGTCGCATCTGCGCACGTTGAGGCGCGGTAGCTTTCGCTTCGCTTCCGCGAGGTGCTCCTCTCCCCGGCAGCACGCGATCACCTCGTTCTCTCGCTCAAGCAGTCCCTTCGCCAGTTCGAACCCGATCCCGGTCGCTCCCCCGGTGATCAGGACGGTGTTGCCCATGAGCCTCGTGCGATCGCCCAGTGAAGGATTCTTGCTGCGCGTATTTCAGCGCTGTGCCCATTTGCTTCAAAGCAGGGCGGCGAGGTTCCTCGGGAAGATCGACAGGTCCAGGCCCATCGTTTGCAGCTTCGCCAAGATGCGCTTGCCTTCGTCATTGTCATAAGAACCCGCGAGCAGGAACGCCGTCTCCTGCTCCGTAAACGAGTCTACGTCCAGCACCTTGTCGATGACTTCCATATCCGCCGGGCAGACATTCTGGCATCTCATGCAGCCCACAATCGCGTTGTGCATGTCCTTGCGTATGCGCTCCGGGAACGGCCTCACCTTCGGCAGCTCGTTCAGGTAGGTCAGGCAGCGTTCCGCGTGCAGGAGGAACCGGTCCTTTGCGATCGCTCCGGTCGGGCAGTTCCTCATGCAGCGCATGCAGCCCTTGCACTCGGGGAGCTGCTCCCTATCGCGCCAGGTGTCGGTCTCGACACGTAGGTCGCTGAAGAAAGCGGTTAGCCTATGGAAGCTGCCCATGCCATCCACGTATGTCACGTTGTTGCGACCGTAGCGAGCGAGGCCAGAGCGCACCGCGAGCGTCTTGCAGGGCAGGACCGCGAACTCGAAGCGGAAGGTCGAGGGGGCAGAAGCCTCGGTCAGTGCCCTCTTGGCCGCTTCCCGGATCGGGACTGCCTGGCCGTAGGTGGGCGGGATGATCGCCTCTACCCTCTTGCCGTGAAGCGCGAAGCTGGTCACGAGAATGGGCGCCGGTGTGGCGACGATGACGATGCTCTTCGCGTCGGCGAAGTCCAATGGGAGCTCGAATTTGAAGCCGCCGAAGTTCTCCTTGTAGAAATCCGCTCCGATCGCGCCCGAATCGAGAAGCGAGCGCACGTCCCGCTCAAGATCGACCAGCCTCCCGATTGGTAGGATGCTCGCGCGCATGCCCTTCGTCCGCAGGGCATCCAGAACCAGCTCCGCCCCCGCTTGCATACCTGAGCGAACGCTGCCATGAGAGTAGTATCTTTCGCCGCTCCACGGCGGCCTCAATCCGTTCAGTGCTCGAACTCGAACTCCAATATGACCAGTTCGGATTCTCCTCGGATCTTGCTGGCATTCACTCGGATCTTCCTTGCGCCGGAAGGCAGAGCAAGCTCGATCTCGCGGTCGCTGAAACCCTTGCCCCTGGCATTTGAGTTCTCGAGTGCATCGAGCAGATGGCGATTGTCCAGCACTCCGTTCCCGATCCTCGCGATCGGCATGCCGGTGAGATTCTCCTTTCCGAGCCCGAACCCCGCCCTGAACGCTATGTTCGCCGAGACGATCCTCAGTCGATCGTCCAGCACGACCATCGGGACCTTCATGGAGTCCACCACCCCTTCGGCGTACCTGCGCGCGGACTGGATCTCCTTCGCCATCTGTTCCAGCTTGACCTGGGTGCGCTTCTGCGCATCGATGTCCTGGAAGGTGATCACCACTCCCTCGATCACGTTGTCCACCGTGCGGTAGGGGAGCAGCTTGACCGTGAACCAGTGCCCTTCCTTCGTCTGCACCTCTCGTTCCTTCGTGCTCAGTCTGTCCAAGACCTCCGCGGCGTCCTTGACGAGATCATCGTACTCGAGGTTGATGACGATGTCCTTGATGGGGCGCCCGATGTCGGCGCCGATGAGGTTGATCACCCTTTCGACCTGAGGCGTGAAGCGTTTGATGCGCAGCTTCCCGTCGAGGAATATCACCGCCACGTCGATGGAGTTCAGGAGATTCCGCCAGTCGCTTGCCGCCGAGGTCAGGTCCTGGTTGCGTTTCTCGAGCTCGGCGTTGACGCTCATCAGCTCCTCATTCAGAGAATGCAGCTCTTCCTTGGCGGTCTCCGACTCCTCGGCAACGCTCTGTAGCTCCTCGTTCGTTGACTGGAGTTCCTCGTTGGTTGACTTCAATTCCTCGTTGGAGGTCTCGAGCTCCTCGATGGTTGATTGGAGGCTCTCCTTGGTGTAACTGAGCTCCTTCTCCAGCTCCTTGATGTACGAGTCCTTGTCCGGGGCGATTGCCAGATCCTGGTGCTCCTTCAGCACCCCCCTGGGGATCAGAACTTCCTGGAAGACGACAAGCATTCCACCGATGCCCTTGAGCTCCCCCAGCGGAGCGACGACGACGTTGAGGAATGTCGAGTCGCCGTTGGTAGCCACCTTCGTGGCGATCTTGACCACCACTTTCTCCTTGCGGCGAGCCTCCCTTAGGGCGGACAGGACCGCGAAGCGAACGTCCTCCTTGAGCATCAACTGGAGGCTCAGCGAGGCCTTGCCCGGCGAGGGTTCCAAGAATTTGCCGGTACGGCCGTGGAAGAAGACGATCTCGTCCTTGCTGTTGACAACGATCGAAGAAGGGGTGAAGTCTTGGAGCATGACATCTTCGGCAGCCGCCCGAACGTTCAATCCCTGCTCCGGCTTCGGCAATGTCGGAGCCCTTGCCCGTTGCGCCGGCACGACCGCGAGCTCGCGGGAGGCGGGCGCCTGCACGTAAGACTTGCGCTGGAAGACCTTCCATTTGTTATCTAGGGCAGCGTAGTCGTCGGTGTATCCATCGACCGACTCCGAGGTCCCGAGGAACAGGATGGCGCCGGGGTTAAGTGCGAAGGTCATCGTCTCGAGCAGCTTCCTCTGCAACACCGGCTCGAAGTAGATCAGCAGATTTCGACAAGAGATTAGGTCCAGCCTCACGAACGGGGGGTCTCGTATCGCGTTCTGGGGCGCAAATATCGCCATCTCGCGGATCTCCTTCTTGACCTTGAGCTTGCCATCCTCTTTCATGAAGAACCTGTCGAGACGACGCTGGCCCACGTCCGAGGCGATGCTGGCCGGGTACACACCTGCCCTGGCGATGTCAATCGCTCCGTCGTCGATGTCGGTCCCGAATATCTGCACCGAGAAGCGTTTGTCCATTTCCTGCATGATCTCGCTCAGGACCATTGCGAT
Organism: Methanomassiliicoccales archaeon; assembly: GCA_035506675.1. GTDB lineage: Archaea > Thermoplasmatota > Thermoplasmata > Methanomassiliicoccales > UBA472 > JAJRAL01. The sequence goes on from DATJOX010000049.1 coordinate 35,019, forward strand.
GGAGAAGGCTTCCTCTCCGCTGGAACAGCCTGGCACCCAGACTCGAAGGTCGCTGCCCTCCGGCTTTCTCTCCAACACCTCCTTGCGCAGTACGTGCTTGAGGGCCTCGAATGCCTCTTGGTCGCGGAAGAAACGGGTCACCTGGATGAGGAGCTCTTTGAAGAGCGTGTTCGCTTCCGACTGGTCCTTCTGCAGCAGGTCCGCGTAAGCCGATTTGGTCGCGATCTGATGCACATTCATGCGTCGCTCGATTCGACGACAGACCGTGTTGCGCTTGTAAAGTGAGAAATCGTGACCGGTCTGACCCATGACGATGTTCAGAATCTTGGACACCGCCTCCTTGTCCCCCGGTAGCTCCTTGAGTTGCTCCTTCTCGATGCGAGACGTGAGGGTGCGGAGGTAGTTCACGATTTGTTGCGGCATCTCGTCTGGTGCAAGCACATAGTCGACGAGGCCAGTGGCTATCGCGCTGCGGGGCATGTTGTCGTATCTTGCGGTGTCCGGGTCTTGGGCCATCCCCATCCCCATGTTGCCCTTGACCGCCCGGAGCCCGAAGGAACCATCCGTGCTGTTGCCGGACAGGATGACCGCGATGGCATTGATTCCCTGGTCTTCGGCCAGGGAGCGGAGGAACTGATCTATCGGCATGTGCGGCTCGCCGTCATCGTGTCTCTCGAACACTCGCAGGGTGCCCTCCTTCAGGATCATCTCCTTCCCAGGCGGCAACACGTACACGCGGTCCGGTCTGATCCGCGCGCGGTCGTGCGCCTCCACCACTTCCATGCTGGTGTAGTGCGAGAGCAGTTCCGTTAGCACGCTTGGGTGATAAGGGTCGAGATGGGAGATGACGACGTATGCGATTCCACTCTCGGCGGGCACGCTATTGAAGAACGCCTCCAGTGCCTCCAGCCCTCCCGCTGACGAGCCGATTCCGACCACAGGAAAGCTTGCGCTGGGTGCGCTGTCCTGCTCTTGGATAGTCTTTTCGCAAGGGCCCTCCCCCGCGGTCCGGGTCTTGGCTTTGTGCCCTTTGCTCTTCGCCTTTGGCATTGGTTTCCCCTCAAGATGCGGAACGAACGATCCTGGCACGTATGTTCACGCTTCAGCATTTTCTGGCTGGTACTGTATTGTAGGTTGCGGCTAAAAAGCGCTTGCTTGGGGCTCCTGCAATGTGCCACCGGCGGCCCAATAGGCGCGTCAAGTCCAATTCCCCCGTCACAACCGAATGCACGTCCATGAAACCTTATCTAGTTCGAGTATCGAATTCATGCGTCGAATTCGAGAGTCGTTCGGCACGGAGGACTCCTTCCTTGCCGCGGAAGACGGAATGATACCAATGGATCCAGAAAAGGCCTTGGAAGAGTCCTTTGAGCGTTCAGTCGCATCGATTGCCGTATTCGGGAGCGATCGGACGTTGCTTCGCATCAACAGCGCGGCGGAGCGACTTCTTGAAATGGTTCCTGGCGAGGCTTTGGGAAAGACCGTCGCGAGCCTGCCCATTCCCAAGGCAAGGAAGCGATGGATAGAGACACGAGTGGCCGAGGCGATAGCGAGCGGATCCCCCTCGTCCACGGACATCCCTTTCGGTCCTATGGGAGGGAAGGCCAGGACCGCTGTGTTCTTGCCAGCCGTCGACGAGGATGGAGAGATCGTGAGCGTGACTTTCGCCGCGTTTGACCTGCCCTCCCCAGGCCCGGTTCAGGTGGAAAGGTCCGGCCTCGGGCATAGGGTCTGGACAACCCCTGGCGTTCACATTGTGCTTGATGGCAAGACCCTAAGGGTCATCATGGCCAACGAAGTAGCGAGAAAGGTCATCGGGAAGAGCAACAAGGAACTGCTAGGCAGCTCACTTGATGAGGCGAAGGTGGAAGCCTCCGACGAACTGACAGTGATGCTTCAATCGGTCGTGAAGAGCAGGGAGCCCTTGATGCGTGTGCTCCCGATCGCGAATCTGACACCCACCAAGCGAGTGGGCTTCTGTCGGATCCTAATCGCCCCCATGCCGAGGAAGAGCGGCAGCACCGATATCTCCTACCTTGTTGTCGATGTCACCTCATCCGAAGAGGCGCGCTATCTGGCATTTTCGGAAGGAGTGGAGGAAGAGCGTACTCGCCTCCGGGGGGTGCTGGATAGCCTCCCTGTGGGCATCGGTGTGGCGGACGCCAAGAGCGGCGCGATCGAATGGAACGTCGATGCGGCGCAGATCTGGAGGGCCAATAGCCCCGACGAGATTCCTGAGGTGGGGCTGATGTCCTCCGGGAGATTCGTCTCCACCAATGAGCCCGTCGATGGAGAAGAATGGCCGCTCATGCGTGCGCTTCGACGTGGAGAAGTGACGTCGGGGGTGGAGATCGAGATCCTGCGCTTGGACCGCACCATCGGATTCATCATCGCCTCTGGGGCACCGTTGACGGACTCGTCCGGGAGGATCGTGGGTGCCGTCTCTGCCTTCGTCGACGTCACAGAGAAGCGCGAAATGGAACGTCGCTTGGAAAGGCAGGCGCTGGCACTTGAACGCTCTAATGCGGACCTCAGGCAATTCGCATACGTGGCCTCTCACGATCTTCAGGAGCCACTGCGGTCCATCTACAGCTTCGTCAGCCTGCTACAGAAGAGCCTCTCTGGCAGGTTGGACGAGCAATCTCAGGAATACATAGAGATCGTGATCGAGGGCGCGAAGCGAATGAGGGAGCTGATCGACGACCTGCTGGCATACAGTCGAGTCGATGCAAGGATCGAACCGTTTCGCAACGTGGACATGAACGAGGTGATGCGGCGCTCGATTTGCAATCTCGACGCGGCGATCAGGGACGCCGGGGCGGTGGTGACCACAATCGGTCTTCCCGAAGTGTTTGGGGACGAGAATCAACTGGTCCAGCTGGTCCAGAACCTAGTGGGCAACGCCGTCAAGTTCCGCGGCGAAAGCGCACCGCAAGTGGAAGTCGGGGCGACCAGGATGGGCGGTTTCTGGGAATTCTCTGTGAAGGACAACGGCATCGGCCTGGACATGAGATACCAGGACAAGGTCTTCGAGATGTTCCAGCGCCTGCATTCTTCCGATGAATACAAGGGAACGGGGATCGGACTCGCCATCAGCAAGAGGATCGTGGAGCGCCACGGCGGAACGATTTGGGTGGAATCAGAAGTCGGGAAGGGTTCGACCTTCTTCTTCACGCTTCCCGCAACGACTAGAAGCTGACGCAGCGCAGGGCAGCGATCTGTAAGGTCCAGCATGGAGTTTCACCTGTCACATGCGTCCTTGGACCCGCCGCAATGCCGAAATACCTCGGGAGTGCACTCATCAGCGAGGGACACCATGAAAGAGCGCTGTGACTGGGGCGATCACGAAGAGATGAAGCAGTATCACGACGAGGAATGGGGGCGGCCGGAGCACGACGACAAGAAGTTGTACGAGCACCTTATGCTGGACGTTTTCCAGGCTGGGCTGAACTGGCTAATGATCATGCGCAAGCGCGACGCTTTCCGAGAGGCCTTCGATGGCTTCGATCCCGCGGTGGTCGCGAAATACGGCAACGCGAAAGTGGAGAAGCTCATGCGCACCGAGGGCATCGTCCGCAACCGCGCGAAGATCGAAGCGGCCATTGCGAATGCCAAGGCCCTGCTGGAAGTGGAGAAGGAATTCGGCTCGTTCGACAAATACGTCTGGGGGTTCGTCGGTGGCAAACCGGTCCAGAACAAGTGGAAGAGCCTGAACGAGATACCCTCGAGCACGAAGGTCGCGGAGCAGATGAGCGAGGACCTGAAGAGTCGCGGATTCAAGTTCGTCGGACCGACCGTGGTCTATTCGTTCATGCAGGCGTCTGGAATAGTCAACGACCACATCGTGGGATGCGAACAGCACGAGGCCGTCAAGGCCGGATCGAAGAAGAAAGCGAAGACCTGAATTGGCGGGTGAGTTGCGGTGGCTGACGAGGCGAAGCCGAGGATTCCGCCTGGACAGTACCAGACGGAGGCTTTCCCGGAGCTCCGGATCGGAGACATCCCCCGCTTCGACCCGAAGACCTGGGACCTGCGGGTAACCGGCGCGGTGCGCAACCCGAAAAGGTTCAGCTGGGAAGAGTTCTCGCGGCTGCCAAAGGCCGCGGACGTAAGCGACTTCCACTGCGTGACGACCTGGTCAAGGCTCGACAACCGTTGGGAGGGGGTCAGGTTCCTCGAACTGATGAAGCTGGTCGAGCCGCTGCCGGAAGCTGTCAGCGCCATGTTCTACTGCGGCGACGGCTACACCACCTCATTGAAGCTCGCAGACCTCAGCAGCGAACACGTGCTGTTGGCGACCGGCCTTGACGGAGAGATGCTCAGCCTGAATCACGGCGGGCCGATGCGTCTAGTCGTTCCACATCTCTACGCTTACAAGTGCGCCAAGTGGGTGCGCCAGATAGACTTCCTGACGAAACACGAACTTGGCTTCTGGGAGAAGCGCGGGTACTCAGACTCGGCCGACCCCTGGAAGGAAGAGCGACGCAGCGAAGACTAGCGCTAGTCCCCGCCGTCATCCTCCATGTGCCCAGCGTCGGAGACGGCCCCGACCGGGACGACCTCGACCTTCTTGTACATCTCCGGGGGCTTGGCGTTGGCGCTCCCATGGCGCAGCAGCACGTCGTCCACCGAGATGCCGAACAGGCGTTCGTTCTCCTTCAAGTAGGGAAGAATGGTCTCCCAGTCCTTGTCGGTGAGCGTCGAGATTCTTCCGCCGTTGAGCTGATCCTCGCCGATCTTGTTGCCCGGATCGCGCACGTAGATCGCCCCTCCGGACGCGAGCGAGAACAGATTTCCCCCGGGGTATGGCTCAGGAAGATCGATCGCCCTCCCTTCGCCGTCGAAGCCGAGCCCGTTCAGGATCACGAACCCTCCGCCGTTCAGCGGGTCGCCCGCCATGAACGACTCCGCCAGGTAGTCGAGGCACGTGCCGTTGATTACGACCCTCGGCCTGCCGACCGCGTTGATCAGCGGCCTGCCGGCGGCGTTGCCGAGAATGTAGACCTCGCCGCCCTTCGCGCCGTACATGAACGTCTGCCCGACGTCGCCGTGCACCACCAGCTTCCCGCGGTTCAGGATCTGTCCGAGCTGGTCCTGGGCGTTGCCGTGCACGGTGATGGTGGCGCCGTCCAATCCGGACGCGAGGTAGTCGCCCGAGCTCCCGTAGACCTCCACCGAGACGCCGTACGACTGCGGCCCGAGCCCGCATCCGAAGAAGCGCTGTCCGTGAGCGCCGATTAGAATGATGCGCTTCCAGCCTGCCTCCGCGCCGCGGCAGACGACGTGCGAGACGCCATCGACGCCTTCCATCGGGAATCCGCTGCAATCGACGACGAGCGCCTTCTCGCCGGCGTTGGGGGCGCGAATTGTGTGTGGGCTGTGGGCATCCAGCAATGGGTATCCCTTGGAGGCGGACGAGCGCAGTAGCCGTGCGACCCCGTCGTTCAGGGTGCTGAGCACCCGGCTCCTCCTCAGCCTTCCGGTCGGATAGCGACGGTCCATCGCCAGCGTCATCAGCGCCAGGCGCTTTTCCACTCCATCCGGATCGTTTGCGGCCGATAGGGCGGAGATCGCGTCCATGACCTCCTTTGCATTCGAGTGCGGAATCGTCTCCTTCCAGAGCGTGAAGCCCTCGTCCACGCTCGCGGCGAGCATGCGCTCGGCGAGAGCGGAGCGCGCGCTCGTGGGAAGCGGCCCGGACATGATCGCGTCCTGCTCGCGTTCGTAGCGCTCGCCCGGAACGGTGACGCGCGCCCCGAACTTGTTCGTGCAGACGAGCTCGCGACCGGATTGCGTCTCCGGACCGAGCGTAAATATGAACGCGCCGCCGTCCGTGTGGCTCCCTCCCCTCGCGTTCCAGTACATGTCTGCATTCTGCGGCACCGAAGGGAACTCGGCGGAGAGGCTGCGCAGCGCCGAATCGATCGCCTGCTTTTCCGAGGCGATCAGCCCGACTTGGACATCTCCTTCGACGAGAGCGAAGACCTGCGGCCTCAGCATCGAGGTGTCGGTGATGCCGATGAGCTGCAGATGGTCGTTGTAGTGCGCGTTTCTGGAGATGATGAAGAACCAGGGCCCGTCGGGAGAGCGGTGCAGATGCGTCGACTGGATTGCGCGGTACACGTCCTGCTTCTCCTTCGGCAGGAGGTGGAAGTCGCGCTCCGTCGTCGGCGCCAGCGCCTCGAGGATGTACTCGAGCGGGTAGCCGTAGACGCGGTTCAGAAGATCGAACAGCAGCACCGAGACCTCGGTGTCCGTGAGGAACAGCGGCACGATGCCCTTCTGTCCGAGGTATTCCGTGACCGAGTAATAGTTCGCGAAATCGCCGTTGTGCACGAGCGCTTCGTCCAAGCCCATGAACGGGTGCGCGCCACCCGGATGCCAGACGCGCCCCTTCGTCGGGTATCTCTGATGCCCGATCCAGACGTGCGCCTTGAATTCCTCGAGCTTGTAGTAGTGGATGACGTCCTCCGCGTACCCCACGATCTTCATGATGAGCATGTTCCGCCCTTGGGACATCACGAAGGCGGACATCGACTGGCCCGCGTAGAACTTCTTGTTGATCTGGAAGCTGGTCTGGTTGACGAGCTCGTCCTCGGCCTGGCGACGGTCGACGTCGTTCAGATCGTTTTCGAGTATGAACTTGTCCAGGACGTCCTTCCTCGCGCGGCAGAAGTAGCGGTACACCGCCGGAGGACGGACCTCGAGCCTGGCGAGCAGAGCGGGATCGTTGCTCGTGGGGGCGCGGTGCGAGGAGTGGACGTCGTAGGTGGCGAGGATGAAGTCCTTTTCCAGCTCCACCCTGACCTCCTCGTTCAGATAGGCGACCTGCACGAGGTAGTCTTGCTCAAGCGTGGTCTTGTTCACGCCGAGCTGCTCGGGCACCAGTCCGACAGCGGAGATGCCGCCGCCCTTGCCGTTGCCGCGGTTGTGCATTTGGTCGAGGGGCAGAAGGATGTGCGAGCCCCGGATCGGCTTGGACGCGAGCAGTCCAACGACCCCGCATCCTCCCTCGGCCTCCTGAGGCACGTACTTGAATGGTTCCTGCTGCAGCCTTCTTCTCGAGTTCAGAAGCTTCTGGGCGCGGCTCATGGCAGCATCCTCCCGGGCTCTCCAGCGTAGCGGAGGAGGTCGGTTCGCCCGCGCAGCTGCGCGATGTCGTTCATTCCGAGCCTGAAGAGCAGCTCGCACCACTGCAAACGCCAGCCGCGGTATAGGTTGGTCAGGCGTTTCGCGAGGATCGGTATCTGGTTCAGCTGCTCGAGCTCCTTGTCGGTGGTCGCGATGCCTCGTGGGCAACCACGCCCGCTCTCGCAGTTCGCGCAGCGCACGCATCCGAGCGCGACCATCTCCGCGGTGCCGACGACGACGCCGTCCGCGCCGAGCGCAATCGCTTTGGCGACGTCCATGGCGGTGCGGATGCCGCCGCTCGCGATGAGCGTGACCTCCTGCCTGATGCCCTCCTTCTCGAGGAAGCGGTGCACCTTCGGGATCGCGTACTCGATCGGCATGGCGATGTTCTTCTTCGCGATCTCCGGAGCCGCGCCGGTGCCTCCGTAGCCGCCGTCCAGGTGAACGATGTTCGCGCCGGCATAGTAGGAGCCGACCGCGACCATCTCGACGTCGTTCGGCGTCGAGACCTTCACCGACAGCAGCGCCCTGGGGTTCACCGACGCGATCCAGTCGAGGTGCTTCTTGTGGTCCTCGACCGAGTAGACGGAGTGGAATGGGAACGGCGAGAAGAGCGAGGTGTACGGCACCGCTTCTCTCATCCTCGCGACGTCCGGAGTGTTCTTCTCGTACAGCAGGTGCCCACCCAGGCCAGGCTTCGCGCCCTGCGCGTACTTGAACTCGACGATCGGCGCGCGCTTGATCGTTTCCTCCCGCACTCCGAACAAGCCCGTCGCGATCTGCGTAATAACGTGGTCCTTGTAGGGAATTAGCAGCTCCGGATAGCCGCCCTCTCCGGTGCAGGTGAACGTGTTCCATTCGGTCGCGGCCATGGCCCTCGCGAGCATGGTCCTCTGGCTGATCGAACCGAAGGACATTCCGCCCCCATAGATCGGGATCGGGATGCGGATCCTCGTTCCTTCCTTGCGGCGGTTGAGGTCGATTGCGGTGGAGATGCTCTCGGGATCGAACTTCCCTTTCAATGGAGGAAGCTCGAACGACATGCGGTCGAATCCGCCGCCCGAGGCGCCGGTGTTCGCGGGATGATCGAGGGGCAGCGGCTCCCCGCTTTCCGCGATCTTCCAGGTGCCCACGATCATGTCCGCGGTCCAGCGCGGGTCGCCCATGCTCGTGTAGACCGGGTTGGTCGTGACAGTGAGAGAGTCGGTCGGGCAGTGCTTCACGCAGTAGAAGGGGTTCGAAGAGCAGCTCGGCCCGATGCACTTGATGTCCGCGGGCGGCATCATGCCGACGTGGCCCTCGATGCGGCGATGCACGCCATAGGGACACAGGGATTCGCAGAGCCCGCAGTTGATGCAGTTGTCCGCCCTCGAAACCCGGAACCGGTTCATGCGCTTGAGCAGCATCGGCGGCACTTGTGAGTAATCGTCGAACTCGTCGGTCTTCTCAAAGAACCTGGTCGCCATCTCAGGCACCTCCCTTGATGCTCGCGAAAGCGTCTTTCTCTGCGTCCTCGTAGAATATTGCGCGTCCGGTCTCGCCGCGCAACCTGCGCGTCTCGCGGATGCCCATCGCGCCCATGACCTCGAGCAGTTGGTCGCGCCAGGCCCCGATCATGTTGACCGCGCGCCACTTCGCCCAGTCCGCGCTGATCTCCTTGTTGCCCGCCGGGCAGGTGCGCGGTTCGCAGCGCGCGCAGGCGTGGCAGCCCATCGCGACCTTCAGGGTGCGTTCCAGGCTGACCGCGTCCGCGCCGCAGATCAGGCTCTTCGGTACGTGCTCCGCCGCTGCCAGTCCGCCGCCGGCGATTATGCTCACTCGTTCGCGCATCGATTCGTTCGCAAGTGCCTTGTTGATCGCGAGCAGCGAGTCTTTCGCCAGGCGTGCATCGGGCCCAGCCTCCGTTCCCTGCTCGTCGAACAGGAGGTGGACGACGTCCACGTCCGAAGCCGCGAGCTCGCGCACCTGAACCTCGACGCCCTTGCTCGCCTTGATGCGCGCTCCCACGATCGCCTCTCCGAACCTTCTCTTCAGCGCATCCAGGTCAGAGCGCCACGCGCCTGAGAATTCGAACTCGACAAGGCGAGGTTGCTGTGCGACAGTGGGTTCTGACGGATCGCCTGCACGGAACACTGGCACGAATGCTCCGTTCCCGCCGTTCCCGTTCTTCAGCTGCGTCCCAGCGGGTGCGATGAACAACGTGCCGAGCGTCTTCGCTGCCGCGAATAGCCCCTTCACCGCCTCGTCCGTGACGTCGAGCCTGGTGACGTCCAGGACGACTGGGATCGGGATCTCGACGAATCGCGGCATCTTCGTGATAAGCTTTCCCGTCTCATCGAACTCAAGATAGTCGACGCGCTTGCCCAGGTCCACGCTGGTGGAAATGAACTCGCGTCCGTGGATGCCGTCCCTGGTGGGGCGCACGATCTCGGACATGTCCGTCCACATGGAATCGTATCCCGCGCCGACGAACCTGCCCCTATACCCCGCTCCGAACACCGGGATCTTGCCCGTCCAGGCCTCGTTCCACATGGTGAGCACGCGGGCCGGCGTCCACAATCCAGAGCCGAGAGCGAGGTACTCGGGCGAGTACTCGACGGTGAGCGCGCGCTGCGGGCAATCCTCGACGCAGCGCAGGCAGTTCTTGCAGAGGTAGCTCTTCGGGTCCGCCATGACGCGCGGGTCCTTCTCGTCGCGCTCGTGAACTCCGTATACGCAAGCGTCCTTGCAGCGGCCGCAGTTCATGCAGCGCGTGGAGCGAATGACGGCCGACTTCGCGAACGGCGTGCCTGGCGGAGCGGCTTCCTTCTTCGGGACATGGTAGCGCTCGTACATCTACTTCCCTCCGTCAACGGTCTTGCTTGGAGCGCCGAGCACCAGTCCGCGATCAACGAGCGCGTCGTACATCGCCGAGTTCTCGACCAGCTGCACGAAGCGCTTGATCTCCTCTTCGTCCTTCCCGTACGAGGCGGCGAGGCGCTTCTCGAGCTCGTCGTACGCCTCGATGAGATGCAGTTTCGATTGGCACACCTGCTCGCAGGCCTTGCAGCGCATGCAAAGGAAGGTGCGGTGCGCATGTTCCGGCGAGAGCCTGGAGCCGTCCGCCAAGGCGCGCGCGGTGAGCAGCTTGCCTCTGGCGGTGACGCGCTCGTCCTTGATGACGAGGTACGCAGGGCACACACCGACGCAGGCGCCGCACATCGCGCACTCGTCGGCGGCGCGCAGGAGCGGATCGGCATCGCGGCGATTGAACGCCTTTGCGGAGGAGATCATCCCGACCCCGACCGCCGCCGGCTCGCCGATGCGGTTGATCATGCGCAGCGCGGAGCCCAGGACTCCAGGCGAGAAGAGGCTCGCAGGCACGCCTCCGAACTTGCCGCTCAACCTCGGATACTTGCCTTTGTTCATGATCCCAGCGGGATCGAGGTTCTTCGCCGCCTCCAGCCGTGCGACCGAGTCCTTGTCCTCGCGGTCCGAGAACATGTTGTTCCAGACGCCGGCGGAGTAGGGCTTCGCGCCCGCTTCCATGACCGCGCTCGAGATCAGCAGACCGCGGAACGAGTCCATCGTGTACCGCATCATCTGCGTTTGATCGGTGATGTAGTAAGTGAGAAGCAGCCCGTCCCCTCCGGGCATGAAGTGCACTTCCATGAGCGGCTCGAGGCCGTGCTCCTTGCATACCCGCTCCGCCCTGGAGGCGATCTCTTCCAGGTGCTCGCGCGGCGCCTTCACCTCCGAGCCCATCAGCCCGGGGCCGAGCTTGCGGAACTTCATCGGGAAGAAGCGCTCGTTCCAGATCAGGTGGGCGAGGTAGGCGTCCGCGAGCTTCGCGCCCGCAGGCACCGCGGCCGCCGCGGGCATGCTCTTCTCGCTCTCGTAGCAGGCCATGACGCCGTGCTTCGGGGTGAAGTGCGAGGCGCCTAGCAGCTTGTTGATCGCAACGAACTTCGCGGGTGAGTAATAGGTGAGGTCCATGGGGGGCTTGGGGCTCATGGCCAGGAACTTCGCGTAGTGCAAAGCCACATCGCGGTCCTCGAACAGGACCAGGGTAGGGACGGGGTTCTTGACCCTATCCTTCACGTTCAGTGTGACCGAGGCGATGACCGCTACGCGCCCCTCGCTTCCGAAGAGCGCCATGAAGTCCTTGTCGGTCGGCCTGAGACTGCGCACCGTCCCATCGCTCGCGACGACCTCGAGCTCGTCCACCCAGCGGCTCAGGTGGCCGCCGGAGACGCTGCCCACTCCGATGCCGCCGGTCGCGACCCATCCGCCGATCGTCGAGAACCTGCTCGAAGGACAGGACCGAAGGCTCAGGCCGTACTGCTCGAGATACCAGTCGAGGTCCGCCCAACGCATTCCCGCTTGGACCTTGACCGTCTTCTTGGCCGCATCGACATCGAGAACCTTGTCGAGAGCGTTCATGTCCAGGACGATCCCGCCCTTCACAGGCATCGAGCCTCCGAAAGGCGAGGACCCGGCGCCTCTGACGATGACCGCGATGTTCCTCGAGGCCGCGTACTTCAGCACGGCGGCAATGGCTTCCGTTGAGAAGGGCTGCGCGACCGCGCTCGGAACGGTCTTGAAGAGCAAGGTGCGCAGAAAGTCCGGAACGTCCGCCTGGTCACGCGAGTAGAGTGCGAGCCAGCCTTTCGCGGAGATCACCTTGAGATCAGGGATTTTGAGGGCGGCGAGGTCGTTCGCGACCCGGCCGCTGCCGGAATCGCTCTTGGCGTGGAACAGTTGCTCCGGTCCGAACCTGGTCCTCCATGGGTCGACCTTCGGGATCGCTGGAGCGGGAGACGGAGCTTCGAGCTGGGTTTCGTTGGTTGTTTGTGCAGAGGTCGCCTGAGCGCTCTCCGCGGACGCTGCGTTCATGTGGTCACCTTGCGGTCCTCGGTGTTCTTCGCTGACTTGGACGCGGAGCGGAATGCGACGTCTTGCGTTTGAGCCATCCGAGCCCTCTCGTGTCGCGCCCTTGCGACGAACGCGGATCGTGAAGCGAGCCACTCGTTTGCACGGGCCGCTATGGCGGCTGAGAAAGGCAAATCCTATCTTATAGGTATCGCGCGATTGGCCACCGCGGGACGCGGGTCGCGTCGGTTCTCTTCCGTTGATATGGTTCATGTTAGACAATTGAACAGCGCACTGTCCGTTTTGCGACTCGGCGCCTAGGATCGGACCATCAACAGACACCCTCTTACGTCCCGCCGCCGTTCCGGGTCTCATGCAGGGCACCGATCACAAAGCGCTCGTCGAGAAGGCCAAGGCACTCGGGGCGGTCGAAGTCGTGGAGATAGATGCCTCTCAGGTCATCGTCGACGAACGAGTTCGGCTGAAGTGCCAGATCCCGCGCTGCGCGCACTTCGGGCAGAACCTTCAGTGTCCTCCGTTCGTTCCGAGCCTGGACGAGTTCCGTCGGGCTCTGGCGAAATATCACCACGCGATCCTGCTTCAGTTCCCGATCGGCACGAGCGAGAAGGAGATCGAGGCGAAGATGAAAGGCAAGAGCATCGAGAAGCTCGAGAAGGACAAGGCCTACAAGGAGCTGATGCGCAGCTCGATGCGCAGCATGATCACTTCGCTGGGCGAGCTCGAGAAGACGGCCCTTTACTCCGGCTATCGCCTCGCCCTTGCGCTCTCGGGCGGCACATGCGCCCTCTGCGACGAGTGCGTCGGGCCGGGCGGTGAGTGCCGCCATCCATTCGTGTCGAGGCCGAGCATGGAAGCGTTGGGGATCGACGTCGTGGGCACCGCTATGAACGCTGGGCTGGTCGTCGAGTTCCCGCCCAAGGAGCCCAGATGGGTTTGCCTTCTCTTGGTGGACTGAGATGAGCGGTTCGGAGGAGCTGAGGGGTCTTGTCGAGCGCCAAGCGATCGAGGAAGGCGCGGACCTCTTCGGAGTCGCTGACGCGTCCGGCTTCCTGGGTCGAGAATACCAGGGCAAGCGGCCACAGGAATTCATGCCTGGCATCCGGTCGGTCGTAGTGATCGCGGTTGTGATACCGAACGGAGCGATCGAGCCACTGCCAAAGGGAAGGCCGGAATACACGAACACGCTTCTCGCCGCGACCGTCACGTTGCGTGCGATCGGGTTCAAGCTGGCGCGCACGATCGAGAAGGCCGGCTTTCAAGCGAGCATCGTGCCGAACGAGGGGAGCGAGTTCGGGTACTGGTATGCGGACAAGGAGACGCTCTTCGCGGACCTCTCGGTCAAGTACGCGGCGTACCTCGCGGGTCTCGGCAGCTATGGAGTGAACAGCCTCCTGCTCACGCCGCAGCACGGGCCGAGGGTCAGGCTTTGCGCGGTGCTTACCGATGCACCTCTCAAGGCCACTGGACCGATGCTTCCGTTCGAGGACGCGCGGTGCCAAGGCTGCCTGAGATGCGTCGCCGTGTGCCCGGTGGCCGCGATCTCCAAGGACGGCAAGGTCGACCGGCACAAATGCGCGGACTACATGTTCGCCCGTCTGGGCGGGCTCAGGTGCGGGCTTTGCCTGAAGGCCTGCCCGCTCTGACCTCTGATACCTTTACGTTGCCGCTCTTCAATCATCGGGCATGGTGGAGGTCGAGGTCAAGGACTGCAAGGGCCACTACGCCCTGGTCATCAAGTCCAAGGTGAAGGTGGAGGATCTGCCGATGAAGCTGGGCGAGCTCTACGGCGAGCTGTTCGGCTATGTCGGCGCCAAGGGCATCGCCCCATTGGGAGCGCCATTCGTCGACTACAACAGCATGGACCCTGCCGGTTGGGATATCGAGGCAGGCGTGTACGTGCCCGAGGGAACGATGGGCCAGGGAAGGATCGAGACGAGGAAGTACCCGCCCCAGAAGTGCGTCCACGCCTGGCACATCGGGGCCTACGACAACCTCAAGCAGACCTACGACGGGATATCGGAGTGGGTCGGCAAGCAGGGACTGGAGTTCGCGGCCGGACCGAGGGAACTCTACCATTCGACGCCAGGCACGGAGCCCGCGAAGATGCGCACCGAGATTGTCTGGCCGGTAAGGAAGAAGGCTTAGTCCAGGCTGGAGAGCAGAGATGGCGAGATCCAAGCGCCGCGTGCTCATCATCGAGGCCATCCCGAAGAGCGAGAAGCACAACGAGGGGATCATCCTCGAGAACTTCCTGGACATGGTGTTCGACACCAAGCGCGATCGCGTCTCCGCCTACCGGGTCGAATACAAGCAGCAGGTGGTCGGGTACCTGGCGAGAAAGGAGGACCTGGACAAGTTCGGTTTCGTGCACATCTCGGCGCACGGGCAGAGGGACGAGTGCGCGGTCAAGCTGCCGAAGGGGCTGCTCTCCCCGCTGGACCTCAGGCCGCAGTGCTTCGCGGGAAAGACCGTCTCCTTCTCCGCCTGTTCGATGGGCTGCAGGGATTTCGTCGCTCAGGTAATGGAGCGCACCGGAGCGGAGAACGTGATCGCTCCGGTGAATGACGTGTACTTTCCAGACGCCGCCCTATGGTTCGTCAACTTCTACTATCTGGTGCTAGGCAAGAAATACTCCCCGAGGGATGCGCACGCCCGCGTGAACCGGATGCTGAAGGATAAGGTGAAGGGAGGTTTCCGGTTCTACTCCAGGAGAGAGGTGCTTGGCCGCTCCCCGGGGAGAAAGAGTGAGTGAAGCGGGCCCTCAGACCATCCGCTTGCCCGCGTCGTAGTTCGCGCTCTGGTTGTAGACCTCGGCGACCTCCATGGTCCAGACCGTTCCCGCCTTCAGTCCGAGCTTCTTGAGTTCCTCGTTCATCTTGTCGAAGAGCGGGCCTGACTTGATCGCGTCCTTGATCTTCCCGCGGATCTGGTAGGACTTAAGGCCCGAGAACACGAGCACCGAGGCCATCGCGCCCTTCTTCTTCATCGCTTCGAGATTCTCCGACGTGTGCTTCATTAGGACCGCGCCGAACGCGATGGTCGTCGGAGCGGGCGCGATGATGCTCCCGACGTGGATTACGTGCGGGCTCCCGTCCTGCCTAACCGTGGCCAATATCTTTCCTGCTTTTGGATCGTTCACGATCTGAATCACTTCTTCCGGCATCGCAACCATTTTTCCACCACTCCGGGAAACGGGAGTCGCAATACTTAAATATTGTCAAAGCATACTTTTCTATTCAATGGCGAAGGACGCGTTGATGAGCGAGCTGCAGTCGCTGCGGACGGATCTTGACGTCATGAACCAGCGAATGCTGCACATGCGGTATGCCGATCTCAGAACGGTGTTCGCGCAGGAGGCCAGGACGATCATCGGCGAGGAAGCGCGCCGGTCCTGCTCGGGCGACATCACTCAAGCTGGTAGGGAGTCGGCCTGCGAGATGCGCGATGCCTGCATGAAGAAGCTCAACGAGTTCGTGGACCTCGTCGCTCGCGATCTCTCTGTTGGGGATGTCGGAACGGCCAGGCAGCGCCTCGCCAAAGTGAAAGCAGCCGTCGCCGGCGGAGATCCGCCATGTCGCGACAGCTCTTGCCAAGAGGTGGCGTTCAGGGCGCTGGAGAAGATCGGGCTCGTGCTCGAGATCTACGTGCGCCTGATGGACGATGCCGGGAGAGGGGCAGTCTTGGACGAAGGGAAGGAGGGGCAGAGAGCGACCCCGGAAGAGGAGGAAAAGGCTCTCGCACCGCTCGCGAACGCCCACCGCCTGCGCATCCTGGAGATGCTTACCGACGAGGATCTGGGCATGACTGGTATTTCGCGCAGGCTCGGCATCCGCACGGGGCATTTGCAGTTCCACGTCAAAGGGCTGGTCGCGGCAGGATACGTCGCGAAGGACCCAAGGACGAAAGCCTATTCGATCACGCCCCGGGGCAGGAGCGCGATGGTCGGGGTGCACAAGCTATTGGCGGAACTGGAGCCTAGACCGGGCGCCCAGTCCCATTGAGAGGTTCGCTCGCCCACTAGTGGCCAAGCGGCCAAAAGCTGAATACCGGCGCCGCTCTTCACTGCCACATGCGTCCGATGGAGAAGTTCACCCCTCCGAGCATCAAGAGCGACACCTGGTTCAATTCGGAGCCATTGACGCCCGCGATGGTGAAGGGCAAGGTCCGCCTCGTCTACTTCTTTTCCATCGGGGAGAAGGACGCGCTGTCTGAGGTCCCTCATCTGAACTGGTTGCGGAACAAGCTCAACGGAATCGTTGCGATCGTCGGGGTCCACGTCCCGAAGTACGAGCACGACGCGGAGGCGGAGAACGTCGCTCGCGCGCTCAAGGCCCTGGAGATCGAGTTCCCGGTCGCGATGGACAACGAAATGAACGTCTGGAAGGCCTATCGCAACCAGTACTGGGGGCAGGTGCACCTGGTGGACGGGGACGGCGTCGTGCGCGACTATCACGCAGGGCAGGGAATCGAGGACGAGGTCGAGGAGGACCTGCTCTTCCTGCTTTCGGAGCAAGAGAAGGAGGTGGACCTCCGGCCGAGGACCGGCGAGATCGAGGTCGAGGGCGACTGGTACCTAGCCGAAGGGTACGTCGAGCACACGAGCGCGGAGAAGGACGAGGTCAAGATACGCTATGTCGGCAAGACCCTGGCGATCGGGATCGAATCGAACGTCCAGACGCACGTGCGCGTGCTCATGGACGGCAAGCCAGTGCCGAAGGTATCTGCAGGCGACGACCTCGAAGTGAAGAAGGACGAGAGCGTGCTGAAGGCGGGTAAGCACCAGCATCATCACGTGATCAACGAGGACATGGAGCGAATGCACGAGGTCACGTTCGTCTTCAGCGTGAAGGGCGTCAAGGTGACGGGATTCTTCACCTAAGGTCGCGAACGCGCAAGCATAATGAGCGCGGCGCTGCAACTCAGTCGCATGCCTCTCTTCTCCAAGTCGAAGGCGCCGGAGTTACGCGCCACACGCTGGTTCAACTCGCCCCCGCTCACCTGGAAGGACCTCCGCGGCAAGGTCGTGCTCGTCGACTTCATGGACTACAGCTGCGTGAACTGCGTGCGCACCTTCCCGCACATGCGCTATCTCTGGTCGAAGCTGAAGGACAAGGGCTTCGTTCTCATCGGCGTGCATACGCCAGAGTTCGTTTTCGCGAAGGACTTCCGCAACCTTGAGGACGCGATCAAGCGCCACGGCCTCGAGTACCCCATCGCCGTTGACAACGAATACGAGATCTGGAACGCGTTCGGGAACCAGTACTGGCCGGCGCAGTACTTCGTTGACGTCGAGGGCAACATCCGCCACTTCCGCGCCGGCGAGGCAGGGGAGCAGGAGATCGAGGATTGGATCACGCTGCTGCTGAAGCAGGCTGGAAGGGAGGTGTCGCTCGAGCCCGGGCCGCACGAGCAGGAGGTCGTGCTCAAGGACCCGATCAGTCCAGAGACCTACTGCGGTTTCCTTCGGAACACTGGGATGGGCAACCCGGTCGAGTGCGATCCGCAAGGCCATTGCGCCTATCACGACCGCGACAAGTCGCATCAGCTGGGAGTCGTGTACCTCGACGGCACGTGGACGCAGACGGAGGAGTATCTCGAGCACCTCGGTTCAGAGAGAGGGCACATCCTGCTCGCCTACCAGGCGGGCGAGGTGAACTTAGTGATGGTCGCGGAGGGTCAGGGCCGGGTCGACGTGCTCATCGACGGCGCGCCGATTCAGAAGGGGCTGGCAGGCGCGGACGTGCGCTTCGAAGGCGAACGCGCGTTCATGATGATCGACCGCCAGGACATGTTCCGGATCGTGAAGGGAAAGGGCGTGGAGCGGCACGAGCTCACGCTTGCGACCTCATCTCCAGGCTTCCGCTGCTACGCCTACACCTTCGGACCCTAGCGCGAAAGCGCAAGCTAGAATAGCTGCCGTGCGAGTTCCTGTGAGGGATCGAAATGCCAGTGCAGAAGAAAGAACGGATGGAAATCCTCGGCAAGAAGCTCGTTCTCAAGGACCTGCTGTCGTACCAGGACGGCGCGATAGTCTCCCGCACCTTAATCGACAAGAAGGCGGGAACGGTGACGCTTTTTGCCTTCGACGAGGGCCAGGGACTGAGCGAGCACGCCGCGCCCTACGACGCGATGGTCGAAGTCCTCGATGGCGAGGTCGAGATTTCGATCGACCGGGCGCCTCATCAGCTTCGTGCTGGCGACATGATCGTCATGCCCGCGAACCATCCACACGCCGTGCGCGCGCTCACTCCGTTCAAGATGCTGCTGACCATGATCCGCTCGGAAGACACGCCGCCATCGGTCGTCGCGATCTCCTAAGGCTCACTACCTTCGCTGATATCCATCCCTTACGGGCTTATCTAGTCGGCTCAGGCTTGACTTCTCGGAGGATGCACGTTGTCGGGCCCTGATAAGGTCGCAAGCGCAATCGAAGGATCGGGCGTTTCCGACCGATGCCAGTACGATGAGGTCGAGGACGGCTTTCACAATCTTATCGAGCACGCCCCTTTCCCGATCGTCGTCACGAACGTCGCCACCTCCCGCCTGATGTTCATGAACAGGAGGGCGCAGGAGCTCTTCTGTAAGAGCGAGGACCAAGTGGCTGGGTTCCCTGCGGTCGACCTCTACGCTGATCCGGCAGAAAGAGAGCGCGTCCTGGAGCTAGTGAAGGAGAACGGCAGGGCGACGGAGTTCGAGGTGCGGCTTCGTCGTGGGAACGAGGTGTTCTGGGGGCAGGTCACGATGGACCTGGGCACTTTCCGGGGAGAGAGGGCGCTCATCTCCGCATTCAACGACATCACGAAGCGCAAGGAAATGGAGGAGGAGCTTCGCCGCTCGAGGGACGAGTGGGAGATGACGTTCGACGCCCTCCCCGACCGCATCGCCATCATCGACAGGGATTATCACATCGCCCGGACGAACAAGGCCATGGCCGATACGATCGGGATGACGAAGGAGACTTCTATCGGGCTGACCTGCCATAGCGTCGTGCACGGATTGGACGACTGCGCGCCGCCGATCTGTCCGCATCGCAAGACCCTGAGCGACCACCTGACCCACATCGAGGAGATCGAGGAGCCGCGCATGGGTGGCACTTTCATCGTCTCCACCTCGCCCATCTTCGGAAAGGAGGGCGAGCTCTACGGCAGCGTGCACGTCGCGCGCGACATCACCGACCGGAAGCGCATGGAGCAGGCCTTGCGGGCGGCGAACACCAAGCTCAACCTTCTCGCCAGCATCAACCGCCACGACCTGAGCAATTCGCTCTCGGTGGCGATCGGGTTCCTGCACTTGGCGATGACGAAGTCGCCGGACTGCGGACACTCCCTGGAGCTGATGAAGGCGGACGCATCGATGAAACGCATGGACTCGCTGTTGCAGTTCAGCAGGGCGTATCAGGAGTTCGGCGTCAAGGCTCCAGGTTGGCACGACCTCGGGGCGCTTTTCAACAAGCACGCCTCCCTCATCGAGACCAAGGGCATCAGGCTCGAGCTTCCGAGCGACGCCCTCGAGATCTACGCGGACCCTCTCCTCGACCGAGTCGTCTACAACCTCCTGGACAACGCCGCGCGGTACGCCACCGGAGCGCATGTTGTGGGAGTATCATGGAAGGAGGACGCCGAGGGCGTGAGGATCGTGGTCGAGGATGATGGGCCGGGCGTGGCCGTGAACGAGAAGAGGATGATCTTCGAGAAGGGCTTCGGCAAGAACACGGGCATGGGGCTCTTCCTCGCTCGCGAGATCCTCTCGATCACCGGCATTAGCATCACCGAGAACGGGGCGCCGGGGAAGGGAGCGCGCTTCGAATTGCGCGTTCCTCAGAACGGCGTTCGCATGAAGAACCGGTGATAATGAAGCGCCGTCGAGCGGGATCGAACCGCTGACCTTGTGATGACCGCTCCCCATCGATTCAGGGGAATAACAGTCACACGCTCTACCGACTGAGCTACGACGGCCTCGGGCGACTAGAACGAACGACCATTATTAATGACTTTCCTTCACGTTCGAGGGGCTGTCCAGATTCTCCCGGATCGACTTCACCTTTTGGTCCATCATGTCCAGGATGTCCTTGAGCTCCACGAAGAAGACCTTGGCCTTCTCGGTCGTCACCGCACCCTTCGGAGAGGGCGCGATGAGCCCCTCGTGTTCGAGGATGCGCAGAGAATAGCGAACCTTGTGCTGCTCGATCTTCGTGAGCTGGGAAAGGCTGATTATTCCGATCGGCTCGTGCTCCTTGATGACCTTGAGCATCGTGACATGGCGCTCGAGAAGATCGATCTCGCTCTCGAGCTTGCTCGTGAGTACGCTCCTCCCCTTCATGGTACCACCTGAGACAACCAAGCGTCCTGCTACGTGATAACATTTGACCCTTTAAAGGGTTACCCCCGCGCCCTCATTTCGTAGAGAAGCCAGATGCTCGTTGGCATGCCGTAGAAGCGTTTCGGGGGGCCGTGAATTGTGGTCGTAGGGAGACGCCTTGAATGCCGGCGCTCATCGACCGCTCACGTCTTGCGTGCGTCGCAGACCCAGTTGTCGTAGAAGAGTTCGCGGGTGTTCTCGAAGACCTCTGTCCTTCGGTTCTTCGCCTTTGCCCACTGTTCGAGCAGGCGCGCCTCCTTCTCCGTTCCGGTTGTGAGCAGCGAGTTCTCCGCGAGCTCAATCGCCTCGTTGACCAGGATCTTCCAGATGAGCTGGTTATGCGGGGTGATCTCACCCGCCATGAGCATGATGCCGAAGCGCGCCGGGCTCAGCAGCTTCGTTGCTTTCATGCCGTCGATGCAGACCGTCTCCTCGGGCAGGAGACGTCCGGCTCGCAGGCCGAGCGAGAGCAACGATGGGTCGTTGTCGTAGGATATCGGGGACATGCCGATACTGCGAAGCGCGGCAGATCCGGCCCCGGAGCCGCAGCAGGCGTCCAAGCACTCCTGTCCTTCCACCACACCCCACCGTTCCTTCACGAGGTCGGCAACGCTCTCGGCCCGCTTCGGATTGAAGTCATCGACTGCCGGCGGCACGCTATTCACTATCTGAAACGAATAATACTCCCGGACGGCCGCCTCCCACTCCTTCCTGGGCTCCTGGTAGACGTCGCCGTCGAGCTCCTCGACCTTCTCGATCACAGTTTCGGAGGGCTTGCGATGCGTGAAGCTTCCGACCCTCCATTTCTTACCCGTATTGAGCGCGAGGGCCAAAGGCCATTCGTCCTCAGAGATCAGCAGGCGCGCCTCGGTCGCTTTCGTCCCTAGGAGCATCGCGGTGTACTGGTCGTCCGTCAGCCTTTCGTAGTTCGGTTCGACGAACACCACCTCGTCCAGGTCGAGCAGTACCGCCGCGCGCATTTCTCTTCCTTAGTTGCCAGGCAACGCCCGGGTGCGATATATAGATGAAGGTGGGGGGCTGGTCGAAGGCTAGGGTTGATATCGAATACCTTGGCCATTTGCAGCTTCCAGCGATATGAGTCTCTAGGCGCGGATTATTGAGGCAGGAGTTAAGTAAGAACCTACTAATGAGCGCGGGCATGGATGCGGTCTCGGTCAAGGACCTGACGAAGAAATATGGATCGAAGGTCGCCTTGTCCAGCATCACATTCGGCGTCGAGGGCGGCACGTTCTTCGGCTGCTTTGGCCCTAACGGCGCTGGCAAGAGCACCCTTCTGCGCATCTTGACCGGACAGATCCAGCAGACGAGCGGCGAGGCGAAGGTGCTCGGTCTCGATTGCCGCACGCAGGGGGTCGAGATCAAGCGCCTGGTCGGGATCGTGCCGGAGGTGGAGAGCCCGCCTTCCTATCTCACCGCTTCGGAGTTCCTCGAGTTCGCCGGGAAGGTGCGGGGCATCGATGACCTGGACAAGAAGGTCAAACGCTGGCTGGACTTCTTTGAGCTGCAAGAGGCGCACGGAACACTTTGCCGCGACCTCTCGAAAGGAATGCGCCAGAAGGTGATGCTGGCCGCTGCGTTCATTCACGAGCCGAAGCTTCTCTTCCTGGACGAGCCGTTCATCAACCTCGACCCCATCTACCAGCGCAAGTTGCGCGAGTACCTCACGGAGCTCAGGGACGAAGGGCGAACGATCTTCCTCAACTCGCACATCCTAGAGATCGCGCAGCGTCTCTGCCAGGAGGTCATCATCCTCGACAAGGGCAAGGTGCTCACGCGCGAGAATATGAGCGACATGGCGCGGCGCGGCGAGGACCTCGAGGGGCTGTTCATGCGGCTGGTCGGGGGGAACCATGCCGGGCCTCCTTAACCTGATGCTTAGAGAGGAGTATCGACTGCACGTCTCCTACTCTTCGTCCAGGGTCTTCTTCTCTCTGCCTCTCTACGTGCTATTGATCGCGTTCTTCCTAGGCGCTACGCTCAATACGCTACAGCCGAGCATCAACCTGAACGAGATGCTGCTCTTCGTGAACGGCGGGGTGTTCGTGTACGGCATGGGGGTCGGCGCCTTCGGGTTCCTGGGCCAGACTTATCTGGAGCGGCGCACGGGACGGGCGAACTTCCTCGTGGCGATGCCCTTCCTGCTGCCCTTCTCATTCCGCAAGGCGTTCGCTTCGCTGTACCTCCGCGACATCATCTTCTACACGCTGCTGATCATCATCCCCGGGATGGGCGGCGTCATGATCGCCAGCCTGGTGGCGCACTTCAGACTGACCTCGATACTGCTCGCGACGCTCGCCGTCTTCCTCTCCTTCTTGCTGGGCATGTCGTTCTCGTTCATGGCCTCGGTGGCCTACATGCACAGCGTAAAGCTGTTCGGCGTGGTGATCGGGGGTTTCATGGTGCTGCTGGGAGGGTATGGGTTCCTGCATCTCTACCCGCTCGCGAACGTGCTCCCGCCGCTGCTGTTCCAGTATTCCGTTCCTCCGTTCGGGACCGATATCGCGTCCGCGGCCCTTTGGCTGGTCGTCAGCGTGGTCGTCGTCGTGGGGTTCAGCATGGCGGCGATCTTAGGGGTCATCGCGGAGCCGCTCACCGCCGCCACGAGCGTGAAGGACCGCTACCTGAACTATCATCAGCGGATGGCATGGGCGAGGTCGTACCGCTCCTTGCTGGCAAAGGACATACTTGACATGCGACGGTCCGGCGCGGTCAGCAAGATGCTATTAGCGTACGTGGCGCCGCTCGTCTTCCTCGGCTTCACCACCTGGTACGTGAACCATGGACTGCGCATACCGGTCGGTTTCAACACCGTGTTCTATGCCGCCATGGTCGGCTCCTTCGGCGTGATGTTCTATTCCTGGCTGACGAACCTCGATTCCGTCGATTACTACGAGACGCTGCCGGTGAACGTGCCCCAGCTGATCCGCACGAAGCTCATCACCTTCTTCGTCCTCACGAGCATCATCTCCACCGCCTTCGTGCTCGCGATCACGCTCGCGAACGGCGAGGACCGGTTCCTTTGGGTCGCGCTGCCGGTGCTCTACATTACCTCGGCGTACTCCGTTATCTCGACCGCCTACCTCACGGGGCTCAGTCCGAACTCGGTTCTCTTCTCCCCTGGCATACTGTCGAGGTTCGCGATCATCTCCATCCTCCCGGACCTTTGCATCACCATCCTCTCCTTCAGCCTCGACTCGACGCCGCTGATTGCCGCCGCCGGCATCGGGCTGGTCTGCTTCGCGCTCCTGACCACCACTCTCATCTTCTACCGCTCTCTCGACAAGAAATGGTGCTCGACCGGGTTCACCTGAACAGATATTAGTAATGCCCGACCGATGCCAGCGCATGGACCAAGGGCACGTGCTCCGGCGCCTCGTGCACCTAGGCACGCCGCTCTTCCTCGTCTACTACTGGCTGCCGTCCAAGCTGTGGATGGTGGACAAACCCATCCTGCTTCTGATCCTGCTGGCAGCCATCCTCAACTTCGAGTATGTCAGGATCCACAGGCAATGGCGAATCATCGGGATGAGGGAGTACGAGGCTCAGCGGATGTCGGCGGCCGCTTGGGCTGCGCTCGCGCTCGCCTTCGCCTTCCTCTTCTTTCCGGTCGAATACGCCGCGCCGGCGGTCATCGGCATGGGGCTCATCGACCCCCTGATCGGGGAGCTGCGGGCGAGGAAGAGCAGCCTCTACCCCGTCCTGCCGACGATCCTGCACTTCGCTATCATCCTGACTGTACTATCGTTAATGATCGGGTTCGATTATCGGGCCGTCGTTGCGAGCCTCGTAGCCACGCCTTTGGCGATATTCTTCGAGAAGCGACGATGGCTGTTCGTCGACGACGATTTCCTGATGATAGTCCTACCGCTCCTGGGCATCGCGGCGGTCTACTACCTCACTTCTTCTCTTTTCTAAAAGCCTGACCCCAGGGAGCGCGGTAGACCTCGCGCCTAACCTTCGTCTCGATCGACTGCACCGGGCCGTTGTGACACTTCTCCGCCCTCTCGAGCGAATCGTAGCGTTTTCCGCACACCCAGCACTGATGGACGACCTTCATTTCGTCTAGGGAAAGTGAACTAGGATTAATAACCTTTTCATGATTTGCTCCCTGGGGATAAGTTGCTCCGAGCGACGATGTACAATTGTTAGGAGTGTTGGCTCCGAACCTTCGCCGCCTCCCACCCTTTTATAGTATCTCAAACCAATTAGGTGCATTACATGAACAGGATAAAGGTCATCAACGAGCCCTCTGAGTTGGTGCCGATGTTAAGGGCCGTTGATACCAAGGTCAAGAGGGAGGTCCTCAAGGAAGTGACCTTGGAGTGGAGAACCTCTAAGGAGATCGAGGCGAAGTACGGGGAGGAGGGCAAGGAGGCCCTGCAGTTCTTCGAGAAGATGAAGCTCGTCGAGACGAAGTGGCAATCGTCCGGCGGCAACTACCCCGAGAAGGCCTATCATACATACTACAACTCGTTCCACATCAACGCTTCCTGGCCCGTCTACGAGATCTCCGACGTGCTCAGCGCCGCCATGATGCCGGAGAAGGAGTACAACGACCTCGAAAAGAAGATAATCCAGTTCGTAGGCATGGAGGGCAAGTTCTCCGGGGACGTGGCGGAGAAGCTCGGCATCACCTCGACGATGCTCAAGAGCCTGGTGAAGCGCTCGATCAAGCTCGACTTCCGCGGGCACCGCATAGAGCGCCTCAAGGAGTGAGCTCGATCTCATGTTCGACATCTATGTGCTCAGGCTCGGCCATCGCCCGGCGCGCGACAAGAGGATCACGACGCACGTTGCGCTCGCCGCGAGAGCGCTTGGCGCCAAGGGCATTTACGTTTCAACGAAAGATGAGGAGCTCGAGGAGAGCGTTACGGACGTCGCCAAGCGCTTCGGCGGAGGATTCTGCATCGAGACCGGCATCAAGTGGCGCACCTTCCTGAGAGAGTTCGATGGGGTCAAGGTGCATCTGACGATGTACGGCGTGCAGGTCGCCGACGCCATTCCCAGGATCAAGGCGGGCCCCGAGCGCAAGATGCTCATTGTCGTCGGCGCGGAGAAGGTTCCGCCAGAAGTCTACCAGGAGGCTGACTTCAACGTCGCCGTCGGGAACCAGCCCCACTCCGAGGTCGCCGCCCTGGCGATATTCCTGGACAGGCTGACGGACGGCGAGGCGCTCACCAAGGACTTCGGCGGGAGGCTGCAGGTGCTCCCGTGCGAGAGGGGGAAGAGGGTTGTCGAGCGCGATCCCTGACGACAAGGCGTGCATCCGCATGCACCTCGAGGAAGGCAGCAGGCGCAGCATCATCGAGCACGTCTGCACGGTGCGCATGATCGCGATGGCAATGGCGAAGCGCAGCGGCGCCGATCTCCGATTGGTCTCCGCCGGCTCCCTGCTTCACGACATAGGGCGCTCGAAGACCCAAGGGCTGTTCCATGTCGTCGAAGGGGTCAGGATCGCGCGGCAACACGGACTGCCGGAGCCTCTCATCCAGATAATCCAGCGCCACATCGGAGCGGGGTTCACCTGGGAAGAGGCGAAGGCGATGGGCCTGCCAGAGGGCGATTACATGCCGGAGACGCTCGAGGAGAAGATCGTCTGCCACGCAGACAACCTAGTGAAAGGCGCCGGTGGGATGCAGACGCTCGCGGAGGCGGAGGGCGAGATCCTGAGGCGCGGATTCCCCGTGACCGCCGAAAGAATGCGCGCGATGCACCAGGAGCTCTCGCGGGCCTGCGGAGCCGATGTCGACCAGATCGTCTTGTCCCTGCGCGAGAAGCCAGACCTCAGCGGCCCATGCGCCGAGTATACTTACCGGCCAAATGCTCGTCCCTGAGCTTCTGATAGGCGCGCGCGTTCTCGAGGGCGCGTTCTCCGAAGCTCGCGTCGCCGGTCTTGACGACCTTTCCGGGCACTCCGACGACGAGCGATCTGGGCGGGATGACAGTTTTACCAGTTATCACGGAACCGGCCCCGACAACACACTCGTCCCCGATGACCGCGCCCTCCACAATCGAGCAGTTCATGCTGATGATGCAGCGGTCCCCGATCTCCGCGCCGTTGATGACCGCGCCGTGCCCGACGGTGCAATCCTTGCCGATGATGGTCGGGAAGCCCGGGCCGACGTGCAGCATCACGTGGTCCTGGATGTTGCTCCCCTCGCCGACGACGATGCGCCCCTCGTCCCCGCGCAGAACCGCGTAGGGCCAGACGCTGACGCCGTCGGCTAGCTTCACGTCCCCGATGATGATGACGGTGGGATCGATGTATATGGGCATGAAAATAGAAAGGCGGCCGACCGGCCGCGTTGCTTACTTCTTAGCTGCCGGAGCGGCGCCCTTGCGGGTTGTGACGCGCTTCGGGAAGTACTTCAGCAGAACGATGTCGCCGACCGCCTGGATCCAGCGATACGGGACGTTGACGGCCTTCGAATCCTCTACCAGGAGGGGGTTCGTCTCGCCCACGAACAGCCCGTCGATCTTCTTGTTATCGAGATCGATGACAAGGTTGTTCACGTTCCCCAAGAACACGCCGTTCGGCGTGTACACCTGCAAGCCGATGAGTTCAGAAGCTTCCTCGTTCATGAGGCCATCACCGTCGCGGACATGGGAATGTTCGATTTTAAATCCTTCGGAGCCAGCAATAGCCTGCGATTCCGACCGAACAGGGCCTTCGCGCACCGCAATGTTTCTTTACCGGGCGCTCACAAAAAGCAAAGGTATAAACCCGAAGAGCAGAATCGGTTTTGCCTTATCGAAGCACAACCGAATAGGTGAAACGATTGGACGATGAACTAGAGATGATCCGGAGGAAGAAGATGGAAGACCTCAAGAGCGGCGCGAAGTGGCCGACGGCACCAGTGGCACTGACAGACTCGGATTTCGAGACCTTCGTAGCGAAGTACCCCGCAGTGGTGATCGACTGCTGGGCGCCGTGGTGCGGACCCTGCCGCATGGTCGCACCGGTTGTCGAGGAGCTCGCGAAGGAGATGTCCGGGACGGTGGCGTTCGGCAAGCTCAACACCGACGAGAACGCGAGCATCCCGAACAAGTATCGAATCAGCGCCATTCCGACGCTGCTCGTGTTCAAGCAGGGGAAGATGGTGGATAGGATCGTCGGCGCGCAGCCAAAGGAGATGCTGGCGGGCAAGATCAAGAAGAACCTCTAGATCTGGATTAGGGGGCTGAACGCCTCCCACACATTCTTCTTTCTTTGGATCGGTCCTCACAGATCCCACCTGCAAACTCAAATATCCTCGGAAAGCGCATCATGCCCGGGGGCGGACAATGGATTTCGACGTGTTGATCCTCGGATGCGGACCCGCTGGACTGCAAGCGGGCATACACGCGGCGCGCAAGAAGGTGAAGGTGGGGATCGTCGGCCACCCGGATAGGAGTGCGATCAACAAGGCGCACGTGGAGAACTACTTCGGCGTCGAAGGCAAGGTCGACGGCGAGAAGCTTCTGGCGACGGGAATCCAGCAAGCGGAGAAGTTCGGTGCGAAGATCGTGCGCAGCGACGTCGTCGGGTCGGGGAGGGACGGCGAGCTCTTCGTCCTGACGACCGAGAGCGACGAGGTGCTGAAGGCGAAGAGCCTGATCATGGCGATGGGGGTCTCCCGCGCGAAGCTGAACGTCGAGGGCGAGAAGGAGTTCCTTGGCAAGGGCGTCAGCTATTGCACGTCCTGCGACTGCGGCTTCTTCCGCGGCAAGAAGGTCGCGATCGTCGGCAACGAGAGCACGGCGGCGAGTTCCGCCATGCTCATGACCGAGTACGCTTCGGCGGTCTACTGGGTGACAAACGAGACGAAGGTCGCCGAACCGCTGATGGACAAGGTGAGGAAAACCTCAGTGCGGATCGTCGCTTCCTGGCCGGCGAAGATCGCCGGAAAGGAGGTGGTGCAAGGTCTGGTCCTTGCGGACGGGAACAGGCTCGAGGTCGAAGGGGTGTTCATCGAGCTCGGCGCGAAGGGGGCGATCGACCTGGCGTTCGACCTGGGCGTGGTGCCTCAGCCGGACGGCTCGATCAAGGTCAACGAGAAGATGGAGACGGAGGCGCCTGGCCTGTTCGCCTGCGGCGACGTGACCGGTGAGCCTTGGCAGCTGGCCAGGGCGGTCGGGCAGGGCTGCATCGCCGGGAATAATGCCGCGAAGTTCGTGAAGAAGGAGGTGTACTGATGTCGCTGGTCGATGAGCTGATCGCGGGAATCATGCGCGGACCGGACGGGTTCGGTGATGCGCTGCGCAAGATCCTCGAAGAAGATCTGGAGATAAGCGTGAACGAGTTTTGCGAGCGAACGGGCATCTCGCCGAGCACGATCTACAAGATCCTGCAGGAGCGCCGGGAGCCGAACCTGCGCACCGTGAGAAGCGTCATGCGCGCGGTGCGCCAGATCGAGAAGACGCCGCAGGGGCCGTTCGTCGCGGTGATCGCCGCGAGGGGCGTCCTCAACAAGATCGAGGAGCGCATCGTGCAGGTGGGGGACAAGAGCATGCGCGTGAAGGAGTACCCGGCGCAGACTATGGAGGACGCGATCATCGCGGCGGTGCTGGCGGAGCGCGACGGAGCGCTCGCAGTGGTGTGCGCGCCGGTGGTGGCGTCGACGGTCGAAAAGATCCTTACGATACCTGTATCCCAAGTGATTCCGAAAGATTCGGTGCTCAGGGCGATCGAGGTCGCGGCGAAGAAGGCGCTTTAGGGCACAGCAGGAACGCTCTGGACTTCCTTCTCCAGTTGGGCCAGTATCTGCTTGCGCAGGGTGGCGAATTCCACCGAGGCCCTATCCCTTGGCCTTTCCCACGAGATCGGGAAGATGTTGCGGATCGTCGAGGGCCGCGTGGTCATCACCACGATGCGGTCGGCGAGGAATACAGCCTCATCCACCGAGTGCGTGATGAACACCACCGTCTTCTTGGTCTCGCTCCATATTCGCAGGAGTTCCTTCTGCATGAGATTCCTGGTCTGGGCGTCCAAGGCCCCGAAGGGTTCGTCCATGAGCAGGATGGCCGGGTTGTTGGCTAGAGCGCGGGCGATCCCCACGCGCTGCTTCATACCCCCCGACAGGGCGTAAGGATGAGTGTTCTCGAACCCCGTCAGCCCCACCAGCTCGATGTAACGGTCCGAAATCTCTTTCCTTTCCCCTTTAGGCACCCCTCGGATCTCGAGCCCGAATTCCACGTTCCGCCTCACTGTGCGCCAGGGGAAGAGCGCGAACTCCTGGAACACCATTCCCCGATCGGACCCCGGGCCGGTGATCCTCTTGCCGTTGATCTGTATCTCTCCTGAGGTGGGGAAGTCCAAGCCCGCGATCATCCGCAGCAGGGTGGTCTTGCCGCATCCCGAAGGGCCGAGGATGCAGACGAACTCCCCCTCGTTGATTTCCAGGTCAAATTCGCTGATCGCGACTAGGTCCTCCGGAGTGGATGGGAAAGTCTTGCGCAGTTTGTTGATGGAAAGGATCGTCATTTCACTCCCATCCTCTGGTTGAGCCTACGCTCGATCAGACGGCTCGCGCCTACGGTGCAGATGCCCAGAATCGCGATTACGACCATTCCTGCGTACATCAGGTCGAACCTGCCGAGGTCCTTGGTGTAGTTGATGTAGAATCCAACCCCGCCTCCCACTGCGCCAATGATCTCAGCCGCCACGATGCACATCCAGCCGATTCCCAGACCAATCGTGATGCCGGTCATGAGGAAGGGCACAGTGTACGGGAACACCACCTTCGTGAACTGCTGCATCCGGTTGGCGCCCATGGTCTTAGCGGCGTCGATCAGTGGTTTGTCTACCGACTTCACCCCGAATATCACGCTGGATAGGAGCGGGAATAGCACCCCCAAGAAGATCACCATCACTGGGCCCCAGTAGATGCCGAATATCAAGAGGAAAATCGGCACCCAGGCGATCGGTGGCATGGGCCTAAAGATCTCCACTATCGGCTTGAAGAAGCTATCCGCGATCTTGAAGAATCCCATCACGAGGCCAAGTGGCACCGCCACCAGGAAAGCAAATATGAAACCGATGGCGAACCTCTGCAGGCTCGCGGCGATGTTGCCCCACATATCCGTCCCTAGAGAGGCGTCCTGCTTGGTGAACGATTCCACCAAAGCCCAGAACACCTTATCCGGCGGGGGTAGGTAGGGAAGGTTCTGCCACAGCGCGACCGCCCACCAGACGGCGATGAACGAGACCAGGGCGACGACCGTGATTATCAACTGACGCGCGTAGTTCTCAAGCAACCCTTTGGGCAAACTTTTGAAGTACCGCAAGGGGCCGTCGCTCATGTGGGACACCATTAAAGAATGAAAGGTTAAATGGTTTGGGGGCTCAGGTCCCTTTCAGCTTCACAGTATACCCGTTCTGCGTAGCGTAGTAGAGCAGGAGTAGGTGCTGAATGGAAGCCGGCCCGGGGGTCGCAACCAACTTGCCGTTTAGCTCGGCGAGGCTATGGATTGGGTATCTAGCGACGAGCGCGGATCCCTCGTTGTTGACCATGGCGATGATCGTGATCGGGGTGCCAACATTGATGCGCCTTAGGATCGCCGGTGGGCATCCGAGGTATCCCATATCGATATTCCCTCCTGCGAAGGCATCCATGACCGCTCCGCCATTGGCCATCGGCGCCGGCGACGTGATCGCTACGCCATATTTGTGGAACAAAGTCTGGCCGCCCCAGAGGGTTGTATTCATTGCCACAACGCGGGCGAACTGATGGAGGTCGCCGTTCAGATAGCCCAAGCGGATGGTTCCGAGTATGGTGGCGCTCGGGGCGATGTCCATTGCTTGGCTTACGTAGCTCGTGTTCGTGATCCCGTTGACGAAGTTGGTGATGTTGGAGTATCCGCCATGGCCAACGATGGTCTGTCCGAGGCTGTCGAACATCCCGGTGAAGTTCGCCATTCCATCCTTCGAGCTTTGTGTGATCTGGTACTGATATTCGATGTGGTTGAGTGCATCCTGCACGACTGTTGGAGAGGTGCCGCTGAAAGCGGCCCCCATGTTCAACATCATCGTGTAGTTGGCTCCCGAGCCCTCTTGGATGGTCTCCAGAATCCATTGGGTTGCGACGATGTCTGCCTTGACGACTCTCTCAACAAGATTGATGTTCGTAGCATTCGCAGGGAAGCTGGTAGAATACTTCACCGCGATTACGCAGCACGGGTGGTGAGGCCATATCTGGTCCGACCAGATGACTGCCGACGAATTGCCATTCAAGATGGCATCCGAGGAGTACGGTTCCCAACCCACTGCGGCGTCCACCGTTCCAGCGAGTAATGCGGCCTTTTGGTTGACGGGAGCGATTTGCGTCCAATATATCACCTTGGCCGGAGCTGGCGTCCCTGTAGGCCAAAGGACAACGGCTACGCCAGCGACCACGATGATCGCTACCACGACAACAGCGATTATGGCTGTCTTGATCTTCATGGAAGGTCACCTAATTTCGTCAAGGACAGTACGGTATATAGCCATTCTCTATAACTGGGTGAAATCTGGCCTAATTGTGCAAAAAGTCGAACGACCTGACCTTAACGGGATAAAGAATCCGTGACACCCGTTAAAACGGCAATCTGAAAAGACCGCGGAAAAAGAATAACTACGCTTAAAGAGATTAGCCGCCGGCGAAAATATGTTCGAGCTACAAGTGGTCAGCAACACGCCCCTCACGCCGCTCGATGACGTCGACGACGTCGCGCTGCAGTTCTTGATTATGATCGGGTACCTGCCGAAGGGCTACGACCCCAAGACCGAGGCCAAGAGCGTCCAGGATAGCGTGCCGTATCAGCTTTTCGCCGAGTGCTTCCTCGGGAACCTGAAGCGGGCGTGGACGGTCGAGGAACTCGCCGCCAAGCTCAAGACCACGAAGCCGACGGTCTACAGGCATCTCAACAAGCTCAAGGGCATCGACATCCTCGAAGAGGTCGACGTGGAGAAGAGCAAGGAGCGCAAGAAAGGGTACCGCGTGAGGTACGGGGACCTGTCCAAGGCCTGGAACTTCACCGAGGCGAACGTCGAAATGGCCATGGACTCGTATCGAAAGACCATCGACCACTTGCAGAAGCTCGTGGAGGAGTGAACATGGCGCAGAACAAGAACGAGGAAGCGATCACGCTCACGCGCGGCTCTCGCTATCGAGTGATAAGCAGGGGCAGCGGTCCCGAGCCGATAGTCACCATCGGCTTGTTCAAGGGATACGCCTCGTTCGGGCATGACACCGCGTTGACGATGGAGGTGCAAGGTAGCGAGGGCGAGAACCCGATCCTGCGCCTGCTTCCCTGCCTTGCCGTCCTCTCCGTCGACGTGCTCGAGTTCAAGCCCGAGGACAAGGCCAAGGAGAAGACAGAAGCTGATACCTACATCGGTTGAGCCACGATGGCGAAGATCAGGGGCATCGAAGAGTGGAAGTGGTACGCCGCTATCTCCGTGGCCGCCGTGGTGATCCTGGTCGCGGGCGAGATTCTGGCTAACAGCCTGATCTCAGGCGCAGGTGTGCTCATCCTTCTGTTCTCGGGGATTGGAATCGTGTACGCAGTGCTGAAAGAGCGCCCGAGCTGACGGCGATTCGCCAAAGCTTTTAGCGGGATGAGCATGGGGAAGGACGTGGGCTATCACGAGCGCCTCCTCGCGCTGATCGCGAACGGAGAGATCAAGGACAAGGCGTCGCTGCAGCGCAAGAAGATCGAGCTCTGCCGCGAGTTCGTGATGGAGACGGTGCCGCCGAACTCGGAGACGCTGGCTCGCGCTCCCCCGGAGCTCGTGCCGATCGTCCTCGAGGTCCTGCGAAGAAAGCCGGTGCGAACCCTCAGCGGGGTCGCGGTGGTGGCTGTGATGACCTCTCCGGCACCCTGTCCTCACGGCAAGTGCTCTTATTGCCCCGGAGGCGTCGAGAACGACTCCCCCCAGTCCTACACAGGCAAGGAGCCGGCGGCCCGACGCGCGATCTCGAATCACTACGAGCCCAATCGTCAGGTCTCGAAGCGCATAGAGCAGCTAGAGGTAATCGGCCACCCGACCGACAAGATCGATCTGATCGTGATGGGCGGCACGTTCACATCGAGAGCCCTCGACTACCAGGAATGGTTCGTGAAGGGATGCTTCGACGCCATGAACTCCAGATCATCGTTGTCCTTGGAGGAGGCCCATTCCGCCAACGAGGAGGCCCCGCACCGCTGCATCGGGATGACCGTGGAGACGAGGCCGGACTCGTTCGATGAGCCGATGGCGGAGCACGTCATGCGCCTCGGAACCACTCGGGTCGAGTTCGGGGTTCAGATCCTCGACGACGACATACTGCGCGGCGTCGATCGCGGGCACGGGATCGCCGAGGTCGCGAAGGCGACACGCATTGCCAAGGAGAACGGGCTGAAGGTCTGCTATCACCTCATGCCCGGCCTGCCTGGCTCGTCACCGGAAAAGGACATCGATTCGTTCCGCACGATGTTCGCCGACGACCGTTTCCGTCCGGACATGCTCAAGATCTACCCGACGCTGGTCGTCAAGGGGACGCGCCTCTACGAGGAGTGGAGGAGAGGGGAGTACGCGCCCTACACGACCGAGCAAGCGACCAGGGTGGTCGCGGAGATGAAAGCGTTGACCCCCAAATGGGCGCGCATCCAGCGCATCCAGCGTGACATCCCGGCGCAGCTCATCGAGGCGGGCGTCGACAAGTCGCACCTGCGAGAGCTCGCCAAGTCCATGCTGAAAGCCGAGGGAAGGGAATGTCGCTGCATCCGCTGCCGCGAGGTGGGGCTGAACCGCGTCCACGTCTCCAGGCTCAAGGAAGCGAGGCTGGTCGATGACACATATGGGGCTTCGGGTGGCACAGAGCACTTCATATCGTTCGAGCTGCCGCCGCGGGACCTCCTCGTCGGATACGCCCGCTTGCGACTGAACGAGGATGGGCGAGAGGCGCATCTGCGCGAATTGAAGGTCTTCGGGCAAATGGCCCCCCTGGGAAAGGAGGGGGAGTGGCAGCACCGGGGGTTCGGGAAGGAGCTGGTGGCGGAAGCAGAGAGGGTCGCGGCGAGCTCCGGGTGCGACGTCGTCAAGGTGACGAGCGGAGTGGGGGCGCGCCGCTACTACGACGCCCTCGGCTATGTGCGCGACGGCGTCCACATGAGCAAGCGCATTCCGGCCAGATAATTATTTAATCGGTTCGACATATTATTCCCCGGGTTGAGAATTGGCCTGTGTGTCGTGCGGTTCTGAGACGAAGCCAGGCGTGCTGATGTGCGCGGAGTGCCTCAGCCGCATCGACGATCCGACGAACTTCCTTCTGAGAATGCAGGACCCGGCCGCCGATGCCAGGCTCTTTCAGCGAGGGTCGCCGATGATACGCATCGGTCCGGTGGTAGGCGAAGATCTGCAGCTCGGAAGGGGTATCGAACCGGCGCTGCGCCTGCGTGCGCTCCTCGAAAAGAAGGACAAG
Organism: Methanomassiliicoccales archaeon; assembly: GCA_035506675.1. Classification (GTDB taxonomy): domain Archaea; phylum Thermoplasmatota; class Thermoplasmata; order Methanomassiliicoccales; family UBA472; genus JAJRAL01. Next base: position 69,824 of record DATJOX010000049.1, read on the forward strand.
GAGCCACTCGGGGCTTTCATCGACAAATACCTCGCGAGCGCGGGCGTGCGGCTGCACCTCTGGGGCGACGAGCGATTGCCGAAGAGATCGATGGTGTGGAGCGTCGTGAACGCGGCGAAGGGAAAGGATGAGAGCGGCCCGCGGTGGGCGAGGGCGCATCTGCGCGCCGCGAACGTGCACGTGCTCATAGTCAAGAGGGTCCTCGAGCTCCCGGTCGATCCGGATTGGCTGGCGAAGACCGTCGCGAAGCACTCTGGAGAGGCGGAGATGGGCTTCGCGCAGGCGCGTCTTTCCCCGGATCTCGCGTCCATCTCCGACTCGAACCTCGCACTGCTCTGTTCCTGGACCGGCAAGCGCGACGAGGCCCTCGCTCTTCTGGAGCCCCTTTCGGACAAACCAGATGACAAGAACGGCTCGCTCTTCACGATCAAGAAAGCCATTGTGCTATCGCGCTCGGGAAGGAACGACGAGGCGCTCGCGGCGCTCGGTTCAATCCCGCTCGAGCTCATGGACGTCAGGGCGCTCGCGCTCAAGGCCCGGCTGGAGGGGATGCGGTGAGCCCGGAGGAGAGCCTCGAAAGCCGCCTGGACGCGAGAATGATCCGCGCGATTCGCGACCTCGACCTGGACAGCTTCCGTTCCTTCATGGTTCATCTGGCCAACGAGATGGGGCTCAAGGTCACCGCCGCCGTCGCGATGGACGACGTGGTCTACATCGAGGCGGAGCGCGAAGGCACGAAATACCTGATGGTCGCGTCGCGCAAGCCGGAGCATGCATCCGACGCCGGACTGAAGCTGGTGCGGGAGCGGGCGATGCTGGAGGGCAGGCAGCCCGTGCTCCTCGTGACGGGAAGGATGGACGAGCAGGTGATCAAGCGCGCGGACGAGCTGGAGATCTCGCTTGCCGACCGCGAGAAGTTTCTCCTGTTGCTCCGCACGTACGGGCTGAGCGCGACGTTGCTGCGCGAGATAGACCGCAAGATCCTGGAGAAGGAGGGGAACAGATTCCTGCCCTCGATCGGGCGGTTCGACGCGCTGCTGCAATCGGCCGAGGACGCGGTGAAGCACGAGCGCTATCGCGACGCCATCGACGACCTGGATAGGGCGCTCTCCATCAAACCGGAGCACGACCTCGCCTGGCGCATGAAGGCGCAGGCGTTCCTCGGCCTGAAGCAGAACGAGCGGGCTCTCGAGGCGATCACCCAGGCGATCAACGTTCGCGACACGGACCCCTGGTCCTGGTACACGCTCGGGGTGATCTTCAACGGTCTCGGCAGATACTCCGACGAGGTGGCGGCGTACGATCAGGCGCTCCGGTTGTATCCGAGGCTTTACCCGGCGACGCTGAACAAGGCCTCGACGCTCTTCGCTCTGGGACGGAAGCAGGACGCGCTCAAGGTCCTGGACGACATGATCCGCTACTATCCGAATGACTTGCGTGTGCTGGTGAACCGCGGGGTCGTGCTCCGATCGCTCGGCCGCACGAAGGAGGCGCTCGAGGCCTTCGAGAGCGTGAGCGCGCTCGACCCCTCGAACGTCGAGGCGCTGTCGTATCGCGCCGCGACCCTGGACGATATCGGGAGCGTGAACGAGGCGGTCGACGCCTGGAAGGAGGCGGTGCAGGCGGCCCGCAAGCGCGCCGACCTCTGGCTGAAGCTTGGGGAGGCGCAGAAGGCGGCGGGAATGCTCGACGATGCCGCGCGCTCGTTCAGCGTGGCCGCCACTCTCGATCCCACTCTCGGCGAGGCGGTCAAGCGCAGGGACGAGGCGTTGGCATCGACCGGCGCCGTGCCTGAGCCCGCCCCGACCGGAGGAGAGGAGGCGCTCCTGCGCAAGTATCTGGACGCGGCCATTCTGCTGCAGGCGGCGGGGGAGTTCGAGGGAGCGTTGCGCGAGGCGGAGCGATGCATGTCGTTCGAGCCGCGCGCCCCGGAGGCGTTCGTGCGCAAGGCGAGCATCCTCATGGACCTCGGTCGGATCGAGGAGGCGATCGCCACGCTGACGGCGGCGGTCATGGAAGGCGCCAGGACGGAAGAGGTCCTTCTTGACCTAGAGGCGCTCACTAACAAGCTGGGGCGGAAGGAGGAAGCGATTCGCGTGCTCGCCGGTGCGCCGATGAGCACGGAGGTGAGGGTGCGTCGCTGCCTTTCGTATCTGGATGTCGGCAGGGCGGAGGCCGGGCTCAATGCGCTGCCGGAGAAAGGGGACGATGAGCCCTATCCGATCGCGATGGCGCGAGGCATGGCGCAGCTGGCGATGAAGCGATACGCGGAAGCGGCGGAGACTCTGGCTTCGTTGCGCGAGCGGTTCCCTGGATCGCCTCATCTGGCGAACGCGCTTGGCACCGCGCGACGGTTCTCGGGGGACATGGAAGGAGCGGAGGAGGCGCTACATGAGGCGGTCGAGTCGGAGCCCCTCTACGCGGACGCCTGGAACAACCTCGGCTGCGTGAACTACCTGCAGGGGTCTTACGAGCAGGCGGAGCGCAGCCTGAACGAAGCGGTGCTGCTTGACCGAAGGCCGCAGTTCCTCCTCGATCTCGGGATGTGCCAGCTGGGACGTGGAGATCTGGATGCAGCGGAGAGCTCGTTCGAGAGCGCGATGCAATTGGAGCCGAGCGCCGAGGCGTTGAACGGGCTCGGGGTCGTGGCGGAGCGCAGGAAGGAGAACGCGCGCGCCCTCGAGCTTTACGAGGCCGCGCTGAAACGCGTGCCAGAGTTCAGGGACGCCCAGTACAATCGGGCGCGGGTCAAGAGCGTGCTGAAAGAATAAGGAGAACCGGCCACAGGGGGCCGGTCGGGATTGTCAAGTTTACTTCGTGATGTTCATCACGACGACGTCGCGCACCGCGTTCATCTCGCTGAACGGCAGGATGAGACGGCCCTGCGCATCGGTGCGGAACAAGCGGACCTCGATCTCCTCGGCTGGGACGACGAGGACGTGCTGAATCTCGCCAGTGGTAGTGTCGACGACGAAGTTCTCGATCATCCCAAGGATCTGTCCGTCGTTGGTCATTACCGTCTTGCCCTTCAACTCAGTGATAAACTTCCTCATGAGCGCTCCCTCCCAGCACCTCGGCTGTCTGGAGTTGGAACGGTTTGTCGATATTAGAATATTTCCCACCGCTTGCCACAGAGCCCAACTGCCCCGGGCGTGGGACGGTCAGCCGCCGAAGGAGAATTGAAATACTACTTGTGTGCATACGGTGATAATGGTGCTAAGTATGCTAACAGTGCAAGACACGAGGCGGCAATGGATATGGGTGGCGCTCACAAGCGTGTTCAGGTACGAGAGAATCGCCAACGATGACGGTCCGAGGCGGGCCGGACGCGACGGCAAGAAGAGACCTGCGGGACGAGAAGCTCTGCAACCACCAGAAGCGAGAATCCCGTACGACTTCGGCAGGATCAGGGGGCCGGGCAGGGTGCTTTAGACGGTGTCGATCGAGGAGATCTTCAGTCACTCGCACCCCGAAGAAAAGGATAATGGTGCGAACGGTGATATGGCAATGAGCGCAACGGCCAAGGAGCCGAAAAGAAGGGATCCGGGCATGACCGATGTGACCATCAGGGGAATCGACGACGATGTCTACGCACGTTTCGCTGCCGAGGCAAAGCGGAGGGGCACCGCGATCGGCGAGCTCACGACGAAAGTGATGAGAGAATTCGTTGATGCGTCTTCTGGCAAGCCCGCGTATCACATCAGCGACCTCGCCCAACTGACCGTCTCGAAGAACGATCTCGAATCGATCGACGGATTGGTTTCATTCACGGACGTGGAAACGCTCGAGTTCGCCGACGACGTCGATTGGGAGATCTTCAAGTCCAAGGTCGAGAGGATCGAGGACGTGAACGTGATCGTCCTACCCAAGTCCCTTTCGAAGTTCCAGGTTCTGACCAAGGCTCGCGATGTCCAGATGGTGAAGAGCAAGAAGTGAATGATGGTGGTCTCGACTATCGGTACATTCCGAGGTCCTCGCGTCCCAGCCGCGCCTTCTCCAGCACCTTCCCCATGTTCTCATATTGCTTGGCGACGTCCTTGTCCACCGACGCTTTGATGACCTTCAGAGCGGCCTCGAAGTGCTTCATCTCGACGATCTCGGCGTCCTTGTTCTCGCGCAGCGCGACCATCGCCGCTTCGCGGCAGAGGTTCTCCAGGTCCGCGCCTACGTAGCCGTCGGTGTGCGCCGCCAGCGCCTTTAGATCGACGTTGCGCAGGGGCATGCCCTTGGAGTGCACGCTCAGGATGCTGAGCCTGGCCGCCTCGTCCGGCACCGGGATGAACACGAGTCGGTCGAACCGTCCTGGCCTCAAGAGCGCGGGATCGACGATGTCCGGGCGGTTGGTGGCCGCGATGACCGTGACCTTCTCGAGCAGCTCGAGGCCGTCCATGGACGTGAGCAGCTGGTTGACCACGCGCTCGGTGACGTTCGTGTCCGCCCCTCCGCCGCGACGGGGAGCGATGGCGTCGATCTCATCGAGGAACACGATCGCGGGCGCGACCTGTTTCGCCTTCTTGAACGCCTGCCTGACCGCCTTCTCGCTCTCCCCGACCCACTTGCTCATGATCTCCGGGCCCTTGATCGAGATGAAGTTCGCCTTCGACTCGTTCGCGACCGCCTTCGCGAGGAGGGTCTTCCCCGTTCCCGGCGGTCCATAGAGCAGCACGCCCTTCGCCGGCCGGATGCCCATGCGCTTGAACGCCGCGGAGTTCTCCATCGGCATCTCGATCATCTCGCGCAGTTGGCGCTTGACGTCGTCCAGACCGCCAACGTCGTCCCAAGTGATGTGCGGTATCTCCACCAGCACCTCGCGCATCGCGCTTGGCTCCAGGTCCCTGAGCGCCGACTGGAAATCGTCGGCGGTCACTCTCACCTTCTCGAGCACTTCTGACGGAATCGGCTTGCCGAGCTCGAGCTCTGGAACGAATCGCGAAAGGCACTTCATCGCCGCCTCCCTGGCGAGCGCCATGAGATCGGCGCCGACGAACCCATGCGTCGAACCTGCCAGGTCGTCGAGGGACACGTCCTCCAACATCGGCATTCCCCGCGTGTGGATCTCGAGTATCTCCTTGCGCCCTTCGCGCGTCGGCACCCCGACCTCGATCTCGCGGTCGAATCGTCCCGGTCTTCGCAGCGCCGGATCGATCGCGTCCTCGCGGTTCGTTGCCCCGATCACGATGACCTGGCCTCTCCCGCCTAGTCCGTCCATTAGAGTGAGCAGCTGTGCGACGACGCGCCTCTCCACCTCGCCGTGCACGTCCTCGCGCTTCGGCGCGATCGAGTCGATCTCGTCGATGAAGATGATCGAGGGCGAGTTCTTCTCCGCCTCCTCGAACTTCTCGCGCAGCTTCTCCTCGCTCTGGCCATAGTATTTCGAGATGATCTCCGGACCTTGTATCGAGAAGAACTGCGCGCCCGCCTCGTTCGCGACCGCCTTCGCGATTAGGGTCTTGCCCGTTCCCGGAGGCCCGTACAGTAGCACGCCCTTCGGTGGGTCGATTCCCAGTCGATCGAAGAGCTCCGGATGCTTCAGCGGCAGCTCGATCATCTCGCGCACACGCTGAAGCTCCTCCTCCAGCCCGCCCACGTCATCGTACGTGACCGAAGGCGAGATCGCCTCCTTGGCCTCCGCCGCCTCCGTCTTCACGTTGAGCTCTGTCTGTTCGCCAACGATTACCACCCCGGTCGGCTGGGTGCTGATCACCACGAAAGGCAGGAACCCTCCCATGAGCGCGATGTTGGGGATGAAGAACTCGTCCCCTTTCACGAGCGGCCGGTTCGTGAGGCCCTTCTTGAAAAGCTCCTCCACGCCAGCCCCGAACCTCAGGTGCTTGCCCTGAGGGATCTTCGGCGCAACGAGAACCTTGAGCGCTGGCTGGGGCGCGGACTTCGAGACCGTGACCTTCTCGCCTATGGACACGCCAGCGTTGGAACGGATCATGCCGTCGATGCGGATGATGCCCTTGTTCTCGTCCTCCTGCGCCGCCCGGAACACCTTCGCGGCCGTGGAGCGCTTGCCCTGGATCTCGATGACGTCGCCTACCTCCACGCTCAAGTCCTTCCGGGTCTTGGTGTCGATGCGCGCCCGACCGAAACCGACCTCTGATTGATGCTGCGCCCTTGCCACCCGCAGAGTTATGGAGTCGGCCATGTTTCCCGTCGCCTCCGAAACGCCTGGAGCGGAGATATACCTTTTGCACCGGCCAGGTTCCATGGGAAAGCTTATTGGGGCTAGAGTGTTCAGAAGGGTCATGCGCTTCGCGGCCGAGTGCGTCCCCTGCCTGTTGAATCGGGTGCTCTACGAAGTCGAGCTGGTTGCGCCAGAGAGGGCCGACGAGGCCATGGAATCGTCCCTCGCGATACTCGATGCGGAGTTCCGGCGCGGGGTCAACTCGGCTGCGCTCGCGACCAAGGTGCATCGCGCCGCATACGCGATCGCCGGCACTGATGATCCCTACTCTGAGCTCAAGATCCGCAGCGATCAGGTCGCGGAGAAAATCTTCGCAAGGTCGTCGGCGTTCGTCGAAGGCTCCGCGGACAGGTTCGAAGCAGCCGCGCTCTGTGCGATCGCAGGCAATGTTCTCGATTTCGGCATCGCGGTCGGAATCGAGACGCCCGAGCAACTGGAGAAGGCATTTCAATCGCTGGTCGCCGAAGGGCTGGGAGTGAACGATCTCCCCGAGGCAAAGAAGCTCGTCAAGCGCTCGAAGACGGTTCTGTACCTCCTCGACAACTGCGGCGAATCGGTCTTCGACAGGCTTCTCGTGCGCGAGATCAAGCGCCTCGGACCGAAGGTGATCGGCGTTGCCAAGGGCGAACCCATCCTTACCGACGTCACCCTAGAGGACGCGAAGCGCGTCGGTCTGGACAAGGAATTCGATGAGCTGCTCACGACCGGGCAGTTCGCGGTCGGTCTGGACGTCGCGAAGGTCGGCAAGAAGCTGAAGGAGCGGTTCGACTCCGCCGACATGGTGGTGTCCAAGGGCATGGCGAACTTCGAAGCGCTTTCCGACGAGTTGGTGCGCCCCGTTCTCTACCTGATGAGGGCGAAGTGCGAGCCCGTAGCGAGGGCTGTCGGAGCGAATCGGAACGATAACGTCGCTCGGCTCGTGACTTAGCCCCGCCAGAGCTTGCGAGGGGATCTCATTCGTTCATGCCCCTCAAGGTCATGCTTGAGCTCCAGAAGATGCTCGTACTGCCACGCGCGTTCCCTGCTCGTCATGATCTCCGCGTTCTCTGGATCGCTCGCTTTGATCGCCTTTGGCGCGTACGCCGCCGGCCCGAGAGCGTGCAACGGAGCATGCGCGGTGGCGATCGCCTGACCGATGGCGCGCGCGGCGTAGCTCGCCGCGGATCCCTTCGGAGCTTCGCGGGCGGCGGCGTGGCAGGCGAGCGATAGTCGCCGGACCTCGTTCATGCTGAACCTGCCGGTGCGCGCGAATTCGCGTAGCCCTCGGATGGCCTCCTTGGGGCGCGCATCCATTGGATAGTCCTTCTCGAAGAGCGGCAGCAGGCGCTCGGCACAATCGGCGGCCCAGAAGGCCAGCGTGCGGTGGTCGGTCCGCTTGACCAGCTCCGTGATCGGGTTCTCGAAGCCCTCGTCGAGCCTGCGCGCGGCCTCTCGATTCAGGTTCATCTGCGACGTCGGCCGCCTCTTCTTTCCAGCCATTCCGGATCGGTAGTGAAATCGAGCCCCTCAGGATAATTGTTCGTCTTCGTCGGAGAACGCCTCAGTTTTTAAATAGACCGGCCAGGATTCGATTCTCGACTCAGGAGGCGGGCGATGATTCACGGGGTGGAGCAGGCGGTCGTTCTGGTCGGCGGAGAAGGCACGAGGTTGCGTCCCCTCACGAACCGAAGGCCGAAGCCACTGCTCCCCGTGCTAGGGAGGCCGTGCGTCGAATACTCGCTTCGCTCCCTGTCTGCGGCTGGCATCGGACGCGTCTTCCTGGCGTGTGGATACCGTTCTGATGCGATCGTTCACTCGCTCGGCAACGGCAGCTCGTTCGGGGTGAACATGACGTACGCCTTCGAGGACGTGCCGATGGGCACCGCCGGAGCGGTAAAGCTGCTCGAGCCGAAGCTCGACGACACCATCGTCGTCGTCATGGGCGATACCCTGATGGACATCGACCTGGCCGCGATCATCAAGGCGCACAAGAGAACGGAGGCGACCGTGACCATCGCGCTGACGGAGGTCGACCGACCGACGGAGTTCGGGATAGTCGGCCTCGATGACGCCGGGCGCATCGTTCGGTTCAAGGAGAAGCCGAAGGCGGAAGAGGTGTTCTCGAACCTCATCAACGCCGGCGTTTACGTGATCCAGCGGGAGGCGTTCGAGCACGTCCCCGCGAACACCAAGTTCGACTTCTCGAAGAACTTGTTCCCGAAGCTGCTGGAGGAGGGTTATGCCCTCTTCGGTTCGAAGCTGAGCGGGATGTGGAAGGACATCGGGAGGCCGACGGACCTGCTCGATGCGAACATCATGATGGCAGAGCGGCGGGGCACGGAGCTCTCTATCCCCGGGGCGAAGTCGAGCGGAAAGATACTCGCCGACGACATCAGGGCGGAAGGCGCTGAGATCGCCGGACCGGCGTACTTCGGGGAAGGGGTCGAGATCGCTGCGAAGGCGAGCGTTTCCTCATCTGCGATCGGAGCGCGATGCAGGATCGGCGCGCGCTCGGTCGTTTCCGGCTCGCTCCTACTATCGGGCACGACGCTCGGCGAAGGGGTGGTGGTCGAGGACTCCATCGTTGGCGACGGATGCCTCGTCGCTGACGGCGTTTCGTTGGAGCGCTGCGTGCTCGGTGACGGGGTCACCGTGACTTCAGGCAAGCGCCATCGGGACCTTGTCCTGGAGTAGCTTGGCAAACAGTGGCATACCAATCGCTAGAAATATCAGCTTGGGGTATCGCGGGGCGTGAGGGTCCGGGTCGATAAGTTCGAGCAGGTCCTGCTGATCGCCAGCCTGCTCTGGGGCACGTCCTTCGTCGCCTCCAAGATCGGGGTCAGCCACGTCGATCCGTACTTCTTCGGCATGGGGCGATGGATCATTGGGGCAGCAGTGCTCGTCCTCGTCGCTCTGGCTACGAAGACCTTCGCGCCCAAGCTCTTCTCGAAGCCTCTGGTCTGGGGACTGGGCCTGGTGAACGCCCTCGGCCTCACGCTGCAGAACGTCGGCATGACGCAGACCACCGCGACGAACACGGTGTTGCTTGTCGACATCAACGTGGTGTTCGTGGCGGTCATCTCGTTCGCCGTGCTGTCGGAGCGCATCACGAAGTACACGATATACGGGTTGCTGCTGGGACTGCTGGGCGTCGGCATCGTCTCCACCGGCGGCGACCTCTCGCAGATGATGCAGGGATCGTTCGTCGGCAACGTGCTGGTGTTCGCTGCGGGGATCGTGTGGGCCTTCTACATCGTATACCAGAAGAAGCTCGTGAACGAGCATGTCGAGCCGATCATGACGTCGGCGGCCGTGGTCACGACCACCGCGGTCTTCTCGATACCGATCGCCTTGGTGTTCGCAAGCAACGTCGCGCTGGATGCGACGGGCGCCTGGAGCATGCTTTACCTCGGCGTCGTTTGCACCGCGGCCGCCTGGCTGCTCTACATCATGGGGTTGCGCGGGAAGGGAGCGACGGACTCCTCGGTCATCCTGTTCATGGAGATCGTCTTCGCAATGGTCTTCGCTTTCCTGCTGTTAGGCGAGACGCCGGACTGGTTCACGGCGATCGGAGGGGTCCTCATCCTCCTATCGGTGCTTCTCGTGAGCGCGTCGCCGAACGGCAAGAAGAGAGAGGGTTGAGGGTCACTTCAACAGCAGGTTCTGGGCCCTCTCGCGCTCGTCCACGCTTATCGCCACCTCGACCGACGGCGCCCTCGGTCCGAGGAGGAAGAGGCTTTCGATGTTGATGCCCGACTTGGAGAGCTTCTTCGTGAGCTTCGCGAGCTCCCCGGGCTTGTCGGACAATGAAACAATCATGACCTCGCGTTCGACGAACTCCTCGGCGCTCCCCTTGAGCACGCGCCGGGTGCTCGCCTCGTCGTCCGTGATGATGCGGATTACCCCCCGGCCTGCTCCCAAGTCGGTGGAGATCCCACGGATGTTCACTGCGTTCTTGGCCAAAACTTCCGCAAGCCTGGCGACCTCGCCGGGCTTGTTCGCTACAAAGACCTCGAACTGCTTCATTTCAAAGCCCCTTCATTCTATAGTCAGCGATTGGTAGAAATACATTGCGATAACGGTACGACAATAAGGGAATTGGTGCGAAATACGCATAACTTCTACGGTTTAGCGGGCTGACCGCCCATCATCAATGCGATTGCGATGATCGCGACGAGGATAAGCAATCCGACCACCCTCCCCGCCTTGTTGATGAAGAAGAACTCGACCGTGAAGCTCGCGACCTTGCCCAACGACCCGCACTGCTTCAGCAATGAGAGGATGATGTCCGAGTTCAGCTTCGAGTTCCCGCTCACCCGGTCGCCGAAGGTGAAGCTCGCCTCCGCGACCTTCGAGTCCCTGGGCACGAACTTGAGCAGGTCGAAGAGGACCTTGAACCCTTTCGGCTCGAACTTGTCGCCCTTGTTGCGGAGGATGTTCTTCGCGATCTCGGTGCGTCCCCCGAAGAATCCCGACATCAGGTCCATGGATCGCGGCTGCCGTCGGCACCAGAGATAGCTCGCGGCCAGCTTATGGGCTCCCCAGGACGCGGCCCTCCGATACAGTGGAAGCGTGCCCATGTCCCGGCGCACTCCGATCGCGACGTCCGCGCCTTTCGTCAATTCACCGTACAGGTCCGCGACCGAAGCGGGCGGGTGCTGGAAATCCGCATCCATCGCCACGAAGTACTCGGTCTCGACGGAGGCGATCCCTTCCATGACAGACGCCGTGAGGCCCTTCTTCGAGATGTGCCGCTCGATGAGCTTGAGATTCTGATGAGTGACGCGCAGTCCCTCGACCGCCGCTCCCGTCCCGTCGGACGATGAATCGTCGACGACCGTGACATGAACGCCCGAATACAAGCGGAACAGCTCCGGGACGATGTTCGAGATGTTCTCGACCTCGTTGTAGGTGGGCAGCACTATCGTTAACTTAGAGTAGTCTGGCGCTGCCTCCTGTGCCATTCCAATCGGGGAGAAAGAACGCATCTGAATATATAGGATTTTTGGGAGCGTGGGGCCACCCAGACAATGCTGGGCTGCGACGTCTTGGACCCTGGCATCGCGCTTCAGCACCCGTGGCAGGTTAAAATACGGTGGAGGGGTTATGCAACCGGTCCGCGATGATCTCGGCGTCGGTGGGCGTCTGCGCCTACAACGAGGAAAGGAATATCCGCGCTTGCTTGGAATCCGTGTCCGCGCAGGTTACCGATGGTTTCGAGCTGAGGGAGATCGTGGTGGTCTCGAGCGGCTCCACCGACCGCACGAACGAGATCGTGATGGAATACGAGGGCATCGATGCGCGCGTGAAGCTCCACGTTCAAAAGGAGCGGGCGGGAAAGAACGCGGCGATCAACCTCTTCATCGGGGTAGCGAAAGGTGAAGTGCTCGTGCTCGTGAACGCGGACAACCGTCTCGAGCCCGATGCCCTGTCGCATCTGATCGCCCCTTTCGCTGACGGCACGGTGGGCATGGCCGGCGGCCGACCGGTCCCGACGAACTCTCCGGACTCGCCGACGGGCTTCGCCGTGCACATGCTTTGGGAGATGCATCATCGGGTCGCGCTCGTGCATCCGAAGGTCGGGGAGCTGGTCGCGTTCCGGCCTCCCGGCATCGAGCTCCCGTTGGGGACGCAGTCGGACGAGGACCTCATCCGCATGGAGCTCGAGAAGAAGGGCATGAGGACGGTGTATGTCCCATCTGCCATCGTGCACAACCACGGGCCGGAGAACGTGCGCGACTTCATGCGCCAGAGGACGCGCGTGAACATTGGCGAGCGCTACGTCCGCAAGTGGTTCGGGTACGAGCTGTCGACCTGGGACATCTCGACCCTTCTGCAGGCCTACGGGTCGTTCGCCAAGGATCATCCGACGAAGCTGCATCTCATGCTCTTCAGTATCGCGATGGAAGCGACCGCGAGGGTGATCGCGACGGTGCACGTGGCCTTGGACCGCGGCGACAAGCCTGTGTGGAAGCAGGTGGAATCGACCAAGGGCCTCGACTGATCAGCTCTCCGGACTCTCCGACAAGATCATGTCGACCGCCTTGGTGAATGGGAACGACTCGCTCACTTGTATGCCCCTTATCCCCGCGCGCCTTCCCAGCTCCACGTCGTGCTCGCTGTCCCCGACGACATAGGAGGCGGCGGGGTCTATCGGGAACTGCTCCAGCGCTCGCAGCACCATGCCTACGTCAGGTTTGCGGCATCGGCACCCCGCATCGGGCATGTGCGGGCAGTAGTAGATCGCATCCACGCGCGCGCCGTCCTTCGCCAGGTCCGCAAGCATCTTCTTGTGGATCTCGTGCAGCATCTGCTCGGTGAAATATCCTCTGGCCACGCCCGACTGGTTGGTGATGATGATGACGAGGAACCCAGCGTCGTTCAGGCGCTTGATCCCATTACCCACCCCAGGCAGCAGGACGAGGTCCTCTGGCCTCGGGCAATAGGGAACGTCCTTCGCGATCGTGTCGTCTCGGTCCACGAACACCGCCTTTCGCCCGAAGAGCGATCGTTCCACCAGTCCGCAGATCACGTGCGCCGCGGCCATGTACGCTTCTTGGATGCGGGGGGTGCTCGTCGAGGGCACGACCAAGGCGATGTCGACCTCCTCCTTCAGCGCCCCCTTCGAGCCGGAGAAGCCGATGGTGACCGCGCCCAGTTCCTTCGCCTTCCTGATCGCCCGAAGGACGTTCTTCGAAGAGCCGGAGGTCGAGATGCCGACGACCGCATCGCCCGGCCGGATCGACGCCTCGACCTGACGCTCGAACACGTTCTCGTAGGAGTAGTCGTTGCCGATGGCGGTGATCGAAGAGAGGTTGGTGAGCGCCACCGCGTTCAGCGGCGCCCGGTCGAAGAGGTACTTGCCCGAGAACTCGGCCGCGATGTGCTGCGCGTCCGCCGCGCTCCCCCCGTTCCCGAAGAGCATGACCTTGCGCTTCTCGCGGAACGCCTTCGTGAGTGCCTCCGCGATCCTGAGCACCTGCTCCGCGTCGACCCTACCGGTGACGGAAGCGCTCTCCTCCAGCTCCCTGCTCACGAGCGCCTTCATGCACGGTATCTCCAGGTCTGCAGGCCGTGCTTGTCGAAATTGAAGTTTACCACCTCGGCCCCGAGGCGCTGCAGCTCCTGCGCCACCAGGTGCTTGCGGTCGTACTCGCAGATGAAGAACATGAACCCGCCGCCGCCCGCTCCGGAGATCTTGCCACCGATCGCGCCTTTCGCCATTGCTGCCTCGTAGATTCCATCGAGCCAGGGGTTCGTGATGTGCGACGTGAACCGCTTCTTTTGTTTCCAGGACTCGTTGAGCAGCTCCCCGATCTTCATGATCTCGCCCTTCATGAGCGCGTCCTTGGTCTCCGCCGCCAGGCGCTTCGCCTCGTCCAGGGCGTCAGTGTTCTGCCCGGAGCGGTAGTCCTTCTGCTGGTCCTGGATGATGTTCGCCGAATCCCTGGTCTTGCCGGTGTAGCAGAGGAGCATGTGATAGTGCAGCTCGTTGAGCACGTCCCCTTTGATCCGCAGCGGCGTCACGACCACGTCCCTGCCGCGGAACTCGATGTAGTTGAAGCCGCCGAACACCGCGGAGTACTGGTCTTGCTTCCCCCCGGCGAACCCGAGCTCCTCGCGCTCGAGGACGTAGGCGAGCTTCGCGAGGTCGTATTGGGACATGGGCTTGTTGAGCCATTCCGAGAAAGCCCCGATGAGCGAGACGATGACCGTGCTCGACCCGCCGAGGCCGCTGCCGGGAGGGGCGTCGCAGTGCAGGAACATGTCGAACCCGCGCTTGACCTCGAAGTGGTTCAGCACTGCTTTGATGAGGTCCAGGTTGCCGTCGTAGCGGAGATAGTGGCCGTCCGCCAGCCAGCTCTCGTCCCGTTCGAGGTCGAGGGAACGGATCTTCATGTCCCGGTCCGCGCGCGGTCGGATGGTGCAGTAGGCGTAGCGGTCGATGGTCGTGGAGAGCACCGCCCCTCCCTGCTCCTCCGCGTAGGGAGGCACGTCCGTCCCACCGCCGGCGAAGCTCAGGCGCAGGGGCGCCCGACTGCGAATGACCAAATCCTCTTCGGTCATCATTTCCCCTGTATTCCCTCGCGCGTATATACACATTCATTAGTCGGGCGTCGATTCTCACGATTGCTGGCAGGCCTTGAGTTCGCGCCGCAATAGCTATTTCTCATCGCACGCCATGATGAGCGCGATGCCCGGGAACCCTCCCTCGGACCGCGCCGGACCATCGGTCTCGATCGTCATCCCAACGCTCAACGAGGAGCAGGACCTGCCGACGGCCATGGAAGCTATCGGGGAGCAGACGTTCCGCGACTTCGAAGTGCTTGTGGTCGACTCCGGCTCTCGCGACGGGACGAGGGAGATCGCGATGAAAGCAGGCGCGCGCATCGTCGACTATCCAGGTCGGCTGATGGGGGCGCGCTGGAAGGGATTCGTGGAAAGCAGGGGCGAGATGGTCCTGTACCTCGATGCGGACCAGGTTCTTTATCATGACACGCTCGCACGCGCCGTCGAGGCGATGAAGGAGAAGGACATGCTCGTGCTCGAGGAGACCTCCTATCGACCGTCGAACTGCCTGCAACGAGAGCTGTGCCGGCAGAAGGCGTCGATGCACGAAGAGTTCGACCCATTTTCCGGCTCCGGCCCCAACCTCTATCCCCGATTTTTCAGGAGGGCAGCGCTCGAGAAGGCGTACGAAAGCCTGGACGAGGGGATGATGGCGAAGATCTTCGCGTACGAGGACGGATTGCTCTTTCAAAGGACGCGTGCCATTAGCAGGAAGGTCGGGCTGCTGCCTAGGGGAGTGCAGCACATGGAGGAGCGCGATTGGCTCGAGCTCATGCGGCACTCCTACAAGGCAGGCCGGAGCGCCCGATCGGTGGACATGTCCGCGCTCGCAGAAGATAAGGGTAGATCAGAGTCGCAATGGCAACGGCTGAGCCGGTCGATCAAAGGGCGCTATCTCACGCTTTCATTGGTGAAGGAGCTGTTCTTCCGTCTGGGTCATCGGTCGAGCTAGGTGTCATCGGGCCCGTTCGGCGATCAGCTTTAAATAGAAATCGAGGTACCGATCGGCTATCTTCGACCAGGACGCGATCTTATCACTGAACGGTCCGACTGGCGAACCCAGGCGTCCATCGAGGACCCCCTCGATCGCGTCGGCGACCTTCTGCGCGTCCGGAGGATAATCCACACCCACGACGCCCGGTTCGGGAAGGAACTCGACCAATGCCTCTTGTTTCGCGACGATGCAGGGAGTCCCGCAAGACAACGCCTCCGCGACGACCAGGCCGTACGCCTCCGCCGCGGACAGCAGAATCAGAGCGATTGCCCCTCGGTACTCCTTTGCTAGCACATCGTCCCCGACGTCCCCGAGCCAGGTCACTCTGTCTGCGATCCTGAGATCGTTCGCGAGCGTCCGCAGTTGCTCCTGCGCAGGACCGGAACCGACCACTCGCAGTCTCACAATTCGTCCTCGGTCGTCGAGGGCCTTCATGGCGCGCAGCACGTGATCGATGCCCTTGTACGCGGTAACTCGGCCGACGTAGAGCAGAGTGTCAAGGCTGCGCTCAACCCCCAGGCCTGGAAACTGCTTGATGCCGCTCGGGATCACGGTGACCTTGCTTGAGATTCCAGGAAAGTCCCTCGCGAGCAGGTTCTTCTCGTAATCGGACACGCTGGTGATTGCCTCGCTCCAGGCGAGCACCCTCTTCCCTGCGATGTGGTACGCCTTGAAGAGCACGTTCCGCAAAGCGGTGTGGCCCTTGCCGTGGTAGTGCGCGGAGAAGGCATAGGGGATCCTGCGGTTGTGGCAAAGGTATGCCGTCTGGGCTGAGAGCAGAATGTGGTAGGAGTGGATGTGCACGACGTCGTACTTGCCCGGGACGAGGTCCTTCGTGAGGTACTTCCATACGTGGCGGTTCAGACCCCCGAGCAGCTTCGTGTCGACTGGGAAGCGGACGACCTCGACGCCGTTGATAGTCTCTTTGCCTCGAAGCTCGCGGTCCATCGTGACGACAGTGCACTCATGCCCCTTGCTCACGAAGTGCTCGCATAGTTCTTTGACGGTCGTCTCGACCCCGCCGATGCGCGGATGGTAGAACTTCGTGACCATCAGCACGCGCACCTATTCGCCCCCGGAGATGAAGGAGGGAGTGCGGATCGCGCGTCTGGTCGTGTCGACGAGGATGGCGAAG
>DATJOX010000050.1:0-11454 GCA_035506675.1 Methanomassiliicoccales archaeon
GATCTTGTGGAAGAGCTCTATCATGGCGAGGGGATATGCACTGCTCCGGATCCCATCGGCTCCTTTGCTATGTCTCAGTCCGAATGCCATACCCCTCTCCCTCATAAGGGGCCCGAGGATCGTAAGCGCCCCCGCCTCATCCGCTTCCTGAACCAGAGCCCTAACGGTGTAGAGCCAGAATTCCCCGAAGTAGGCCTTCCCGAGCCAGTTACGCTCTTGCTGCGAGACTTCACAAGGAGCTGGACCGAGATCGGTCCAGGCCTCCCTCTGAACGCTCTTGTAGTCGAAGCCGTTCCTAAGAACCAGCTTTCTGCAGAACTCGTCCCCCCGGCCGAACGAGAACTGAAGGATGAACCGGCAGTCTGGAATAAGGGTCTCGGTCCCCGCAGCGGCCATCACATCGCAGATTCCGCAGAACCCCGGAGTGTTCTCGAACGGGCATTCGATGAAGTCCACGTAGGCTCCGGCTTCGCTGTGTCGCAGTCGACCTTCTCGCTTTCGCATGCATCCGTGGACGAATGAGAAGGCTCTGACTATGCCTTCGGGCGTCCGATCCAAGCCCAGTCTTTCGAGTGCGTTCCTAGGGGCGGCGACGCCCCCGAGCTTCAAGTGTGGCTCCATCAGTCGCATCGCTTCGTCTTCGCCGACGGTATCTCGAAGCACCTGCAGACCGGTCGCCATCCATTCCGCAAGAAGACGGAAAGCCTCATCGTCGAGCGATGATTGATTCGAGGATAGAGGCTGACCAGACATGAACCCACCTAGCGTCTGGAGGGGGGTGGCTTACCTTAATCCTGTCTACGATTCTGAGTCCGACGAAGTTGTGAGCAGACGCGCTCGTTCTTCTCAGTGATACTTCCCAAGAAGAAGCACCAGCTCCTCGTATTCCTTCGAGCTGATCTCGCCTTTCGCAAGTCGCAGCCTGAGAATCACGAATGGATCCTCCCTGGGCTGGTCGCCCCCCTCTTTCTTCGGAGTGGCGCCGGTTGCGCTCCAAATGCACTCTTCGTCGCCTTTCGAGAGCATTCTGTCAAAAGACAGCAGGAATGAATCATAATAGGCTTCCACGAATCCGCGCTTGAACTCCTCGAGGATCGCGCATAGTTCAGGTGGCGCAGATCTGAAGGGGCAGTCCTCGACCTTCCCGCCTATGGCGTCCCGTTCCGCGCTCTTGATGCTGCCAGATTCCCCAAGCGCCCTGTTCACAAATCCGATCAAGGCCGGAAGACTCGAGGCAACAGGAGTGGACTGCATGACTTCGGAGAGCTCTTCTCCAAGCTCCTTGCCTCCTTTGTACGCCCAAGGAAGGGCGAGATGCACTGTCTCCTCGCCTCCGTGGACGTCAACGAAAGCCTTCACCGTGCTCATGAGCGTCTCGGAGATCCCATGGGTCGTCAGCGCGTTCAGTTCCTCGCTGGTCATGTTCAGAGGAGCGACCGTCTCTAGATGCCTCCCAAGATCTGCATCGGCGCTGACGGTCTTGTTCATGGACAACACCGATCGGCATGCCCGATCTCCGTTCGAAAGGTGGTGCGTGAAAACGAAATGGTATCTTGGATTGACCACCTGGGCGATTCCATCGGCCATCCCGTGGCTGACCGCGACGCACATCTCCGGCGGCGCGATGCACATGTAGCATTTGCGGCACTCTAGAACGGCGCCTGCCTCATAGATGTCCAGGCTGCAATCCCCACCCGACATCATCGTCTGGAGCCAGAAGAGCGGAATCGCGGTCTCCTTGATCCCGCTGCCATCGAACTTGAACCTTACCCTTGCATTGTGCGTGGCGGCCATCCCGCTGTGCATCGAGTAGGATCTCAGCACTCTTATGCTCGTTTCCGGACCGGAGGCTTCGAGCAGGGCTCGGAACGTGCTGTCAACGCATTTGGCGATCATCCTGTTCCGGAATTCCTCGACCGAGATAGGTTCGATCGGCGTCTGATGCGTTGAATGCCTCCCTCGTCCCCGCCTTCGAGGGTCGTGCGCGAGCTTAATTCTGTCGTAGCCCATCAGGGCAACGCGAACGTCGCAATTATCTCAGAGAACCGATTGTCCCGATCTACTCGCGTAGCTTCTGCAACATCCTATCGTATTCCTGCTCCGAGATATCCCCTCTCGCGAAGCGTGCCTTGAGGATTCCAATGGAATAGTGGTCGCCGCGCCGCCCCGGTTTCGCTTCGAGCTTGACTGTGCACTTGCGACCCTGAGCATCACGCTCCGTTTCGACCCTTAGCCTCGACCCTTGGGAAACGCATTCGAATATCCCTGCCATGAACGATCGAATCAGCTTGCAGGACTCCTCCGACTCGGCTCCGAAGATGCAATCTGATACAGAGAAAACCGGAATGCCTGCCCCGCCTCTCCTCTCCGTTCGCATCGCGAAGCACTGCAGCGTTGCCAAGAGCGAGTCACTGCCGAGCCAATCCGCGTCTCCGAGACGATCGGCAAGCCCGACTATTCGCTCGCCAGCTCTCTGTCCCTCATCTCGGAATTTGGGCTCGAGAGACGCGAGTGCCTTCTGGGGCGAGGCAGATCGGACGAACGCGTCCACGAAGAACGTCAAAACGTAGCTGGAAGTCTCTCGGGACAGCGCCTCACGCTCTTCAAGGCTCATGATAGGGAGCTCGAAAGTGCTGACGTGCCTCCCAAGATCGGCGAGATCCTTGTGAGGATCAGCTCTTCTCCTGACGACCCCACGGCAGGTGTGGTCGCCTTGGGTCAGATGATGCGTGTAGATGACTTCGTAGCCTGGATCGACGCGCTCGCAAACGCCCTCGCTCAGAAAGTGAGATATCGCGACGCATAGCTCGGGGGGCCCGTCGGACCATGGGCAGGTGAGGTACTCGACCACCGCTCCATGCTCGAAGATCTCGATCGGCTTCGTGAAGCCCCCTATTGGGTAGTGGTTGGCGGCGGCGAGAGGGAATGCTATGCCCTCCACGCCCTTCTCGTCGACTCCGAAGCGCGCGTTAAGGTTTCGGGAGAACGCCATCCCGCTTTGCTTCATTGGCGACTTGACGGCTTGCAGGGTGGCCGAGACGCCTACGGTTGCCATCATCTCCTTGAACGTGACGAGGATCAGCTTGCTGAGGCTGCCATGGACGATCTCCTTCACCCCCGGGATGAACTCAGGTGACCGATGGTGAGGGTCCGCGCCCGTGGCCTCCATCCCTAGATCCTCTCCAGCCGGTCCATGATCCGGTCGTATTCATCAACCGTGATCTCGCCTGATGCGAGTCGCCTTCCGAGGGTCTCCCGGGCCATGCGGATCGTGTCCCCTTCCCTACCAGAAGATGCGACTTCCTCCTTCATTCTGATCGTCCAGTGACAGCTTCGATCGCCGTTCGGCATCATGCGGTCATGCCGCATCTCGTATCCTTTTCCTATGCCTTCAAGGACCCCTTCGATGAACCCCTCCATCTGGTAGCAGACTTCTACCGGAGCTCCAGAGAATGGGCATTCGATCGTCTCTCGGTCCAATATCGAATCAGAGCGAGCTGTGGTGTTCCCGACCGTCCGCATTATCGAGCGTATCGTCGCCAGAATGTCGATGACGTCAGCCCGTCCTTCTTTGGTTGGGATCGACGAAGCCAGGATACGCGGCGACATCTCCAATCCGAAGGCATGCGCTCGCTCGGTCAAGCCTGGCAAGGCCTCACGCCCCGCGACTTCCAAGAAAGCACGAGTAGTGAACGTCCACGCCTCTCCTGTTGCCGCGGAGCCCCAATAATCCAAATCGTCGGCGCTGACGGACGGAGGTGTAAGATCGCTGAGCTTCTTTCCGATATCTCCGTTCGGATCCCTTCCTACAGTGAACTGTTTCAGGCAGTACCTGTCTCCGCACGCCATTGAGGCAACGACTGCGGACCTCGCTCTTGGGTTCAGTCTGGAGGCAAAAGAGCTACTCGCATAACTGCAGTAGAGCGCACAGAGTTCCTGATGCTCAGCAGCGGCGAAGCAGTTCGTGGTCGTCAGCGATGCGCCATTTTCGTGAAGGCCTATCACCCCGTCGAACGAGTGAAAGATCATCCTGCCGACCACCCAGGATGCCTTGCAGACTTGTTCCGGGGTTTCAGTCGCGCCGAGCCGCTCCTTCATGGTGTTTGCCCCAGCCGACCCCCAATTCTCATAGTATGGGCGAAGCGTTTCGATCATCACTGCCGAACCCAATGCTTCTGACATCTTCCTTGACGCGCCGAGGTACAGTCCGCGCAGAACATCGTTCCTTAGTTCGAGCAACCCTTCTTCGCTTCCCACCATTCCGTCTTGGTCCCCATTGGAGGATAGCCGACAGCGGGCTTATACTAATGTTGCGCAAGGCTCAGAAATGCTCTTGCATGTAAGCTGTGTAGCTGTCGTTCCTATACTTCATCAAACTCGAAAGTCTTTTGTCGTTCCCTCTCTACTATTTGACTGGAATGACACAATTTGTCTTGGAGGCGCAGGGCCAAAACATCGAAGCAATGCTTCTCGCGAACTCGGGAATGCTCGTTCTCGAGTTCTACTCCCCGCACTGCTCGATCTGCGCTCAGGCCGAGCCTGTGCTCGAGGCGATGGCTGCAGAAAAGAAAGGAGAGGTCGCGTTCGCGCGCATAAGCACGGACGAGAGCGTCGAAATGGCCGTCAAGCTAGGCGTGGTTGCGACGCCGACATTCCTGTTCTTCTGCGGATCGCGGGCGGTTGGCGCGTGGGTGGGCTACATCTCCGAGGCGGCGCTTCGCGACGCGATAGAATCGATGAGCCGCTATCGTGGCGATTGCGGGAGGAGTACGGGTTCAACGGAAAGGAAGATTGAGCACGACCCGCACCGGGCGAATGGTTGAAGTGCTTGATGAGGGTTAAGTGAAGCGGGTTCTGATGGGCTTCGAGGAATTCGAGATCGACCTCAACGCCAAATGTACATGCGGCTGCATGGAGGGGAAGCGCATCCACAAGATCTACCGTTTCCCTAATGGCTATGGGGCGTCGGTCGTGGCGAATCCACACCGCCAAGGCTTCGAGGCAGGCGGCTTCCGAGTTCTAGTCATCCACTTTGAGAGCGACCCTCCAGAGAACGCCTATTGCGTTGAGAGGAGCACGAGCGTCACGGACGACGTCCTGGAGTGCGCTTCCTGGCGGGACGTCGAGTCTGGTCTGCAGAGGATATTCGAGCTCTGATCCGAAGAGCCCATGGACAAAGCTAGTAAATACTCTGATTCTGGATACCTACTTGAGGGAAGGAGAGCCTTTCCTGGTGGGGTGACGAAGTGGCTTCCCTGGATAACGAAATCCAGAAACAGATCCTGAAGAGTCTGCGCGAGTTCTACCCAATCCGTGTCGACGACGTCGTCCTAGTGGCCGCGGTCCAGAAGCAAGTCTCAGGGGCCACGACCGAGCAGATCGACAAGGACATCGCCGCTTTGAAGGTGAAAGGGTTCGTCGAGGAGACGGTCGTCAAGGCGCCGTTTGGCAAGACGGAAACGCGGCGACTCAAGATCACCTCGGCCGGCATAGAGAGCCTTCAAGGTCTGGAAGAACGAGAAGCCCCTACCGGAGTCTCCGCAAAAGAGGTGGAAAGTCGCCTCGTCGAGACCTACGATCGGATCAAGGGCGATCTTGAGAACATGCGGCAGAACCTCGAAGCAAGTCAGAAGGCCCTGGACGCGGAGATGGTCGAGATGCGTAAGCGCATCGCCGATCACGACCAGGTCATAAGGACCTATTTCGTGCGTGTGATCGAGACCTTCGGTGTGTTCGTCGGCATCTTCGCAGTTGTGGTCGTCTCGATGCAAGGTGGGATCTCGGCCGCGACCTCAGCGATCAAAGGGGGAGAAGACCTCGCCGTGTTCATCTTCTTCATCGTGGCGATCGCTGTGACGGTTGCGGCGGTGATCCTCTCGCTACTCTATGGCATCCGCAAACTGATATTGATCCCGCCGAAGTCCGATGAGAAGTAGCCGAAAAGGCGGCAACATGGCTTTGTCGCCACCGCTCTTCGTGGTTCCGTGCAACTAGACTATTCGCCATTCTGGAAATGTGAAAGGGTCGACCCCGTGAATATCAGCCCCCATATGAGGACTGGGTAGAATATCATACGCTCCATGCCCCCGGCCCCGAGGCCTAGATATTGCTGTGCTCCGTAGAGTGCCAGGGCGCCGATACTCATCGCTCCTAGCAGGATTGACAAGGCCGAGAGCGGCGCCTTCTGCGTTCTCGATGAAAACAGAGCGGCCGTCGCGGCGAAGAAGAAGGCAATGAACGAGAAGAAAACATGAGCGGAACCAGTATCCTCGTTGAACAGCCCGACTCCGACTCCGCCGATTCCGGAAATGACGACAATGAAGCCAAACCATTTGAATTCCGAGAACCCCAGATACAAGTAGCCCGCCGCTATAGCGAGCACGCCAAGGATGACAACGGAGGCATTGAATATCGTTCGCGAAGGCTCCGGCCCTGCTCCAAGGTCGCTGATGTAGTTCAGCGAGCTGCTATACCCTGGATATAGAAATTCGGCGACGAGCATCAAGAGCGCGAACTGAATGAGCCCGATCATCAGCATCAGGCTGGGATTCCTCCAACGCATCGATCGTTGTAGGAGATGGCCGATATTTGTTGTTTCTTGCTGACTGGTCAGCATAGATGCCAAATTATAAATTAGCGGTAGACGAACGTTATCAACGATCAGGATGAAGGCAATCTGGAGCGGTTCGATCGCGTTCGGTCTTGTGAACATGCCGGTGAAGCTCTACTCAGCGGTCAGCCAGCGACCGGTGAACTTCAAGCTCATCCATGAGGCTGACAACTCGCCCATCGAGTACCGCCGCTGGTGCAAGAATGGGGAGCACGAAGTCCCCTGGAACGAGGTCGTCAAAGGGGTCGATCTGGGCGAAGGCAGCTTCTACGTATTCTCAAAGAGGGAGCTCGCTGACCTCAGGCCGAAGCGCTCGGACGTAATCGAGGTGGAGGAGTTCGTGGACACTGGCACAATCCCTCCGATCCTCGTGGACCAGAACTACTATCTTGCTCCAGACAAGAAGGAGCAGAAGGCGTTCTTCCTCCTGCGCGAGGTGCTACAGAAGTCCTCGAGGGCGGCAATAGGCAGTTTCGTCATGCGGGAGCGAAGGTACGTCTGCGCGATCCAGGCCTACGGGCCGGGCATGCTCCTAACTACCCTGAACTACAACGATGAGGTGCGATCGATCGAGGAGATCGAGGAACTCGCGGCGACCCCCGCATTCAAGAAGAACGAGCTGCAGCTGGCCGAGCAGTTGGTGGAGAAGATGGCGGCAGCAAAGCTCGACCTCTCGCAGTATCACGACGACTACCTAAAGGCGATCAAGGAGGCGCTCGAGCGCAGGGACAAGGAGCACTTGGTCAAGGTGAAGGAGGAGGAGATTGTGGCGACGAGCGACTCGAATCTCCTTGACGCGCTCAAGGCGAGCCTGGAGGGCTGATTTGTACGAGCCGATGCTGGCGATCCCCGGCAGCAAGAGCGACCTGAAGCGAGAGGGATGGATTTACGAGCCGAAGCTTGACGGAACCCGGGCAGTGCTTTACTGGGACGGCAAGCCAATGTTCGTCAACCGCCGTGATCACGAGATCACCCCCCGCTATCCGGAATTCGATTTCTCCGCTTCAATAAGGGCGAAGAGCTGTGTGCTCGACGGAGAGATCGTCGTATTCGACTCAAGAGGGAACCCTAGCTTCCGGCTGCTGCAGAAGCGCGAGCACGTCGCCGAAGGGATGTACCATCTCCGTTCAAAACAACACCCAGCCACTTACGTGGTGTTCGATATCATCGAGATCGAAGGCGAGAGTCTGATCAAGATGCCCCTGGCGGAGAGGAAGAAGGTCCTGGAGAGGGTGATCTCCGAAGGCCCGACCCTCAGGCGCATAGTATCCACGCGGGACGGGCAGGCGTTGTGGGACCTAGTGATCGAACGCGGAACGGAAGGCGTCATGGGGAAGAAGCTGGACTCGGTCTACGAGCCAGGCAAGCGTTCCGTCAACTGGATTAAGATCAAGACGACCGTAACGATGGACTGCGTGATCGTCGGCTACACCCACGAGAAGAGGATCGTCTCCTCTCTCGCCCTGGCGCTTTACCGAGGCATCGACCTGGTCTACGTCGGCAGGGTCGGCACAGGGTTCGATGAGAAGATGTTGGTAGAGATACGGGATTTGCTCGAGCCACTTCGAACCCCGGAGCGGCCGACGATCAACGATTCCGAGCATGAGATAATCTGGGTGAGGCCGGAGCTATGCTGCGAGGTGGAGTTCCTGGAGTTCACTCCCCACGAGCATCTGAGGGCGCCGGTCTTCAGGCGCATGAGGGAGGACAAGCCGCCGCGTGAGTGCACTTTCGATCAGGTGGAGCGCTAGCATGAGGTTCTCGAGACCCAGGTTAAGCTTATTATCGGGCGACTGCCTGGATTGCAACCGCCGGATGCGAGGAATCGCCGATGGAAGCTCCGATTCACTATCATGACGTCATCATCATCGGCGGGGGGCTGACCGGACTGAGGGCCGCGGTCGCCTGCTCGACCGCTGGACTGGACGTAGCGATACTGTCGAAGACGCATCCCCTGCGTTCGCACTCGGTGGCCGCCCAGGGAGGCGTCAACGCAGCCCTATCGAACAACAAATCACACGGGGAAGACTCATGGGAGTCTCACGCATTCGATACCGTCAAGGGCTCCGACTACCTCGCCGATCAGGACGCGGTACTTCGTCTGTGCGAGGAGGCCCCACGAGCGGTCTTGGAGATGGAGCACTGGGGGACGGTGTTTTCTCGAGACGAGGACGGCAGGATTGCGCAGCGACCCTTCGGAGGAGCTGGATTCCCGAGAACGTGTTATGCCGCCGACCGCACTGGACACAACCTGTTGCATACTCTCTACGAGAAGGCATTGGCGCTCAAGGTCCGCTTCTGCGAAGAGCGATTCGTTACCTCGCTCGTTCGCGACAGGGAGAGATGCCTTGGTTGCACCGCCCTGGACCTGTCGACGGGAGACCTTGAGGGCTTCGTCTCAAAGGCCACGCTCCTTGCCACCGGCGGCTATGGTAGGATCTACGCCCGCTCAACGAACGCCCACATCAATACTGGCGACGGGGCCTGGCTCGCTTTGAAAGCAGGAGTCGCCCTAAAGGATATGGAATTCGTCCAGTTCCACCCCACCACCCTCTTCGGGACTAACATTCTCATCACGGAAGGGGCAAGGGGGGAGGGGGGCACTCTATCGAACGGCAAAGGCGAGAGATTCATGGCCCGCTATTCGGCGAAGGCGATGGAGCTGGCGCCGAGGGACATCGTCGCGAGATCGATCCAGACGGAAATCGACGAGGGCCGGGGTGTCGGCAATGAGTTCGTGAACCTGGACCTCACCCACCTCGGGCGGGAGAGGATCTCGGAACGGCTACCGGGAATTCGCGAGATCGCAATGGACTTCGCGGGCGTCGATC
This sequence comes from Methanomassiliicoccales archaeon, assembly GCA_035506675.1. Lineage (GTDB taxonomy): Archaea > Thermoplasmatota > Thermoplasmata > Methanomassiliicoccales > UBA472 > JAJRAL01. The sequence goes on from DATJOX010000050.1 coordinate 9,442, forward strand.
CGGTCACGAAGCCCATTCCCGTTCAGCCTGGACAGCACTACTCCATGGGAGGTGTGGACGTAGGCTCGGATTGCCGCACTTCGCTCCCCCGACTCTTTGCAGCGGGCGAGTGCGCTTGCGTCAGCGTACACGGCGCCAACCGGCTCGGGGGCAACTCACTGCTCGAAACGCTGGTCTTCGGAAAGCTTGCAGGGGAGGAGATGGTCTCGGATGCAAGAGGACAGCCGGCAACGGAAGCTGGAACGATCGACAATGCCTTGATTTCGGAAAGAGGCCGCATTGAGCGCATTCGCGCCCGGGAATCGGTCGCAAACCAATTCGCTATCAGGGCCTCTTTGAAGAAGATGATGACCGACCGCTTCGGCATCTTCCGCAGCGCTGAGGCGATGTTGGAAGGAGTGAGGGCCCTAGAGGGATTGAAGGCCTCTGCTGAATCCGTTGGAGTCGAGGACGGCGATAGGGCGTTCAACCAGGCGCTCGTCTCGCTGCTCGAGCTGCAGGGGATGCTCACGGTCGCGGAGAGCGTCGCGCAAGCCTCGATCTGGCGTGAAGAGAGCAGGGGGTCGCACTTCCGCAAAGATCATCCGAAGCGGGACGACGAACGGTTCCTGGTCCATTCGCTGGCAACCCTAGAAGGCGCAGACCTGAAGCTTGGAACCAAAAAGGTGCGCTTGGGCAGGTTCCCAGTCGAGGAGAGGAGGTATTGAATGATCTTGACGGTTCGGCGCTACGGAAACAAGGGGTCGAGATACGAACGGTTCGAGGTCCGGTCGACGCCTGGAATGACGGTCCTAGATGCGCTCTTCCAAGCGCGAGACGAGCAGGACGACTCTCTGGCCTTCCGCTACTCTTGCCGCGGTGCGGTCTGCGGCAGCTGCGCAATGCTGATCAACGGCGTCCCGAGGCTGGCCTGCAAGACTCAGGTGTCATCGTTGCTGGCCAAGGAGCCGGGTCCGAAGCTGGCGCGATTTCTGAAGGATGACAGCGCGGTCATGTATGATGGGTCAAAAGAGGTCATGGTCGAACCCTTGCCAAACATGCCGGTGCTCAAGGACCTCATCGTGGACATGACAGAGTTCTTCTCGAAGTATCAGAGGCTGAACCCCTGGCTCATACCAAGAGAGCCCGAGCCATCGAGGGAATATCCCATGACTCTGGCTGCTGTCCGCGAGCTCGAGAGGTTCACTAACTGCATCCTTTGCGGGGCGTGCTATGGTGCGTGCCCCGTGAACGGCGAGAATGCGGGGTACATCGGACCGGCGGCACTTGCGAAGCTCTATCGCTTCAGAATCGACCCTCGCGACGCCCTTGGAGGATCGAGGCTGAAGAAGGCTGATGCGCCCGAAGGCTGGTGGGCCTGCCGGTTCTACGCCAACTGCTATCACGTTTGTCCTCGTTCCGTGCCCCCAAACTATGCGATCGGGAAGGCGCGGAAGGAGCTACGGTCGGAAAAGGAGGCGGGCGAATGAGGAAGGAGACGGACTTTCTGGGCGAAGTGGAGCTTCCTGACGACGCTTACTATGGGGTGCAGACCCTGAGGGCGATGCACAATTTCCCGGTGAGCGGGATCAGGGAGCCAGAGGAGCTGATTCGAGGATACGTCATACTGAAGAAATGCGCCGCGAAGGCGAATCTCGAGGTCGGGCAACTCGACCGCGCGCGGGCGGAGGCGATCGTCTGGGCCGCGGACGAGATCCTGGGCGGGAAACACCTGGACCAATTCCCGGTGGACGTCTTCCAGGCGGGGGCGGGCACCTCGGTCAACATGAACGTCAACGAAGTGCTGGCCAACGTGGCGCTCGAGCACCTCGGTCACAGGAAGGGCGAATACGGATTCCTTCACCCCAACGACCACGTGAACATGGCGCAGTCCACCAACGACACCTTCACCAGCGCCTGTCACATCGGCCTCCTTCTGCTTCTGCCGCGGTTGTTCGAGGCTCTCGACCTGCTTGCTTCCGAACTCGATTCAAAGAAGATAGAGTTCGCGGAAGTCATCAAGTCTGGAAGGAC
>DATJOX010000051.1:0-45198 GCA_035506675.1 Methanomassiliicoccales archaeon
CTCCTCCGTCGTCCTTTGGCTACTAGGGGGCTTGGGTTCGGCGTCGTGGCAGCAGGTCTGGATAGTACTGCCGATCGTCGCGGTTGGAACGTTCATCATCATGCTCTACGCTCGCGATCTGAATCTCATGACTATCGGCGAGGAGCATGCGAGCAGTCTCGGGGTCGATACCAACAAAGTCATACTGATTCTGATACTGGCGACCTCGATGGTGACGGCCGCGGCGGTCTCGTTCGCTGGCATAATCGGGTTCGTCGGTCTTATCATTCCGCACACGGTTCGGTTGATGGTCGGCCCCGACCACCGCATTCTGATGCCCGCGTCCATTCTAGCGGGTGCGGCATTCTTGGTCGACGCGGATGCCCTTTCGCGCGTCTTGATGGCTCCAGCCGAATTGCCAGTGGGTATCATCACTGCTGTCTTCGGAGCTCCGTTCTTCCTCTACCTGCTGAGGCGGCGCAAGCACATGATGGGGTGGTGAGTTGAGGCTCAAGGTCCAGGGTGTGGAGTTCGGATACAAGAGCGTACCCGTGCTCAAGGACGTGGGCTTCATGGCGAACGCTGGAGAGGTGGTTGGCGTCCTAGGTCCGAACGGTTCTGGAAAGACCACGCTTCTCAAGTGCATGAACAAGGCACTGACCCCGAGAGCGGGATCGGTGATGGTCGACGATCGGGAAGTGACGGAATTGGCCAGGAGGGAAGTGGCCAAGGAAATGGGTGTCGTGCCCCAGAACAGCGGGGTGAACTTCCCTTTCACCGCGCTTGAGATCGTGCTCATGGGCCGCGGCCCGAACCTGAGGCGATTCCAGGTGGAGGGTCAGACCGATCTGGAGATCGTGAAGCGGGCCATGAAGACGACCGACGTGCTTGACCTGGCGGCGAGACCCATGACAGAGCTGAGCGGAGGCGAGAAGCAACGAGTGATAATCGCTAGGGCGCTCGCCCAGCAGCCCAAGATACTCTTACTGGACGAGCCCACGCTGCACCTGGACGTCAACCACCAGCTCGAGATCCTGGACATGGTGACGCAACTGGCGAAGCGGGACAATCTCACGGTCGTCATGGTCTCGCACGACCTGAACCTCGCCGCAAGATACTGCGACAAGATCCTCCTCCTGCAGCACGGACGACTGGTCGCGGCAGGCAGGGTCCCCGACGTGCTCACGCCCGAGAACATGGAAAAGGTCTTCAAGATCAGGGCGGAGACGAACTACGATGCCCAGGTCGGTGCCTACGCAGTGAACATACTCGGCTATCTTCCCCGCGAGAACGGCCGGGTGCAAGGCAAGAGCGCTTAAGTCCGCAGACGGCCATCCTGGAACGATGCCATCGACAGTGAGGGTCGAGGTCCCGCTCTGCTCGCACGACGCTCTCATCAAAGCCACCGATCAAGGGGATGGGACAGTCAAGATCGAGATCGACAGCGACTGCAAGTCGGTGCAGCATTACGCGGCGTTGCTGAAGGACGCGAGCATGGATGACCTCACAAGCTGGGAGGGCTCGAAAGTTCTCACCCTCGCGGGAAGCGCCGGCCTTACCACCACCTGCCTGGTTCCAACGGCGGTGTTCAACTGCTGCTGGGTCGAAATGGGGCTCATCTCAAAGTCGCTGGCAAAGGACAAGAGCCCGCTGTGCCTGCACTTCGTGGATTGACGTCGCCTAGCGCAAGATATTCTTTATATCATCCCTCTATTGAACCCTGGATGACCGGGGACCGGACCGCGTTCCTCTGGAACGACGATTTCGAGAAGTATTACTTCGGCGAGTCGCACCCATTCCAGCCAGTTCGGTACAGAATGACGCTCGAGATCCTCAAGGACATGGGGATCCTCGACGGGAGGGCCATGGTTGTCAACTCGCCGACGGCGACGGAGCAAGACCTCCTGCTCGTTCACACCCGGGAGCACGTCGATTTCGTGCGCGAGATGAGCGTGTGCGGCGAAGGCATGCTCGACAGAGGCGACACGCCGGCGACGAAGGAGCTGTTCCAAGGGAGCCTGGCGGCCGTCGGAGGCACGCTCCGAGGGGTCAAGGGCATCATGGCAGGGGAGTTCGAGCACGCCTTCAACCCTGCAGGAGGCCTGCATCACGCTGCCCCTGATCACTCTGCGGGGTTCTGCGTCTTCAATGACATGGCGGTGGCGGTGCGCACACTCCAAAGGGACCATGGCATCAAGCGCGTCGCGATCATCGACGTGGATGGCCATCACGGCGACGGAACGCAGGCGGCATTCTATTCAGAGAAGATACTCACGATCTCGTTCCACCGCCACGGCAAGCGCGTCTATCCAGGCACTGGCCTGAGCGACGAGGTCGGGGAGAAGGAGGGCAGGGGGTATTCGATCAACGTCCCGCTCCCCTGCGCCACCGGCGATGGCACCTACCTCGACGCCTATCGAAGGATTGTCACCCCCGCGCTCCGGGCCTATCAGCCAGAATTCATCATCCACCAGTTCGGGGTCGACGGGCACTACACCGACCCATTGGTCGGGCTCGGTCTCACCACGCATGGATATGAGGAGATCGCGAAGGTCACGCACGACCTCGCGCACGAACTCTGCGACGGGCGCTATCAGGTGGTCGGGGGCGGAGGCTACAACTTGCAGGCGGTCCCGCGTTGCTGGGCGATCATGTTCTGCACCATCTCCGGCGCGTACCCCAAGGACATGTCGAAATACGAGGCGCTCCACGATACGAAACGCCCGCCCGAGCCGGATGATGTCGCGCAGATGGTGAGGGAACGCGTCGACAGGATCCTCTACGATTCGCTGCCCCTGATCAAGAGCGAGTGATTCACCTAGCGTTTTGCGTGCGTCTCGCGAACGACAAGAAATGAGAAGGAGTGGCGCCCTGGTCGGGATTCGGACCCGAGTCCCAAGCTCGACAGGCTTGGATGATAGGCCGCTACACTACCAGGGCTTGCCTTCCTCCAGAATCCGTAGGTCATATTTATGGCTTGAGGTATCGCACGCCTCCCTCTGGCCGACGCTCTCCGAAGCTCGCAAACCGCGAGGCACCATTATATCCGCGCACGCATTCGAGGTTCCGATGGCGGCGACCGAGGAACGCAAACCGAAGGTCGAGGACTACATGAAACGGGACGTCGTCTCGATCCCGGGCGAGCTCACCGTCCAGGAGGCGGTGGACAAGATAATCCACACGGAGTTCCACGGACTGCCGGTAACGAAGAACGGCAAGCTGGTCGGGTTCGTGACCGCCAAGGAGCTGCTGCGCAACATCCATCACCCGAAGGCGAGGATAAGCGAGATCATCCGCCACGGCACCTACTCCGTGTCGCCGGAAATGGACTTGGACGACGCCGCTCGCATCCTTTTCCGCTATGGGCTACGGAACATCCCGGTGGTCACGAGCGAGGGCGAGATCGTCGGCATCATCTCTAATCTGGACATCGTGCGTTCGCACATTGAGCGCGCCACGCCCAACAAGGTGCTGATGGTCAAGACGTTCCTCGAGAAGAAGCATGGGATCCATATCTCAGTCAAGCGCCGCATCGTGCCGATCGAAGAGCTGAGGCCGACGCAGCACGAGGTGTTCGCGGACGAGCTTCTCGGCCGGAAGGAAGAGATCAGACGCGGGCTGGTCGAGCCGATCATCGTGATCTACAAAGGCGACCACTATCTTCTCGTGGACGGGCATCACCGCGTGCTCGCGGCGAAGCAGATGGGGGTGCGGCAGTTCTCGGCGGTCGTTCTCGAGCTGGACCGCAACGTCGAACTGGGAATGGAGCGCTCGGCGGACGCGCGTGGGCTGCACACGATGGACGACGTGAAGATAATCGAGAAGTCGCACCATCCGCTGGTGGAGATCACGACCCGCCTGCTGAAGGACGAGGGGCGCTAGCTCAGAGCTTCCGCACCGATTCCAGGATTATCTTCTGCTCCGTCGCCGCGACCATGCTCGCGGTCTTGATCACCGTGTCCGGATTGAGAGAGATCGAGTCGATGCCCGCGCGGACCAGGAATTCCGTGAACTCCGGGTACACCGACGGCGCCTGCCCGCAGATGCCGACCGGGCGGCCTTTCTTGTGCGCCGCGTCGATGAGCATCTTGATCGCGCGCTTGATCGCGTCGTATCTCTCGTCGAAGTATCCCATCTTCCCGAGGATCTCCGAGTCGCGGTCCGCGCCCATGATCAGCTGCGTTAGGTCGTTCGAGCCGATGCTGAACCCGTCGCACACGTCCGAGAACTCGTCCGCCATGAAGACGATGACCGGCACCTCCGCCATGAGGTAGAGCTTGAAGTCGTTGCCGCGCTTCAGCCCGATCGCGTCCATCATCCCGTTGATCTCCTTGACCTCTTCGATGGTGCGCACGAACGGCAGCATGACCCAGACGTTCTTGAGGTTCATCTCCTCGCGCGCCTTCTTCACGGCCAGCAGCTCGAGCTTGAAAGCCTCGCGGTATTGAGGCGAGACATAGCGCGAGCAGCCGCGCCACCCGATCATCGGGTTCTGCTCCTTCGGTTCGAACTTCTCGCCGCCTGGCATGTCGCGGTACTCGTTGGTCTTGAAGTCGCTCAGGCGCAGGATGATCGGACGGGGGAAGAACGCCTTGCCGACGATGCCGATGCCTTCCGCGAGCTTATCTACCAACTCCTCGGAGCGTCCCTGCTCCATCATCGCCTGGGGGTGCTCCTGCACGAACGAGGTAAAGAGGAACTCGATGCGCATCAGGCCGACGCCGGAAACGGGCAGCTTCGAGTACTCCTCCGCCTTCTGCGGGATGCCTACGTTGACCATGATCTTGGTGCCGGTGACCGGAGCGGAAGCGACCATAGCCATCATCGGCGCTTCCTCCTCCTTCTTCTCGTCCGCGCCCTCGATCACGAGGCCGCGCGTGCCGTCGACCGTGATGGTCGCGCCCTCATCCAGCTTGGTCGTCGCCTCTCTCGCCCCCACGATGCAGGGGGTGCCGAGCTCTCTGGCTACGATGGCCGCGTGGCAGGTCATGCCGCCCTCATCGGTGACGATCGCAGCGGCGCGGGTCATCGCGGGTACCATGTCAGGGGAGGTCATCTTCGTCACCAGGATGTCGCCCTTCTTGACCACGTCGAGGCTTGCATCCTCCGCGAGGTGACGCACCGGTCCGGATGCCCTGCCCGGACTGGCTGCCAGTCCCTTCAAAAGCACCTTCTCCGCCCTCTCCTGTGGCTTGGTCTCCTTGGCCTTCACTCCGTTCACCTTCCCCTGTTTCCCGTTCGCGCTGAGCGTGGTGACGGGCCTGGCCTGCACCACGTAGAACTCCTCGTCCTCGAGGCACCACTCGATGTCCATCGGCTTGTTGTAGTGCAGCTCGATCTGGTTACCGACGTCCGCGATCTCGAGGATCTGGGCGTCGGTCAGTTTCTGCGCCTCCTGCTTCTCGGTGGCGACGTCCTGCTTGACAGTATCCCCGCCCTTGCCGCGGGTGAGCATCCAGGTCTGCTTCGCGACCCTCTTGTTGATGATCTTGGTGTGGAACTTGTCGACGACATAGGTGTCGGGTGTGACCTTGCCCCCGACGATGGTCTCGCCCAGACCCCAGCCCGCCTCCACGATGATGTGTGGAAGCTCGGAGTTCGGGTCGACGGTGAACATGATGCCGGCGACTTCGGAATTGACCATGCGCTGCACGACCACCGCCAACTTCACCTTGGCGTGCTCGAAGCCTTTCGAGTGGCGGTAGGCGATGGCGCGAGGAGTGAACAGCGAGGACCAGCACTTCTTGACCTTGTCGACGAGGTCGTCCGGGTCGGAGACGTTCAAGAACGTGTCCTGTTGGCCAGCGAAGCTCGCCGTTGGGAGGTCCTCGGCCGTCGCGCTCGAGCGCACGGCCACTTGACCCAGCTTTTTCTTGCTCTCGAACAGGCCGTGGAATTCCTTCAGCAGATCGAAGCGCAGGTCGTCCGGCATCACGGCGACATCGAATGCTTTGCGAATGCTGAGTGAGGCTTCCTGGAGGGACGTCTCCGATTCGACGTTCAGCTTCTGCAGGGCCGACTCGATGCGGTCGTGAAGCGAATTCTTCTCCAAGAAGTAGTCGTAGGCGGCGGTGGTTAGAACGAAGCCGCCTGGGACCTTGAACCCCGCCGAGGTCAGCTCGCCCAGATTGGCTGCCTTGCCACCCGCGATCGGGATGTCGTCCACTCCAAGCTCTGCGATGCTCACTATCCTCTTCATTGTTAGGCCTCACATGAAGGGGTTTCTCGCAGGGACTGCGGGGACCGCATCCCCATGTACAATTAACGATTAGGTCGAATAAGCTCATTGGTCTTAACCTTTCTGCAGTAGCTTTGTTCTGAACACTGCCAGAGCGCTTTCCGATTACCCGTTAAACGTCCGGAGAAACGCGTCCGAACGCCCTGCTCGCATCCGACGACCCCGGAATCCGTTTCCTACAGGTGCGCTATCCTTTTCATCATGAATAGGGCATATGAGAATCGCAAAACAACGACGTTCTACGTATTTTGCGGATTCTCTTGCCGTTTTTCGTAATGGTTGATATGTAAGATTCAAATATCATCACCGATTTCAGGAGAATCAGCGCGCGGGGAGTAGACTTGAGCACCGTCGAGATCCGATGGCATGGCCGAGGCGGCCAGGGCGTAGTGACTGCGAACGAGATCCTAGCGGGGGCGGCGCTCCGGGAGGGCAAGTACATCAAGGCGTTCCCGGAGTTCGGTCCGGAGAGGATGGGAGCACCCATCCGCGCCTTCGCGCGCGTCTCCGACAAGCCGATCAACATCCATAGCCAGGTGTACTATCCAGACTACGTCGTCGTGCTCGATCCCACGCTCCTCACCAATCCCACTGTCAAGGAAGGGATCAAGCAGACCGGGTCGATAATCGCGAACTATCCGGAGGGCAACGACAAACTGAGGTCGGTCGTCGGGGACTCCTACTCGGTGCACTCGGTCAACGCCACCAAGATCTCCATGGAGGAGATTGGGAAGCCGATGGCGAACACTGCCATGCTCGGGGCATTCGTGCGCATCTCGAAGATCGTCGACATTCTCACGGTCACATCAGAGTTGGAAGCGAAGTTCGCTGGCAAATTCAGCAAGGAGGTCACGGAGAAGAACGTGCGCGCCGTGACCAGGGCCTACAAGGAGGTGCAGTGATGCCGGAAGGGAGGGCGTCAGAGCTTCCCGAGGGCGGCGTGATCACCGAGGCCGGCTCCTCGCGCAAGTACCGCACCGGCGACTGGCGCTCCAAGCGCCCGGAGTGCGACGAGAGCAAATGCACCAATTGCCTGCTCTGCTGGGTCTTCTGCCCGGACAACAGCGTCGTGGTCAAGGAGGGCAAGCGCGTCGGATTCAAGCTCTCGCACTGCAAGGGGTGCGGGATCTGTGCGAACCAGTGTCCCGCGAAGGCAATAGTCATGAAGGACGAGGTGGCCTAGATGCAGAACGTTGCGATGAACGGAGACCAGGCGATCGCCCTGGCGTGGAAGCAGATCGATCCCGATGTGGTGGCCGCCTATCCGATCACGCCCCAGACCATCATCGTGGAAGCGTTCTCGGAGTTCGTGGCCGATGGCCTGGTGAACACCGAGTACGTGTGCGCTGAGTCGGAGCATTCGGCGATGTCGCTCTGCATTGGAGCTTCAGCGGCGGGCGCCAGAGTTTGCACCGCCACCGCCTCGGCCGGACTGGCATTCATGTGGGAGACGTTGTACATCGCCTCGGGAATGAGGCTGCCGATAGTGATGGCGGTCGCGAACCGGGCGCTGAGCGGCCCGATCAACATTCACTGCGATCACAGCGATTCGATGGGCGCGAGGGACTCCGGCTGGATCCAGATCTACGCGGAGAACGTGCAGGAGGCCTATGACAACTCGTTGATGGCCTTCCGCATCGCCGAGCATATGGACGTCAGGCTTCCGATCATGACCTGCCTGGACGGCTTCATCACCACGCACTCTCTGGAGCGATTCCAACCGCTCTCCGACGAGGAGGTCAAGAAATTCGTCGGTGAGTACCGGTGGAAGCAGTCGCTGCTCGACCTCAAGCACCCATCAAGCATGGGGCCGTTCGACTGGACTGACTACTACTTCGAGCACAAGTACCAACAGGCCGAGGCGATGAAGCGCGTGCCGGGAATCATCGAGAGCGTTAGCGAGGATTTCGCGCAGCTCACTGGACGCAAATACGAGTTCATGGAGCCTTACCGGCTCGAAGATGCGGACTACGCCGTCGTCGCGATGGGCTCGACCGCCGGCACGCTGAAGGACGTAGTGGATGAGCTTAGGGCGGAAGGGAAGAATGTGGGAAGCGTGAAGCTGCGCTTGTTCCGTCCGTTCCCCGCTGCCGAGATCGCGAAGACCCTTCAGGGGCTGAAGGGCGTGGCGGTGATGGACCGCGCGATGAGCACAGGCGCTTCCGGACCGCTGTTCCCAGAGGTGCGCTCGGCGATGTTCGATCTGAAGGACCGCCCGAGGATCACGAACTACATCTACGGCCTCGGAGGCCGCGACATCAAACCGGAGGAGCTGAGGTCGGTGTACGAGCAGCTCATGCAGAAGAAGGGCGACACGATCAACTACCTGGGGGTGCGCGTATGACCGTAACGAATCTCAAGCTTCTGAGCGAGAAGGAAGATCGATACGTCGAAGGGCACCGACTCTGCGCTGGATGTTCGGAGCCGATCATCGCGCGCCAAGTGCTGATGGCGACCGACAAGCCGGTCGTCGTTTCGAACGCCACCGGCTGCTTCGAAGTGTCGTCGAGCATCTACCCGTTCACCTCCTGGAAGGTGCCTTGGATACACAGCGCGTTCGAGAACGCCGCACCGACCATCGGAGGTGTGGAGGCAGCCTACCTCGCGCTCAAGCGCAAGGGCAAGATGCAAGAGGACGTGCGCTTCGTCTCCTTCGGAGGCGACGGCGCGACCTACGACATCGGATTCCAGGCTATCTCCGGGGCGATCGAGCGAGGCTCGCACTTCCTGTACGTCTGCCTGAACAACGAGGCGTACATGAACACCGGCATCCAGAGGTCAGGGGCGACGCAACGCGGAGCGCAGACCACCACTTGCCCTGCGGGAACCTGTGTGCCTGGCAAGAAGGAGTTCCCGAAGGACCTGACGCGCATCATCATCGCGCACGATCTTCCGTATGCTGCACAGGCCTCGCCTCACAACTTCAAGGATCTCATCGAGAAGTCCGCCAAGGGATTCGAGGCGAACGGGCCGGCGTTCCTGAACGTCGTGGCCCCCTGCCCGCGGGGTTGGCGCTTCGACTCCGCCAAGACCATCGAGATCTCGAAGCTTGCCGTCGACACTTGCATTTGGCCGCTCTACGAGTTCGAGAACGGAGCGTGGAGGCTGACCGCCGAAAGCAAGCGCATCGCCGAGGGCGGCAGGCCGAAGCTGCCGGTTTCAGATTGGCTGAAGTCGCAGGGAAGGTTCTCGCACCTGACCAAGGAGAAGTGGGCGTTCGTCGCGGATGAGATACAGAAGAACGTCGACAAGAAGTGGGACGAGCTGCTCAAGCTCTGCAAGCTGTGAGCTCGCCGTCAAACCTATTCAGAAACGCCTTTCCTAGCTTTCTTGTTCCTGCGAGGCGAGGAGCTCCTCCCAGAGCTTGAGGGTCTCCTTCGCTTCCTCCTCATCGACGATCTGGATCGCGAACCCGGCATGCACGATCACGTAGTCGCCTGGCTTGGCGTCGACGAGGGACACGTTCGTCTCTCTCTGCACTCCTCCGAAGTCAACCACGGCGGTCGTTTCGGTTATCGAGACTATCTTCCCGGGGACTGCTAGGCACATCTGGCTACCTCACGATGACATGATCTTCAGGATCGCTTCGGCGAGCTGGCCGTCGGTGGCCGTCAAGGCTTCGATCGCCTTCTCGCGCGAAACGCCGGTCTGGTCCATGACGAGTTTCACATCGCCCTCAGGGAATTTCGGGGCGGTTGGAGCGTCGGCGCCAGCGGTCTTCGTAGGAGCGGCCTCCAGCGGCATGACCTCCTCTTCTCCTACGATCTGGAACGTCTTCTGCCCCTGCATCTCCATGATGGTAACCGAGGCGTCCTTGATGACGTACTGCTTGGCCTTCGTCTTGATCACGACCTCAGTGACGTCTTGGATCTCCTCCGTCTTGATGCCCAGGCGCTTCATCGCCTGCTTCACCTGACGGGGGTTCATGTGACCTGGCATCATGTTGTTCGCTACTCAGATTCGAGGACGCATATTAAAGGTTCCGAAATTGGACTCGCGGCTCTTTGAAAATGGATAAGATCCATGGCTCTCAGGGGCCGATCGTTCTCAAAGAACCCTGAGATATCTCCTGTGCTCCCAGTCGGTCACCCAGGTCCTGTATTCGTCCCACTCCGCCGTCTTGATGTGAATGAAGTGATTGAAGATGTGATCGCCGAGGGTCTCGCGCATCAGCTTGCTCTGCGAGAAGATCTCGAGCGCGTCCCCGAGGCTCTCCGGCAGGGATTCGATCTTGAGCTTCTTGCGCTCCTCCTTCGTCATGTGGTAGATGTCCTTCTCGATCGGCTCTGGAGGGAGGATGTCGTTCTCGATTCCATCAAGGCCGGAGGCGAGCATGACCGCGAACTGAAGATAGGGGTTGCCAGCCGGGTCGGGGTTCCGCAGCTCCATCCTTGCCCTCATCCCCCTTCCCGCCGGCACGCGGATCAGCGCGCTTCGATTCATGTTCGCCCAGGAGATGTAGCAAGGCGCTTCGTATCCAGGCACTAGGCGCTTGTACGAGTTGACGTGCGAAGCGAGCACCACGCAGTTCTCCTGCGCGTGCGCCAGCAGCCCCCCGAGGTAGTTGAACGCCATGTCGCTGAGCCCATACTTGCCCTTGGGGTCATCGAAGGCGTTCCTGCCGTCGACCGAGGCCAGAGACATGTGCACGTGCATGCCAGAGCCATTCACTCCATAGAGCGGCTTGGGCATGAAGGTCGCGTACATCCCATATTGCGCTGCTATCGTCTTCACGCCGAACTTGAGCGTCATCATGCGATCCGCCATCAGCAGGGCGTTCTGGTAGCGCAGGTCGACCTCGAGCTGGCCAGGCGCAACTTCGTGATGCGACGCCTCCATGTCGAAGTGCATCGCGTCGAACGCCACCATGATGTCCTTGCGGATCATCTCGCCCGCGTCCAGAGGCATGAGGTCGAAGTAGCCCCCCGCGTCCGCCGGCTCCGGCACAGGATTGCCCCCCTCGTCGAGCTTGAAGAGGAAGAACTCGAACTCCGGGCCCACGTTCAGCGTGTATCCCTTTTCCTTGACCTTGGCCAGCATCTTCTCGAGCACCCAGCGCGGGTCGCCCTTGAACCGGTTGCCGGAATGGTCGGAGATGGTGCACACGAAGCGCGCGGTCTTCATCGGGCTGTCGCTCGTCCACGGGTATATCTGGAACGTCTCGAGGATAGGCTGGGCCCTCATGTCCGATTCCTCGATTGTCGCGTAGCCGAGGATCGACGAACCATCGATGAACACGCCTTCGTCCATGGCGCGCTCGAGCTTGGTCACGGGAATGGACACGCTCTTCACGTTTCCGAGGATGTCCGAAAACTGCATCTCGATGAAGCGGACGCACTCATCTTTCACCGCTTTGATGATGTGCTCCTTGGCATCGTTGAGAGCCCTAGTGGACGTCATGATTCAGAGATTCGGGTCGGAGTAATAAGTCATTTCCCTACGCGGGCTTTTTCGAGAGCGCTTCCTTGAGCGCATCGATCGCCTTGGAGAGCGCTTCGCCAGCCCTCTCAGGAGCGACCCCTCCCCCAGTGGCGAAGTTCTTGCTTCCGCCGCCCTTTCCCCCGACCGCCGCGAGCGCCTCGTTCAGAACGGCGCGGCAGTCGATGTTGACGTCCTGCGATACCGCCACGACCAGGATCACTTTGTCTGTGACGGAGGCGAGGACCGCCGCGGTTGCGCTCTTCCTTGCGTGTTCGTTTGCCGCGTCGATAATGATCTTCTTGTCGACGCCCTCGAAGACGCCGCTGACAATGCCTACATCGCCCACCATCTCGGGCTGGAGATTCGCAATCGTTTCTCTTGAATATGCACGCAAAGCCGTCCGCATCCTCTCAGCATCGGAAGTCAGGTTGGCGAGGGCGTTCACGAGGTCTGATGGCACGGCGCCGAGCATTTCCGATGCCTGAAGCGTCGAGGTCGAAAGGCGCAGAGCGTTCTCCATTGCCTTCTTCCCGGTCTCGAACTCGATCTCAAAATCGCCGTGAGGCTTGGCCGATGTGAGCTTCGTGACCAGGAGCATTCGTAGTTCCCTGGTGTTCTGGATATGAACGCCTGCGCACGCCGCCTTGTCGATTTCCCCGATAGACACGATGCGCACCTTGTCGCCGTGGATCCGTTCCGCTTTGATGCGGATCTGCTTGACCGCTTCGGAATCCTTCGCCGCCCACATCTCTGTGACCGGCAGTTGCGCGGAAATTGCGGCGTTCGCCTCTTCCTGCGCTCTGTCGACGAGGTTCCAGTTCACATCTCCCTTGACGATGAAGCTCTTCTTGCCCGGGGTGATGCCGATCTTCACTAGCTCGATTTCGGGGTTGATCTTGCTTATTGTGGAGAAGAGCAGATGCTCGCCTGTGTGCCCTCGCATGAGATCGTGCCGGCGTTCCCAATCGATCTCGCATTCCACCCTCTGCCCGAGCGTGAAGGCGTGGTCCGGAACGAGGTGCTTGACCTCGTCCCCACCCTTCACCTCTGTGACATCGAGGTCTTCCATCCAGCCTCGGTCGGCATCCTGGCCGCCGCCTCCGGGGAAGAAGGCAGTGCGATCCAGAATCACCCACTCGCCCTCGATCTTGACGACCGTGGCATCGAACTTGGAGAGGTAAGGGTCGGTCTCGTAGAGGAGGCGCGTGGTCATGGGACAGCCTATCGCCATTCTCTTAGAAAGCTCTGTCCGCCCCATCGAGTGTATAAATGTCTACTCTTGCCCCGATTTCCGCGTTCTTGAAGGCGAAATCTCTTCCGATTCGACAAATGTATCGTAGGTATAAGAAGAAAAGCGGCAAATATCCAGTCTCGCAATACAACCAACATCTTTGGAGGCGGGTAGGCAGATGGCCAGTGGGGATTTGGACGAGCTAGACAAGCGGATAATACGAGAGTTGTGCCAATCGAGCCAGGGATCGTACCGGCAGATCGCGAAACGCTTGGGCATCCATCCCACCACCCTAATCCAACGTGTCAAGAACCTGGAAGAGCTCGGCATCATTCACGGATACCGCGCGCACGTCGACTACCTGAAGCTCGGGTACGAGTTCATGGCGATCGTGCACATCTACGTCGAGGGCGACCTTGCCGACGTCGAGCAGAAGATTAAAGCGCTCAAGGATGTGGTAGCGGTGTTCGATGTCACCGGGGAGTGCGACAGCATCGCCTGGGTCGCGTGCAAGAACCGCGAGGAGTTCAGCGCGATCATCAAGTCGATGCTCCTGATTAAGGGCGTCAAGAAGACGAACACCTACGTCGTGCTCAACATGATCAAGGACCCGTTCGTTTTCACCCCGGAGTTCGGCGAGGACAAAGCGGACATGGAACGCTAGAAGCCACGAACCGTGCGTAGGCTTGCCGTGCTATGTCATATCGAAGCGTTTATTATCGCACGCCGCTTACCCGCCATTCGCTTTCGATAGCTCGAGTTCCAGAGGCCTTTGGATGATGCGCACGCACGATTGTGGGATGCTAAGACCTGAGGACCTCGGGAAGAGGGTGACGATGGCGGGCTGGGTCCGCTTCCGCCGTGACCACGGTGGGGTGCTGTTCTTCGACCTGGCGGATTGCCACGGCATCACGCAGTTGGTGTACGATCCCGAGGCGCTAGGGAAGGAGATCGACAAGAAGAGCCTCTCGGACGTTCTGAATACCTTCGGACGCGAGTGCGTCGTTCGCGCGACTGGCGTCGTAAGGGAAAGGGTGCCCGGGACGGAGGATCCCCGAAATCCCACCGGCGCCGTCGAAGTGCTGATCGAGGACGCGAAGCTCCTCAACAGTTCCAAGCCGATCCCGTTCGAGGTCGCCGAGCAGAAGAACTCGCTCCTCGCGAACGAGGACATGCGCATCCACTACCGATATCTTGACCTCAGGCGCCCGCAGATGATCGCGAACCTGAGGTTCCGGCACGCGCTCATCTCCGCCGCAAGGGAGCATCTGAACAAAGCGGGGTTCATCGAAGTGGAGACGCCGATGCTCACGCGCTCCACTGCGGAGGGAGCAAGGGATTTCCTCGTACCTTCGAGGATCCAGCCCGGGCACTTCTACGCGCTGCCGCAGTCCCCGCAGCTCTTCAAGCAGATGTTGATGGTCGGGAGCGTGGAGCGCTACTACCAGCTGGCACGCTGCTTCCGCGACGAGGATTCGCGCGCGGACCGCCAACCAGAGTTCACTCAGCTCGACGTCGAGCTTTCCTTCGTCGAGGAGGCAGACGTTCACGCCGCCATCGAAGAGACCTTGGTGCACGTGTGGAGGAAGCTATTCGACAAGAAGCTGAAGACTCCGTTCCCGCAGATCACGTTCGCGGAATCCATGGCCCGTTTTGGTACCGATGCGCCGGACATGCGCTTCGGGCTCGAGCTCGTGGAGGTCACGGAAACGATCCGATCCTCGGGCTACGAGGTCTTCCACAATATCTTGAAGAAAGGCGGGATCGTCGTCTGCCTCAACCTCAAGCAGTCGGTCGTGAAGGAGAAGGACCCAGAGTGGGGAGGGGTCGGTCGGAAGGAGGTCGACCGCCTCATCGACTGGGCGAAGCAGCAGGGCATGGGAGGGCTGACCTGGATGCGCTGCACGCCGAACGGCCTCGAATCGAACATCGTGAAGTACTTCCCCGAGGAGGTCCGCGCCGCGCTGCAGAAGAGGATGGACGCGGAGCCGGGCGATCTGCTCCTCTTCCTCGCTGGTCCGAAGATGCAGACTCAGAAGGCGGGAGGGGCGTTGCGAATGAAGCTCGCGCGCGAGAACGGTCTGCTCGAGGGCAAGGACCATCAATTCGTCTGGCTGGTCGGTTGCCCGCTGTTCCAAGCGGACCCGCTCACGGGCAAGCTCTCCGCCTTCCATCATCCGTTCGTGCGGCCAGTCGAGGGCGATATCCCTGAGCAATGCGACATGAGCAAGGTGATGGGGATCTCCTACGACCTGGTGCTCGACGGCAGCGAGATCGGGAGCGGTTCGATACGCAATCACGATCCCGCGGTCCAGCGCAAGGTGTTCAAGCTGCTCGGGTTGAGCGATGACGCCATGGAGCGCGAGTTCTCGTTCTTCCTGGAGGCGCTCGAGTATGGAGCCCCGCCGCACGGAGGGATCGCGCTCGGCATCGATCGTCTGGTCTCAATCCTGCTCGGGTGCGAGTCGATACGCGAGGTCATCGCGTTCCCCAAGAACAAGCGCTTCCAGTCGCTCGTCGACGGGGCACCGGCGAAGGTCGATCAGTCGAAGCTCTCGGAGCTGATGCTGATCTCAATCGCGGAAGAGGAAGAGAAACGCGAGAGGGTCGAGGACGACTAGGACGCCGTCCTCTTCTCGATCTCCTTCTTCACCGCTTCCACGATCTCCTGCGAGTTGTACCTGCCCTTGGACATCTTCATCACGTGCCCGATGACCGCGTTCGCGGACTTTGGGTTCGACGCGTAGTCCTTGACCACGTTCGGATGTTCGTCCAGGTACGTGGAGATCAATCCTCCGAGCACCGTATCCTGCACCGCGCAGGAAAGGTCCTCGGGGCACTCTCCAGACGCGACCGCCGCGATCCTCCTCCTTCCCTCGGAGTCGGTGATCTCTCGGCTCGCGACCTGCGTGACGATGCGCACTAGATCGGAAGCGACTTGATCGTTCAGCCGGGAGTGGATCGCGTTCCAGTTCGAGGATATCGGACCGAGGGTCCACGTGAGCGCGACTTCCGATGGCACTGCCTCCCCCAGGCGCTCGAAGACGTCCGCAAGCGCCATCGACGTGATCACGATCTGCTTGACCTTGTCGTAGTCGACCGCGAAGTGCCCGGCGATGCGCTGCGCCCGCCTCAGCGGAGTCTCGATCGCCTCGAGGTCCTCGGACAGCCTTGCCAGGTTGTACGTCCCGAGGTCGGGCTCTCCGATGTAACCGTAGTCCTCCTCGGTCTCCTTCTCGCGCGCCGACTGCGTGACCTTGCGTTCCTCGTCGTAGCGCCTGGTCTCGCGCACCACCTTCACGCCCGCCTCGAGCATCCTTGATTGCCGGCTGGCCTCGAATTTTAGAGCCTTCTCGAGGTTGCGCAGTCCCTGGACGTTCTTGACCTCGACGCGTTCCTCGCCCACCGAGATGTTCGCGTCCACCCTCACCGTCTGCTCGTCGCTCGCGGTGGTCCCGATGATGTGCCGCAACTCCACCAGCAGCTCGCTCAGGAACGCGCGTGCCTCGTCAGGCGTGCTCAGGTCAGGAGCGGTGACGATCTCGACCAGGGGGATACCGGAGCGGTTGTAGTCGATGAGCGAGACCTCTTCCCCGCTCTTGCCCACGCGCTTGATCCGTCCGGGGTCCTCCTCCAAGTGCACACGCCAGATGCCAATGCGCTTCCCCTGCGAGTGGTAGTGCCCGTTCGTGCCCAGCGGCGAGTCGTACTGCGTGATTTGGAAGTTCTTCGGGAGGTCGGGATAGAAGTAGGTCTTGCGTGAGAACCAGACCTCGGCTGCCATCTGGCACTCGAGGTATCGCGCGATCTGCACGCCCATCTCAAGTGCCTTCCGGTTCAGAACCGGTCGCGAACCAGGGAAACCGAGGCAGGTCGGGCAGATCGATGAGTTCGGCTCTTCCGCGCTCGTCGAGCACGAGCAGAATAGCTTCGAGCGCGTCGGCAGCTGCACGTGGATCTCCAGCCCAATCTTCACGCGCATCCCTCCGGGAAACGCAAATGGAAGACGCCGGTCCACTTCTCCGCCAGTTCGATGAGCCGCCCCTCTTCCCAGTGCGGCGCCACCGCCTGCATCCCGATCGGCATGCCGTCCGAGTAGCTGCAAGGAAGCGACAGATGCGGCATCCCTGCCAGGTTCGGTGGGATCGTGAGGAAGTCCGCCTGGTACGCTTCAAGCGGCCTCATCCTGCCGATCTCTTCGAACGTCGGCGCGATGAATGGCATGGTGGGAGTGAGGACGAGGTCCGCCTCGGCGAACGCTTTCTGGTACTCGGAGATGACGAGCTGCCGGACGGAGAGCGCCTTCATGTAGTACCGGTCGCGGAACCCGACCATGCGCGCGTAGGTTCCCAATAGTATCCGGCGCTTCGCTTCCCGTCCGAACTTCGCCGATCGCACCTCGGTGAAGAAGTCGTTGAAGTGCTGCGAGATCGAGCCGCCCTTCGCGCCGAAGCGCATGCCGCAGTAGCGCGCGAGGTTCGTGGAGGCCTCAGAGGTCGCGAGGACGTAGTAGGCCGAAAGCGCATACTTGAGAGAGGGCATGTGCGTGTCGATCACTTCGATGTCCAGCTTGCTCCGCAGGCTGTCGAGGGCGCCTTCAAAACCTTCCTTGACAACCGGGCTCAGGTTCTGCAACGCCTCTTCCGGGATTGCGATCCTGGAGACCTTCGCACCTTCGATCCGAAGCGGCGGTTGAACGCAAGAGGTCGGGTCCTTCGGGTCCGCTCCCGAGATGATGGGCAGATATTGTTTGAGGTCGGCCGCGCTCCTGGCGAGCAGCCCGATCTTGTCCAGGGAGTTGCCGTAGTCGATGAGGCCGTAGCGCGAGACGCGTCCGTAGGTCGGGGTAAGGCCGAGCACGCCGCAGAACGACGCTGGGCAGGAGATCGAGCCGCCCGTGGAGACACCGAGCGCTATGTGCTTGTCAAGAAGGCTCGTGGCCGCCGCCGCTCCTCCGCTCGAACCGCCGCAAGCTCGCCTCTCGTCGAACGGGTTGCGCGGTGTCTCGAATCCTGAGTTCGTGCTGAACGTCCCGAAGCCGAACTCGTCCATGTTCGTCTTGCCGAGAAGGACGCCGCCAGCAGCGCGCATGCGCGATACCGAGGTGGCATCGAATGGAGGGCGGTAGCCTTCGAGGATCCTCGAGCCAGCGGTGGCCTGGAACCCTTTAGCGCAAAGGTTCTCCTTCGCGGAGAAGTGGAATCGAGGCGGATACTCGTTGAGATCTGGGAAGCTCTGCGCGATCTCGTTGAACGCGTGGTAGCGCGCGTTGAGCTTGCGAAGCTTCTCCACCGTCGGAAAGCAGCTCATGAGAGCTTTGGCCCCCTGACCATGTCCTGATAGGTGTCCATGGAGTCGCGAAGAGTCTCCGCGTCAACGTCGCGTCCCTCCTCGTCGTCTCTGAGGACGTCGCGCACCGGCACCGGATTGAAGTCGTGCTCGCCACCGCTGGGCGCCTCATCCAGCACCTCCATGTACGCGAGCACTTCCTCCAGGTCGCGTGCGAAGGCCTGCTCCTCTTCAGAGGTCAACTTCAGCCGGGCGACCCGGGCTACGTTCCTCACCGTTGCGATGTCCATTCAAACACCTGGGCCCTGGTTGTCAGGAGCCAGGATGATTATTGCGAGTCGGTATAAAACCATTGTCAGGGCGTAGCACTGTCGCGTTCACGGGCCCGAGGGAGGGCCAGGGCCGCGTTGATATCCCAGCCACTCAGAGTAGGTCTTCTGCTCGGACGCGGGAATGCTGAGACTTCCGGCGGGCAGATCCTTCTCCTCGCGCCAAGGGATGGCCATCGCGACGAAGATCAAGGCCGAAAGCCAAGCGATGATGTAACCAAGGCCGGGAAAATAGATGACAGTCACGATGTCCAGAGGGGAGCCTAGCGGAGCAATCGCTGACGTTTCATAGGGGGTGATTGTGAACGCCACCTCAACGAGGCCAATCACATTGATGGCAGCAAATCGTGCGTCAATGACCGATGCTACCGATCCAACCAGGAACAGGACGATGCCGATCGCGACGACGTCACCCGACGTCACTAGGTCGGTAGCCGAGAACGATCGGGACGTCAGTGTTGCTCCGGTGATCGTGTCGAGCAATGCCGCTCCTCCCCAAGCGACGACGAGGGAAAGAAGAGCTATGATGAGAGCAAGCAGCCTGATCCTCGTCTCCGAATCGATGGCTTGGAAGCTTGAGGATCTACTCGACGTGCGATTGCGCGGCCTTCGCTTCAGATTCGTCCCGCAATTCGGGCAAGCGGTCGTTCGCTTGTCGACGGATAGGCCGCACTCCTTGCACTTCGTTCGCTCTCACTTCCCCTGCAACGATTCGTCACCGCCGCATTAAGCTTTTTCAACCCTTCGGTCCAGTTCGCCAAATTGGAAGATTTTGTATGAATACGTTTATGAGCAAAATGCCCTTTCTTGACCTCGGTGCTTTGGATTGGATGAGTCTGAGAAGCTCGTGCAGCAGGCGCAGGACAGCATGGCGGCTGGGGAATACCAGCAGGCATTCTCGAAGTTCGAGAAGGCTATAAAAGCGAACCCCAACAACGCCGAGGCGTATTTCGGCAAGGCGGAGGCTGGCGTCCTTCTCTCGAAGGTGAGCGTGGAAGAGGTCATCGCGCTCTACAACAAAGCGATCTCCATCGAGCCGAAGAATCCATTCTACTACTCCTCGCTCGGATCGTTCTGCATCGAGGGCGGCAAGTTCAACGAGGCGGAGGCGGCGTACAATAAGGCCGCCGAGGTCGACCCGGACAACGCACCCTACTACTACAGCGAGTTCGCTGTCGAGTACAACCGCAAGGCGCCGGAGGTCATGGAGCAGTTCCTGGACGACTCCACGCGCGCCATGATCAAGAAGAAGGCGCTGAAGTACATGCTGAAGTCCATCGGGCTGGACGAAGAGCAGGCGAAGAAGCTGCTCTAGCGCCCTTCAACGAAGCAAATCGCCCGTGTCTCTTCTGTTAGCCGGTCCACGCTCGCGGTGACGGACCTTGCGAGCGTCGTCGGTGCACATTCCCGACGCGGCGTCGAAGTGCTCGTCGCAGACGAGCCGCCCGCAGATCGGGCAGGTGAACCTTCCCGGCTTGCCGCATATCATGCAATTGCCGAGAGTCTCCATCGTGTGAACCAAGGCCACCGATGGACCTTGAATGTTTCTCACTCCGTCAGAACGACTGCCAGAGCGAGATGAGCCCGACGATGATGAGCTGATGAAGGAAATAGATCACGAGCGAGTGCCGCCCGAGCCATGCGACGAACCGCGCGGGCCTGGAAGCGAGGCGATCGCGGATCGCGAACCGACGCTGCCTCCTGGGGTAGAGAATCCTCCCGATGACCACCCCGAGCAGGACGACCCCAAGCCAAGGGAGGAGGGGAAAATAGTCCACGCTCTCGAATCCGATCGGGCTGAAACCAAGGGGGAGCAGCCAAGGGAAGCTGAATGTGAGGGGCGCTATCACGATGCCGGCGACGATTGTGCACAACCCCACGATCGCCGCCGCGAGCGGCCTTCGTAGGAAAGGATAGGCGAGCAAGATCGAGATTCCGATGCAGTGCAGCACTCCGAATACGATGTAGCCAGCGCTCAGGTAGACGTAGGTCGCCGCGGTCACGATCAAGCCCAGCCCGAACGTCTCGAGCCCTCTGACAGCGAACTTGGTTCGCATCTCCCCTTTGCTCAGTCTTGATTCCGCCGCCGCCCGGCTCAGATGGAGCGAGATTCCCACGAGCACCAGGAAAGCGGTGCCGATCGAGTAGGCGAAGACCCCCAGAGCTCCGGAGTAGAGCGGCAGTGCGATGATGCCGAAGAAGTTGAGGTCGAACAGTGTGTGGAACGCTATCATCGCCACGATGGCGAATCCCCTTGCAGCGTCGATCTCCCAGAAGCGCCCTTCTGGCCCCCGCCCCTTCAGCCGATCGAAAAGGCGCTGCTCAGACGTCGACGTAGAGCTCGTCCCCTTCCTGGGTAACAGTGTACGTTCGCAAGTCTCTCGCCTGAGGGTTGTTCAGCACCTTGCCGGTCGCGAGATCGAAGATTGCGCCGTGCGATGCGCAGCGGATCGTCCCCTGAGAGACGGTTCCTCTCACCAGGGGGATGCCCATGTGCGAGCAGCGCCCGTCGAGCGCGTAGAGCTTGCCCTCCGACCTAGCGAGCACCAGCGTCTTGCCGTTGGCAATCGCCTGGATGCGCCCGCCTTCGTTCAGCTCGGAGGCCGACCCCACTCTCACCTTCACGGTTCCACACCCGACCATCTCTTAAATCTGATCCGACGATAGATAATGCTGCGGTCAGGGCAGAAGTCCAAGGTGCTTGAGCCCTTCTTCGACCCCGTCGGAATGCTTCCTAGAAGCCACGTACATCGCCGCGCTCTTCGCTGCCGGCGAGGCGTTGCCCACCGCCACGCCGTACCCCACTCCCGCGAGCATCTTCGCGTCGTTGTCCGAGTCGCCGAACGCTGCCACCTCGCTCAAGTCCAAGGCGAGCAGCTCGCAGGCTTTCTTCACTCCTTCCAGCTTGCTCTGCCCCGGTTCCATCATGTGGATTGCGAACCCGGTGACCTCGATCTCCAGCCCGAAGTCCTTCAGGATCGCGCGCACTCGCGCCGGGTCGACCGTTGGCTTCAGAGCCACCTCGGTCTCGCGCCAGTTGTCGGTGAAGAGGCGCTCGACCTCCGGCATTCTTTGCTTCAGATGCTGGTAGGCGCGCAGCGGTTTGGCGATGCTGTGAAGGCGATAGATCTTCTCTTGATAGCCGAGGATGCCTCCGTTCTCGGCGATCACCGGCCCCTTCGCTCCGATGTACAGCCCGATACCGTGCGCCAGAGGCAGCACGTTGCCGGAGGCGATGGAGACGGTGACACCGCGCTCTTGAACTTCCCTCAGGCATCGGATCCCAACGGCCTGGATACGCTTCTGCGCGTCGGTGATGGTGCCATCGATGTCCGAGACGACGTACCTGATCAGGAGCACCCGCTCCCGGCGTCGAGGGCGGCGCCCTCGGTCGCGGACCGCAGCTCGCCGAGGGTGGTCACCCGCTCCGCGAACGCGTTGTGCTTGTGAATCGACTCTTCGCTCTCGCTTCTCGCCGTCACGTGTGCCTCGTCGGGCAGCTGCGGGTACTTAGCGAGCACGCGCGCCAGGATCTCGCGCACCACGTCCTCAACGAACTTCGGATTGCGGTGCGCGTTGATAACGACGTCCGCCTCGTCCGAGCGCTTTAGGATCTCGAAGGTGGGCGACGAAAATGAGTGCTCGAGGATGTCGATCAGGTCGTTCGCCTCGACGTCGACGTTTTCTGGAACCTCAACCATAAGGGTCGAGATGTTGCGCTGGTTATGCGAGATGGTCGGCAATTCTCCCTCCACCTGCACGTTTCCCCCGATGCGTGCTCGCACGGTCTCCATGGCGCAAGGACAAGCGGTCATGCCGATCGCCTGCGCCCCGATCATCTTGCGCATGCCGTTGCCGAGCCTGCCGTATGAGCGCGCCATGAGCTTGAAGGACTCCTTCGTCTTGCGACCGCTCGGGCCGGTCCTCGTGAGGAAGTAGTCGGCGACGATCGAGACCTCTGCATAGGTCGCGTACTCGTGCCGTGTGAACAGCTCGGTGCAGATGTTCTGGCAGAGGACCTCGAGCCCGTTCACCGGCTCGTTCACGCTGGACTCGACCGCCTCCTCGATGACCTCGAGGTTGCGGGAGAGGTGCGATCCTCGCTGCGTGGATGGCAGGTCGACGTACACGTCGATCGTGCAGTTGAGGCATCCAGTCATGCCTTTCCGGTTCACGGTGACCTGCTTCTTCACCCCGGTCACGCCGACTCGGGTGAGCCTGAAGCCGTTGCTTACCTTCCTTCCCTGGACATCCTCAGCGGACACTCGCACACCTGCAAGTGGATTATGGCGGGCATTATAAACAAATGGCTGTTAACAATTCCTTTGGTAGATTCAACTATCATTGGTAGTTCGATCAGACCCTCAACTTGACCAGCTCGTATTTCCGCGACCCGAGGCCGATCGACTCGGCGTATCGGGTCTGCACCGTCCAGTCGACGCCGTGCAGCGTCCGCACCTTGTCCTTCGCGTTCCTCACCTTCCCCTCGCTCAGCCAACTCTGCGAGTTCACCAGGTCCATCGAGGCCTGATCGATGGCAACGATGTCCTTGGAGGCGAGGATGCCGATGTTCGGTGCCAGGGGGGCGTCGCTCCAGTTGTAGCAGTCGCAGTTCGGCGTGAAGTCGACGAGGAAGCTTATGAAGCCGACGCGGTCCTTCTTCTCGCTTATCACTCCGTAGGCGTATTCGACGATGCGCTCCTGGAGCTTCTCGTTGTCCGCAAGCTTGCCTTCGGTGATGGCTTTGTTGAAGCAGGCGGTGTAGCACTCGCCGCATCCGATGCACTTCGACGAGTCGATGCGAGCCTTCGGGGAGAGCGTGATCGCACCCGCCGGACAATGCTTCGCGCACTCCCCGCATCCCTTACAGAACTTCGCCTTGACCTTCGGGCGGATGTTGTGGTGCATGGCGAGCTTCCCAGCGCGCGATCCGAAACCCATGCCCACGTTCTTCAGGGCGCCCCCGAAGCCGGTCATCGGATGCCCCTTCACGTGCGAGACCGCGATGATCGAGTCCGCGTGGTGCGCGGCGACACCGATCTTCACCGTCTTGAAGTGCTTGAGGTCCACCTTGATCTCTGCGTGATCCTGCCCCGTCAGCCCATCGGCGATGATCACTGGGGCGCGCGTCGCAGGCGGGAAGAAGCCATGCCTCGCCGCGGTCCAGAGGTGATTGACCGCATCCGCCCTCCCTCCCAGGTAGAGGGTGTTGCAGTCGGTCAGGAACGGCCTGCCACCCGATTCTGACACCAGGTCCGCGATCTGCGCCACGAACTGGGGTCTCAGGTAGGTGGTGTTCCCGACCTCGCCGAAGTGGGTCTTAATGGCGACGAGGTCTTCCTTATCGAAGGTGCTAGCCATTCCCGATTCGCGGAAAAGGTTCTCGATCTTGCTCGGGACGTTCTTTGAGCCCCTGTCGGCGTGGAAATCGGTGAAGAAGACCTCTGACATGTTTTGCGCCAGCGATTCGACGCAATATCAATGTTGTCAAGGCCGCGAACGATGATGTGATTAGGGAGGTCAGACGATACCGGCTCGATGCTTTGTGGGGTGGACGAAGCTGGCCGAGGGCCGGTCCTCGGGCCGATGGTGGTCGCCGCGGTGATGGTGGAGGACGACCGCACGCTCCGCGAGCTGAAGGTGAGGGATTCGAAGCAGCTGACGCCGAAGAAGCGAGAGATCCTGGCACCGAGGATTCGAGAGGTCGCGCGGGTCGAGATCGCGATCGTGCCGCCCATACGCATCGACGAGATGACGAGCGACCACATGCTGAACGAGCTCGAGGCGGAGACTTTCGCTTCCCTCATCGAGCTTCTCGCACCGGACACCGCCTACGTCGACGCGTGCGATCCGAATGAACGCAGTTTCAAGCGGATGGTGCATAGGCATCTCACTCGCTCGGTGGAGATCGTCTGCGAGCACAAGGCCGACGTTACCTATCCGGTCGTCTCCGCGGCCTCGATCATCGCCAAGACCACGCGTGACGGAGAGATACGCAAGCTGGAGGAAGAGATCGGCGAGAAGATCGGCACTGGCTACGCCCACGACCCCACCACCAGGGCGTTGCTGGAAAAGTGGATAAAGGAGAAGGGGGAATTCCCACCCCAGACCCGCCGGTCATGGGCCACGGCCAGGAAGGCCGAGAGCATGGCAAAGAACGCGCGGCTGTCTGACTGGAACGACTGAGGGAAAGCAATGAGCGCCAGGCCGGCCATCGAGAAACTGGTCGCAAGGTTCAACGACCGCGCGACGAGGGACGCAGAGCTGAACAAGGAACTCCAGTGCATAAACCGAAGAGTGCAGGTGGACCTCGGCACGGAGAAGTACTACTTCACCCTCGCCAACTGCAAGGTGGACGCCCTGCACGACGGCGTCATGCCGGACAAGCCGGACATCACCCTGATCTCCGACCCGGACACAATCCAGAAAGTGATCGACGGCGAGATGCGCGCGATGAAGGCGCTCGCGTTGAAGAAGGTGCGCGTGAAGGGCTCAATCGAAGACCTGCTTCGCTTCCGCCGTTTCCTCTGAGAACGACAACTGGCATAGTACGATAGAGCAAAGCTTATAACAGGGTTGTCTGTTAGGAGCTACTCACCACAGCGGGGTGGGGTAGCCAGGACATCCCGTCGGGCTCATAACCCGGAGACCGGTCGTTCAAATCGACCCCCCGCTACTTCTTCTGAAACCACTCGCGATCGGAACTCCTAACGAATCGTGAGAGCCTGCACAAAAGTCAAATAGCAGAGGGAGATGATTGGCTGGCCGAAATGACAGGGAACTCCCAATCGCTGTGCTTCGTCTGCCTCTACCGGGATTCGCGCCCGGAGCTGGGGGCGGGAAGGAACCTCATATACTGCGTGAAGAAGGACAGAGTGATCTCTCCGAAGACGGCCTGCGAGCTTTTCGTGCGCTCGACGGACAAGTCCAGAGAGGAGTTCAAGAACGCGATCTACGGCAGCTACTCCGCCGAGGAAGAGGAAGGTTAACTACCTCCATTCCAGCAGGTTCGGCTTCTTCTCGTCGCCGGCCATTAGTATCTCGAACGGCACCCACTGCGAAGCGGTCGGGTATCCGCGCATGTGCCGGACGCGCATGACCTTGTTCAAGTCCTCGTCGAAGCGCAGCTCGATGACGCCGTCGGCGATGGCCATCAGGTGGTTGGCGATCTTCTCGTCGTGCACTCCTTCGTGCAGCGAAGCGACAACCGAACCGAAGTCCGAGCGGATGCGTGAGCTCGAGATCTGGAAGAACTTCAGTACCACGTTCGCCTGATTGTATAGGAACAGCGTGGAGAGCGAGAAGACGAAGACCCTCACCTTGCGTCCGGCTTCGTTCTTTATCGCCGCGATGTTGAACATGATTCCCTCCAGGTCGGAGATCGGTCGCACGGCAGAATCCCGTATGGAACGCTCCTGCTCGGTGCCGAGCAGTGTCGAGTGATAGTCGAGGAAGAACAATCGCTTGCCCAAGAGCGCCTTGATGTCGATGCCGAACGAGGACATCAATCTCATCACGTCCGGCGCGCTGTTGTCGATGGTGACGAAGACCACCACTTCATCAGAATCGAGGTAGTCCTTCGCGACGGAGATGTTGAACTCCAGCAATCCTATGCCGGGGCTACCGAGCATCAGCACCGCCGAGTTGTCAGGGAGGTAGGTTCGCAACATTTTGTCACCTCACACGATCGGCGTCAGCGTGATGCCGCCGTTGGAGCCGCCATTCTGGATCACGGCGTTGCATTCCGTGTACGGCTCCTCGCCGAACAGGACTACCGTTCCTCCGATCCTTTCCAGCTTGATGTGCGCGGTCGACAGATCCTTGACGCGCTGCGCTGAGGCGGTCGAGCGCGAGGTCACCCCTACGAACACGCCATTGTTCCGCTTCATCGCCGCCAGATGCTCGGTGAGCTGGTCCATCACCGTCGGACCGTACATCGATTCGAGGGCGTCGAAGGCCATCAATGTCAGCCAAGGGCTCGCCGCTCCCTGCAATGCATAGCTGAGGTTGGGCCACCTCAGATCCGCTGCCACGCTGGCCCCCTCGACTGCCATCACGAACGGTCCGGCAGCCTGGTCCATCGCGGATGCCAGTTCGGGTATGCGCACCAGCTTGTCGAACTTGTCCGCAGGCACGAAGTCCATCAGGCGCGCCTTGGCGTTCTCGGCGCTGGACTTGCGCACCGGCATCCAGACGACACCGCGTCCGGTCGAAACGAAGTTCGCGACCAGCGCATCTTCGATCGCGTTGATGACGGTCGTTGGCACTCCATTTCCGAGCTCGATGAGCACCACCGAGCCCTTCTCCGCCCCTCCACCGAGAAGGGCGTCGAGGTCCGCGATGCCCGTGGACACGCGCGGCTCCTTGTCCGCGAGAGGCGCCCAGGACGACTCGCTCCGCGGCCTCTTCCCGCAATGGTATTCGAATGACTGGATGCGGCCCCCTTTCAGAGTGTAGAGGTACTTCGGTTGGCGGATCTCGATCCCGCGCAGCTTGAGCAGGTCGATGACGCGGGTGCGTCGTCCCTCGTGCTCGTCCAGTCCCAATCTCACGACCCCGTCTCCAAGGTAGTCGAGCATCGGCTCCGGGCTCTCGAGCACGAAGACGAGGTTCGCCGACTTCCCTTCGACAAGGTCCTTTTGCAGAGTATTGATCAGATTCACGCAGGAGAGCGAATAGCGTTCGGCCAGGGCGTCGATGCTATCGATCACGACCAGGGACCGCTGTCCCGCTTTCTCCACCGCCTCATACATCGCCTCGATGTCTCCGAGCTCCTTTCCGATCGAGACCGAAACGATGCCCTTCCCCTCGGCCCGACGGTTCGACGCGATCCCCTTCAGTCCAGCGAGGGCGGAGCGCGATGCGTTGCTCGAAGCCGGCTTCGCCTCGCCTTCCTTCCCGAGCTTCTCCTTCAGCCACGGGAACTGTAGGAACAGCGATGTGTCCGAGACCCGGGTGGAGTAGTAATAACTGCTCTCGACGGCGGCAAGGTCCTCCACCACCTGGAGCGCGAAGGTGGTCTTGCCCGCCCCTGCAATTCCCCGGACTATGAGGGAGTGACCGCCTGGGTTTCCGAAGAAGGAGTGGATTTCGCGCGGGATCTTGATGGAATCGTCGGATTGCATGTGAACGACGCCGGAGCGAGCGACCGTGGCGGCCTTATACCCTTTTTGGCTGTTATCGAGAGTGATACCTCCTCAGATCGAGCGCGAGCGCGAAAGTGGCAGCCAAGGTTTATACAGAAGTCGATGAATCAAGGACTGTGTCCAAAGACATGAAGGCCGTCATCCTGGCCGCGGGCGAAGGCGTCCGGCTCAGACCCTTCACGAGCTCGCGTCCGAAGGTCATGATCCCAGTAGCGAACCGCCCTATCCTGGAGTACGTGGTGCAGGCCCTGGTGGAGAACGGGATCCGGGACATCGTCATGGTCGTCGGATACCGTCGGGAAAGGATCATGTCGCACTTTGGTGACGGCAGCGGATACGACGCTCGCATCAACTATGCCGTGCAGGAAAAGCAGCTCGGCACCGCGCACGCCCTTCTCGCCGCCAAGGGGATGGCAGGAAAGGAGTTCCTGGTCCTGGCGGGCGACAACGTGGTGGACGCGAAGTTCGTTTCGGATCTTATCGGGGTGGAGGACGGATCGGCGATCTCGGTTGCGCAGAGCGAAATGGCCTCGAAGTATGGGGTCGTGAGCCTAGATGGCGACAAGGTCACGAACATCGTAGAGAAGCCAACGTCGACGCAGGAGCGCGTCGTGTCCACGGGCGCGTACCGGCTGAATTCGAGCGTTTTCGAATTGCTTGAGAAGGAAGCGTCGCGAGGAGTGATGTCGCTCACCCACGTCCTGGGATCGAACCTGCGGAAGCTGGACATGCGAGCGGTGCGCACCTCCGGGAAGTGGATGGACGTGGTCTATCCTTGGGACCTGCTGAAGGTCAACGCGGCCGCGATGACCTGGGCCGGGCTCTCGATCGAAGGCACCGTCGAGGACGACGTGATCCTGAAGGGGCCGGTGGCGATCGGCGCTGGCTCGAGGATACGCTCCGGCTGTTACATCGAGGGGCCGGTGGTCATCGGGCAGGGCTGCGACATCGGGCCGCTGGTCACGATCCAGCCGTCCACCAGCATCGGCGATGCGGTGGTGGTCGGGCCCTACACACACATCTTCGAATCGGTCATCATGGGGGGAGCGAGCATCGGTTCGCACTCCCACATCTCCCACAGCGTGATGGACGAGGGAACGAGCGTCGGCCCTGGCTTCATGGCCCCGGGAACGACCGCTAACGTCAGGGTCGAGAACGAGTTCTTCGGGCTGAAGCGGATTGGGACCCTCGTCGGCGAGAGCTCGGTCATCGGTGCCGGCGTGACCTGCGTGTCGGGCACGATCATCGGGGCGGAGAGCAAGGTCGCCGACCACGCCACCATCAGAGGAACGCTGGAGAACAGGAGCATCGTGATCTGATGTGCGGGATCGTCGGCTACACTGGTCCGCGCGACGCCTCGGAGGTGCTTCTCAGTTCGCTAAGGCGCCTCGAGTACCGCGGGTATGACTCGGCGGGGATCGCGGTCATTGGAGAGCATCTCGCGATACACAAGGACAAGGGAGAACTCGCCGTCATCGAGCACTCGCTGCCGTCGATGCACGGCGGCATCGGCATCGGTCACACCCGCTGGGCGACGTGCGGCCGGCCCTCGCAGGAGAACGCCCATCCGTTCACGGACTGCAGCGGGACCATTGCCTTGGTGCACAACGGCATCATCGAGAACTACGCCGCGCTCAAGAAGGGTCTGCTGGACCGGGGACACATCTTCTCCTCGGAAACGGACACGGAGGTCATCGTGCACCTCGTCGAGGAGAGGAACACGGGCGATCTGCGCGAGGCCCTGGTCTCCGCGCTCTCAGACATCAAAGGGACGTACGCGATCGTCCTGGCGATGGAGGGCTCGGAGAAGATCGTCGCCGCCAGGAAGGAGAACCCGCTGGTCATCGGAGTGGGGGTGGGCGAGAACTTCGTCGCCTCCGACGTGACGGCGCTGCTCGAGTACACGAGCAAGGTCCTCTACCTGATGGACGGGGAGGTGGCGGAAATATCGCCATCGAAGGTCACGATCTTCGACGCCTCGGGCCAGACCGTACGCCGCATGCCGGAGATGGTCACCTGGACGGCCGAGGACGCAAAGAAGGGCGGCTTCGCGCACTTCATGCTCAAGGAGATATTCGAGCAACCGGAGGCGATCCGCAACACGCTCATCGGGAACGTGGACCGACTGGAGCAGGACGAGGGCGTGCTCGGCGAGGACGTCCCGGCGGTCAAGCTCGTCGCCTGCGGCACATCGTACCACGCGGGCCTGGTCGGGAAATACGTGCTCGAGAAGCTCGGGAAGATCCCGACCACCGTCGAGCTGGCATCCGAGTTCCGCTATTCCTCTGATGTCCGGGAAGACCCTCTCGTCATCGTCATCTCGCAGAGCGGGGAGACGGCCGACGCGCTCGCCGCCACCAGGGAGGCGAGGAGAAGGGGACTGCACACGCTCGCGATCACGAACGTCGTCGGCAGCACGATGACCCGAGAGGCCGAGGAGACGATGTACACGCGCGCCGGCCCGGAGATCGGTGTGGCCGCCACCAAGACCTACATCTCGCAGCTGGTAGCGCTCTATCTGACGGCGATGCGCATCGGGCACCGCCGCAGGACTATCGACGCGGACACGCTGAGGAACATGCGCACGGAGCTTACCTCGCTGCCGCAGGTCGTGCGCAGGGTGCTCGACAACTCCGAGTCGGTGATGGACGCGTGCGGGATGATCGCGCAATCGAGGGACGCGTTCTACCTCGGTCGCAACATCTCCTATCCAGTCATGCTCGAGGGCGCCCTCAAGCTGAAGGAGATATCGTATATTCACGCGGAGGGCTACGCGGCGGGCGAGCTCAAGCACGGACCTCTGGCGCTCATCGGCCCGGACACGCCGGTGGTCGCGGCGTGCATGCGGGACCACACTTATGACAAGATGATCGCGAACCTGTCCGAGGTGAAGGCCAGGGACGCGCCGGTGATCGCGATCGCGAACGAGGGCGACGAGGAGATCGAGCAGGTCGCGGACAAGGTGATCCATATTCCGGAAGTGCAGCCGCTCTTCTCCCCGTTCCCGCTCTCGGTCGCCACGCAGCTCATCGCCTATCACGTGGCCAATCTGAAGGGGTGCTCCATCGACAAGCCTCGCAACCTCGCGAAGAGCGTGACGGTGGAGTAGCTTAGGCGAGCCTCTCCGGGCATTTATCGCGGCGGGAGCAAGAGCGGCACTTGCCCTCGCGCTGATGATTGCGATGCACGTTTCCAGTGCGCGATTCTTCCCTCATCTCCGCGAGCTTGCCGATGACGAGGTCGCGCATGTCGTCGTCGAGATCGATCTCGTGCTCGACGTCCCCGTACCGCAGGATTCCGTGACTCACCTTGCGATTCATCGCGTCCTCCACGAGCATGCAGTACGCCGACACTTGGATGACGTGAGAGAATAGCGGCCCGCGCGGCTTCCTACCGGTCTTGAGCTCCACCGGCACGAGCTCGTCCCCGACCTCGAGGATGTAGTCCGGGCGCCCGGTCAGCCCGTACTTCTCCGAGCGAAGCAGGCGCGAGTTCTCGCCGTCCACGTAAAGGATCGTCCCCTCCACCGCCTGCTCCTTGCGTTTGCCATCCGCCACCTTCGCGAACTTGAGCGACCGGTTGAGGGCGAAGGAGGCGCCGATGAGCCAGAGAAGCGCGATGACCTCGACCACCACCCCTAGCATGAAGTTGTCCTGAAGGAGGCTGACGGCGTTCAAGGCCACCACCATGCCGACGATTGCGGCGATCGCCACTCCCTGTTCGTACCTCGTCGTTCGCCTCCTCTCCTCGATCCTCAGCGAACGGAAGAGCAGGAAAGCGGCCGCCCCGATCCAGATGATCGCGATCGCACCGAGGATGTACGAGACCGTGGTCGAATCCATCGGGATCATCAGCGAAACCCCTACGATCCCCAAGGCGGTCGCGACCACCGAGAACACCAGCACCAGCATCTCCCAGTCGCGCGCGCTCCGCTCGGTGCTGACGATCTCGTTCAGCCCCTTTGCCGCCTCGCCGTGGCGGGCCTCCCCGTTCTCGAGCGCCTCCGAGGTGAACTCTTCCTGCCTGCCGAGCCACCAGCTCAGGGGGCAGTAGCTGAAGCGCTCGAGTTCGCTCGCAGAGATGCTCTGGAGGCCCATGACCTCCTGCTATGATTCTTCAGGTTAACGGCTTTTTGCATTCCGCGCTCAGAATCTTGCAGTCCATGTGCAGGAGCGAGGCGTCGGTGATGTAGATGCCCCGGGGGTTCTCGATCTCGTCCACGAACCCGAACCAGTAGACAACCAGGCCGTCCCCGAAGAGCTCGGTGTACGGCTCCAGCTGCTTCTTCACGTTCTTGTTGATCTCGACCTTGTCCCCGAAGGACGCCTTCGACTCGATCCAGTTGATGTCCCATCCGTTGACCCTGATGGGCTCATCGAGGAGGCAGTCGGGAGTCTTCGGGAACTCGCCGCGGAGGTCCTTCTCAGTTCGGTACGTGAGGCCTTTCGAGTCTAGCCAGCCCTGTAACTGTCCCTCGCCCCAAGCCCCGCGCTTGTACTGCGTTTCGTTCGCCCACGGAGAGTAGACGCAGTCCGCCTCGGTGATCTCGAGGATGTCGCGCTTGACACGCTGGTCCTCGATAGTGTTCGGCTCACGCACGTGCTTCCAGAACACCTTCTTCGAGCACCCGTTCGCCTGGAAGATCATCATTCCGGTGAGAATTGGTGGGAACTCGTGCTTGACGGCGATGGACATCATGCTCCGGCCGGACTTCCAGTCCTTGAGCAGGTGGGGCGCTAGCCTTTGGATGCGATAGAACTTCTTCGTGGTCTCGCGCACCGTCTTTTGGGTGAAGATGACAGTAAGAAGCTCCTCGTCCAAGCCCAGTTGCTTGGAGAGGGTTTTGACGTCGTTGGGGTTCTTAAGATGGTCGTAAATGTGCTTGAAATCGTTACCTTTCATCGTTGCACTTTCTGGCCATCGTAGATGGGGAGGGTTATTTGAAGGTTTTGAATTCGCGAATCATACTGGTGTTGCTGGATGCAAAAGGTCGTCATCGGATCTTCCATCTGCAATTCGTAGTTTTGCGCCACGCTCACGGCCTTGGCCAGGGCCCCATTTTTGCGCAACATCTCTAAATACTAACAACGGCTTTCAATTGTCGAACTGGCGGAAGACCCGCCATTCGAGAGGATGGGGCACAATGGAGCAATTGGATTCGCTCAATTTGTCATTTATGGCCAAGGAGCCAGGACCGGCATGGTTGCCGGCCAGCGCCTCCGAGGCCCGTAGGCTCGCCTACTGGGGGCAATGGGTCGCGCTCTTCTGGGGCATACTACTGCTGATCGAGGGCATCATCGACCTCTTCATGTTTACGAAGTTCGGCATCGGTACCGGATGGTACTCGCTGATCGCCGCGATCGTGAACCTGGTCGCCGTGTTCATGCTGAAGGGCATGTTCTTCGACAACCTAGACGCTGGGCGCTTCAAGGAAGCCCGCGACAATCTGCTCATCTGGGCAGTGCTGACCCTGATACTCGGCATTCTCGCAGGCATCTTCATGCTGCTCGCCTACGTCAAGCTGAATGAGGTGTTCCAGCCGAACTACCAGCCATATCCGCAGGGGCAGTACCAGGTCGCGCCGCCTCAGCAGCAGCCCGCGCAAGCGCCGCCACCGCAGCCCGCGCCGCCCGCACCGGCCGCCCCGGCTCCTGAGCCGGCGCAGCAGCCGAAGCATGCGGAGATGGTCAAGTGCAAGAAGTGCGGGGTTCAGTACCCGGCATTCATGCGCACCTGCCCGAACTGCAACGAACCGCGCTGAAAACCCCTTCTTCATCCCTCTTCTGTTTCTGCTTTCTCTTCGCTGCTGAAAAGCACGCGCCCTCGGTATTCTATGCGGCGGATGCGGTGGTACGGGATCTTGGCGTCGGCGGTCACGAAGAACGAACGCTCTAGCTCGATTATCTCGCTGCCCTCAATCCTTCTCGCATCGCCCTGGGATCCGCGGTGCAGATAGGTGATGTTGGCTTCCTTGAGGTCTTCGCCATCCGTCCACTTGAGGCGGTTGAGGATGGCGCGTGGATAGGGCATCAATGCAGCTATCAACGGGTGGCTCCAAATCACTTCCGCGCTCAGCAGAAAGCCTTTTTTCTCTCAATGCCTCTGGGAGGGGCGCAGGTGTGTTAATGGACAAGGTTGAGAGCTTCAAATGCAAGGTCGTTACGTTCGAGGAAATCTCGAAGTGGACGCAGGACGTCGCCCGGCAGATCCAGGATTGCGGATGCAAACCGACCGTCATCGTCGGTCTCACTCGGGGCGGGTGGGTGCCTGCGAGGCTTCTTTGCGATCACCTGCACGTGAAGAAGCTGTACGCGGTGAAAACTGAGCACTGGGGAATGACCGCGAACCCCGACGGGATCGCGCTCTTGACGCAGGAGCTGAACACACCGGTCAAGGACGAGAGCGTGCTGGTGGTGGACGACATCACCGACACTGGTGAGAGCCTCAAGTTGGCGGTGAAGCACCTCAAGGAGAAAAGTCCGATGGAAGTGAACACGGCGACGCTCCTCCACATCACTCACTCGAAGATAGAGCCGGACTTCTACTCGGTGAAGGTGTCCGAGAAGGACTGGACCTGGTTCATCTTCCCTTGGAACCTGTACGAGGACCTGCGCACCCTGATCCCAAAAACGCTCTACGAGCCGAAGACGGAGGAAGAAGTGCGCCACGCCTTCAAGGACCAGTTCCAGGTGGACGTGAGCGAGGAACTCGTTAGGATGACGCTCAAACACCTCGAGGGGGACGGAAAGGTTCGCCGCAAGGGCCGGGTGTGGGAGCAATGCTGACCGGTCCGCCAGGCTTTCTCGACAAAGCGCTGAGTCTCGAGCTCTCGCGGTTCAAGAGGAGCCTGCGCGAGGCGAAGGTCATCCGATACGGCGACTACGACTACTTCGTTAACCCAGTGACCGATGGGGTGCTGTCCGTGGAGCCGACGCTCCTCGAGGAGGTCATCGGCGGCTTCGCGGGAGCGAGCGCCTACCGATGCGATCTGATAGTGGCCCCGGAGGCGATGGGAATTCCGCTCGCCGTGCCTCTCTCGCTGCGCCTCAGGCTTCCCTACATAATCCTGCGCAAGCGCAGCTATGGGCTTCCAGGCGAACTCAGGATCAAGCACAACACTGGATACTCTGACGTCGAGCTCTTCATCAACGGCGTGGGCAAGGGGGACCGGGTCGTGGTGGTGGATGACGTCCTCAGCACCGGCGGGACGCTCAGGTCGATAGTCCGGGGACTTCGTTCCATTGGCGCGGAGGTCGTCGATGTGGTGGTCGCCGTGGACAAGGGCGACAAGAGGAAGGAGCTCGAGAGGGAGCTCGGTCTCTCGATCAAGGCACTCGTCAAGGTCGAGGTGCGCGAAGGTCGCGTCGTCGTGCTCAGTTGACCAGGCGCCGCTTCATCAGGTAGACGGCAAGGTAGAAGAAAGCCGCCGTCCAGACGAGCAGGAAGATCAGCCCGAAGACGTCCTGCGCTCCCGCTATGCCGAGCACAGGATCTCGTATCAGGTTCGCGGTGTGCGTGAGCGGGAACACCTGTGCCAAGTCCTGGATGGCGCGCGGCAGGATGCCGAGCGGGAAGAACGTGCCGCTGAGCAAGAACATCGGCGTGAAGAAGAGGAAGAACGGATAGTTGAACGAGTCGATGTTCGGAACGAGGGCGGTGAACGTCATCGCCAGCGAGGCGAACGCCAGGCCCGCGAGCGCGCAGATGAAGGGAATTATGATCAGCCCGGGTATCGTGATGAGAGGCGTTCCGACCACCAGGCCGGCGGTGAACACGACGATCATCACGATCGTGCCGTTGATGAGGGACTTGGTCGCTCCCCACAAGATCTCGCCCGTTATCACGTCCTCGATCGTAAGGGGCGTCGCGACGATCGCGTCGTAGGTCTTCTGGAAGTGCATGCGCACGAACGAGCCGTAGGTGCACTCGAAGAAGGCACCGTACATCGCCTGGATCGCGACCAGCGCGGGCGCGAGGAACTGCACGTAGCTGAACTTGTCGTAGGGCGGCGGGAACCCTGAAACGAACATCCCGAACCCCAGCCCCATCGCCAGCAGGTACAGGACCGGCTCGATGAACGAAGGCAGGAAGTTCGTCTTCCAGGTGATGAAGAAGACGTCGGCGTTGCGCCGCCAGACCTTCCACGCGCGCCAGGAGATGTTGCCCAGAACGTTCCCTCTCACTCCTTCAGCCCCCTTCCGGTGAGCTTGAGGAACACGTCTTCGAGAGTGGCATCGCGGATGAGGCTGTTGATCGTCGGGAAGCGCTGCTGGAGCTTCCGTCTTACCTCCTGGTTCTCGTTGGTGTAGATGAAGAGCCGGTCGTCCGCCCTCTCCTGGTTCCATCCAGACTGCTTCCCGAACTCCTCGACCTCGAGGGTCGGCTCGATCACCTCGACCACCCCGCTGCCGATTATCTTGGCGATGAGTGAGTTCGGTTCCCCCTCGACGAGGATCTTGCCAGTCTCCATGATCACCAGACGGTCGCAGAGGCGCTGCGCCTCCTCCATGTAGTGGGTGGTGACGATGACCGTGACCCCTCTTTCCTTGAGCTCCCGGATCTTGTCCCAGATCACGTGCCTGGCCTGCGGGTCGAGCCCGGTCGTCGGCTCGTCAAGGATGAGAACCTTGGGGTCGTTGATGAGCGCTCGGGCGATGGTCAGGCGCCTCTTCATGCCCCCCGAGATCTCGTCGATCTTCGCGTCCTTCTTCTCGGTGAGCTGCATGAAGCGCAGGAGCTCCTCCGCCTTCTTCTGCGCCGTCTCCTTGTCAATCCCGAAATAGCTGGCATAAACGGTGAGATTCTTCAGGACGTTGAAGTCCGGGTCGAGGTTGTTGTCCTGCGGGACCACGCCCACAACCTCCTTGATCTTGCGCTCGTCCTTGTCCACGTCCATTCCCAGGACGCTGAGACTGCCCGAAGTGAGCGGAGAAACGCATTGGATCATGCGGATGATCGTCGTCTTCCCCGCTCCGTTGGGGCCGAGGAAGCCGAAGCACTCGCGCTCGTGGATCGTGAAATCGATGGCGTCGACCGCCATAAGCTCGTCGTACCTCTTGGTGAGCGAGCGGGCCACGATCACGTCCGTCATCCCGTCTGGAACGCAGCGCGCGTCTAATAGCTTTGACTGTAGACTTCGAGTAACCAGCTCGGTTGCCTGGCTGAGGACAATTGCCCTGGGGTGGAGCTCTCCCTGATCGCGCTGACCTTGCTGTACTCGCTGCTCGGAGGGTTGTTGGGGACTTGCAGCGGAATGACGCCCGGATTGCATGTCAACACGCTAAGCCTGCTGCTCGTCGCCGGCTATCCGCTGTTGGAACCGCCGATCGCGTCATCCTGTTCGCTGTTTGGCGCGGATGGAGCCCTCGCCCCTCTTCTGCTTGCTTGCCTCATCGTCTCCGCCGCGATCGCCCACTCATTCGTGGACTTCGTGCCCTCGACGTTCCTCGGCGTGCCAGATGAGGCCAGCGTGCTCTCGATCCTCCCTGGGCATCGCCTTCTTCTCGCGGGAAAGGGAGTGGAAGCGGTAGCGTTCGCCGCGAAAGGCAGTCTGGTCGGAGCAATGGTGGCGGTCCTTGCGACCCTCCCTCTTCAGATCCTCCTCTCCCCTCCTTTCAGTCTGGACCATCAGCTCAAGCCGATCATCCCCTGGATGCTGGTGGTCGTGGCCGCCGCGCTCATCCTATCAGAAAGGGGAAAGGCGCCGGCGGTGGCTTGCTTGGATGTGCGAGAGGGCTCGGCGCATCCTTCTCCCGACACGATCTCGATCGTCGCCCAGGTGCCTGTCGACGGCAAGCCTGCGGAACTGATCGGCATCGTCGCTCGCAGCAAGGTGCTGGGGCGGGCAGTAGTGAGGACCTCCTATGGCCGCTATCGGATCAAGGGATTTGCGCTTCCGCTCGAGGGTCGGTACCGGTTGACAGGATCATGGCGCGTTCGCAGGCCAACGCTGATGGCGAAGCTCGCGGCGCTGGCCGTCTTCTCGCTCTCGGGGGCGCTCGGGCTCGTCGCCATGGACGCTCGCGCTCCTTTTGCCGATGTCTTCACCGGGCTAGGTCAGAGCATGCTCTTTCCCCTGCTCACGGGGCTGTTCGGGCTCCCATCACTCGTGCTGAGCATGCGTTCCGGGCCGGTCCCCAGGCAGGACGAATCCGTCCCCGCACCTGCTCCGGTCCGCGCCGGGCTCCTCGGCTCTCTCGCCGGCTTCGCCTCCGGATGGCTTCCGGGGATCACTTCCACCTCCGCGGCGGTGCTCTTCGCCCCGATGGCCAGGGAGGGCGGCGGGAGCGAGGAGAACGCCAAGCGCTTCATTCACATGGTGTCGGCGGTCGGAACCGCGTCCGCGGTGTTCAGCGTGCTCGCTTTCGTCCTGCTTGGCAAGGTCAGGAGCGGGTCGATGGTGGCGGTGCAGCAGGTGCTGGGGAACGAGCAGGCGACCTCCTCGTTCCTTGCGCTCTTCCTGTTGGCGGTCCTCGTCGCCTCAGCGATCGGCTACTTCGCGGCGATCGGGATTGCCAGATGCATAGCGAATCGCGTCGGGGGCAGGGACCTGGGACTGGTGAACCGCGCGTTGTTCGTCGTGCTCGTCGCGCTGATCGCCTTCTTCACCGGCATTCCTGGGATTCTGATCGCGACGGCGTCGCTGCTGCTCGGTCTTCTCCCCCCTCGCATAGGCATCGGGCGCGTGCATCTGACAGGCTGCCTGCTGCTCCCGATCACGCTCGCGCTCTTCGGCCTGGACGAGGCGATCATAGCTTCGCTGTCGCGATAGCATCCCGTTCCTCGAGCGCCTCGAAGCTCCAGCCGAAGGGGTGCAGGAGGTCGGCGGTCGCGCGCCGCAGCAGCTTGCTGTACTCGTCCACGTCGTACTCCTCGCACCCGTTGAGGAACGAGGCCACCTTCACGCGCTCCCACGGATTCCGCGAGTCGCCGTCACAGACGACGTACTCGACCGACTTGCCAGGAGGCACCGGGAACCCCATCTCCTCCATTTGCTTCAGCGCCGCGTACGAGTGCGTGAACTGCGTGTACTCCTCGAACGCCTTGGAGACGTGCTTGATCATGATCAGCTTCTGCATCGGGACGGTGCGATCGCGCAGCTTCTCGAGGTACGAGTCTAGCACGTCGAGCGCCTCGGGGATGCGCGCCTTGAACTCTTGCACGCCAGAAGCCTTCGAGAACACCGCCAGCATGTCGTTCTGTAGGTCCCTGGCCAGCTCGATCGTGTCGCTCTTGCGCAGGAAGATGCCGCGCAGCTTGAGCTCGTTCGTCTCGAACAGCCCGTAGTAGCGATTGAGCGCGCCGACGCCGGTCGTGGTCGCCGGCAGGAACACGATCCACTTGTAGATGCCATCGAGCACGAGTGGGATGCCGATCTCCTTGCTGACCTCGTCGCAGAAGCGTTCCGCATCCCCACCGCCCTCCAGCCAAAGAGAGTCCACGATGCCATGCAGGATGCGGAACCCGCGCTCCTCCGCCATCTCCGTCGTGCGCAGGAGGATATCCCTGCCATAGGCGTTGATGCTCTCGTGGCACTCGATGCGCCCGAAGCGCGCGTTCTTGTAGCCGGTGTAGCCGAAGCACGTCACCAGCAGCCACTTCAGCACCTTCTGCCGCTGATCGTAGACCTCCTTGTGCGGGACGTTCGCCTTCACCCGGCGCTTGAGCTCGATGCGGCGATCGATGACCGGCTTGAGGACGCGCGGCACCAGGCCAGTCTGCCTCTGGCAGATGCGATACCCCAGCTCAGGAACGAGCTTCGTCGTGTTCGGGCAGCAGCGGCAGTCGACCGTTTCCGGCGAGATGTTGTGCCGCACCATGATGCTCGGGTAGAGCGAGGTGAAGTCGACCTCCGCGATGCGCTCGTGGATGCCGACCACCGGCTCGTAGATGAACCCGCCGCGATCGGAAGTGAGCAGCTCGCCCGCGGTCTTGAACGCTTCCGGCACGTTCTTCTTCCAGAGCACCAGGTGCCCGTCCTTCATCGCCTGCGTCACTTGCATCGCGCTGATGGCGCTTCCCGGGGACAGGCGAGAAAGATCTTGAACGGGGATGAGGCAGAGGCGCGAGAGGTCGACGAGCCCGTACAGCCCGCTCTCGTAGTACATGAACGAGCCGCCGGAGTCGATGTGGATGCGCCCGCGCAGCTTGTGCGCCGGGGCCTTGTAGAGGATGCGGCCGTAAGTGAAGTAGCTCTTCCCCTTGCCCTTGCGAAAGCCTCGTTCGCGCCCTAGATCGAACGTCATTCCGTGCAGCTCCGCGCGCTTGCCCAGGTACTCCATCAGGAACTCGTCGCCGCCGTCGGTGTAGATGACGTCCGGGTCGCGCTCTTCGATCATCGCCTGCAGCTCGCGCAGCACGTCCTCCTCCTGCCCATCGATGACTATGTCGTCTACGTGAGCGCGCGTTATCGCGTCGTCCGCGGTCGGAATGCCCTTGGCGGCGTCGATATCCACCTTGACCTCAAGCGCGCTCAGCGGGGGCATTGGATAATCGATGCGGTCCTGCACGTCGAGCATGCGGAATTTCGTATCTACTTCCAACAGCCCGTTCGGGAACACGCCCCGCTCGATGAAGTAGCGCTGGTCGAAGCGCAGGTCCACGTTGTACAGTTCGTAGTCGCGGTACCGCCCCCACGAGTCCACCAGCTTCGCTACCTGCGACAGTTCGCCGTACTCCTCCATTGTGACCTTGAGGAACGGCCTTTGCACCTCGTCCATGAGCGTGGTGCGGAGCTGCAGCTCGGTGTTCTGCACGTCGATGGTACGAAGATCGTCGGTCAGCCTGCGCAGCTGCTCCGGCGAGGCGCGGACGTAGAACGAGGGCGAGAAATGCCGGTCCACGAGGCGCTCGATGCCGTGATCGGTCTTCAGCCAGACCACCATGCACCCGCGCTCGTAGTCCGGGTAGCAGTCGATGATCCAGCCCTTCATTGCGCGCGCGCCTTCAGCCCGCGGATCTCCTTCTCCTGCTCCAGGAGGATGGAGAGCAGCGCCCCCTCCACTGGGTCCGCGAAGGCCGCGTAGGTGGAGGCGGAGGCGTGCATACGTGCACGGTTGGTCATCTCGTCGAATACCTCGCGGTCGTCCTTGGGCAACGCGCGGCGGTAGTCTGCCCAGCTCTGGAGTATCGACTCCAGGGTCATGCGGTACGTCGGAACGGTCCTTCCCATTTTGATCCCGTGGCATTCCGTTCCGCCTTGAGCCTATATAGGGCGGAGGAGGGGGGATGGGCGAAAGTGGAGCGCCATCGCCCTTTTATTCTTCGTCCTGCAATGCTTCCCTGAGTGAGCGCGATGGCCAGGAAGAAGGAGATCAAGAAGCTGATGGTGAGGCCAGGGGAGAAGGTCGACCTATCGGACTACGAGACCGACTGGACGGCGTCGAAGGACCTGAAGGGCGAGAGCGAGGAGGCGATCCGAGAGCGCGCCGACAAGGCCTTGGAAGAGAACCGCAAGGAGCTGAGCGCCGCACAGGAGCTTCTCTGGGCCAGCAACACCTACTCGATCCTCATCGTCCTGCAGGGGCTGGACACCGCCGGCAAGGACGGCACGATCAAACACGTGATGTCGGGCGTGAACCCTCAGGGCTGCAAGGTGGCGAGCTTCAAGGTCCCTACCCC
The DNA here is from genome assembly GCA_035506675.1 of Methanomassiliicoccales archaeon. Taxonomy (GTDB): domain Archaea; phylum Thermoplasmatota; class Thermoplasmata; order Methanomassiliicoccales; family UBA472; genus JAJRAL01. The sequence continues at coordinate 41,254 of DATJOX010000051.1, forward strand.
GGAGGAACTCGACCACGACTTCCTCTGGCGATACAGCAAGGCGCTTCCCGGACGCGGGGAGATCGGCATCTTCAATCGCTCCTACTACGAGGAGGTCCTGGTGCTGCGCGTGCACCCAGACGTGCTCGCGTCCCAACCGCTTCCTCCCGGGAATCGAGGCGACAAGTTCTGGAACGGGCGCTATGAGGACATCAATGCTTTCGAAAAGCATCTCTACCGGAGCGGCACGAGGGTCCTGAAGTTCTTCCTGCACATCTCGAAGGAGGAGCAAAGGCAACGCCTTCTCAAGCGCTTGGAGAACGAGGACAAGAACTGGAAGTTCTCGCTGGCCGACCTGCACGAACGCGAGTTCTGGGATGACTATGTGCGCGCGTACGAAGCGATGCTCGGCGAAACGAGCACCAAGAACGCGCCCTGGTACATCATTCCCGCGGACCAGAAATGGGCCACCTGGTCCCTGGTCTCGGACATCGTCGCCAGGGAGATTCGCAGCCTGGACCTCGAATTCCCCAAGCCGAGCAAGGAAGAGGCGAGCCAGCTGGAAGAGGCGAAGAAGAAGCTCGAGGGCGAAGGCTGAGGAGGAGGCGCCTACCCGCTGTTCCGCCTCTCTGTGACCTCCTGATGCTCGATGGCGATCACCGCTCCGAGCACTATCCTATGGTCAACGTTACCAAGCACCGAGACTTCGAGCCAATCCCTGATCGTGAACCAACGCTTGTGCACCTGCGCGACCAGCTGCCCGCCGATCTCCATGCGGTAGTCATGCTCCACGAAGTTGCCGTAGATGCGCATGATCTCGGCGCCGTCCTTCTCCACCCAGTACTCGTCGCCGATGAACTTGACGATCTTCTTCCTGATGATGCCTATCTGGACGTCGAGGTTGTCATAGAACGTGAATTGGCTGCGGAGGGCTAGCACCTTGCCTTCGAGGCGCATGACCTCTTGCCCGAGTGCGTCCTTGACGACGAACTTCGCAGGCAGCTGGATGATCTTCCCGTCGGCCTCGCCCAGCCGCGCCCCCGTCCGGTCCTCCAGGTCGTAATGCTCGCTGAGGGAGAGGATCTTCTTCTTCAGCACGTACTCGCTGCTCGTGAGGATCGAACCGGGCGCGCTCATCGTCAAGCTCCATTGGCCCCTATGGGGTCTTACCCTTGAAGATTCCTTGGGCTTGGAAGTAGCTCGAAAGTCCGTTGGTCAAGTCCTCGTATTGCTTCTTCACCTTGTGCGCGCCGAGCGCTCCTCCTGCCCAACCACTGTTGGTCTTAGTGAGGCGCAATGCGAGCGACGCGTCTGGGGTGGTGATGATCTGGAACCCGATCTCGTAGTACTGCGCCAAAGCCCCGAGCGCGAGGTTCTTGCCTTTGCTACCTTTGCTCGCCACGCCGGACGTCTCAGTTTGCCATTGGACCTTGAACTGGTTGTATTCGAACGCCTTGAGCACCGCCTGCCTGACGTTCTCCGCCGAGCCGTTCACGAAGATGTCCGTTGAGTCCATGGAGTGGTATCGAGCGGGTGCGTTCAAAATAGTAGCGGGAGGCGGGTGAGAACTGACGAGCGAAGACGTTCATTCCCGCCATTGTCTCGGAACAATAATACGTCCAATGCGCGGTATCGCATCGAGGAAGCAGGGTTCGATGAAGAAGAACGACAAGATCGCGCTCGTCGCGATTGTCGCTGTGGTCGCAGTGATTGCGGGCGCAGGGGTGGCGATAATGGTCACTGGTGGACATTCGGGCCCCTCAATCCACAGCGGAGACTTCATCGTCTACACGATCGCGGGGGTGGACGCCGCAAGCAACCCTATATCTGCGAGCATGCGAGTGACATTCCTCAACGTTACTGCAGCAGGATGTGACGCCAAGACCGAGTACACCGGCCTGAACATTTCGACCTCCTGGCAGCACATCACTGGCACCTCGTCGTTCAGCGGCACTGCAGACCTCGGCACCAAGACCCAAACCGACAGCACCCTAGTAACGGTCTACGGGGAGAAGAGGGTGGACGTCTACGTCATGAGCCTGTCCGCGGGGACGATGACCACGTACGCCGGAGCGAATCCACTGGTACCGTACAAGATGGAGTTCAGTGGTAACGGGGCATTCATGACATTTAGCATCGGGCCGACCAACATAGATCTGGTCAAGACGTCGAACGCGGCGTAGATTCCAGCCATGTTTCGTGGCAGAGTCATTAAGCCCGCGTAATCGCTGACAGTCGCGAATGTTTGACGTCGTGCAGGTATCGAGACATAAGACGCCCTGGCACCTAAGAGTTCTCTACATCTCGACCCTCCTGCTCAGGACCGCGTTCGGCGCGCTGCTTCTGCTCATATCCGCTTTCGTCACCGGTGACCCAGGAACCCGGCTCTTGAGCGTGGCGATAATCGCTGTGCCGTATCCTCTGGCCGAGATGCTGACAGCCAACTACTTCGGAATGGTCAGCGACCGCGTGGGGCGGAAGAGGGTGATCGTTCTCGGCACGACCCTTGCTGCGATCATGGTCGCGTTCTACTCGCTCTCGAACAACACCTGGTACCTGGCTGTGCTGCACGGTATTCACGGGGTGGGAGCGGCAGCGACGGTGGCGCCGGCGATCGCGATGATCGCCGACCACGCGCACAGCTCCGACAGGGGAAGGCAGATGGGGTGGTTCGACTACTCGACCTTCCTTGGCTACATCCTTGGGGCGGTCGTAGGAGGCTTCCTCGTCGACCTCATTGACATTCGCCTGGCGTTCCTGCTCATGGCGGGGATGCTGGCCGCCTCGGCGATCATGCTGTACGCGCTAGTGAAGGTGGAGCCGGTGAGGGCGAAAGCGGAGCGGTACGTGAGCTTCGCCGCCCTGCGAAAGGTGTTCAAAGTGCGCGAGGTCCGTCTCATGTTCCCCATCTGGCTGATCGTCGCCACGGTGCTCGGATTGGCGCTCACGTACCTGCCGATAATCCTCCTCAGTCAGAACATCTCCGGCTCCTCCATCGGGCTGATGTTCGCCGGCGGCGGCGTGGTGCTCGGACTTCTTCAGCCGTTCTGGGGCAAGGTGTCGGACCGATTCGGACGGGTGCCCGTCATGGCCTACGGGGTCTTCAGCATGCTCGGCATCATCGTGATGCTGGTGTTCTTCTCGGACTTCCTGTACTACCAGGACGCCGCTGGGTTCCACCTCAAGATCTTGGGCCTCATCCCTCTCGGCATCCTCGGGCTTGGCTCTGGGGCGTTCGTTCCCTCGGCGCTCGCCTTGATGGCGGATGCGTCGGACTCGCGCTCCTACGGCGCGACCATGGGCCTATATTCGTTCGCGTTGGGGTTCGGAGCGTTTATCGCAGAATCGCTTGGACTAGTGATCATCCTCGCCACCGGCAAAGAGAGCGCTCCTGCCTGGATCCTCTATTTTGCCGCGGGGTTGATCGGGTTGGCGGTTATCTTGATGATCGCCTTCTTCCTGAGAACCGCAATCGCCAAGCGCCTGCGCCCGGGGCGCACCTGAAAGCATTGGGTGCGATCTGAGTCAGTGGTGGGCTCATCCGAGCACCTGCAAGACCCACGCCACGAAGGCGATCAACGAGACGATCACTTGCGCCACCCTCACGCTGTTCATCTTCTTCCCTTCGGGGGCCCAATCCCATCCACCTCCTATTGGCGGTTGGGAATCGGTCGTACATACGATTCGTTCATCCAGGTCATGATGGGTCGTCAATTGACCTGGACAACAGTGGCGGATTCGCCCTGCATCTCTGGCGGCAGCTCGCCGACCAGCCAGCCGGGGCTCGTTGTCTCGCAGTAGAAGTAGTCGACCGAGTCGTAGAGATAGTACTCGCCAGTGGCGGAGGGGCAGTCCACCCCCGTCGCCATGTGGCCGGGGAACAGCAGCAGGACGGCGTCGTGCCCTGACGCCTCGAGCACCGAGGCGTAGAGAATGGCCAGATCCTCGCAGTCGCCAGTGTGGTCA
>DATJOX010000052.1:0-13561 GCA_035506675.1 Methanomassiliicoccales archaeon
CGGCGGCAGATCGATACCCAGGTTCTCCCTCGCCCAGGTTCGGGCGGCGGCCACTAGCTCGCCGACTTCCGGGCAGGACCGTGTCGGCGCGGTCAAATGGAAAGTAAGTCCCTCCGCCCTCGGATCGAGCGTGAGCCGCACGAGCTGGTCCGCGACGTAGTCCACCGGCATCAGGTTGACCTTCGTCTTGGATGACACCGGGAAGGCGCTGAGGCGGCCGGTGAGGTACAGCCTGAAGGGATAGTAGATAGTGTTGAACGTCTTGATCCAGCCGGTGGTGGAATCGCCTACCACCATGCCCGGCCGGAAGATGCTGATCGGGACGGTGCCGATGCGCTCGCGGATCGCCTTCTCGCCCAGGTGCTTGCTGCGCTCGTAGTTGTTGTCCAGCATGTCGTAGCCGTCGAGCGATTCCTCGTCGATGCGGCCCTGCTTCATGCCGGTCACGTAGGCGGTGGAGACGTGCGCGAAGCGCTGCAGCCCGTGATGATCATGCGCCGCCTTCCCGAGCTCGAGCGTGTTCAACGCCCCCTGCACGTTCGTCTTGTTGAGCTCGTCAAGCGGAGCGTCGAGGCGGAGGTCGGCCGCCGAATGCACGACATGCGTGAGGCTTTCGACGAGTGCCTGGTAGGTAGCGTCGCCGAGCCCCAGTCGCGGCTCGCTAACGTCCCCCGCGACCGCTCGCACTCGCGTGCCGATCAGCTTGCGCATCTCCGGGAAGTCCCACCAGGCGCGGCGCAGGCGCAGCTCCGCTTCCTCGTCCGATCGGGCGCGCACCAGCGCGACGACCTCGCAATCCTCCTGCATCAGCCGAACGGCGACCTGGGTGCCGATGAATCCAGTAGCCCCGGTGATCAGCACCTTGTGGCTCATTCCACCACCGGGAGCCCCTTCTCCTTCGCGAAGGCGCGAAGCAGCTCGATGTTGCGCTTCGCCTTCTCCGCGTGCGTCGCATTGATTGCGAAGATGCGCTCGCGCAGAACGTCGTGCTCATCCACCAAGCGGTCGGTGATCTGGCTCAACCTCGTCCACGCGTCCTCGTCCTGCCAGTGAATGAAGAACTCCTCTTTCATCCCGCTCTCCTGGTAGAGGTCGTGCAGGCGGAGGTCGTGCCCGAGGGCGGCCTGCGGGACGCCACCCGCCATCGAGAGGACCGCGGCGTGGTAGCGGGAGGTTATCAGGAAATCGAGTGAGCGCAGGATCTGGGTCATCTTGGCGGCGTCGTATTCGTTGGAGGAGAAGACCCTCGCCATGTCCGCGTGCTTCATCTTCCCGCGAACGGCCTTGGCGAGCTCCTCGTCGACCGCTTCCATTGCGATGAGCGCGACGTGCTTGTGATGCTTCTCGACTATTCGATCGGCCTCGGCGGCGAGCCTCTTCGCGAGGAACTCTCCCCCCCGACGCCGTCTCGGGGTGCGCGAGAAGTAATAGGGCCAGCGATAGCAGTTCCGCTTCCGGCCGAAGGGACGGATGACGACTGGCCAGATGTTGAAGTCCACGACCGCCATGCCGGCGACGTCCTTCGCTTCAGGCCAGAGCCGTTTCATTATGTCCGAACCGTTGCCTGCATTGAAAACGAATGCGGTGTCGTCGGTGACCTCCACGGGGGCGGTGACTCCCCAGGCCTTCAGGCGATCGGCCGAGAGCTGAGTACGGGTCACCAAGAGGTCGACCTTGCTCGCCTCTCTTCTCACGGAGGCGATCCTGCGCTGCTTGAGCTGGCCGGAGTCGACGGCATACGCCATGATGGGGGTGCCGTAGGCGTGCGCGTACTTCGAACCGGCCAGGAACGCCCAGAGCAGCGCCGCCGCCCACGTGTCCATGTAACAACTGCCCTCGACTAGGAGTGTCAGGTCGCTGTGCTTCACGAGCGACCGGAGGTGGAACCAGAAGATTGTGGGGATGGGCGCGATGCGCGTGCGCTCGTCCTCCTTGAGGTACCTTCTCAAATTGACGGCGTTGAGCGTGGGGACGGTCACGATCGCATCGGGGCCAAAGACCTTGCGCACGTCCTCGATTATCGCGAGCAGGCGCGCCTCGGAGCCGGTGTTGTTCGCCCCGTTGTATCCCAGGAGCAGCACGTTCGGAGGCCCTGCATGACTTGGCTTACGGTCAGGCATTTCTGCGATTTCTCAACGCTACAGACGACAAGAACCTTTTGATGCTCCATCTCTGGAAGAGTGATTCAGGCGGTGCGTTTAGCAGCTCCGTCGTGATGGGATTGCACCGCGATTTCGACGCTGAGCGTGCTTCACAGAAGAGTCAGATTGCTCCTCAGCGCGTGTCTCAGGTCTTCACTTTGTCCAGGACCATGAGCGTCGACGTCGCTCTCGCCACGAGCTTGTTCTTCTCGTCGAGGACCTCCGCCTCCGCCAGCATGATGCGCGATCCGTGACTGACGACGCGGCCGACGACCGTCAGCTTGCCCTTCTTGATCGCCTTCACGAAGTTGATCTTGAGCTCGACGGTGGTGGCGACCTTGTCCTCGGGCATCAGGGTGCAGGCGGCGTTGCCCATGGCCGCGTCCGCGACCGCGGTGATCGCTCCGCCCTGAACGACGCCAATGGTGTTGTGCATGCGCTCGTCCACCGGCATCTCGAAGCGCGTCACGCCCTCGCGCACCTCGACCAGCTTGAAGCCTATCAGGTCCGCTATCGGAGCGTACCTCTTCTCGCCCTGAACGATCGCGCGATACTCGTCGATGAGCTTCGCCATCAAATGGGAATCGCGCTGCTTCGGTTAAGCGATTCGCATGATAGCTAGCGCTCAAGCAGAGAAGAATGAAATGAAAGAAAAAGAAAGGACTGACTACGCCTCAAGGGCGCAGACAGATCTAGTAGCGCCTTGCCGGCTTGTGCTTTGAATAGCAGTCGCGGCAATACACTGGGCGGCCCTCAGTGGGCTTGAACGGGACCTCGCACTCCTTCTGGCAGTCACTGCAGACGGCCTTGTGCATTTCCCTCGGTGCCCTGTCGTACATCTCTGATTTCACCTCCGGTTCTACTTGACTAAGCCTTATCTACTGATCTACTGGCTCCTCGCAGCCCCGGAGGGGTTGTTTAGAACACTTCGAACGGATAGGATTAGCTGGCACCGATGACACAATTATCGTATTTAAACCTACGCCTGCTAAACCTCGCGAGACGCATGCAATCATCATGCGACGGACGCATCCAGCTCGGTCAGATCTTGTCCATTCCGCACTCTTCGCGCACCTTGTTGACGTCGAGGATCTCGTCTTTCGCGACGAGCGCGATTCCCGCCTTCTGGCCTAGCAGCTCGACGACGACGATCTTGTCAGGGCGCTTCAAGTCGACCTTGCCCCGGTTGATCGGATCGGTGAGGATGCGAATGAGGTCCCCGGAGTGCTGAGTCACGTGGCGCTTGTGCAGGTGCAGCATCCACTTGTCCTCGGGCATGATGCCCTTGCCGATCTCGCCGGTGGCGCGCGCCATCTCCGAGTCCTTCGACTCCACCCACTTCTCGATCGGCACCCAGTGATGCGTCTGCACGAAGAGCGAGGGATTCAGGGCACAGGACGCGCGCACCGCCGCCACGGCCTTCTTCGATTCCCCAGACACGAGCACTTCGAGCACGCCCTCCGCCTCGGTGACCTCGATCCCTTCGACGCTCACCCCGATCTCCCTCAGGCGGTCCCTGACCTCCGTCTCGCCCAGTCCCATCGCGTTCGAGTGGCACGACACGAGCAGATTGCTTTCCTTCATTTCCTTTCCCCGTGAGAAATAGAGTCGGAGGTCGGTAATGCACTTTGTTGCGCCCCCGCTCCCCTTCCCGGCGTGATTCTTTCAAGGAAAAGACTACATAGCGCAACTCGCCAGGGACTATCGGGACAAGGGATGTACGAGGAGGACGAGGGGCAGCGCCACGACGATCTGGTGCGTTCGATGCTGCGTTCCCTGAGGGACGGCGATTGCCTGCGCTACGAGGCCGATCTGCCGGAGGCGATGAGGCCGAAGGTGTTCGGAGGCTACCGACCGGACATCATCTTGGAGACGCTCTCCGGTCAGGTGCTGGTGGAGCTGAAGATCGGGGCGAGGATATTCACCGACCATACGCGCGAGGAGCTCCACGCGCTCCTGGACGGGAAGTCGCAGAGCTCGAAGGTGGTGCTGGTGGTGCCGGAGGACAGCTTCATGGAGACGGCGCAGGTCCTAGAGACCTGGGGCCTGAACCACTTGGTCTGGCTGGCGACGGTCGACGATTGGATCCCGTAGGCGCGGAGGGATTAATCCGCAACCTCCCGGTCGCGATCCTCGGTGCCTCGGCGATCGGATACGTGTTCGTGTTCGCGATCGGGTTGTTCGCATACGTGAAGGCGCACCACGACCCCCGCTTCAAGGACCTCGAGCGTCCCTACAGGGCGCCCCGGGGCTGGGTGTGGATCGCTCTGGCGCTCGGCGTCATGCAGATCCCGCTGCTGCTCGTCGGTGCGGTCTGGATCAACAACTTCGAGTACGGATGGCTACCGACGGTCGTCGGTTCCGCTGTGCTGGCCGCGTTCTTCCCGCTCTGGCTGTGCTCGCAGTACGAGATCAAGCGCATCGAGGCGAGGGAGCAGGCTGAGAAGAACGCCGAGCCGAGCTGATCCAGCGACGCTCAAACCCCTTCTCATCTTCTCTTTTCTTTGGGTCAAGACGGCAACGTGTGATGGGTTAATCTGGAGCGAATTGATTCTAGTGGCGAACATGGCACCGCCGATGAAAGCTGTCCTTTGGACTGGATTCGGGCCACCGGACGTTCTTCAGCTGATGGAGGTCGAAAGGCCCGCGCCGAAGGAGGACGAGGTCCTAATCAGGGTCGCCGCGGCGTCCATCAACTCGTGGGACAAGGAACTCATGGAAGGCAAGGCCCAGATCACTCTCGGAGGGCGCCTGAGGCCGAAGTTCCGGGTCCTCGGATGCGACGTTGCAGGGCGTGTCGAGGCGGTCGGCGGGAGCGTGAAGCGGTTCAAGCCAGGAGACGAAGTCTTCGGGGACATATCGGGCAGCGGATGGGGGGCTTTCGCAGAGTACGTTTGCGCAAAGGAGGCGGTCCTCGCACTGAAATCGCAGATGATGTCGTTCGCGCAGGCCGCTGCCACGCCGCAAGCTGGTTCCATGGCCCTCGAAGGCCTGCGTGACAAAGGGATGATCGGGCCCGGACAGAGAGTTCTCATAAACGGTGCCGGAGGCGGTGTGGGGACGTTCGCGGTCCAGATCGCCAAGTCGTATGGCGCGAAGGTCACCGGCGTCGACGGCGCCAGCAAATTGGACATGCTGCTATCGATCGGTGCGGACCATGTCATCGACTACGCAAAGGAGGATTTCGCTTCGAGTGGGCTCAAGTACGACGTGATAATCGACGTGGTCTCGAACCGGTCGGTATTCGAGTACAGGCGGGCACTGAGCCCTGGAGGCCGATGCGTGATCATCGGGGGCAAGGCCCGGGCGGCGCTGGGCGCGCTCTTCCTAGGCTCGTGGATCCTGGGGGACAGGAAGGTCAAGCTGTTGCTGCACCGGCCCGATCCCAACGACCTTGTCAGCATCAACAGACTTTTCGAGGCCGGCAAGGTCAGGCAGATCATCGACAGGGTCTACAGTCTGGAAGAGACCGCGGACGCGTTCCGCTACTACTTGCAGGGTGGCGTCAGGGGCAAAATCGTCATCGTCGTCGAGTGAGCCGTTACGTTCTACGCGATAGGCTTGCTCGCATGGCCAGCCATCGCCTCGGCGAGCAGCCGCCTCTCGGCTTTCCTCAGGTGCTCCAAGAGGGTCGGCCTGCTGATTTTGAGCTTTGATGACAATCGCTCGCTGCTTATCCTGCGCGGGATGTCGTAGTATCCGTACGCGTAGGCCGCGACCATGATCTCCTTCTGCTTCTTGGTCAGGGCGGAGAGCAGGTCCTTCTTCTGGTAGGTGGCCGGTTTCACGGTCAGGTTCGTTATTCTGCCGATACGCGCCTTCACGATTTCGGCGAACTTCGCCACCTGCTTCGGAGTGCCGATGAAGCTGACCACGACCCTGTCGGCCGAGATCATACTGGGTGGGGTGTAGATAAGGTCCAGCTCGTTCTTCTTGAACGTGTCTCTGCCGCTCTTGGGCTCGTGCCCTTTCACTAGGCAGGTGTGCTTATCGCCGTCCGACCGGACCACGCTCAGTATCTCCATGTTCCCGATCGAGCGAAGGTCATTGATCGAGACGCCGTCCTTCAGGTGGCACTCGATCAGATCGATGTAAAGCCCCTCCACGTGATCGATCCTCAGCACCTCTAGCACCTCGTAGGAGTGGATGTGCGTGAAGACCCCCTTCTGAGCCTCCTTGGCCGCCGCGTATGGCTCGACCTCGAAGATCGCTTTTCGCATCGCCTCGTGATAGGTATTGTGATATATAAACTGCCATAAATGTCTGGCTCGATTTCCAAGTATCTCCTCGGGATTCCCACGGACAACACTTCGAAATGAAGGGTGAAATGACATGACTGAGGGAGATTTCAGAAAGAGCGCGATCAGCGCTGGAGTACTGTTCATAGTCGCGGATCTGGTGGCTTTCCTAAGCTTCCCATTTCTGGCGTCCGTGAGCTCGGCGAACTATCTGTCGAGCGTATCGGCGAATGCGGGTCTGGTGAGTACCGGAGCCCTTCTCCTGTTCATTGGCGGCGCCGCTGCGATCGGCATCGCGGCCTCGCTGTATCCAGTGCTGAGGAGATTCAATCAGGGTCTTGCCATCGGAGCGGTCGGCTTCAGGATCGTCGAGGCGGTGTTCTACTTCGCCGGCGTGACGTGCCTGCTCTTGCTGGTCACGTTGAGCAATCAGTTCGTCTCGGCCGGAAGCCCCGATCCGTCCTCGTTCCAGACGCTCGGCCCTCTGCTGATGTCGAGCTATCATTGGACCTTCAACGTAGTATCGTTGCTGGCCTTCTCCATCGGATGCCTGCTCTACTACGTCGTGTTCTATCGGGAACGGCTGGTCCCTCGATGGCTCTCCGGCTGGGGCATGGTCGGCTCGATCCTCACGATGGCGTCGGCGCTGTTGGCATTGTTCGGCGTCATCGGTGCGGGCTCCATCGAGCAGGGCCTGCTGAACATGCCGATACTCCCGCAGGAGCTGGTCCTCGCGGTCTGGCTGATATTCAAGGGCTTCGCGATGCCCGGCGCCAAGGCGGTTCCGCAATGAAGCTCGGTTCGACTCGCTCGAGCGAAACCGTGACAAACCCGCTCACGGAATTGACCACTTCGCGGTCACGAGTGCCCAACCCGGCTAAGTACGGTGACCACAGCTTCGGAGGAACGATAGAGATGAAGTCTGTCAACAGTGCGCCGATCGACGGAGGAATGAGGACGAGGGAAAGCCAGGACAGCTCGGAGGTGCGGGCGTGACCACGAACACCGCCCCCTCGCCAAGATCGCTCCTGGTGCTCCTTTCCTACCATCACAAGAACACCGAGAAGGTCGCGAACGTCTTCGCGAAGGTCCTGGATGCGCCGATTCGCATGCCCCAGGAGCTCGTGCCCGAGGAGATCGGCGGGTACGACCTCGTCGGCTTCGGGTCGGGAATATACGACGGGATGCATCACAAGGGGCTCCTGGAGTTCGCCGACAAGTTGCCAGAGGCCAATGGCAAGAAGGCGTTCTTGTTCTCCACCAGCGCCATCGTAGGCGAGGACAAGGTCGCGAAGGACCACGCGGCGTTGCGCGAGAAGCTGCGGTCGAAGGGGTACGACATCGTCGACGAGTTCGCTTGCAAGGGCTTCAACACCAACAGCTTCCTGAAGTTGTTCGGGGGCATCAACAAGGGCCGGCCGAACGCCGAGGACCTCGAGTCGGCCAAGAGGTTCGCCATCAGGATGCGAGGTGACGTGGCATGAAAGCGGTCGTTTGCACGAGGTACGGTCCGCCATCGGTGCTGCGCATCGAAGAGGCCGAGAAGCCCGCGCCCAAGGACGGCGAAGTGCTCATCAAGGTCCGCGCCGCATCCCTGAACCGGGTCGACTGGATCCTGATGAGGGGCAAGCCGGCACTGATCCGCCTTATGGGCGGCGGCCTCCTGCACCCGAAGCACCGGATCCCCGGAGGGGACGTGGCGGGGGTGGTCGAGGCAGTTGGACCGGGCGTGACGCGCTTCAACCCGGGCGATGAGGTCTTCGGGAACCTGAAGTCGAGTGGAAGGGGGGCGTACGCGGAATTCGTCTGCGGCCGCGAGGACGCGTTGGTTCTCAAGCCGTCGAACGTCACGTTCGAGGAGGCCGCCTCCGTTCCGACCGCCGGGCTCACGGCCCTGATCGGAATGCGCGAGCAGGGGCAGATCCGCGCGGGGCAGAAGGTGCTCGTCCACGGCGCTTCCGGAGGCGTCGGTTCCTTCGCGCTACAGATCGCGAAGGCGCTCGGGGCGAACGTGACTGCGGTCTGCAGCACGAAGCACGTGGAAGCAGCCCGTTCAATGGGCGCGGACAGGGTCATCGACTACACCAAGCAGGACTTTGCGCAGAGCGGTGAGCGGTACGACCTGATCATCGGCGCGAACGGGAACCGCTCCATCTTCGAATACCGCAGGTGCCTGAAGCCGAACGGCACCTATGTCATGCTCGGAGGGAGGAGGAAGCAGATCTCGCAGGCGTTCCTGCTCGGGCGGATGCTCTCGCGGAAGGAAGGGAAGAAGCTGACGTTCCTCGGATCGTGGGACGTACGCGCGAGCGATCTTGAGCTGCTGGGCGAAATGCTCGAGTCTCGCAAGATCGTCCCTGTGATCGACCATCGCTACACCCTCGGCCACATCCGGGATGCCATGCGCTACCTGGGCGAGTTCCACGCCGGAGGCAAGGTCGTGATATCCGTTACGGAGGAAGGTCTCGACGACCCATCAGGATTATCAACCATGACGACGCATGAAACTTCGGACAGGGGGTGGACGGGTTGCAGCTAGGGTGGATCGAGAAGCAGGCGGAGAGGGAGGCGAAGCGCGACCGGATGAAGACATCCGACCGGATAGGCAATCTCATCTCGGTCATCGTTTCGATCGTCGTGACCATTTACTTCTACGGCAACTACAGCGGCAACACTGGCCTCTTCACTTCGAACTTCACGAGCGCGGACGCGGCGCTGTTCTTCGGGGCGGCGATCATCGGAATGGCGCCCTCCGCGGCCCGCTTCCTGGTCGGGCGCAGGAACCCGACCAGGCTGCTCGATGCGCTGACGGCGGGCTTCTTCCTGATCGCGGTGGTGTGGTTCCTAGCGACCTACCCGTTCGACATGTCCCATCTGGCCGACCTGCTGCCCAACGGCTGGCACGGACTGCTGTCGTGGGTCAGCGACAACTTCGTGAAGGCGCTGATGGTCATCGGGATCATCGCTTCGGTGTTCATCATCCCGTACACGCTGATGCTGTACCTGGCGGTGAGGAAGAAGCTGACGGGCAGGTCGTGATCCGAAAGGCCCGTGGGGGATCGCTTCGCACGAGGAGCCGACGCGTCAGCATACCTTTATGTCGGTTCGAACGGGATTGTGAGGCGGTCGTGGCACGATGGAAACGCTCTCTCACGACATCCTGATCATCGGCGCCGGTCTAGCGGGTCAAATGGCGGCACTCGAGACGGCTCCGAGCGCTGACACTGCGATCATCTCCAAGGTGCATCCGCTGCGTTCGCATTCTTGCGCTGCTCAGGGCGGCATCAATGCGCCGTTCGGCAACGCCGCAGCGGACGACTGGAAGCAGCACGCGTTCGACACGGTGAAGGGGAGCGACTACCTAGCCGACCAAGACTCGGTCGAGGTGCTCTGCAAGGAGATCAAGCAGCGCATCATCGACGTCGATTCGTTCGGAGCGATCTTCGACAGGATGGCGGACGGACGCCTCGCGCAGAGGCCGTTCGGGGGAGGAAGCTTCCCGCGCACCTGCTACGCCGGCGATCAGACCGGGCACGAGCTGCTGGACACGCTGTTCTCGCAGTCGCTCAAGAACAACGTCAAGATCTACTCGGAGTGGTTCGTCAGCTCACTGGTCGTCGAGGAAGGCGAGTGCCGCGGGGCGTTCGCGATCGACCTCCGCACCGGCGACTGCAATTTCATCAAGTCGAAGGCGGTGATCCTCGCCACAGGTGGAAGCGGGCGCTGCTACGAGCGCACGACGAACTCGCACCCCTGCACCGGCGACGGCATCTCCATAGCGTACCGCGCGGGGGCGCAGGTCGCGGACATGGAGTTCGTGCAATTCCACCCGACGACCATGGTCGGGACGAACATCCTGATCTCGGAGGCGGCCAGGGGCGAGGGCGGCATGCTGCTCAACGCGAAGCACGAGCGCTTCATGTCCAAGTACGCGCCGAAAATGATCGACCTGGCGCCGAGGGACATCGTCACAAGGAGCATTCAGACGGAGCTCGAGGAGGGAAGAGGCCTTGGGGCCGACAAGGACCACGTCGCCTTGGACCTGACTCACCTCGGGCAGGACACGCTCGTCGCGAAGCTCCCGCAGATCTACAAGCTGGCGCAGGACTTTCTTGATGTGGATGCGGCGGAAGAGCCGATCCCGGTGCAGCCGGGGCAGCACTACACGATGGGAGGAGTGCGAACGAGCAACGACGGGCAGTCGTCGATCAAGGGGCTCTTCGCCTGCGGAGAGTGCGCTTGCGTCTCCGTGCACGGAGCGAACCGTCTCGGAGGGAACTCACTCGCGGACACGCTGGTGTTCGGGAAGCTGGCGGGCGCGAAGGCTTTGGAGTTCGTGCGCAAGCGCTCGATCAAGGGCGCTTCGAAGGACTCGCTGGCGAGGGAGGACGCGCGCATCGACGGTCTGCTTCGGAACGCCGGAGACTCAGCGACGGACATCCGCCGCGAGCTGCAGTCGCTGATGTGGTCGAACGTCGGCATCTTCCGCACGGAGAAGGAGCTGCTGGAGGCGAGGAAGGGCATCGAGGCGCTGAAGGAGCGCTACAAGAACGTCGCCGTCGAGGACCACAGCCGCACGTTCAACACCTCGCTGCCGCAGGCGCTCGAGCTCGGGTTCATGCTCGATAACGCAGAGATGGTCGCGACCGGAGCCCACCTCCGGCAGGAGTCTCGAGGCTCTCACTACCGCAGAGATTTCAAGGAGCGCGACGACAAGAACTGGCTCAAGCACACGATCGTGACGTTCTCCGAGGGAAGGATGAACGTGACGTTCGAGCCGGTGCGCATCACCATGTTCCAGCCGGAGAGGAGGGTGTACTGATGCCGGCGAAGGTCGTCAAACTCAGCGTTTACCGCTTCGACCCGCAGAGGGACGAGAAAGGGCGGTACGATTTCTTCGATGTGCCGTTCAAGGAGAACCTGACGGTGCTGGACGCGTTGAACTACGTCAAAGAGGAGATCGACCCGACGCTCTCGTTCCGGCAGAGCTGCCGCGCGGCGATCTGCGGCTCGTGCGCGATGCGCATGAACAAGCGCTCGGGACTGGCGTGCCGCACGAGGATAACCGAGGAGCTGATGCGCGAGACGATAGTGCTCGACCCGCTTTCGCACTTCAAGGTCATACGCGATCTGGTCGTGGACCTCGAGCCGTTCTACAAGAGGATGGAGCAGGTCGATCCGTACGTGGTCCGGGACAGCTCCGTCGCCGTGACCGAGGAGGGAATGAAGGTCGACCCGGAGGCGCTCATGGTCTCGAAGGCGATGCGCGACTGCATCACCTGCGGCGCGTGCTACTCGGACTGCAACGTTTTGGACGTCGAATCTACATTCCTCGGTCCGCAGGCGATCGTGACCGCTCTTAGGTTCGCGAAGGACAAGAGGGACGTGAACTCGGGACGGGCGGTGAACGCTATCGATCTCGGCCTGTACAAGTGTCCGGTCGACCAGGAGTGCGAGTTCGCCTGCCCGAAGGACATTCGGATACGAAGAGAGGCGATCGAGCGACTTAGGGAGATAGCGGTGGACCAAGGCCACGCTCCGCTCCCGGATCACAAGCGCCTCATCAACTCGGTGCTCACGACCGGCGGCATAGTGTGCGTGAAGTCGAAGCCTGCCACGGAGATGTTCCCGGAGTACATCAAGACGTTCGAGGGCGAGCCCCAGAGGACGGTGGTGCTGTTCCTCGGGTGCATCATTAATCGACGAAAGCAGAGCGTGGCGCAAGCGATCGTGAACATTCTGCAGATGAACCGCGTGGCGGTGTACCTTCCGAGGAGGGCGCTGTGCTGCGGCTCCCCGTTCATGCGCGTGGGGCAGAGGTCGAGCATCAAGCCGTTCGTCGAGAACAACTTCAAGATCTTCAACGACTACGCGGCGATGGGCGTGACGGATGTTCTGACTTCTTGCTCAGGATGCAACTCGACGTTCCGCAAGGACTATCCGGCGCTGGCGAAGGAGTTCGACATCCCGATGGACTTCAAGGTGTTCGACGTCGGCGAGTACATGGTGGACAAGATCGAGCTGAACACGAAGGACCTCAGGGAGACGAGGATCAAGGGCATGTATCATTACCCTTGCCACATTCGCGCTTCAGGTCTGGCGGAGAAGATCTACGTGGACCTGATGCACCGGATACCGGGGGTCGAGCTGGCGAAGGTGCCGCGGTCGGGGTACTGCTGCGGTGGTGGAGGAGGGGTGAGGGCGGCGTTCCCGGAGCTGAGCGACAAGCTAGCGCTTAGGAGGATCGAGATCGCTCAAGAATTCGGAGTGGACACGCTGATCACGAATTGCCCGTTCTGCGTGATGTCGTTCGAGCGCGTGCTCGAGCAGAAGGAGCAGGCGAAGGAGAAGATCGATTTCAGGATCGTCGACTTCTACGAGATGTTCAGCGAGGCATACGGGAAGAGTGTCAGCTGTCATCTGAATTAGATAGCAGCAAACGCAACCAATGCCAAGCGCTCGCCTGCGATCTTCGGAATACTGAGCGATTCACCGGAAGATCAAGGATACGGAATTGGGAGCCTTCGATCTTGTCTCTCTTACTTGATGTTACGGCGCGAGCGCATGATATACAACATCGAAACGAGCAGCGCTCCAGCTGCGACTGCCCCTAATGCCAGTATCAGCGATGTGTTGTCGCTCGCCAGGCTGACCGAAACGGTGGAGCCTTGAGCGCTCTCGCCAATCGAGTTCAGGGCCGAGACCCTGTAATAGTACGTCCCGCCATTTGCGACTCCAGTATCAGTGAAGTTGAGTGCGGTGGTTGAGGCGATAACCACAAAAGGTCCATCGGAAGTCGTCGACCGGTACACCTTGTATGAGCTGACCGGTGCGCCGCTGGTCGTTATCGGGCCGGTCCAGGAGAGAATGGCCCGAGCATTCCCCGGAATGATCGTCAGTCCCGTTGTTGGATCTGGCGCGTGATGCGGAGTGGCCGCCAAGGGCAGGGTGGTATCTCCTTCGCCAGCAGCGTTTACACAGCTGATCTTATACCAGTAGGCCTCGCCATTCGTGAGTCCCATGTCGGTGTAGTTGAGCAAAACGGTAGAGCCTACTAGGACGAAGACCCCGTCCGCCGTCGTGGATCTGTACACATCGAAGCGGGTAATCCGTGAACCGCCGTTGTCTGCAGGAGCAGTCCAGTTGAGCAGGTTGAGCATGTCCCCCGGAATCGCCGTCAAC
>DATJOX010000053.1:0-38759 GCA_035506675.1 Methanomassiliicoccales archaeon
CTCTCGGTCCGGTATTCGGTGTCAAGGGAGGGGCGACGGGCGGCGGCCTGGCCCAGATCTACCCGATGTGGGACATCGATCTGCACTTCACCGGTGACATTCACGCGGTCGGCGCGGCGCACAACCTGCTTTCCGCGATGATAGAGAATCACATCCAGCGGCAGAACACGTTGAACATCGATCCGACGCGGATTCTCTGGAAGAAGGCGCTGGACATGAACTGCCGCGAGCTCAGGCAGATCGTCGTCGGGCTCGGGGGCAGGGGCGAGGGCGGCGTCCCGCACGAGTCCGGGTTCATGATCACCGCCGCCTCGGAGATTTCCGCCATCCTGGCGCTCTCCACTTCCCTGGACGATCTGAAGAAGCGCTTGAGCGCGATGGTGGTGGCGCGCACCTACGACAAGAAGCCCGTTTACGCGAAGGACCTCGGCTGCGTGGGCGCCATGGCCTTGCTGCTCAGGAACGCCATCAGGCCGAGCCTCGTGCAGACGCTCGAGGGGCAGCCGGTGTTCGTACACGGCTTCCCGTTCGCGAACATCGCTCACGGCAACAACTCAATCATCGCGACGAGATATGCTCTGCGCATGGCCGACTACGTCGTGACGGAAGCGGGTTTCGCCACCGACCTCGGCGCCGAGAAGTTCTTCGACATCGTCTGTCGCGGCAGCGGACTGAGGCCCGACTGCGCCGTTCTCGTCGCCTCGATTCGCGCGCTGAAGATGCACGGCGGGTGTCCGTTCGAGAAGTGCGACGTCAGGAACCTGGTCGCGCTGGAGAAGGGTTTCGCGAACCTCGACAAGCACATCGCGAACCTGAGGTTGTTCGGGGTGCCGGTCGTGGTGGCGGTCAACCGCTTCCCCACCGACACCGTCGAGGAGGTCCACTTCGTCCTCACTCATTGCAAGAAGCTCGGGGTCCGGGCGGCGCTCTCGACGGTGTTCGACGAGGGCGGCAAGGGCGGACAGATGCTCGCGCAGCAGGTGATCGAGGCTATCCAGAATGACAAGAACGAGTTCCATGTGCTTTACGACGAGAAGCTTCCCGTCCGGGACAAGATCGAGGCAATCGCGCACCAGGTCTACGGCGCCAAAGCGGTGAAGTTCCACGCCGATGCGGAGAAGGACCTGAAGGACATCCAGGCCATGGGAATGGACAAGCTCCCGGTCTGCATCGCGAAGACGCAGCACTCGCTCTCAGATGATCCTAAGGCGAAGGGCGCCCCGACGGACTGGACCTTGACCGTGCGCGATCTCAACATCTCCGCCGGCGCGGGGTTCATCGTCGCGGTCTGCGGAGACATCATGCTGATCCCGGGCTTGCCGTCCGAGCCGAGCGCCCTGAACATGGACGTCTTGGACGACGGCACGATCATCGGGCTGAACTAGTTTCGTTCAGGGTCTCCGCCCGAAGGCGCTGCACCACGTGCGCTCCCAGCACCGCCAGGTCCTCGGTCGGCAGGATCGAAGGGGCGAGCTCGTCGAAGAGCAGGTTGGCGCTCGCGGGCAGCTCGTCGTCCCCTTTCCAGATCGTGACGATGATGGGCATCTTCGGGAATACCCTGAGACGGATCGAGGCATCCCCCATCGGCAGCCGTTCCGCGCCGAGCCTGCCACCCGCCGTCTCCAGGCGCTGTGGGTCCCCGCCGAACTCCTCGGACAGGCGGTCGACGACCCGCGGCTTGTAGGCGGCGAAGTAAATGTCGCCCGACGGCACCTGCGCAAACGTGATCGGCTTGCCAGCAGGAACTCGCGAGTCGCAGCCGAGAAGGTAATGGAGGACCAGCAGTTTGACCGGAGGGGCGAGCTCTTCGTCCTTCTCGGTGATGCTTCGCTCCCTCGGGCTGACGACGCAGGCAGTGACGAAGTGCATCAGCACCAGGTCCTCGTCCTTCATCTCGCCGCCGGCGTTCGCCGCCACCTCCGCGAGGTTGCGAGCCTCGAGGTCGTTCCAGGCCAGCTGCAGGGCCTTGTCAAGGCTCCCGGGCAACGGTCCGAGGTTCTTCTCTGCGCTCATACATATCTTCCTCCTGCAACGCTTTCGACTGCTTCCTTGGCCGTAATGAACTTCAGTCCCTGTTCCTTGATCAGCTGGAGAGCTCTCATGAGGTTGCCTACGTTCTCCTCTCTGTCGGTATCGGAGAGCACGCCTCTGTCGTAGGTCTCGACCAAATGCCAGGAATGGGTGGCGAGCACAAGGCATCCTTGCTTCAGCGAGCTCGCCATGTGCTCGTAGTCTGAAGGGGAGCGCTTCCCCTCATGCATGGGCCATAGGTAGGAAACGATCTTCCTTCCGGAGGCGTCCTTGCCCTCCGCGACCGGCAGCTCCCAGATCTCCTGCTCCAGGCGGTATGGGCCGATCCGTCCCTGGACGATGCTCCTCGTCTTGGAGGAGTCGTAGAGGAACCCTTCATCGGAAAGGATGCGCAGGGACTCGTCGTTGACGTGCAGGTATGGGGCGCGGAATCCAACTGGTTTCCTCCCCATGATGTCCTGGACGATCGAAGCGCTCTCGCTCACGACCTCCGAGATTTCCGGTCCGGTTAGGCAAATCCCGGTCGACTCTCCGGTCAGGTCTTCATGGCAGACCCCATGACATGCGACCTCGTGCCCCGCCAGTAAAGTTCCGAGGTCGATCTGCTTGGATAGTGCTCTAAGGGTGTCGCCCTCGAAGAAGAAGGTGGCGGGGATGTCAAGTGAGTCAAGGACCTCGGCGATGATGCTCAGTCCTTTGCCCGCCGACGAAAAGCGAGGCGCCGGCTCGGACGTGGCGGATGAAGACGCTGCATCGTAGCGTCCTTCTTCCGCGACGTTCACGTCCCTGTCCACGTCCACTGTGAAAACGGCGGCTCGCACGTTCAGCCACATGCGTGAAGGGAGTATAATCGACTTTTGCAGGCTGTCGCCCCGCGAATCTATAAGTAAGCGCATCGCGTGGGTTGGGGCGTTCTAGATGGCCTCATCGAAACCTCGACCACCAGCCAGGAAAGTCGCTGTTGTCGGCGGTGGGACTGCCGGACTAGCGGCGGCGCTTGCACTCAAGAGGCGAGGCGCGGAGGCGATCATCGTCGAGTCAGAATCGGCCTTTGGCGGGAAGGCGTCGGGATACGGCTGCAAGGGTCTGGGAGAGTGCGTTCGGTGCGACGTGTGCCTGGCAAAGAACCTTGTGAAGGACTCGATCAACGAGGAAGTTGTCAGGTACAGGAACAGCCATTGCGTTTCGCTCAGCGGCGGACCGGGGGACTTCGAGCTGACCGTTGACTCATCGGGAAGGACCGAGAGGCTGCAGGTCGCGGCGGTGATCGTCGCAACTGGATCGGAAGCGTTCGATGCCAGATTGGACAAGCGCCTCGGAGCCGGTGCCGTACCGAATGTCATCCCCGCCTCCGAGGTCGAATCGAGCCTCTATAGGACCGGACGCTTGCTCACGACGGATGGCGTGGCGCCTAGGAGCGTCGCCTTCGTCCAGTGCGTGGGGTCAAGGGGGCCGCTCGGGTCTGGCGCCTGTTCGCGGGTGTGCTGCAAGTACTCGCTGAAGATGGCGCAGGCGCTCAAGCGGCGCTACCAAGACGCTGCCATAACCTACTTCTTCATGGACTGGAGGCCGAGCGACGCTCAAGACGATCTGAGAGCTTGGGCAGAGGCCCAGAAGGGAGTGCGCCTCATCCGATCTCGGCCGTCTGAGATCCTATCGGGCGAGGACGGATCGCCTCTGGTCCGATACGCCAGTGAGGATGATGCTTCTATCGTCGAGCATGGCTTCGACATCGTCGTGCTCTCCGTCGGTCTGGTGCCCTCGCCGAACAGTGCCCAGGTCGCGAACGCGTTCGGACTTGAAACCGATGCCACGGGCTACATACAGATCGATGAACGCACATCGATGACCTCGAGAAGGGGAGTTTTCGCCGCGGGCTGCTGCACTGGCCCGATGGACATCAGGGCGAGCGCAGAACAGGGCGTGGCCGCCGCGTCCGCCGCAGTTGATTTGCTGGAGGACGTTCGATGAGCGAAGCCGGCATCATCGTTTTCATCTGCAAGTTCGCAGGCGGGAGGGAGGGTTCGCTCGACATTCCCGTCCTGAAGGTCTACGCCTCAAAACTGCCTGGAGTGCATAGGGCGGAGATCATCGACCAGGCGTGCAAGCCTCAGGGGATGGAGCAGATCGCGCAGGCTTTGAGGTCATCCGGGTCGGACCGATTCGTGGTCGCGGCGTGCAGCCCGCTTGTCAGGGAGAAGAGGATAGGCCGGGTCGCAAGGGAATCCGGGCTGAACCCCTACATGGTCTCGTTCGCGAACCTGAGGGAACAATGTGCGTTCGTTCATGGGCCGAACGAAGCGGACTCGAAAGCGAAGCGCCTGCTCAGAATGGCCGTCGCACATTGCGCCTCTCTTCGACCAGCTCCCTTTGGCGAGCGAGAGATCAAGTCGCAAACGGTCTTGGTGCTCGGCGACGGCGTAAGGGCGGCGCTGATTCTCAACGAGCTATCGCGCTTACCATTCGATGTTCGATGCATGGCCCCGGACGGGCGTCTGAAATTGCCGTTGCTCGTCGACGCGCACATCGTGGCCGCTCTGGATTTTGGGTCGGGCGAGGGCGCCGTCACCGCTGGCACGCTCGTGAAGTTGGAGGGGGCTCCAGGCAGCTTCACCGCCACGATCGCGCAGGATGGCGCCACGCAACAGATTGCTTGCGGGGCCGTAATCGTGACGTTCGATCCGGTCGGATCCCCTCCCATGGAAGGTCGCGTGGGAACACTTGAGCTTGCGCGAGCCCTGGCGGGGCAACGGAGGATCCCGAGGCAGGTTGTCCTCGTGGTCGGGGATTGGCGGTCTCCGCAGCCCACCGGAATGCAAATGGAAGCGGCGCTCAACGCCGCGATCGAGCTGAAGAACAGATCGCCGTTGTCCGAGGTTGCAGTTGTCGCCCAGGAGGTCATGACTCCTGGTTCGCTAGAGGCGAAGCAGCTCCTGGCTCAGAAGTTGGGGGTGCTCTTCTTCAGGAGCGATGAAGCGCCGCAGACCAGACCCTTCGGCGCGACCAATCTGGTCTTCAGGGACCAGGTGCTGGGCGAGGTAGCTATCGCCGCAGACATGGTCGTTGACTTCAGCTACGCTCCAAATGAGCGTTCCTCGAGGACGTGCGAGGCTCTTCATATCGGCGCGAGGCCCGACGGTCTGCCCCTTGAATCGAGGGTCCGATTGCGTCCCGCCGCCTCCATTAGAGACGGCATATTCGTCGTCGATCCGTGGAACGAGGGTTGCTCCGCGGACATGCTGGCAGACTGCAGAGCGGCAGTTGCCCGGGCGGAGGAGCTTCTGCACGCCCCCAACATCGAATTCGGAGGCTCGGTTGCGTCAGTGACGAAGGAGAAGTGCTCGGCTTGTTTGGAATGCGTTCGCATCTGCCCCTACGGTGCGCCTTTGATCGCAGACGCCGGCAAGGCGATCATCAGCGAAGAGCTCTGTCAGGGATGCGGGATGTGCGTCTCGCTCTGCCCCAGCAAGGCCATCGACATGCACGTGTTCTCGGACTCGGCGATGATCGTCCAGGGAGATGCCGCGCTCAAGGGGGCGGACGAATGAGGATCATTGGATACGTCTGCACTCACGCCGGATACGCCGCTGCGGATCTGGCCGGAGAACAGCGCCTTCGTTACTCGGCCGACGTGACGCTGATCCAAGTGCCCTGTCTGGGGCGAGTCGACGTCACGCATTTTTTGAGAGCATTTCGCGAGGGAGCGGATGCGGTCTTCGTGGCCGGGTGCCTCGAGGGGAACTGTCATCATCACTACGGCAACTTCGAGGCGAAGAAGAAGGTCGCGCAGGGAAAGAGGATACTGAACGACATCGGGCTCGGAAGCGAGAGGCTCGAGATGTTCAACGTGGCGTCGAACCAAGCTTGGCTATTCAAGGAAGTTGTGGATGAGATGACCGCAAGAGCGACGAGATTGGCGCCGAATCCATTGGGGGCGAGGAATTGATCGTCGGGGAGCAGAAGCCATTGAACGAGATCGTCGCGATGCTCGACGGCCACCACCGGATCCTGATATCTGGGTGCCGCTCATGCGTGGCGATCTGCCTCGCTGGGGGAGAGAAGGAAGTGGGCATCCTCGCGGAATCGCTTCGCCTTCATTCCGCGCTCAAGGGCAAGGGTTGGGAGGTGCGGGAGAACACGGTCGAGCGACAGTGCGAGAAGGAATGGGTGCGCGAGCTGTCGCCGCTCGTCGAGGAGAGCGATGTCGTCCTTTCCATCGCCTGCGGGGTCGGAGCGCAGACCATCCAGTCGCTCTATCCCGACACAAGGGTGCTTCCCGGTCTGAACACCTCGAACATGGGCGCGCCCGACGAGCCCGGGGTCTTCAAGGAGAAGTGCGGGGGCTGCGGCGACTGCGTGCTGCATCTGACCGGAGGGATCTGTCCGATCGTGCGCTGCGCGAAGAGCCTTCTGAACGGTCCGTGCGGCGGGAGCCAGAAAGGCAAATGCGAGATCGGGAACGACACTCCCTGCGCTTGGGAGGAGATCTACCAATCCCTGAAGCGGCTCGGCCGGCTCGATCTCATCGAACAGAACATCCCACCCAAGAACTGGATCCCGAGCAGGAGCGGAGGGCCGAGGCGGATCGTCAGGCCTGAGGCAGTGCTCACGAAGGAGCAGAAGGAGGCCAAGGGATGAGAGCCGGAAGCGCGCTGGAGAAGGCGCTCGCCAAGGGCCGCTTCGCTGTCACTGCCGAGATAGGACCGCCGATGTCCGCATCGGCCGACGGGATCCGCGAACGCGCCCGGATGATGAAGGGTTACGCGGACGCGTACAACCTGACCGACAACCAGACCGCGATGTCGCGCATGTCCTCGATCGCGTGCGCCGTGGTGCTGATGCACGAGGGCCTGGAACCCGTGATACAAATGACCTGTCGCGACCGGAACCGCATCGCGATGCAGTCGGACATTCTCGGGGCATCGGCGCTTGGCGTGCGGAACGTGCTCTGCTTGAGCGGAGACCATCAGAGCTTCGGCAACCAGAAGGAGGCGAAGAACGTCTACGACATCGACTCCATCCAGTTGCTTATGGTGCTACACAAGATGCGCGACCAGGGAAAGCTCTGGAACGACGACGAGCTCGAGGTGGCGCCGAAGCTGTTCCTTGGCGCTGCCGCGAACCCGTTCGCCGATCCGTTCGAGTTCCGCGTCACGCGCCTGGCGAAGAAGATCGAGGCGGGCGCGGATTTTGTCCAGACGCAAGGCATCTACGACCTGGAGAGATTCGAGCGCTTCATGATGATGGTGCGCGAGCGCCGGCTGCACGAAAGGGTCAGCATCCTCGCCGGCGTGCTTCCTCTGAAGTCGCACAAGGTCGCGCTCTACATGAAGAACAAGGTCTCGGGAATGTCCGTGCCAGACGACGTCATCGAGCGCATGCGCAAGGCGAGCGACCCGAAGGCCGAAGGGATGAGGTTGTGCGTGGAGACGATCGAGCGGCTGCGCGAGATCGAGGGGGTCAGGGGAGTGCACATCATGGCACCGATGTGGGAGGAGAAGGTGCCTGAGATCGTGGAGCGCGCTGGGCTCCGAGTCGATTAGCCTAGTCCTGATGTTCGGTCGGCTCGCACTTCACCACTGTCTTCTGTTTCCTCATCTGCCGCCAGACCGTCAGAGCGAAAACAATCGCCCCAACGACGAGCAGCACCGCCGCCGTTCCGAACCCGAGAGCGAACGAGACCGCGCCCACCAATGCCCCCGTGACCAAAGGCCCGCTCGAGTGCCCGATGTCCATCACCGAGCTGAGAACGCCGATCGCGGAACCGTGAGCGCTCGTGCCGGCGATCTCGCAGACGAGGGCAGAGGTCGAAGCGGTCACCGTCGCCACCGTAACTCCGAACCCTATCGACAGAAGGGAAAGGATCGCGAAGTCAGCGACGTATGGTATCAGAGCGATGGCGACCGCTCCTACCAGCAGTCCGATGACGATGCTCGGCGCCCTTCCCTCCCTGTCCGAGACCCTGCCCATGAATGGCTTCGCGATGAGCATGCTGACCACCTGCAGCCCGACGATTATCCCGATCTGGAAGTCGTTGTAGCCGACCGTGCTCGCATAGATCGGGACGAAGGTCTCGAACGCCCCTACCGCGAAATACTGCACGCCTTCCATGCTGGAGGTGATCATGATGTGGCGGTCCTTGACGACGTTCGAGAGCGCGCTGAGCATGCTCCCTTCGAACTTCTTCGCTCGGACGACGGAGGCGGGCTCGCCCCAAGGAATCAAGAAGAACAGGCCAAGCGCGATCACGGCCGTTATGCCGCACGTCAGGTAGACGCTCTGGAACCCGAACCAGAACATTAGCGAGCCACCGAGGAATGGCGCGATCCCCCTCCCCACCATCGTGAACGACGAATACGTGCCAAGCTTCTCTCCTCTAACCGAGGAAGGGAAGCGATCGGCCACCGCCGCCATCGCCACGGGCATGAAGACGGCCGTGGCGAACCCATGGTAGAACCTGATGATTATCAGCTGCCAAGCGGCGGTGACGAAGAGATAGCCGAACGGCGCGGTCGCGAAGATGATGAGCGAGTAGAGCAGGATCCTTTGCCTGCCGTTTCGGTCCGAGTATGCCCCTGCGATGGAGCTAACCAGTATCCCCGGGATGGGTGAGA
The DNA here is from genome assembly GCA_035506675.1 of Methanomassiliicoccales archaeon. GTDB lineage: Archaea > Thermoplasmatota > Thermoplasmata > Methanomassiliicoccales > UBA472 > JAJRAL01. The sequence continues at coordinate 8,646 of DATJOX010000053.1, forward strand.
TCGCGCCGATGAGCCCAATCTCCGCCGAGGTCGCGCCAAGGTTCTGGGCGAGCAACGGGAGCGCGGGGCTCTTTGACATCGTCGACGTTAGGATGGCGAAGGCCGCCACTGTTCCGATGATCAACAGGAAGGTGTTCGCGTCCCTTCGGCGAGGCACCGGTGGGCATTCCCATGAGTGCTTAAATCCCGTCGGTCGGGATCGGATGGGTCAACGAACGACAATCAAGCGCGCAAGAAATCATCGCAGTACAGCTTCTGGTTCAGGAGTACCTGCCCTGCCTTGATGGTGGCCATCAACTGCTCGTCCTCTGGGTCGCAGATGACGGCGCTCAGTCCTGCTCCCATCAGCATCGCGAGGTAGGTGCGGTTGACGAGCGGCCTGTCCTTGGTGCCGTTGGACACGTTGCTCAGCCCCACGACCGTTCTTGGCGACGGGTCGTTCAACGATTGGAACATGCGCAGCGCCTCGATGACCTTCGGGCCCTGGTCCTGAGCTGCCTTCGTCGGCAGGATGAGCGGGTCAAGGAACAAGCGATCAGGCATGATCTCGTGCTCCATCGCGGTCGTGATCATCAGCATCGCCATCTCGGCCCGTGAAGCGGAATCATTGGGGATTCCGCGCTCGTCCATCGTCAGGCAGATGACTTCGGAACCGTGCTCGCGCGCCAGCGAGAATAGCTTTTCCATCTTCGCCTTTTCCGCGGTCGTAGAGTTGATGATCGACTTTCCCTTACATGCGTTCAGCCCCGCCGTCATCGTCTTGATCCCCGGGGTGTCAATGCTGAGCGGGACGTCGGTCACGTCTTGTATCGTTCGCACCAGCCACTCCATCACCGCCGGCCCATCCTCTCTTCCCGGGCCAGTGTTCACGTCCAGGGCGTGCGCTCCCTTCTCCACCTGCTTGAGCGCATGTTGCTGGATCCACTTGGCGTCACGATTGTCGATGGCCTTCGAGACGGACGAGAAGAGGCCGTTGATGCGTTCGCTGATGACGTACATGTTCCATTCCAGGTAAGAAGAGCGGGGGTAAAACCGTTGGCATCGGACGGCGGATGACCTAATGCTCAGGCTCGAAGTCAAGAGTACTAATCTGGACGTTCTCGTCCGGACCTACTTCTTCTTCTTTGCCGGGGCCGCCTTCTTCTTCGGGGGTTCCGCCTTCTTCTCCTTCTTCGCAGGGGCGCAGCACTTGCCCATGATGATGCCTCAGGAGAATAAGCCCGAGCCAGCAGATAAGCGTTTCACCTCTGGGCAGGCGCTAGCCCTCGAATGGTTTATTTGCGCGCGCACGATATCCTCTTGGCATACCCCTTCTGAGTATGCCCCGTGGACGGAGGCATTTCACTTGGTCAAGATCGAAAGGGCGCTGATCAGCGTTTCTGACAAGGCGGGCATCGTTGACTTCGCTCTTGCATTGAAGGAGGCAGGCGTAGAGATCATTTCCACCGGCGGGACCGCTGCCATGCTGGAGCGTGCCGGCGTGCCGACCAAGAACATCTCGGAGGTCACGGGCTGGCCGGAGATGCTCGATGGGCGAGTGAAGACCCTGCATCCGGTGATCCACGCGGGCATCCTCGCCAGGCGAGACCTGCCCGAGCAAATGCGGCAGCTGGAGAAGCTGAAGATCAAGAAGATCGACATGGTGGTGGCGAACCTCTACCCGTTCAAGGAGACGGTGTTGAAGGGAGCGGGTTTCGAGGAGATCATCGAGAACATCGACATCGGCGGCCCGAGCATGATCCGCGCCGCGGCGAAGAATGCGGAGGCGGTGGCGGTGGTCACGAACCCGAAGCGATATCCCGCGCTGCTCGAAGAGATGCGCTCGTCAGGCGGATCGATCGGTGCGGAAACGCTCCGGGCACTGATGCTGGAAGCCTATCGCACCACCGCCGTCTACGACGCCATGATCGCGCGCTACCTGGGCGACGTCCTCCCCGGAGACTTGTTCCCCTCGACGTTCGCCTTCGGCCTTGACAAGGCCTACGACCTCCGGTATGGCGAGAACCCGCAGCAGACCGCCGCCTTCTACACCGATCCCTTCTCGAAGGGCGTGAGCGTGGGTCGTAGCGAGAAGATGTGGGGCAAGGAGATCTCCTACAACAACATACTCGATCTTGAATCGGCGCTGGAGCTGCTGCGCGAGTTCCCGCTGCGGCCGACCGCCGTCGTGATCAAGCACACCAATCCATGCGGGATCGCGTCCTCGGACAATCTCGTGGACGCGTTCGTGACCGCCTACAACGTCGATCCGCTCGCGGCCTACGGATGCGTCATAGGGCTGAACCGCGAGGTCGACCAGGCGACCGCGGAGCAGATCAGCTCTCACTTCGTGGATTGCGTCATCGCGCCGGAATACGCGCCGGAAGCGATCGCGATCCTCGAGAAGAAGAAGAACATCCGGCTGTTGCGGACCGGCGCTCCGATCGAGCACGACGTCAAGCCAGAATTCAAGATGAAGAAGGTGAAGGGAGGGCTGCTGGTGCAGACCGCGGACAACAAGCCGCTCGATCCAGGCACTCTCCGCGTCGTCACGAAGCGCGCGCCGACCGACGAGGAGACGAAGTCCATGCTCTTCGCCTGGAAAGTCTGCAAGCACGTATGGTCGAACGCCATCATCATGGCGAAGGACGAGCGGGTGGTCGGCATAGGCGCAGGGCAGATGAGCCGTGTGGACTCGTCGCACATCGCAGGTTACAAGGCGAAGGACGAGGCGAAGGGCGCTGTGATGGCGTCCGATGCCTTCTTCCCGTTCCGCGACGGCGTGGACGAGGCGGCGAGGGTCGGCATCACTGCCGTCATCCAGCCGGGCGGCTCGATACGCGACGCCGAGGTGATCCAGGCCGCAGACGAGCACGACATAGCGATGGTCTTCACAGGCGTACGCATCTTCAGGCACTGAGGTCAACGTTTAGAAATCGCACAGTGATTCCGGAGCGATGGAAATGAGAAAGTCACTCGGTCCGCGCACCCTACTGTATCCAACGCCGGTACTCGTGATCGGTACCTATGACAAGGAAGGCAAACCGAACGCCATGACGGCCGCCTGGGGAGGGATATGCTGCTCGGACCCGCCGTGCGTGTCCGTCTCGCTGAGAAAGGCCACCTATTCGTACGGCAACATCATGGAGAAGGGAGCGTTCACGGTCAGCATCCCGTCGAAATCGCACGTGGCGGAAGCGGACTTCTTCGGCTTGGAGAGCGGCAAAGAATACAACAAGTTCGAGGCGACCGGCCTGACCCCGATTCGGTCCACCCTGGTCAACGCTCCCTACGTCGACGAGTTCCCGATGGTCCTCGAATGCGAGATGCTCCAGGCGAACGAGATCGGGCTGCACACGCAGTTCATCGGGGTGATCAAGGACGTCAAGGTGCGCGATGACATCGAAATCGCGGAGGACAAGGGCCTGATCTCCAAGGTCGACCCGCTCATCTACTCGCCCGACGACCGATCGTACTATTCGGTTGGCAAGAAGGTCGCGAAGGCCTTCGACGTCGGCAAGAAATTCCGCAAGCGGCGCTAGTGATCGTGCTCGTGCGGCTCCGGCTCGACCGCGGCGTGCGCCCCGCCAGGACGCCGGAACACGCAGATCTCGCCCTCGCATGCTTCGTACTCGATCTGGAGCGTGGTGTGCACGATCTTGAATTCCTGCCTTAGGAGGGCCTCGCAGTCCTTGATTATGCACGAGCAAGAGCTCACCGGCTGGTCCTCGACCTGTACGTGCGCGCTCAAGGCGACCACTCCCGAGCCGAGCGTCCAGGCGTGAACGTCGTGCACATCAACAACCCCTGGCACCTTCATCATCCGCGTTCGCACCTCGGACATGTCAAGGTAAGAGGGCGTGAACTCCAGCAGGATGAGCGTCGACTGGCTGATCACTCTCCAGGAGCTGTAGAGGATGATGATCGCGATGGCGATCGAGATGACCGGGTCGGCGATCGTCAGCCCGAAAGCGATGATGAGCAAAGCGCTGACGATGACGCCTATCGAGGAGAGCAGGTCACCGAGGATGTGCAGGAACGCTCCCTGCATGTTGAGGCTTTTCTTCGCCCCCTGCCTCAGTATCAGAGCTCCGACGATGTTCGCCATGAGTCCGAGCGCCGCCACGCCCAGCATGAGCGGGGCGTCGATCGGGACCGGGTTCTGGATGCGCTGCACCGCCTCGTAGACGAGCAGAATCGAGATGACGGCGAGCGCGACCCCGTTGACCAAGGCCACAAGGATCTCGACCCGAAGGAAGCCGAACGTCTGTTTCTCGCCGGCGATCCGGGCTGCCACCAGCCCCGCCCAAAGACTGAGGGCTAGCGCGAGAACGTCGGTGAACATGTGCCCGGAATCCGAAACGAGCGCGAGAGAGCCGCTCAGGACCCCTCCGACCAGCTCCACGATCGCGAAGGCGAGCGTCACTCCCAGCGCCAGGAGCAGCGGTCGGGCAGGGCCGACGGACTTGCGTAAAGCCTCGTCCAAATGCGCGTGTTGCGGCATTCGATTCACGAACGGATTGTCGCAGATATGAGGTATTCCATTGCCTGGTCGTTCTCCTCAAAATGCAGGGGGATTAAGTAATGGCAACTGGATGCTTCCCAGCGATGAAGTTCAAGGTCCGTTTCATTCCCGACAACGCCACCGCTGAGGTCGCGCGCGGCACCACCCTGCTCGATTCCGCAATCATGGCGGGGGTGGACCTGCAATCCACCTGTGGGGGTAAGGGAAGCTGCGGCAAGTGCAGGGTGGTGGTGGAGGGTGAAACGGATTCGAATCCCACGACGAAGATTGCAGAGGAACTGCTCGCGCGGGGTCACCGGCTCGCTTGCCAGACGTTCGTCGTCGATGACGTCGTCGTGCGCGTGCCCGAGGAGACCCGGATGCGCGCCGGGAAGATCCTCACTTCCCACTCGACCACCTCCCACCTCAAGCTTGAACCGATGGCGCTGGAAGTGGATGTCCAGCTTCCAAAGCCTGACCAGACGGACAATGTCGCGGACCTCGAACGCCTCGCTCGCGCCCTGAACAGGGAGGCCGGAGAGCTCCACGTCCCCATCGACCTGATGCGTGCGCTCCCGAGGCGACTGCGTTCACTACACTGGAAGGGAAAGGCGTTCCTCGCCGCAGAGGACCTTGGGGGTGGGCTCGTCGATTTCGTCTCAAGGGACAAGTGCCAGGTAGGGGCGGCTCTAGACATTGGCACGACGACCGTCGTCCTCTCGCTGGTGGATCTGAACAGCGGCAAGCTGCTCTCGACGGCCTCTGAATACAACAAGCAGATGCGCGCCGGTGACGACGTCATCGCGAGGATAGCCCATGCCGAGGAAGGTGGTCTGGACGAACTGCAGAGACTGGTCCTGGACACGGTCAAGGAGCTCCTGCGCGAGGCAAGGAAGGACTCGGAGACCCTCGGGCCTTGCGACCTCACGGCGCTCTCGGTGGCGGGGAACACGACGATGATCCACCTGTTCCTGGGCCTGGACCCATCGTACATCCGCCAGGACCCATACATACCGGCCACGAACGTTCCGCTCACCATCCACGGAAAAGAGAGCGGGCTCCCTATGCACCCGCACGGGCTCGTCTATTGCATCCCTGGAAGAGCAGGATTCGTCGGCGGCGACATCACCGCAGACGTGCTCGCTTCGGGCATGCATCAACGCGAGGAGCTGTCGTTGCTGATCGATGTGGGGACGAACGGCGAGGTCGTGCTCGGCAACGACCAATTCCTCGTCGCCTGCTCCACTTCCGCCGGTCCGGCCTTCGAGGGCGGGGAGGTCGGCTGCGGGATGCGGGCGATGTCGGGCGCGATCGAGAAGGTTTGCATCGCCGAGGACCTCGAAACGAAGGTCAGCGTTATCGGCTGCTTGCCGCCGACCGGCATTTGCGGCTCTGGACTGATCGATCTCCTCGCGCAGCTATTCGTGAGGGGGCTGGTTGACAGGAAGGGCAGGCTGCAAGCTGGAAGGACACGCATCAGGAAGAAGGATGAGGGGTGCGAGTACCTGGTGGTAGCCTCTTCTGGCCCCACTGGAAACGAGATCGTCCTCAGGGAGGATGACATCGCCAATCTGATCCGAACGAAGGCGGCCCTGTACGCCGGATGTCGGGTGCTCGCGAAGAGCGTGGACAAGACTTTCGACGAGCTCGACAAGATCTACATCGCAGGCGGCTTCGGAAACTACATCGACATCGAGAACGCGATCACCATCGGACTGCTTCCAGACCTTCCGAGGGAGCGCTTCGAGTTCATCGGGAACGGAGCGCTCGCGGGAGCGGTGCAGACGCTCCTGTCTGCGGAGAAGCGTCGGGAGGCGATGCGCGTACACGAGGACATGACGTACATCGAGTTGAGCAACTCGAGCGCGTTCTTCGACGAGTTCTCTTCCGCCTCTTTCCTGCCGCACACCGACCTGACGCTCTTCCCGACCGTTGCCAGGTCCATCGGCAGCTGAGGCGCTTCGCGACCCAGAAAAGGTTTATCAGAGTCGAGCAGGATGTGCGAGAGCATGTCCTGGGACTGCCTTCCCGTCTGCATCGGCTCCCTCCCTTACTCCGATCCAGCCAAGGCGGTCGACACGATTTTCGAGCATCTGCGTCGGATCCCCTTCTGGCCGCAGCTGCCGAACATCGGCTTCCGGGAGAACATGTACGCTCAGTACAGCGTTCATCTTCCTGGCGCGGTCATCGACGAGGCGAGAAAGCGCATCACCGTCAACCTGACCGGCTACGATCCCGAATCCTTCTACACCGCCGTCGTCTCGGACGACGTCGACCAATTCGTTCACCCCATTGACAGCTTCCATGGTCTGGCCGAGCTGATGGATCGGCAGCTGCCGAGAGAGGCAATCGCCGTCAAGGGGCAGGTCACCGGGCCGGTCAGCCTCGGGCTGCAGGTCTTCGACGAGAAGGGCAAGTCGGTGATCTACGACGAGACGTACTCGGAGATCGTGCGCAAGAACCTGAATCTCATGCTGCGCTGGCAGGAGAGAGCTCTCAGCCGCAAATGCCCACGAACGATCATGTTCGTCGACGAGCCCTCCCTCTCGTTGGTCGGCACTCCTTTCGCGGCCATCTCCGCTGAGCAGGTGCGCAACTGGATCGACGAGGTGTTCGAGGGAGTACGAGGGCACCGGGGTCTGCATTGCTGCGGCAACACGGACTGGCCAACGGTGCTGGCGACGAAGATCGACATCCTGTCTTTCGATGCGTATTCCTACGGGCACACGATCTCGCTCTATCCGCACGAGGTCGCCTCATTCCTCGATCGAGGCGGGACGATCTCCTGGGGCATCGTGCCGAACAGCGAGGAAGCGCTCGCGCAGGAGACGATGGGATCGCTAGTGGAGAAGCTCGAGGTCGAAATGGAGAAGCTCGTGGCCAAGGGGATCCCGAAGCGCAAGCTCGTCGAGAACGCGCTCGTCAGTCCGCAATGCGGCTTGGGAGGTCTGAGCGAAGAGACGTCCGAAGCCGCCATGCGCATGCTCGTCGCCGTCTCCAACGAGCTTCGCAAGCGCAACGGGTTGGAGGGATGATGAGCTTCCGGATCGCGGTCGCAGGCAAGGGGGGCGTCGGCAAGACGACGATATCCGCACTCCTGGTGCGCGCGCTGCACGAGCGCTCGAACAAGCTCATCATGGCGGTCGACGCGGACCCCAACTCCAACCTCGGGGAGAAGCTGGGTGTCAAACCCGAGCATACCATCGGGGAATTGCGCGAGGACCTTCTCGCCAAGGCAGATCAGGTCCCTGCAGGGCAAAGCAAGCAGGAGTTCGTGCAATACCAGATGCGCCTCGCAACTGTGGAGGGCGAGGGCTTCGACCTGCTTTCGATGGGGAGGCCGGAGGGGCAGGGGTGCTACTGCTACATCAACAACATCCTGCGCACCTTCCTGGACGTGGCCATGGACGATTACGACTACGTCGTCATCGACAACGAGGCGGGCATGGAGCATCTGTCTAGGAGGACGACACGAAGCATGGACGTCCTCGTGCTCGTAGCGGATCCGACAAAGACCGGGATCGAGACGGCCGATCGACTGGCTTCGCTCGCCAAAGAAATGAAGCTGCAGGTGGGATGCCTCGCGCTGGTGATCAACGGCGTGCGCGGTCAACCTCCGTCGGCGATAGGCGAAACGATGAGCGAACTCCTTTCCTGCAAGTCATTCGCGATCCCCTACAGCGAGGACCTGCTGGATCTGAACGCCGAAGGCCGCACGCTCTTCGAACTGAGCGATGGTGACCACGCGTACAAGGCCGTCAAAGCCATGACGGAGAGTCTGCTCAAACGTTGATCTTCAACTCATCGACTTCAGGAACTTCGGCAGTCCGCTCGATTCTTTCGGTCCGACCGTGACCTTCAGCCCGGTAGCGTCCTGCAGCTTCCCGCTCATCCGCGACACCATGCCCGGGATGACGATCTCGCCGCGCTTGGATTTGTCTCGGGCACCGGAAGCATCGAGCGCCTTGGACACGCTCTCAGGGGTGAGCTTCCCAGCAGAATAGGCGGTCATGACGCTCAGGCCCTCGGTATCCACGACCTGCAGCCAGACCGGCACCTTGCTCTTCTCGATGTCGGCGAGGACGGTGAAGTAGGTGAGCGAGAAGTTGGTGGTGAAAAGGAGCGGCGCGCTCTCGGTCGGGTTGTTGACTGGGTAGACGCCAGGTTTGACCTGGATCGGCACCTGCGGGTCGGTGAAGATGTTCTGGCGAAGAACGAACAGGGGAAGCGCTTGGGCCTCGCTTAGTTCGTCGAACACCACCAGCGAACCGTACTTCATCGTTGCCAGCAAGCCCATGAGAACGCCGTGCTCGCCACCATCCGCGTGCACGATCATGGGGTAGCCCAGGCCGCGGAACATCTTCTTGACCGACACCTTGCGGACGATCGAGGAGCGCTCCAGCAGTTCCTTGAGGTTCACCGCCCCCACGTCGAGCACGATGTCCTCAACGCCCATCGCTTTGATCTCAGAGACAAGGCCAGCGAGTTCGTTTAGGCCCCGATCATCCCGGACGACGAGGGGGCATTTCAGTTCCTTCGCGACCGCGGCGATCGCCTCATGGTTCTCCTTTGTCGCGCCATCCAGGAGGGGGACGCGGTCCATGATCCTCGCTGCCGCGTCCCGCAGCGCGTCCGCGGAGCTCGCACGCAGGACTATCGCCTTGTCGGTCCTCAAAGCGACCAGGCCAGCGACTTCCGTGAATCTGACCGGGTCCTTCGATTCGTACTTGACCGCGATCGCGTCCAAATCGAGAATCTGGCCGACGCGTTCGAACTTCATCTTGGCGAACGTCTCGAGCTTGCGAGCCACCTCCTCATCGCTGAGGGCGTCGCTGACGGTCCCGGCGAACGCCGTCGGATGGAAGAACTTCTTCTCGTGGCGATAGAGCTCGGTCTCGTCGCCCATTTCGACTATCCTCTTTCCCGAACCGAATCTCACCAGACGGATCGGCGGCGCGGCGGACGCGGCCAGTTGCATCTTCGCTTCATCGGAGACGAACGGGCAGTCGTCGAGCTTCGCCTTCGAGTTGGCGATCTGCATCGCGAAGGCGAGGCAGGTCGGGAAGTTGCACTTTCCACAGTTCTTCTTCGGCAGGAGCTTGAAGACCTCGATCGCGGTCGGCATCTAGACCCCTCCGAGAAGCTCGTCGATCCCGGCCCTGAGGATCTTCGCCGCGGACGGACTCCGGACGATCAGTATGTCCGCGCCTGCGAGGAGCGCGGCCAGTCCAGTCGTTGCCTCCCACCAGATCGCTCTCTCCTTCAGGCCGTCGTGGCCCTCGATATCCTCGGACGCCTCCTTCGCTTTCCAGGCGGAGCTGGTGTCGCAGAGCAGGGGCACCTGCAGCATTCCATCCCCCATCAGCGCCGCGAGGCGGATGCGCTCCATCACTGAGTAGGTGTACTCCAGACCCGTACCGAGAGAGGCCATGAGCGGATCGGTGACGATCTGCTCCTTCTTCACGCCGAAGTCGGTCAGCAGGATATTTATCTGCTTCGCGAGATTGATATCGAGGTTCGAGAAAGAGATGATCGCCTGGTAGTTCGACATGGCGGCCGCGGAGATCGATTTGTACGCTGACTCCTCGGCATGCCCGAGAAGCAAGCGCTCCTTCGGTCCGACGTTGCTCACCGCCTCCATGACCTTGGCGTCCTTCTCCTCGTGGCCGCTTCCGTAGACGATGAGCGGGACGGGGACGGCGTCCAAGATCGCTCTGACCGTTCTCGCCGCCTCTTCGGGAGAACGGTTCTCCTCCTCCGGGTTCGTCGAGTGGAGCTTGAGGCAGACGAGGTCGGCGTGGTTCTCTTCGACCCACTTCTTCGCCCACGCGACCGGGTCCTTGGCGGCTTCGCCCAGCTCCTCCAGCACCTGCGGCTGCAGGTCGGTGGGCTTGTCGATGACCTCTCCGGCGATGAGCGGTCGGTTGTGCATGAGCGATTCGTACGAAAGGAAAGGCATGCCGCCCTCGCCGCCGACGAGGAGCTGCTTGGATCGAGTGCCGCCCTTCTCATGAGTCGCGCCTAGGGTGACTGAGCCGATCTTGCCCGTCCATTTCTCCTTCGGAATCGGAACCTCGACCATGCTACGACCTCACTGCATCAGCGACGGCATGTTGAGCGCGGGATGCCCGACCTTGGCCATGAACTCCGCCAACCCCTCGGCGGTCTCCGCAGTCGTCTCATCGGCGATCTTGTCCACGAAGTCGGGCACTCCCAGCTCCTCCGCCCTCCGCTTCAGCGGCTCCGCGAGCTGACTCTTCAGCTCCTTCGGCATCCACGCGATGCGCAGGAAACCGCCCTCGGCGGAGATGAACTTCTTGCTGAATATGTACTTGCGGCCGATGCCGATGAATCCCGGCGTCTGCTTGCCTCCGCCGATGCTGCCGGCCAGGGTCGAGAACTTCATTCCTACCGGTGTCATGCTGGCGAACTCCCGGTTGACGAGCACCACCGCCTGAGCGTCCGCGGTCATCGCCACGATCACTTCGAAGCATCCGCAGGACGTCATCGGATACTCCATGATCGAATAGGCGTTGAAGACGTCTAGCTTGCCGTGTGTGAGCTTGTAGACGGCCGCGTTCACGCCGCGCCACTGCCCCTTCGCAGAATCGATTGCTTCACCTTTCAAGATCGGCTGGTTTGGTCCGGTAGGCGTGATCTCCTTGCTCGCTTTCGCATCGAGCCAGTTAATCGCGCCGCAGAGGCCGAGGCGTTCAGGCGTGATAACGCAGACATGGCCAGGTGCGAATGAGTCGCAGTTCTTAACAACGATTCCGTTGACCGTGTAGTTGTGGGTTTCATCAACGCTGAAGTTGTAGACTCGATCGTCACGCATGGCAACCCTCTCAACTGACCTCACTTTGGTGAAGCGAACATTTGTGTTCGCCCAAGATTGAAGACATCCGTAGTCTGGATCAGTTGGTGGCACCTGACCCTTGATTCCGCTCAGGAATGTACGCAATTTCTCCTTACTAGGTCTGTATTCCTTGTGCCTCCAGCTCCAGATTGTCTTATCATCGATTGGAAGGCTTGACTTGACAATCGGGTAACGCTCGAGGAGTCTATCAATAGCTGGTGCGCATGCAAATGAGACGGCATCGTATCGGTGAACATGCCCAGGATCCGCACGTCGCCGCATTGTGGTGAGTTTGCCAAGTTTCTCCGGATGGTGCGAACCCACAATTTGGAGGAACATCAGCCCGTCCCGTCCACTGCTCGTGGAGACAATATGACCTCTGGTTCCTTTCGAAATGTATGTCGCGATTCCGAGACGTTTCAGAAGCAAACGGATGTGCTTCGCCTCGACTTCCGAACGACAGGTTATCGAAGCCTTTGTCGGAGAAACAGTCCCGTCCCCATCGAACAGCCCGCGAAGGAACGCGGCTACTAAATCGTTCGGAAGCCTCGAGATCTGATACCCGGTCCACTTCTGCTTTCTTGTTCGACAACCGATTCCAAGTCCCGAGATAAGCCTGCCGAACAACGTGTTCATGACATGGGAGACGGTCACTGGTTTCCTGCTTGTTACGACCAAACCATTTGATTCTGAAACGTGGGGTAGTGCGACAAGCTCGCTGGGCGGCTGACCGAACAGGTCCTGGATTATTTTCGAGAATCGGATGGTGAGCGCCGGCTCACTATTCGTGAATTGGACATGGACCCCGCTCTTGCCGTTCTTGCCCCGCCATATCACGCATCCGTCAGAAGCCACGAGTCCGGCGGCATACATTATCTCATCGTCCAATCTAGGCCTGTGTATGGTCGTGCCCGCCTGGAAGACTCGAACGCTTTCCTTCGCTTCGTCCCAATTCTCACCGATGGATGAGAAGACCCTCTTGATCTGGCAAATTGTCAGTCTCCTCTTGCTTGGAGCCCCATCGTAGAACACGTTGTAGAGGTGATGATATTCGACTCCTATCTCGGATGCCAATTCCTGAATGGTTGTCTTTGCGGATATCCTGGCCCACAGTTTCCTATAGAATTCATCGTCGGACACCTTGTAGTCATCCGGGAGATAGTCGATGACCGAGAGTGATCCATTGGGGACTTCTTCGCAGTCGGGGTAGGCTTCGACGAGCACGTCACCCTTATTCAGCCGACCCGCGGCAATCCAGGCAAGTCCGTCTTTGGTTTCGACCAGAACCTTGTGATTTGAGGTGACCGAGAGGGTGTTCCCGTTCCTGAGGGCTATCTTAGTCAGGTACTTCGGCGCCGGGTTAACAAAAAGCTCTCTCATCGGCCGAGATTCCATTCTGTCGTTGTGAAACGTGACAACGGTCTCTGGACCGTAGTCCGCGGCTCGCTCCACAAGATCTTCTACCTTCATGAACGAGCCATCAGCGAGGGTGATATCTTCCCCCGCTGGTACACAGAGAGAGCAACTGTAGAATTCTTCGACCCCTTCATCATCCAAACCCGCAAGGCGCTCATCTCTCTTGCCGTACTTCGCCATGGCGTCAGGAAGTAAGCCTCTCACGGTTGCTTCGTCTGTGATAATGGTCACCTGGACACGTGAGATTATGTTGCCGAAATCGTTCTTGATTTTGGCTACAAGGATATCTCCGAAATGGCTGAATCGCAACCCAGCCGCCACAGACCTCTTGCTTAGGCGGATCCAAATGGTGTTGCGCTGCCCGGTGTGCCACGCACCTTCCGCGAAGTTGATGTAATGGTGGATGCGGCGCTCGATGACCGACTCGAAGTCCTCCTGCATCTTCTTGCCGAAGACATCCACAATGATTGCGAGAGAGGTCTTCCCACCCTCTGGCATCTCGTTCACATCCTTTCCGATGAGAGCGATCTTGCCGTCCTCGACCTCTTCCTCTGGTTTCATTCGCAGCAGCTCAAAGGCGGCAGTCTTGGCTGCCCCGCCCGCTTCGATGTACGTCTCCGGCCTGCGTACCGTTTCGCCTTCAAACGCAGGGCCATACGCGACTGGTATCTGCACCGGCGCTAGTCTCACCTGGATACCGCGCAGTTCGATCGCTTTCTGTATCATGTGCTCGTACTCGGGAACGGAGATGAAGCGCTCCGGAACCTGCTCTATAGGCTGGTCGGTGATCGTCGGAGAGCCGTTCAGCAGCACCGCGAACTCAGCGGCCGCCTTGATTGCGTCGATCGGGCCGAGCTGCAGCACGAACACCTTCGGGCGCATGGCCAGATAATTGCGAATCCGCTCCCGATCCCCTTTCTGCACGTTGCCGAACGTCAGCGCCGCGCGGATCGCGAAATTCAGCCCATGGATGACCTGAGTGAACTCGCCGACAGGGTAGAGCCTCACGTCCAAACCGGTCCGCACCCCCTCGTCCTCCAATTGGCGGATGGTATCGAAAGAAGCGATGATCAGCATCCCCTTGCTCTGGCAATCGCGAACGATGCGCGCCAGCTTCTTCGAGTCCTCAGCCGCACCTACCAGCACAGCGCATCCTGGAATGGTGTCGTCGACGAGAGCGACCCCGAGCTCACGCAGAACCTTGTCCGGGATGAAGCCACAATAAGGCGTTCCCTCGAACGGCTTGTCCGTGCCGATGTAGCGGAGTGCCTCTGTGATCTCGGCCGCGACCATCGTCGCCTCACCGGCTGCGATCGCGTTCTCGTAGGTCGCCTCTGGCTTCAGGATCCCTCTCGCATCTCCCAGGGCAGCGGGAAGGTCGCCGAGCCTGTGCACCTCCCTGCCTTGCCAGGCGAAGAGCGACGGGAGCATGTACGCCGTTTCGGGGAACTCGACCTTCTGTTCGTACCCATACCTATCGATCGCGACCGAGAGCAGGAGGTCCGCGTAGCCGGTCGCGATGATGCCTCCGTCGACGGCCATCTGGAACAGCTGTTGGTTCTTGAGCCCCGGTCCCACCGGGACTTCATAGGCATTCGTCCATTTCGACTTCCAGCGGCGCCGCTCAATCTCGTTGAGCAGCTTCTTCGCCGCTTCGCTCGGGTCAGGCTCGAAGATGAAGTTGCCGCCGAAGACATCCCGAGCGGTGTTCGAAAGTACCTCGACGATCAGCGGCGAGCCGTAGATGTAGTTGATTGTGCCGACGTGGACGGTGAGACCGAGGGCGACGCACCAAGTGCCGATGCTAAGGGCCTTCTCGTGATTCGCTTCCGGTGCCGATGCGACGAAAGGTATCGAACTGACGTCCACTCCGAGGGAGTTGGCTAGCGAGGTCGCGAAGTTCATCGCTCTGGTGTTGTCGACACAAGAGCCCATGTGCCAGACCGGTGGCAAAGCGACGCCGTTCGCGTTCTCGAGGTCGCGGATCAGCTTCTTTAGCCCTGGACCTGCGTAGCGCTCGGTGGCGTCGCTCGATAGGAAACCATTCTTCGCCATTGCTCCGGCCGAGCATCCGGTCGCGAGCACCAGAACATCGTTCTTCAACAATTCTTTGGCGATGGTGACGTGATTCAGGTCCTGCTCGGCACGCTGATTGTTGCAGCCGGCCATGAGGGCGATCCCCCGAAGCTGCCCGTGTGCGAGCGCGTCGATCAAAGCCTTTAGCGGCCGCTCGGGAGAGAGCTTCGAGAACAGCTCCTCGATCTGTTCCAGGCTGAAGCCGGCGATGACTTCTGCCTTTACGTTAGGGATATGAACTTTGGTCGGATCGCGGCGCTTGAACGCTTCGATTGCCATGCCGACGATCGCCCTCGCGCTCTCCTCCGCGTCCTCCTCCCGGAACTGAACGTGAGTGTCATAGGGAATGTGGACGTTGAGCATGGTCGTGACCATCTCGGTGTGCACGCACTGACAGATCTCCGCGAGCGAGGGCATGATGCACTGGTAGTCTGCGACGAGCAGGTCCACCGCCCCCGTCGCGAGTGCGAGCTCCTGCGAAGCGAAGTTCGCCGCCATGCTCACCCCTTTGCGCATGAGCGTTTCGTTGCCGGTGCAGCATATGCCGACGATGTTGATGCCGCTCGCACCGGCCTCCTTCGCCTCCTTCTCCATCTTCCTGGCGACGTCGACGACGACCTCGCTCAGCACTGGGTTGTGCCCGTGTATGGCGATGTTGACGGCATCCGCCTTGAGCGCGCCGAGGTTGGCGTAGGAGCGCACCAGGTGCGGCGTTCCGAAGAGCGAGTCTGATAGGTCCGTCGAGATCTGCATGCCGTCGTAATCGGCGATGGAGCAGGCGATGCCGCCGAAGACCAGCGGTATCGGGTCCGCGTCGCATCCCAGCGAGGTGCGGTGCATGACGTCGGAGATGGCGTGGTCGATGTTGTGCGGAAGCAGCCCATGGTCCTCGAGCAGCTTCCGTCTAGAGGCGGTGATAGTCGATGTGGTGAACGTGAGCGGTTTCGCTCCGAAGCGGGCATAGTCCTCCAGAGCCTCGGCGACGACCTTGCGGGCAAGGTCCTCGACGGCCACGCCGGAGAAATCGATCCCCAGGCGCGATGCGATCGACCGGACCTTCGCCTCGTCCTTCACGCGATAGGACGGCGCCCTGCCATCGAGCACCTTCAGCAGCGTTTCCGCGATGTGCCTGCCGTGCCCGGAGTGCGCGGCCGCTCCCCCCGCGATGTGCCGGATAAGGTTCCTGGCGACGATTGTGTAGTCGCGCGCCCCACAGATTCCCTGGACCGGCCTCCCTCTGAAGGGGTTGATCCGGCATGGCCCCTGCAGGCAATTGTTGCAGCAGACGCCGAGCTCGCCGAAGGAGCACTGAGGTTGCATCGCCGCATAGCGGTCCCACTGCGTGACAATCTCATTCTGCTCGGCGATCTCAAGGCCCTCTTTCGCCCCGGGGTCGCAGCTTTTGCCCCTGGCGCTCTTGTCGCTGGAGACCATTCATGACCTCTGTGGTAGTGGAAGCGTCTTTCGAACTGCGTCTGCTTATAAAATCGTTGGCTCGGACAAGCGTGTCGAGACAGGAAAACCATTCATAGCGGCAGGGACGGTATTCCGTCTGGGAGTCTCATGTCGTCCGAGCGGAACTCATCTCGCCATATCCCTGGAATGCCCGCGCACACGTATTCGATCGTCGCCCGCGATCCCAACACCGGCGAAATGGGCGTCGCGGTCCAGAGCCATTGGTTCTCGGTGGGCACCGTCGTGTCCTGGGGGGAGGCGGGGGTGGGGGTGGTCGCCACCCAATCGTTCGCCAATCCCGCATTCGGTCCGGACGGGCTCGAACTTCTGAGGAAAGGCGCGTCCGCGAGGGAGGCAGCGAAGAGGCTCGTGGATGCGGACGAAGGCCAAGACTTCCGTCAGCTGGCGATCCTATCGAGGAAGGGAGAGCCGTTCGCTTTCACCGGTGAGAAGTGCGTGGCGGAGGCCGGGCACGAGGTGGGCAAGGACTGCTCCGCCCAAGCGAACATGATGCGGAAGAGCACGGTCTGGCACGCGATGATCGCTGCGTTCGAGTCGACCGAGGGCATTCTGGCCGAGCGGATGTTCGCGGCTCTCGAAGCCGCCCAGTCCGAAGGAGGGGACATTCGAGGCCGGCAGTCAGCGGCGATGCTCATTGTCCGAGGGGAGCCCATTGGCAAGATCTGGAAAGATCGGACGATCGATCTTCGCGTCGAGGACAGTCCCGACCCGCTCAAAGAGCTCAAGCGCCTGATGAAAGTACAGAGGGCGTACGAGAGCATGGATGCAGGGGACGTGTTCGTGGAGAAGGGCCAGATGCAGGAGGCGATGCGCAGCTACTCGGAGGCGGAGAGGCTCTTCCCTCAGAATGAGGAAACGAGGTTCTGGGTAGCCGTTACACTGGCAAACTGCGGCAAGCTTCCGGAAGCAAGAAGGCGAATGCGCGCCGTCGTTCGGAAGAACGCCGACTGGAAGATCCTCTTGAAGCGTATTGGAAAGACCGGCGTTCTGAAGGTGGATCCCGAGTCGCTGCTCTGAACTTGTCGGTCTTAATAACCTTGATTACCCAAGGGCTCGAGAGAAGTCTGCGTGGCTCTCAGCGCCAAGCTCGGTCTCTTCGACGCCTTCAGCATAGGGCTGGGGGCGATCATCGGAGCGGGGATCTTCGTGGTCACGGGAGTGGCCGCTGGAGTCGCCGGACCGGGCCTCATGCTGTCGCTCATCATCGCCGCGGTCGTTTCCGCGTTCACCGCCATGAGCTTCGCCGAGCTCGCTCATCGAATCCCCAAGGACGGAGGCGGGTACGAGTTCGCTCATGAGATAATCTCGCCGATGGGGGGCTTCATTTCCGGATGGCTCTGGCTGAGTTCGAACGTGATCACCGGGGCGGTCGTGGCGCTGGGGTTCGCGAGCTATCTGGCCATCTTCATTCCTCTGCCCGTGAACCTGATCGCGGCTTCGGCCTGCATCGTCGTCACAATCGTCAATTACCTGGGAATGAAGGATTCCGCGCTGCTCAACGACATCCTGGTGGTTTTCAAGGTGCTCGTGCTCCTGGCGTTCTTTATCATCGGAGCGCTCTTCGTCAAGCCGAGCAACTTCGCGCCGTTCCTTCCTCACGGGTCGATAGGCGTCATGGAAGGCGCCGCGCTCGTCTTCTTTGCCTACGCCGGCTTCGGCAGGGTGGCGATGGTGAGCGAGGAGGTGCGCGACCCGCAGAGGACGGTCCCGAGGGCCATCCTGCTGTCCCTCGTGATCTCCGCTCTGATCTACTTCGCCGTGTCGTTCGTCGCCATCGGGATGATCGGCGCGCCCGCGCTCGCCGTCTCGGGATCTCCCCTCGCGGACGCCGCGGCGAGCGCGAACGCCTCCCTCGCGAACGGCATCGCACTGGCGGCGCTGGCGGCGACTCTTAGCGTGCTGCTGACGACGGTCCTCGGTATGTCGCGCATCTCGTACGCGATGGCCAGGAACCACGACCTCCCGCGAGCGCTCATGAGGGTGCACAAGAAGAGAGGGACGCCCTACGTGAGCATCATCATCCTCGGCTCGCTGATGACGATAATGGCGCTCTTCTCCAATCTCCTGCTCGCGGCGGCGCTCTCGAACTTCGCCTCGATAATCTACTACCTGCTCGTGAACGCGAGCGCCCTTAGAATGAAGGAGCCGTTGTACTCGAGAGCACTCCCCATCCTTGGAATGGTGACATGCCTGGCATTGCTTCCGTTCCTCGGGCTCCAGGCCTGGGCGTATGGGATCCTGATCCTTGTGGTCGGATTGATTGCGTTCTTCCTGCTGAGGTGGGTCCTGTCACGACGTACCGCCAGACCGTTCAAGCCTATTCGATGACCACGAGCACCTTTCCGCCTTCGACCGCCTCGCCCGCCTTGACCCTGACCTCTTTGATCGTGCCGCCCATTCCCGCCAGGATCTCGTTCTCCATCTTCATGGCCTCGAGGATGAGCACCAGGGTGTTCGGCTGCACCTTGTCCCCGGACTTCACCTTGACGCTGATGACCTTCCCCGGCATCGGGGCGGTGATGTTGCCGTGGGCTTCCTTGGGGCCGGTCTCCTCCTTCGTCTCTTCCTCGGCCAGCTCCATCTTCTCCAGTTCGATGACGGGCTCAACGGCCACCTGCATCAGGCGATCTCCGAGGGTCACCTTCGCGCCCGCGTCCAGCTCGCCGTCGACCTTGATCGGCACGAACTCCCCGTTGACGCTCACGCCGCCGTCGCGGGGAACGCACTTGAACGCCGAGTCTCCGACCACCACCTTGTAGTCGCCCGCGTTCTTCTCCACCTGCACCTCGTACACCTGTCCGTCGAGGCGGATGCGCAGCTTCATAGCAGCCAGCCTCCCCCGCCTCGGAGCGACTCACGCCTGGCCGCCTGCTTCCACAGGTCCATCTCCTGCCCCCCAGCGGTGCGCGCCCGCGCCCGCTTCTCCGACGACTGCACGTAGAGGGCTGCCAGAGCGGCCAGGTCCCTTCCGTTCGCGCCTTTCTCCATGAGCGCCCTCTCCTTGAAGAAGTCGATCGCGACCGCCGGGAAGAGCGCGTACGAAAGCACGTCCTCCTCGTTGCGCGCATAATCCTTGACCTCCGCGGAGAGCTTCTCGAACTCCGGCGGAAGCAGGTCCGCTGGCCTCACGGTGATCGGCTTCTCGTCCCCGATGATCTTCTTGCGGATCTCCGCCGAGATGGGAGCGGGGGTCTTGCCGTACATCCCGCGCACGAGCATCTTCGTCTCGTTCGTGGTGCGCTTGTAGCGCTCGCCAGAGATGACGTTCAGCGTCGCTTGCGTGCCGACGATCTGGCTGGTGGGCGTCACGAGCGGCACGTACCCGAGGTCGGCGCGCACCCGGGGAACCTCCTCCAGCACGTCGTGCATTTTCGATTCCTGCTTCGCCTCCTTGATCTGCGCCGCCAGGTTGGACATCATGCCCCCCGGTATCTGAAAGAGGAGGACGTCCGTGTCGATGGCGGTGTGCTCCGACTCAAAATCGCCGTACTTCTTGCGCACCTTGTTGAAATGCTCCGCGATCTCCGCGAGCAGCTTGAGGTCGAGGCCAGTGTCGTACTCTGTCCCCTTGAACATCGCGACCGCTGTTTCGGTCGGAGGTTGGGACGTGCCCATGCTGAGCGAGGAGATGGCGGTGTCGATGATGTCCGCGCCCGCCTCGACCGCCTTTTCGTAAGATGTCAACGCCATTCCAGACGTCATGTGTGAGTGAACGTGGATTGGGAGCGAAGTCTCCTCCTTGAGACCCTTGACCAGATCGTACGCGTCGTGAGGCGACAGCAACCCTGCCATGTCCTTTATGCAGATCGTGTTCGCGCCCATCTGCTCCAGCTTCTTGCCCATCTGCACGAACCCAGCGATCGTGTGCACTGGGCTGATGGTGTACGAGATCGCTCCTTCCACGACCGCTCCTACTCTCTTGGCCACGCGCATCCCCGTCTCCATGTTGCGCGTATCGTTGAGCGCGTCGAAGATCCGGAAGACGTCGATGCCTCTCGCGTGCGCTCTCTCCACGAACTTCTCCACGATGTCGTCGGAGTAGTGGCGGTAGCCCACGATGTTCTGCCCGCGCAGCAGCATCTGGAAGTGCGTGTTCGGCATCGCCTTGCGCAACTTCGTGATTCTCTCCCACGGGTCCTCGCGTAGGTAGCGCAGGCAGGTATCGAACGTCGCCCCTCCCCACATCTCCACGCTCCAGTACCCTACTTGGTCGATGAGCGGTGCGACTGGCAGCATGTCCTCCGTGCGCATCCGCGTCGCCAGAAGCGACTGGTGCGCATCCCTTAGCACGGTGTCGATGATCTTGACCATCTGCAGCCCTCACATCGGCATGTTGCCGTGCTTCTTCGCCGGCCTGGTTTCTCTCTTGCGGTCGAGTGTTCTGAGCGCATTGATCAGCTTCGGCCTCGTTTCTCTAGGCTCGATGACGTCGTCGATATACCCCTTCTCCGCGGCCACGAAGGGATTGGCCTGGGTGCGGCGGTACTCCGTCGCCAGCTCCTCGCGCTTCGAGGTCGGGTCGTCGGCGAGGATGAGCTCCTTCTTGTAGACTATGTCGATCGCCTGCTCCGGGGCCATGATCGCGATCTCCGCCGAAGGCCAAGCGTAGCTGATGTCGGAACGGATGTGCTTCGAGCCCATGACGCAGTACGCGCCTCCGAAGGCCTTGCGCATGATGAGCGTGACCTTCGGCACCGTCGCCTCGCAGTAGGCGTACATCAGCTTCGAGGAGTTGCGCACCATGCCCAGGGTCTCCTGTTCCACGCTCGGAAGATAGCCAGGCACGTCGACGAAAGTGACGATGGGGATGTTGTAGGAGTCGCAGAACCGGATGAAACGCGCCGCTTTGATCGAGGCGTGCGAGTCAATCGTGCCGGCCAGCACCGAGGGATGATTCGCCACGACGCCGATCGTCTGGCCGTCGAGCTTGGCGAATCCCGCGATGATGTTCGGAGCGTAGTTCTCCTGCACCTCCAGGAATTCGCCGTCGTCGATGATCTTGCGTATCGCGAGGTGCATGTCCAGCGGCTTGATGCGGTCCTCGGGGACGATGGTGTTCAGGGTCTCGTCCACGCGGTCCGGCGTGTCCTTCGGCTGCGTGCGCGGCGACCCCTCCAGGTTGTTCGACGGAATGTACGTCAGGAGCTTCTTCGCCTTGCGCAGGCACTCCGCCTCATCGTTCGTGAGGAAGTGCGCGCTTCCGGACTTGTAGGTGTGCACCTCCGCCCCGCCCAAGTCCTCGATGTCGATGTCCAGGTTCTGCACCTGCTTGATGACATCGGGGGCGACCACGAACATCTGGCTCGTGCCCTCCACCATGAACGTGAAGTCGCTCAGGCCCGGGAAGTAGATCGCTGGTCCGGCGCACGGACCGAGTATGAGCGTGATGACGGGGATGACTCCCGATGCGAGCGTCAAACGGAACGAGATCTCGGCGTAGCCAGCAAGAGAGTCCATGCCCTCTTGCACGCGCGCTCCTCCCGAATCGTACATTCCCACGACCGGGCAGCCGTTCTTCGCCGCGAGATCGATCACCTTGCAGATCTTCAGTGCGTGCATCTTGCCGACCGAGCCAGCGAACACGGTGAAGTCCTGCGCGAAGACGTAGACCTGCTTTCCGTCGACGGTGCCGTAGCCGGTGACGACGCCATCCCCTGGGATCTTGTTGCGGTCCATGCCGAAGGCGCTGCTCTGGTGCGTGAGGAAAGCATCCAGTTCGACGAAGCTGCCTGGGTCAAGGAGCACCTCGATGCGCTCGCGCGCGGTCATCTTCCCCTGCTTGTGCTGCCGCTCGATGCGCTCGCTCCCACCGCCTGCCTTCGCCCGCCGCCTGAGCTCTCTCAGCTCACGCAGCTCCTTGTTTTCCTTCCCGGCCTCCTCTCCAGCCATTTTCCTCACATTCCAGATTTAGCGAATGAATTATGCTTGCGGTAATAATCCTTTCGTGGCTCAGCGCGGGGCGCAACGACGCGAAGCGTCGTGTCGCTCACCCATCCCAACCTTATCAGCGGTCCCTCGTCTGTTCTGATCGTGAGCGAGCCGTCCTTGTTGACGTGCAACGCTTTGCCAGTGACTGATTGATTGCCCATTCGCGCTTCCACTTCCGCACCCAATACTGAGGACCCCTTCTTGTACTCATCCTCTGGAAGCTCCCCTTTTACGAAGTCCGAGTAGAAGCCGTCGAACCGTCGCAGGCATTCAGTCAGCAATTCATCTAGGTCGATCTCTCTTCGCAGGATCTCGCTCAGGCTCGCTGCTTCGCTGAGATCCGGCGGCACCGGTGCGTTCGCGTTGATGCCAATCCCGATGATCACCGAATCGATGCGGTTTAGCTTGCTGACGCCTTCTACGAGTATCCCGCCGACCTTCTTGCCTTCGATCTCGAGGTCGTTCGGCCACTTGACCTCGACGCGCGCCCCCGTCACCGCTTCGACCGCTTCCGCAAACGGAACGCAGCTGAATACCGTCATGCGAAGCAGTTCTTTGGCCTTCAAATCGGGGCGCAACAGGATCGAGAAGTAGAGACCGCCTTCGGGGGACGTCCAGGCCCGACCCATCCTCCCCCGGCCGTGGGTCTGGGAGGCTGCGACCAGCACCACCCCTTCAGGTTCCCCGTTCTTTGCCAGCTCCTTGAGCACATCGTTGGTCGAGCTGACCTCCGACCTGCGCACGATTCGGCTCGGGATCTTCATCTCAACCTCGCGCGCTAGAACTCGATGCTCCTGAATCCCGTTAGCTGGAACTTTCCTTTCAAGGCGGCGAGGCGGCCTTCGAGAGCATGCTTGAGGTCCTCAACGCCTCCGGCGAATCCGCTGACATCCGCGACCATCTCGAGGGACATCGTCTCGTAGTACACAAGCACCTTGGTGGAGACGGAGAGCAGGTTGATCCCCTGGTCGGCGAGCGTCTTCGTCACCTCGAAGATCGCGCCGGGCTTGTCGGGGATCGTGATATCGATGCTCGCGAGCCTGGTGTTCGTGCCAACAGGAGTGATCGAAAGCACCCACGAGTCCTGGTCCGCCACCACCGCGACTGGATTGCCGTCCTTCAGCCCTTCGAGGGCCATGAGGTACTCATCGGGGATCTGGAACTCCCCGTTGGCGATGGCGATCGGCGCCTTCCCGGTCCTCTTGATAGGGCGGACCTTGACGCTTGAGCCGGGCGCGACAACCCCTTTTGTGAAACGGTCGCTGATGTTCGCCGCCTCGATCATCATGGCGTCTGTCTTGTCGAGCGCAGCGGCGTTCTGCCTCTTCAGCCCCTCGAACTCCTCCTTGAGCGAGGCCGAATCGCCGTAGTATGAGAGGTCAACAGTCATCTTCCAGACCATGCAGACGTTCGAGATCATGCTGAGCGAGACGGAGTTGAGGATGTCGATGTTCCTCTCCCCAAGGAACTTGGCCGCCTGCGCGCATGCGCCAGGCACGTCGAGCATGTAGAAAGTGAGAACGCAGATCTCGCGGTAGTTATCCGGTCCGAACGTGGAGAGCACGATCTCGTAGCTGACCTTTCCATTGTGTTCGTAGCGGAACATCGCGGTGAAAACCTTGCTCCCGTTCACGATACCCAGAGGTGCGCCGATCCTCTCACTGATCTTCACCTTGGAACCAGAGATCCTGCCAAAATCGTGGATCCTCATGCTCAGACCAGGCGCAAAAAGGAATAGCCCTTGATAAATCTTGTCATGTTGGCGAGGTTTCTCGGGGCTTTTCTTGGGGATTACCTCTATTCTTTGGGCACTATGCGACTATTGTTAATGCACGAGACTTCGAATTTCGAACTATCGGTTCGAATGACATCGAAATGCGAATCAATAAATAGGGCACTTTCCGTAGGTGGCCGCTAACTAGGTAGATTGCTACCTATGCCGAGGGAATAGATGACTTGGGCATTCGGAGTCCGGGGCGGACGCGTCAGTCCCCTTCAGTTCGTGATGCTGGTCAAGCTTCGCGAGCGCCCGATGTACGGTTACGAGTTGCTCAAGGCGCTGCGCGAGGACTTCGAAGGGCTGTGGCCCCTGCAGACTGGAACGCTCTATCCATCGCTGAAGCGCCTGGAGGACCAGGATCTGGTCCGGTCGGAGCAGAAGGACGGCGTGGACTACTACTCCCTCACCGAAAAGGGGAATGAGGCGATCGCCGACAAGGCAAGGAAGATGCCTGGAGACCTCCGCCTCATGATCCGGTATTTCGAGGTTTTGGAGAAGGCGGCGAAGGAGTTCCCGGCGGAGACATCAAAGGACGCGGGCACGCAAGAGGAGATGAGGCGGTCCTTTAGGGAGATGTTCGAGCGGGACACGTTCTCGCCACAAGAGCGGCTCAGGATCCTGAAGCAACACCGGGACGCGCTTGTGGCCAGGTTGGCGGCCATCCATAGGGAAATAGAGGAACTAGAGAGCAAGCAAGGCAAGGAGGATGAGAGCTGATGGGTACTGTGATCGAGGTTAAGGACCTGGTGAAGATCTACGATGGCACCATCAAAGCGGTGGATGGCATCAACTTCGAGGTCCAAGAGGGCGAGATCTTTGGCTTCCTCGGGCCAAATGGCGCGGGCAAGACAACCACGATCTCGATGCTCACGACCCTGCTGAAGCCGACGAGCGGCGAGGCGAAGGTCATGGGCTTGGATGTGCTCAAAGAGCCAGACAAGGTGCGCCACAAAATCGGGCTCGTGCCTCAGGAGCTCACCGTCGACGACGAGCTGACCGGGTACGAGAACATGATGCTGCAGGCAACGCTCTACAATGTCTCTAAGAAGGATGCGGAGCCACGCATCGAGGAGCTCCTCAAGTTGGTCAAGCTGGAGGACTCGGCGAACCGGTTCGTCAAGACCTACTCCGGCGGAATGAGGAAGCGGCTCGAGCTGGCGGAGGGGCTGATCCATCGCCCGAACATCCTGTTCCTGGACGAGCCGACGCTTGGACTGGATGTGCAGACTAGGGCGACGATGTGGGAGCACATTCGGGACCTGAAACAGAAGCACAACATGACCGTTTTCATGACAACTCACTATCTGGAGGAGGCCGACAACCTCTGCGACCGCATCGGTATCATCGACCTCGGCCGCATCATGGCCCTCGATACTCCGGCCACGCTTAAGCGTTCGCTGGGCGGTGACGTCCTTCAGATCGTGATCGAGGGCGAGACGGACTACACCCCGCTCATCCAGCAACAGGACGGTGTGGTGGAGATCAAGAAGGAGAAAGCCGAGTACAGGATCAAAGTGACCAACGGGGAGACCAAGCTTCCCGGGATTCTCAAAGCGGTCCTGGGAAGCGGCGCGGTCGTCTCGAGCGTGAGCCTGCAGCGCCCCAACATGGACCAAGTGTTCCTGGAGTACACGGGACGCTCCCTGAGGGACGCCGAACAGAGCACTGACAAGTGGTCCGGGCGCGCGCAGCAGCTGCAGATGAGAAGGAGGCAGTGAGATGATCACCGAGACAATGGCACTGACGGTCCGGGAGCTCAAGCACTGGTACCGGGTGAAGATGCAGATCTTCGTGACGCTGATCCAGCCGATAGTCTGGCTCGGGCTTTTCGGGCAGGCGTTCAATCTGAACAAACTGCTTCCCCCCGGGACCCCGCCCACCGTGTTCCAATCGTTCTTTGGCGGGGCGAGCGACTACTTCTCGTACATGTCCGTGGGCATGTTAGCGGTCATCGTACTGTTCACTTGCATGTTCGGCGGCATGTCGATTGTCTGGGACCGCAGGTTCGGGTTCCTGCAAAAGCTGCGCGCGGCGCCGATTCCGAGAAGCTCGATCGCGCTGTCGAGGATCTTCGCGACTGTCGTCCGAGCCATCATCCAGATGACGATCGTGCTGGTGATCGCGCTGCTCTTCGTGTACGTGCCGGGGCTAACTGGCCTAACGGTCAGCCCATCGTTCTCCGCCCTGGACCTGATCGGCCTGTATGTCGCGCTGATCCTGTTGGCGATCATGTTCAGCTCGATGTTCACGGCGATCGCGCTCTACGTGGAGAATCAGGAGACCTTGTTCGGCATCATCAACCTGCTGAACCTGCCGCTGATGTTCGCGTCCGCGGCGCTGTTCCCGACCTCGATGATGCCGCAGTGGCTTCAGGACGTGGCGAACTACAACCCACTGACCCTCGCGGTCGACGGGGCGAGGCAGTTCGTGTTCCACACCGCCTCCCCAATCTATCCGGCGTGGCTGGACCTGGTCGGGCTCGCGATAATAGCGTTCGGGTTCCTGGCCCTCGCGCTGCTGGTCGCGAAGAAGACGATGAGCGCGAAGTAGAACTGAAACCGAGCGGCGACCCCGCTCATTCTTCCTATTCTCATTTCTTGCTTGATGCAGCGGGAGCGAAGCCCATCGATCTCGCCCGCTCGTCGACCACGGCCTTGAGGACGCGCGTTGCCGCGACGTACTTCTCGACCCCAGGCGCATCGAAGACCGATGAGCCCGACAGGTCCGCATCCACGAGCGCTTTCTCGAACGGCAGGGCGGCGATGACGTCCAGGTGGTAGGCGTCGAGCTCTCTCCTTACCGTGGCATCCTCTTCCGGCGAAGAGATCTTGTTCAGGACCACTGCCACGTGCTTGATCCCGAGCTCCCTGGACATTCGATCGATGTTCGCGGCGGTCTCCATGGAGCGCTGCCCAGGCTCGACGACGATGAGCATCAGGTCGACGGAGCGCGCCGTCGCCCTGCCGAGGTGCTCCAGTCCCGCCTCCATGTCAATGATGACGATCTCGTCCTCCTCGAGGAGCAGGTGGTCCATGACGCGCTTCAGCAGCGTAGATTCGGGGCAGAAGCAGCCGTTGCCCGCCTTGCTGATCGTCCCCAGCACGAGCACCTCGACCTTGTCCGGCCCTTCAACCGAGTAGGATTCCATCAGGTCCGCGACCTGGGGGTTCAGCTTGAACATGCCGCCGTAGCCTTGGCCTGGCTTGGCGCCAGTTCGCTCCTCGATCAGGTCTTGCATCGTCGCGAGCGGCTTAGCGCGGTCCCTCTCCTTCTTGGGGATGCCCACCGCGGCCATCAGGGAGGGCGATGGGTCGGCGTCGACCGCCAGCACCTTTCGTCCTTCTTGTCCGTGCAGCCTCGAGAGCACGGCGGCGATGGTGGTCTTGCCCACCCCGCCCTTGCCCGAGATCGCCAGTTTGAGCGGCATTCAGACCCTCTCGAAGACGATCCCGTGGCTGAGGAAGTTTGCTTCCTTGAGCGCGACGTTCTCGAGCACCATCCTCTCCCCGACGATGCTGACGCAGATCGCGTTCTTGCCCTCCATGGAGATGCGCGCGACGTCCTCCATTACCTTCTTCGCGCCCGAGGCGTCCTCGAGGAACACTGATGACTCGCACATGCTGCGATGAATGGAGGGTCGATGATAAAACGGTGCCCTCGGCGCTCACATGAGCTCGGAGAGCTTCTGGTCCAGCGATTCGCGCGGCGGCCTCATGCCCTCGGTGTAGAAGATGTACCTCGTCGGGATGCGCCTCCTGAGCCCGGTCCAGTACCCGCAGGAGCGGCACTTGTAGCCGAGGGTCACCGTCCCGCCGAAGATCGTTTCGTTCTGGATGCGCTCGGTCTTCGAGCCGCACACCGGGCACCTCGACTTCTTCGAACGCTCGTCCGCCTCGCGGGTCTCGATCTCCACCTTCGCCAGGTTGTTCAAGAGGGTGACCCTGCGAATGCGTTCCTCGGACGCAGTGAACTCCGCGTCGATGCGCTTGAGGTACTGATTAACAAGCTGCGCAAAACGGTTCTGGGAGATGACCGTGGTCTGGTCCTTGAGGACTTCCCTTATCGCCTCGGAGAGGGCGTCAGCCTTCGGGACCTTGTAGGTCATCGTTAGTTAAACGCCATTATTATACATCATCCTTTCTTTTTCTCGCTGCCTACCGAATTCGCAAATCCACTTATACGCGCGTTTCCCATGGCTTCGCTGGTGGTGCGATGAAGAGATGCCGGGTCATCATCATGGGAGCGGCTGGCAGGGACTTTCACAACTTCAACACGTTCTTCCGCGACAACGATCGGTACGAGGTCGTCGCGTTCACGGCGACGCAGATACCGAACATCGATGAGCGCAAGTATCCGCCGGAGCTCGCGGGCGCGCTCTATCCAAACGGGATCCCCATTCACGCCGAAGAGGAGCTCACTGACCTGATGAAGCAGTTCGGGGTCGAGCAGGTGGTGTTCGCGTACTCGGACATCGCGCACGTCGACGTCATGCACAAGGCGTCGCTGGTGCTCGCGAACGGCGCCGACTTCAGGCTCATGGGCAACCCGCGCATCGTGCTCAAGTCGAACGTGCCGGTGATCGCGGTCTGCGCCGTCCGCACCGGCTCGGGAAAGAGCCAGACGACGCGCAAGATCTGCAAGATCCTGAAAGCGAAGGGACTGAAGGTGGTGGCGGTCAGGCACCCGATGCCGTACGGGGACCTGGTCAAGCAGACGGTGCAGCGCTTCGCGACCTACGAGGACATGGACCGGAACGAATGCACGATCGAGGAGCGCGAGGAGTACGAACCGCTGATCGACAACGGGATCGTGGTTTACGCCGGCGTCGACTACGAGAAGATCCTGCGCGAGGCGGAGAAGGAAGCGGACATCATCGTCTGGGATGGAGGGAACAACGACACCTCGTTCTACGCCGCGGACATCTACTTCGTGGTCGCGGACCCGCACCGTCCCGGGCACGAGCTCCTGTATCACCCAGGAGAGACGAACGTGCGGCGAGCGGACGTCATCATCATCAACAAGGTGCAGACGGCGGACCGACACGATATCCTCACTGTCAAGGACAACGTCTCGAGGCTGAACCCGAAGGCACTGGTCATCGAGGCCGCGTCTCCGATCGTCGTCGACGACCCTTCGATGATCAAAGGCAAGCGGGTGCTCGTCGTCGAGGATGGGCCGACAGTCACGCACGGCGGCATGGCGTATGGCGCGGGCACGATAGCGGCCGAGGACTACGGGGCGGCGGAGATCGTCGATCCGAAGCCGCACGCGGTCGGCAGCATAGCGGCGACCTTCGCGAAGTACAAGCACTTGGGCTCGATCCTCCCCGCAATGGGCTACAGCGAGGAGCAGATCAGGGAGCTGGAGGAGACGATCAACAGTTCTGGGTGTGACGTTGTGGTGGCCGGAACGCCCGTGGACCTCCGACGCGTGATCAAGGTGAGGATGCCGATCGTGCGAGTGCGCTACGAACTTGACGAGATCGGGCATCCGACGCTCGAAGAGATAATCGAGGAGCGATTAGGGAAGAAGCTTCGCCGAACGTAGCGTCTGGTCGCTCGAACGCGAAGCCTGATATACGCACATGGCCTCTTCAGCGCAAGCGGGGGTAGCCAAGCCTGGCCAACGACGCAGGACTTAAGATTCTGTCCCGCAGGGGTACGTGGGTTCAAATCCCTCCCCCCGCACCATTCCCTGGGGGTAGTATACAGAATCGCATTTTGTCACCCCTTGCCAAACTGTAGCACGGTCGTCCAGGTTGTTCGTCGGTAACAAATGGAATCAAACTCTGGTTTCGTTCATTGTAAATGCCAGCGGAATGATGGGACCAAGGGCGGTATTTTTGATCCGAATAGACAATTGAGTCGACGAGAGGATTGTCATGAATTATCCAGATAATAGACTGTTTATTAGCCACGCCCATGAAGACAAGGTCATTGCTGGAGCTTTGAAGTCCTGCCTCGAATATCTGGGTTTCCGAGCGTTTGTAGCTCATAATGATATTATCCCATCAAAGCAATGGAGGGAAGAAATCGTCAAAGCTCTGGATGAATCTCGGGTGTTTATTGTTATCGTAAGTTCAAACTCAAACAAATCCCA
>DATJOX010000054.1:0-8925 GCA_035506675.1 Methanomassiliicoccales archaeon
AGTCGATGGGTAGGGAGCACTACGAGACCCGGGTCGTCGGTCGCGATCATCGTGGCGAGCACGTAGGCCTTCTTCTCGTCACCAGGGTTCTCCTGGTGGTAGCGAAGGGCGGTCTCGTAGCGGTGATGCCCGTCGGCAATCAGCACTTTCTGGGCAGCGAGCATTTCCTCGATTCTTTTGACAGGTGATGTCTCAGAAACCTTGGCAAGGTCGTGCTTCACTCCATTGCCGTCGACCACCGAGAACAGCTCGATCCCTTTTTCAAGGTCCGCTCGGACCGCGTCGTCCATCTTTTCGAAGATGCAGAATATCGACTCGAGGTGCGCCGAGGTGGCGCGCAGGAGGTTCAGGCGGTCCTCCTTTATCTTGGGGAAGGTCTCCTCATGCGGGATCACGCCCCCTTCCTCGTAAGGCTGGAGCTCAAGCCTGCCGATGATTCCGGTCCGCGTGACCTTCTGTCCTTTCTCCTCGAACGTCTGTCGGTAGACGTAGTAAGATGGCTTCGAATCCTGCTTCAGAGCCCCCTTCGACAACCATGACCTCAGCTCTTCCGCCGCTGAGTCGTAAGTCCCGTCCTTCGCGCCGAGCGTGATGCGAGCGATGTTGTGAGGGTGGGACTGGAGGTCGATCCTCTGCCCATCGTCGATAACATCGTACGGGGGAGAAACACGATCGGCCATCGGCTCCTTCTGATTCGGAAAAGGCAACAGGGCCTTGAAGGGGAGGAACTTGACCATCGGAACGCACCGGCACGCCGGGTAACATCTTCGAGGCTTACTAGTTTTCGACCCAGCGCGAAGCTATCCATTTCTCCTATGATCTGTCTAGCTTCAGATTTCCACGATGACCGACTCACCTTCGATCACGACGGGATACGTGCGCAGGTCCGCCGCCTTCGAGAACGGTATGCGGGGCTTCTTCAGGTTCTTGCCCGTGCGGGCGTCGAACTCAGCCCCGTGCTTGGAGCATCTTACTACGCTCCCCTCAAGCACTTCCTCGAAGGCGCCTCTTGCATGCGAGCACACGCCGTCCATTGCTCTCAGCGAGCCATCGATGTTCAGTATCATGATTGGCCTGTCTTGGATCACGAAACTCTTCACCGTTCGAGGGGGGAAGTCTCCGACCTTCCCAACGACCTGCCTAGTCACTTGCACACCACCTATGACCCCCCTTAGGTCACATGGCTGACCTGGGAACTCCGCCTATTTCCTTCCATCGCTCCCTGTGATCCTGATGTCGGTGTAGGAATTAGTGGGCTCAGCCGGATTCGAACCGGCGACCTACGCCGTGTAAGGGCGTTGTCTGTCCGCCGCCGTGGGTGTGCCGCGGCGGCTCATGACCACTAGACCATGAGCCCGTTCGAGGGAACGCTCAGAGCGTATAAAATGCTTCTAGCCTCCGCTCGTCCTCAGAAGATAAAGAAGTGAAGGGAAAGGGTTTGATCTAGGTTGGCCCGAATAGGTCGAAGCCGTTGAAGATCCCGAATCCATAATCCGCGGGACCGATCTGCGGGCTAACGAGGATGTACAGCGTGTTGTACACCACTAGGCTGTCGAGGGCCTTCTGCACCGACGCTCCATCGACCAGGTTCAGGTTCATCACGATCGGCAGGTAGTACAGGCCGTCGTAGGCGCTGTCGAACCCGTTGTTCGTGGCGTAGACGCTGACGAACCACTTGTTGCTCTCGTAGGCGTTCATCGGCGCGAAGGAGGTCACGTTGTCGGCGTTCTCGATGAGGTCGCCGTTGATCGTGACGTTCTTGATGAACCAGCCGTCGTAGTTCGTGGCCCAGTCAGTGATCTCGCGGAACCGCAGCTCGATCACCATGCCGGCGTAGTCGCTCAGGTCGAACTCAGCGTGGTTGAGCCCTGCCCATCCCGGCTGGCCCCAGCTCGGGTTCATGCCAGTGATGCCCGGGAGGTTGTCGATCACGGTCTGGATCGCCGCTGCGTCGTGGTCGAAGGTCGTGTACGTGCCCTCGATCGAGGTCCAGGTCTGTCCGCCATCGGTGGATACCTGCACGAAGCCGAAGTCCCACTGGTCCTCAAGGTTCCACATCGTGTCGAGGCCCAGGTTGATCTCGGACTCGTTGCCGAACCCGGTGAGGTCAACGGTGCCGACGAGGCTGTAGTCGACGAGATCGCCACGGTCCGACCACCACATCTTGGTGGTGTTGACCGCCTTCACGGTGATGTTGTCGATCGCCCAGTGCTCGCTCGGTCCATACTGGTTGTCCGCGTAGTACTCGAACGCCAGCGTGACGCTCGGGAATCCACAGAGGTCATCGGCGTTCATCGAGACATCGGTGAACCCGCCGGAGGCCGAGGTCACGGACCCAAGTGCCTTCCAGGTGACCCCACCGTCGACGCTGAACCAGACATTGCCCATCTGGGTGTTGCGGTAGACGGTCGCGAAATCGCTCTGGAAGTCCAGCTGCAGGTGGCTGTAGCCGACCGTGCTGAAGGACCCATCGTAGCCCATCCAGGTTCTGACGAGGTACCCTGTTGAGTCGGGGTTGTCCGCGTAAGCGATCGCGTAGAGATCAGACCCATTTTCGGGGTGGCTCTCGGTCGTCCAGTACTGCGTCCAGCTGCCGGTGCTCCACAAGTTCCAGTTGCCAAGCCCGGAGTTGAAGTCCTCGGAGAACACCGTGTCGCCGAAGCCCACTGGCACATCCACTACCTGCCAGCCCTTCTTCACGACGGGGTCGCCCGCGAATCCAAGCTTCAGTTCGAACTGATTCAGCCAGGTCGCCCAGCTCCAGGATACTCCTGGGGCGCCAAGCGGCTCAGACTGCACGCGGATGTAGTCCGTTCCGTAAGATCCAACCATACCTGAGTCGAGGATGATGCCCTGTTGGTTGATGGTCTTGCCAAACTCCCACGCTGCCGACTCGACGTATCCGTTGCCGCTCTGGGCGTAGGTGTTCAGCGGGTCATAGGCGTTCACGTGGACGTCGTCGATCTGCGCCTTGTCCAGCGACTTGTAGTTGTACAGTCCGTTGCCCGGGCTGTCGGCCCAGATCAGGTTCGCCAGGCGCCAGGAGTTGAACGAGCGGTCGAAGTCCCATTTCGTGTAACCAAGGTTCTGGAACGCGGCCTCCACTGCCGCCGCTCCGCTGAAGGTTTCATTGCCCCAGGTGCTGTTGACTAGCTTCGTAACGAACCCCAAGCCGAAGTGGTCATAGAGCCAGTGAATGTACATCACGGCTGCTCCGTAGTCGGCCAGGATATTCAGATCGCCTTGGTCCGACCAGTCTGTGAGGGAGTTGTCTGGGGTGGCCATGAACGCGTTGATATGGTCATAGCTCGGCCCGTATCCACAGAGGTAGATCGCGAAGTCCGAGCACCCCTCGTTCAGGAATGTCGCCTGATCGGGATTGAATTCATTGTTCAGCAGGTGCTGGTATTCATGCGCTACCGTGCCTTCATAGAGGAAGGGCCTCGGGGTGCTCCCCGTCGTTCGGTTCGCCCAGTCCCAGCAATCGACGTGGATGATGTTGCGGTCGTAGAGCGAATCGACCGATGGCGAGAAGAATCCCGCGATGTAGTACGGATAGTTGTAGTCGAAGAAGCTCTGGTCCACGATGTTGAAGACCATTATCATTACCCGACCCGAGACGTTGGTCTCGATTGGCACCCTGTTGGCCGGGAGGAAGTTGTTACTGCCATCGTTCTGAGGTGGTAGTCCAAAGGCCCCTGACTCAGTTGGGTAGATAGTACCGTTGAACTGATCGGCTATGTAGTTGGCTTGCGCGTCGGTGATCACTACCCTGCCATCATTCCTCGGGTCTCCTGGGTAGAAGAGAAGGTCAGTTGCGACCCAGACTTCACAGTTCTGGCGTTCCGCGCGCTTCTGGAACCACATCCAGTTGGTCATAGGATGCGTGTTCAGCGGGTCCATGGCAGATCCGTTATAATACCACTTGCCGTAGCTTCCGACGTAGTATTTCACGTACTGACCAACGTCGAAGTTCGCCCCTGGGGCGGACATCAGCTGCATGACAGCAGCCTCAGACCCAAGATTGAGTTGCTCGCTCTTCATCTGCGGATCGACGTCCATCGGAGATGGGTCGGCGATCGCAACTTTCGATGCTGGCGCGTTCTTGGCGACACCCGTCGACATCACGACGGCGAAGGCGCCAAAGACCATTGTCAGCACAACCACTATGCTGATAACCTTAGCTGCATTCTTAACCATCTTGCCCCTCCTGAAATCCCGTCAGCCAGTACGCCTCCTAGCATACGCGGCGACGGCCACACTCGTTACTGCGACTATCTCGTACCTGACTATATATAAATTATGCAGGGGAAACGGGAGACTGGACAGGTCTAGAATTCTGCCTCGCTGCGCTCTTCGAAATGGGGCGCGCAGTTGCTCCGAACCGAAAGCCTAGAATACGTGGGCCGCTTGTTTGCTGCTCGGACAGTCAATGGTCAGGAAGCGCGTGAGGGCCAGGGTCCGTGCCGCGATGCAGCAGCCGGAGACCGGCCCCGCTATCAGACGATATTTCGTGAACACGATCTTCGATTCGACATTCGTCATGCTCGGGATAATCATCGGGAGCGCCTTCTCCAATCACCCCGACATGCATTTGGTCGTGGTGACGGTTCTCACCAGCGCGGTGGCGCTCGGGATCTCTACCGGGGTGAGCGTCTACGAGGCGGAAACGATGGAGCAGCGCCGGCGCCTCGACGAGATCGAGAAGGCGATGCTGCGTTCGCTCGATGACACGCACATCGAAAGAGCTTCTCGCGCCTCGGTGGTGGTGATCGCGTTCATCAACTTCCTAGCGCCACTGATATCAGGCGCGGTCATACTGTCCGCCTTCCTGATTTTCTCGCCCAGCGACCTGGTAGCGGCCGCCTGGACCGCCATCGTGCTGGCGATCGCGATGCTGTTCGTGACCGGGTTCGTCCTTGGCCGAACGACCGACCGCAACCCGTTGTTGCAGGGAGCGAGAATGGCGATCATCGGAGTGGTGGCGTTCGCGGTCTGCTACTACATCCAGACGATAATCTGAGTCAGCAGATGCGCGGGACCGGATCGCCGACCGGGGGCTCGAGGATCCTTCTGCCGCCGACCTCGGTGCGCAGCACGACTCCCTTGAGTTTCGACGTCGCGTGCCCGATTATTGCGGCGTTCCGGCCCAAAGGATGCGAGCGAATCGCCTCGAGCACCTCCTCCTCCTTTTCCGGCACGACGCCCACGATCATCTTCCCTTCGTTGCCGATCGTGAGCGGATCGAGGCCGAGCATCTCGCAGGCGTTCTTGACGGCATCGAGTATGGGGATCGCGTTTTCGATCACCTCGATGCCGACCTTCGACTTCGAGGCCCATTCGTTGACGGCGTTCGCCAGGCCGCCTCTGGTCGGGTCTTTCATCGAGACCGCTCCGCCGACCTTCAGCACTTCTTCTGCGAGGCCGTTCAGGGGCGCGCAGTCGCTCTGCACCTCGCTCTCGAATCCGTAGCCCTCGCGGAACGAGAGGAGCGCAACACCATGGTCGCCGACGTTCCCCGTCACGATGATCGCGTCGCCGTCCGCGAGGTTGTCGTCGGTCATCCAGTTCGAGCGCACGGTCCTGCTTTTCCTAGCAACTTCGAGGTCGTGGTCGAGGTGCTTGCTCTTCCGTCCGATGGCGGAGGTCGCGATCACCATCCTCTCGAGCTTCCCGGCCTCCATGACCTTCGTGTCGCCGGTGACCACCGGAACGCCCGCCCTCGTCGACGCCTCGCCGATGCTCTTGACGACCTTCTCGAGGACATCGATCTCCAGCCCCTCCTCCAGGATCATCGCGCTTGCGATCGCCAATGGCTGCGCGCCCATGACCGAGATGTCGTTGACCGTCCCGTAGACGCTGAGGGAGCCGATGTCCCCACCAGGGAAGAAGAGGGGTTTCACAGTGTGCCCGTCGGTCGTGAAAACGATTCCGTCGACGACCGCCGAGTCGTCGAAGGAGTGCAGCGGGACTTCCGAGGCCACTTTGGGAAGGAAGGGGATGATGTGCTTCGTGAGGAGCTCCTGCATCATCTCGCCGCCCGCTCCATGCCCCATGGTGACCCGTTTCATCGGCTGCCGATTGCAGCTACCGCGTTTAAAGCTTGCTCAGGTTGGGACGCCTGACGAGCCGAGGGATGGAAGGGCCAGATATCTCCTTTGTCTGGGACAAGGGGGTGTTGATCGGGGCGTAGAGTACGGCAACCTTATCAAGGCAATGCGGCATAACTAGCGCGTCCCCGGGCCCGTAGGGTAGTCTGGATTATCCTTTTGGCCTTCGAAGCCAAAGACTGGGGTTCAAATCCCCACGGGCCCGCCATTCGCGACGGCCAGCTCTTCGAACTACTTCCGAACTTCCTCGGTGCCGTCTGCGCAATAGAACGTCATCGTGAAGTGGTACTTGTCATGAACCGGGCACGAGGGACAGATGCATCCACGCCGCTTGACTTCGCACGGCGCCTCCCCCTCGATGCAGAAAAGAAGGATGTTTTTGTCGGCAGCGCAGTCGGGATAGCTCGGGCATCGGTCGCAACGGCACAGCTTCAGATCTTCCATGTTCGAAGACACCATATTCTATTTCCCTCCCTGCTCGCGAGCGCTCCCGTACACGCAGTAGTACATGTGGTCCTGGCCCAATTCCGCCTGGACTGGACAGTCCGAGCAGATGCATCCTTGCATATCGTCCTCCTTGATGCACTTGCTCTTCCCACCGAGGCAGTAGACGCGTTCGTCCTTCTTCTTCGCCTTCTCGATGTAGGTCGGGCAGGTGGGGCATTGGCAGAGGTCCCTTCTTGCATTGATCGCCTTCTCCAGCCCGCCGCCCTCCCTCGCCGCTTCCCTCAAGACGCTCTCAAGATCGCCCATTTCGTGACCATTCGACGATTCGCGAGCGCGCCGTATTTAATCGTTGTCGGAGTGCGGGTTGCAACTCCGCTCGACTCAAATGTGGAGGTCCATGTAGACGTCTTTCACCTCTTCCAGGTAATCGCTCACACTAATCATCACGTGCCGGGACGAACTTGTGGATTCAACGCGTCTGGTCGTCGCGAGCGAGCACACCGATACTTTTATTTCGCAAGCGACTTCTCGCCCATCAATGGCTAACGTTACCCCTCAGGCGGAGAAACTGTTCAACGCGTTGAAGCAGGCCCAGGCGGTGGGCGAGGACAAGTCAATCAGTGCAGAGAAGGCGACCGCCCTCTCCAAGCTCCCGAAGGGACAGTGCATGAGCGCCCTTCAGGAACTTGAGAAGAAGGGCGTCATCAAGGTCAAGAAGAAGAACAACGTCGTCTCGTACTTCCTCTCCCGAACCGATCTGCCTTAGTCCTCTGCTCGTTTTTGGCGCGACCGCTAGCGGTCCAATCTCGGCTTGCCTAGGGCGGTCGCGCGCACATCGATCCAGTTCACGAACTTCATCTCCTTTCCGTATCCGTCCGAGAACCGGCTCTCGATCACCTCGGTGCGCACCCGAACATCTTCTGCGCCGGCCATCTCGACCAGGCCCTGCACGTGCGTCTCCGCTGTTCGCTTCGCCGACGTGATCGCCTCCTCGATGTGCGAGTATTGCATCGGCGAGGACAGCGGGGACAGCACGAGGAACTTGTCCATCGTAGGGTACACTTGCACGGTCATGGACTCGGAGATCTCGCTTAGCACCGCGCCCACTGCGTTTCCGACGTCGTAGTTCTCGGGGATCACCACCTGAACACCCATGCGCTCGGACAGCGGACCGATCAGCTCCTTCGCCGGCGCGCCGATCGCGATCAGCGGCCTGTCGACCGTGGCCTTGATCGAGAGCCCGCTGAACGTCTTCTCGCCGATGAGCGCGTGCAGCATCTGCCGGATCACCCGCTCGTTCGGAATGTCCCCTTCCTGGTCCTCGACTATCTTCCTGACGACCTCCTCGCCGACCCTGGTGACCGTGCGCTCCAGGATCTTCCTTGCTAGAACGTCCGGGTTCGAGTCCGTCTTCTCTGCGAGCAGGTCGAGCCCGGCCTTGGATGCGTCCGCGTTCCCTGGGGTGTAGATGCCGAGGACGTTCATCACGTCGGTGGGCGTGAGACCAGTCCGCAGGACGTTCGCCCGCGCCATCAGCGCCTCCAAGTTGTCCTTGACCAGGATCACTTGGCGCACTCCGTCCATGATCTCGTAGAACGTCACCGGCCCGGACTTGAGAATGTAATCGTAGATCAGGCGCTCGCTCTCCGTGAGCGCGCTCAGGTTTCCCTTGCCGGCGACGTAGAACGTCGTTTCCTGACGTTCTCTTATGACCGTTGCCAGCCCAGGGCGCATCAGCGCCGCGGAAGCAAGCGGGACCACTCGGTGAGGGCCGATCGTCAGGTCCCCAGAATCGTCCACCGAGACCAGCGAATCGCCTCCCAGCCCGACGGTCCACATCGAGATCGCCTTTACCCTCGTCTTCCAGCCGCCGACGATCGCCCCTTCGGTGCTGAGCCGGGGGAACCCGTCGTCGAGGAAGGCGATGTCGGTCGAGGTCCCTCCGACGTCCACGACCAGGCAGGTGTTTAACCCCGAGAGCGCCTTGCCACCGACCAGGCTCGCCGCCGGTCCCGAGAGAACCGTCTCCACCGGACGCTCTTTGGCGCTCTCCATGGTCATGAGCCCGCCGTCCCCCTTGAAGACCAGTATCCGGCCGTTCACACCCTTGGCGGAGAGCGCCGCGCTGACGGACGACAAGAACTCGCTGATGACTGGGAGCAGCTTGGCGTTGAGCACCGACGTGACCGTGCGCTCCTTCACCCCGAGCTCGGTCGTAAGCGAGTGCCCTACCACCACCGGTTTGCCAGTGCGCTTCGCGATCATCTCGCGCGCGTTCTCTTCGTCCGTGGGGTTGCAGATGCTGAACATGCCGCTAACGACGTACGCATCCACCTCGGGCGCCAGCTCATCGATCGCTTGCGCAAGC
>DATJOX010000055.1:0-83734 GCA_035506675.1 Methanomassiliicoccales archaeon
AACTCTCTAAGGGCGGTGGAAAACAACATGTCGTCTGGGTGAATGAAGAGGACAAAGTAACCCCGCAGACGGGTGTGTTAACGCCGTTATTGAATTTCGAAAATGGGATAGTGGACGAGAAGAGTGGTGGGTCTGCCCGAATTTGAATCGGGGTCTCAGGCTCCCAAAGCCCGAAGGATGGACCAAGCTACCCCACAGACCCGTGCGGCTTCCACAATCGTTTCTTCGTATATTATCGTAACCTGACCGCTGCTGATGGGCAAGTCTAGGCCTGCTTGCCGAGGATCTCGCGCACCGCTCGGCGCATGGCCTGCTCGGAGTTCATCTTCGGCTTCCACCCGAC
Organism: Methanomassiliicoccales archaeon; assembly: GCA_035506675.1. Lineage (GTDB taxonomy): Archaea > Thermoplasmatota > Thermoplasmata > Methanomassiliicoccales > UBA472 > JAJRAL01. The sequence continues at coordinate 344 of DATJOX010000055.1, forward strand.
CGACTCGAGCTTGTCGACCGCCAGCAGCATGTCCTTGACATCCCCGACCCAGCCTCGGCCGCCCTTGACGCCCCCGGTCCACTGGTAGTCCACGTTCTGTAGCCCCATCTCCTCGACCACGATGTCCGCGATCCGGAGAACAGAGAGCTGGTCCGTCGAGCCGATGTTGTAGATCTCGACCTGCTCCTTGCCCTTCTCCGCGCCGACGATCATAGCGTCCACGCAGTCGGACACGTGAACGTACGACTTGTGCGTGCCTGGCTCCTTCCCCAGGATCTCGAGGACGTTCGGGTCCTCACGGAGCTTACGGATGAAGTCGTGCAACACGTTGTGCGTCGACCTCGGGCCGACGACGTTCGCGAATCGATACAGCACCGAGTTCATGTCGAAGGTGTGGCAGTAGCTGGAGATGAGCGCCTCGCAAGCCAGTTTGCTCGCCCCGTACACGGAGATGGGCACCAACGGCCCGTACTCCTCGGGGGTCGGGAAGACTCTCGTCTCCCCGTAGACGGTCGACGTCGAGGGGAAGATGAAGTCGGAGACGTCATGCTCCGCACACGCCTCCAGGATGCGATACGTCACCTCGATGTTCTGTTCGAAGTGCACCCGGGTGTTCGAAGCACCCAGTCGCACATCGGGGTTCGCTGCGAAATGGCAGACCAGGTCGACCTTGTGCGCGACAGGCTCGAGGTCCATGGTGAGCAGGTCGCCCTCGATGAACGAGAACCCGTCGAACTCCTCGCAGCCGGACATGAACGTCTTTCGCCCGGCGCTCAGATTGTCGATCCCGATGACCTTGTTCCCCCGGCGCAGCAGTTCCTCCGCCATGTGGCTGCCGATGAATCCCGCGCATCCGGTGACCAGTACCTTCCTTCCCTTGAGCTTCACCTGTCTACCCCCGCTGTTCGTTCTGAAAGAGTGCTCGCGAACGACTTAATCGCTTTGCCGCGGTGCGAGATGCGGTTCTTCGCGTCAATGGGCATCTCCGCGAACGTTTCCACGAAGCCGTCCGGCATGAAGATCGGGTCGAAGCCGAATCCTCCCGACCCACGCTTCTCGCCAATAATCTTGCCTTCGACGTCCTGGGAGACGTTGAACTCCCCCACCCCGTCCACGCTGCACCCGATGCAGCAGCGGAAGGACGCGCGACGGTCCTTCTGTCCCTCCAGCAGCTTCAGGATGCCCTCGCTGCCGAGAGTCTTGAACACGTACGATGAATACACTCCAGGGAAGCCTCCGAGAGCGTTCACGAACAATCCGGAATCATCGAGAACGAAGTCGCGGATCCCTCGCGCCCGCAGATCGCGTACGCAAGCCTCCACGACCTCCTCGAGCGTGTCCGCTTGGATCTCATCCACATCCTCGGGAAGGTGATGGAGTCGGAACCCGAGAGGCTCGAGCGCGTGCCTGAACTCCTTCAGCTTGCCTTGGTTCGAAGTGACCAACTTCAGGGTGATCAGGTGTATCGCCCCCTCTCCTCGATGTCCCGGATCTTCTGCTTGACCGCCTTGCCCAGCTTGAAATGCTGCAGATAGGACGACATAACCTCGTCGAACAATTCGAAGCGCTCGGAGTGCGCGGACTGGAACGCCTCCTTCAGAAGGTGCATGTCCACCCCCATCTCCTCGATCTCGGCGTTCCTTCCGCCGAGCGAGAAGTCGATGAAGTAGATCCGCTCGCCTCGGAGTATCATGTTCGAGGTCGTGAGGTCCCCATGCACCATGCCTCCGGCGTGCATGAGCGCGGCGAGCCTCCCGATCTCTCTGCAGATCAGGACTGCGCGCTCCATAGGGGCGTTGAGCAGGGCGTCCTTGACCCTCTCGCCTTCGATCTCCTCCATGACGATCTCTGCGGTAGAGGTGTCTATGTCGTAAATGATGGGCGTCGGGATGCCGAGCCTTCGCGCCTCTTGGATCAGGCGCGCCTCGTTCTTCGTGCGGCTGGTGCGCAAGGACGCGTCGAGGTCGGCATGGCGGTAGGGTTTTGGGACCCTGCTCTTGACCATGACCTTGCGCCCGAGGTACTCCCCGCGGCGTATCTCCGCCTCCGCGCCTCGCCTGACGACTTCCACGCGAGCGCAACGACCCTGCGCCTAGATAACCTTTTCATCCGTCTGGCGCTGCCTGGAGAAGAAGCGTTCGAGGGCCGTGATCAGCTCCGAGCACCCCTCCGGACGGAAGTCCTCTGGCATGCACTCCCTTATCGAGGGCAGGAGGTAGCGTTCGTCGAGGAGGATGATCGCGGCGCGGTCGGTCTCGCTACGGATCGCCCTTCCTGCCGCCTGGAGCACCTTCGTCACCGCCGGGAACGTCTGCGCGTACGCCTTCGCCTTCTTCTCTCCGAACTTCGACGCCATGCGAGCGCGCATCGCATCGCCTTCGTTGCTCGGAGGGGCAATGGGGAAGCCCGCGATCACGACGGACGACAGCAGGTTGTCGCGGAAGTCGATCCCTTCGGCGAAGGAGCCTCCGAGGGTCGCCAGAAGCGCGGCGTTCCCCTCCCTTCTCAGATTGGCGATCATCGCGTCGCGCTCGTTCTTGTTCATGTCCCTGGTCTCGATCATCATGCGCTTCGAGAGAGCGTGCTTGCGCAGGTGGAACACGACGCTGTTCATGAAGTCGTAGGAGGGGAAGAAGCATGCCAGGTTGCCTGGCGTCGCGTCGCTCGCTTCTTTCAGCCTTCTCGCGAACGCCTCGAACGTCTGCTCTCCGCGCGCCCGGAAGCGCGAGCTCACTCCCGCCACTCCAAGGACGATGCGGTTCTCGGTCGGGAACGGCGAGCGGTAGCGGCGAAGGGCGCACCGGTCCGCGATGCCGAGCAGGTCCGCGAACATCTCCGGAGGGTGGAGCGTGCCGCTCATGATCAGCGTGCTCCAAGTTCGGTCCAGTATCGGTGCCGTCACAAGCCCGGGCTCCAGCAGGCGGCAGTGCAGCCGTGCCGGGGTTGCTTCCGAGTAGCGGAGGCTCGCCGCCCCGAAGGCCGACCAGTTCTCGAGGAACTGCAAGAGGGATCGATGCGATTCGATCGCGAGAGGCGCGAGGGCCTTCCTCATCTCGCCTGCCAGTCCGGCGCAGCCCTCCCCTATCGCTCTCTCCAGGTCCTCGTCTAGGTCCCAGGGCTCGATGCGGGATTTTGGCTTTACGACGCTCAGTCTGCGCAGCGAGAGCTCGAGCGCGCGAAGGTCCTCGGTGAAGCTTCTGAAGGCGGGCGAGGACGCGGCCGAGCGCAGCATTGCGATGTCCAAGATTCCGCCGTGCGAATTGGCGACCCTGGAGGGAACGTTGTGGCCCTCGTCCACGATCACGAGCTCGCCTCCGTTGTCCTCTTGTGTCCCGCTGGCGCCGAAAAGCAGGTTGTAGTCGCCGACGATGAGGTCAGCTCTGGCCGAAGCATCCCTCGCCGCCCGATACGGGCACACGCCCAGCTTCAGGCAGAGGCGGACCGCCTCCTGGACGTGCAAGGGGTAGGCGAGGATGCGCTCGACCGCCTCATCGGTGTCGTGGTCGAGGAAGTAGCATCGTCCGCCGGACAGGCAGGCCGGTCGGCCGTACCTCTTGGCCAGGCACATGTCCTCGCGGGCGATGAGGTCCACCGTCCCGAACCCTCGCCTGCGCCAGATCATGCGCGCGGTCTCGATCGCAACGGTGTGCTGCGATTGCCTCGCGGTCAGGAACAGGAGCGGGCGTGAATGAAGCGCGCCCGCCTCCAATCCAGCTGCCAGCGAAACCGCCGTCTTGCCCAACCCCATCGGTGCGTGGGCGAGGAGGTGCGTGCCGTTGAGCATGCAGCGGCGGGCGTCGTCGAGGAACAGATCCTGGCCCGGTCTCACCGGCGAGTGGGGGAAGAGATCGAGGGGGGCGGCTCCTGCGCCGGGAGCGGATGCGGACGACTCCATGGTTCCTTCCACGGAGCCTCGGGCCAGGTAGCTGTCCGCTACGCTTACACTTACCGCCGAGGCAAAACTCCATATCCGGCGCATCGGATTCTGGCGGGCCATGAGCGGCGATCAGGACCCAGGCCAACGGAGGACGGCGATCGGAATGGCGACCATCCTGTTCCTGGTTACGCTCGCCGCCTACATCGCGCGCGTGAACCTGTCCGTGGCGCTCCCCTTCATCGGCGAGGCCTACGGATGGAACGCGGAGCAGCTCGGGGTGTACGGCGGAATACTTCTGGGGATATTCCTCGTAGGGTATGGTCTCTCGAACGTGTTCGTGAGCCCGCTGGTCGATTACTTCGGCCCACGCAAGAGCATGATGGTGGCGGTGGCGGTCTTCTCGCTTCTCACGTTCCTCACTGGCGTCATAGGATTGGTATTCGTTCTCCTCATCTCCGCGAGGCTTCTTCTCGGGCTCTCGCAAGGCATCATCTATCCGAGTGCGAGCAAGGTCACGCAGGCCTGGTTCGCGCCTGGGGACCGCTCGAAGATCAACTCCCTTCACCTCAGCTCGTCCTTCGTGTCGAACCTGCTGGTGCCTCTCTTCCTCATCCCCTTGATCCTGCTCACGGATTGGCGGTTCGCTTTCTTCGCGGTGGCGGTCGTCTCAGTGCTCACCCTGATCCCTCTCTGGCTGTACCTGCGCGATTGTCCAGGCCCGGCCCCTTGCACCGTCAGGATGAGCCTTCGGGACGTCGTCTCGAAGGCGCGATCAGACATGCGCTCCGCGCTCAAGGTCAAAGGGCTGCTGAGGCTCTCGGCAGGATACGCCGCCGGTGACCTCGTCTTCTGGGGCCTGTCGCTCTGGCTTCCGACCTACCTGGTGGTGGCCAAAGGCTTCCAGACGGGCGAGCTGGCGCTCGCCGCCTCCCTGCCTTACATCGGCGGCCTGGTCGGATTGTACATCGGCTCGGTGCTGAGCGATCGCACCGGCAAGCGTGTCCTGATAACCACCTCGTTCCTCGTCGCCTGCGCAGCCAGTCTCGTTCTTCTGATCGGGGCTCAGGACCAGGCGCTGGTCATCATCGTGCTTGGAGCGGTGTTCTTCTTCGTGGGCATCTTGCCGCCGAACGCGTTCACCCTCCTGCAGGGAGTCTGCCCTGCGGAACGGATCGGGAGCGCCACCGGCATCATGAACGGGATCGCGGTGGGCATCGGGGTCTTCGGACCGCTGATCCTCGGAATGGCGGTCGCGAGCACCGGTTCCTACGATTCGGGGCTGCTTCTGCTCGCGGCGATGGCCATCCTTTCCGCAATCATCCTCTGGCCCTTCCGCCGTCAGGAAAGCCGACCTCGCCCTCCCGAATAGGCATAGGCAAGATTATCCCGAACCAATCCGTTCTCGTGGCGTGTACCGCGTCCCGTTCGAATGCAGCAGTCTGGACAACGTCCTCGAGGGAGGCGTAGAGTCGAGCTGCGTCACGATGTTCTACGGCGCGGCGGGAACGGGCAAGACGAACCTCTGTTTGGTGCTGGCGAGGAACGTGGCGTTGCAGGGAAAGAAGGTCGTGTACCTCGACACCGAGGGCGTCTCGATGGACCGGTTCCGACAGGTGTGCGGGGGCGAGACGCAGAGGGTGCTGAAGTCCGTGCTCTTCTTCGAGGCTTCGAGCTTCGACGAGCAGGAGAAGATGGTGGACAAGGCGATCAAGCTCGCGGAGGGAAATCTGGACGTGGGCATGATCGTCGTCGACTCGATCACCATGTTCTATCGCCTGACCAGCCGCGAGGAGGAGAAATCCGAACGGAGGTCGCTCACGTCCGAGAGCGTGAAGCTGCTGGGCGTGGCGAGGAAGCGCGACATCCCCGTCGTGATCACTTCGCAGGTATTCACGGACATCGAAACCGGCAATTTCGAGGCGCTCGGGGGGCACGCGCTTCATCACAACGCCAAGACGATCGCTTTTGTGGAGAGGCTCGGGCCAGGCCGAAGGAAGCTCACGATCATGAAGCACCGGCACATCGCCGAAGGCGCGAGTGCAGATTTCAAACTGGTCAATGAAGGAATTGTCTGTGAGGCGAAGAGCTAGCTCAGCTCTCGCGACCCACCGAGAAGTCGACGAGCTCGCGCAGGAACTCCCTGTGATCTGATTCCGGCAGGCTCTTGAGCTTCATTTTCGCGCGCCTGGCGTAGTCAAGTGCCTGCTGCTTCGCATAATCAATAGACCCGACTTCCTGCAGCAGTTCGATGCAAGCCTTGACATCGGCTTCGGTCGCCTTGGCGTTGCCGAGGGCCTTCAGCACCTTGGCGTTCTGCTTCCTGCCTCTCTCCCCGAGGGTCTCCATCGCGTGCACGACGATGAGCGTGCGCTTGCCGTTCCTTATGTCGCTGCCTACTGGCTTGCCGAGCACCTTCTCGTCGCCCAGCAGACCGAGCACGTCGTCCCATATCTGGAAGCCGATGCCGAGGAGGCGCGCGTACTCCTTCATGTCCCTGATCTGCTTCTCCGTGCCGCCCGCGATGATCGCCCCGCCCTCGGCCGCGCAGCCGAAGAGCACGGCCGTCTTCTTCTCGACCATTTCCATGTAAGCCGCCACGGAGACGTCCGGATTGTTCTCGAAGTCGATGTCCATCTGCTGCCCTTCCGCCACCAGGAGCACGGTCTCGGAAGTGATCTTGACGAGCCTCCGCAGCCTCTCTCCGTCCACGTCCGTCTCCGTGATCGCACTGTACGCCACCGCGAACAGCCCGTCGCCGGCGATGATCGCCGTCGGGACGTCGTAGAGCACGTGCACCGTGGGCCTGCCGCGGCGCAGCTCGTCCTCGTCCATCACGTCGTCGTGCACGAGCGTGAAGTTGTGGATGATCTCGAGGGCGCAGCCGAACGGAATCGCCCGCTTGCCCTCCCCTGCGACCGCGTCCGCGACGCGCACGGCCATCACTGGTCGAAGACGCTTGCCGCCCGCCTCGGGATAGTGCCTCATGGCCTTTCTCAGCTTCTCGTACTCCGGCACCTCCAGGTACGCGAGCAGCGGTTTCTCGACGATCTTCGCGGTCTTCGATATCTCCTTCAGAACGTCCATCGGATCAACCGTCCACTTGTGAAAGCCAGTCCTTGACCTCGCCCGTGAGGATGTACTTCTTCTTCTGAAGCTCGGGGACGCTCTTCGAGCCGGTCAGGAACATCGCCGCGCGGAACTCCTCGCGCATCGCCTCCAGGCGCTTGCGCAGTGCCGCGGACGATCTCGTCGCCTCCGGGAGGATCGAGCGGGCGACGCCCCCGCAGGCCGCTCCGAGCGCGACCCCCTTCGCGAGGTCCAGTCCGCTATGCATCCCTCCCGATGAGATGACCGGGATGCCAACGTTCGCCCAGACCGTCGCCACCGGCGCCGGTATGCCCCAGTCGCGGAACGTCTCGCCGAGCGCGGCGAGGCGCTCGTCCCCCGAGCGGCTGGCACGGAACGCCTCCACCGCCGAGAAGCTGGTGCCTCCAGTGCCAGAGACGTCGATGCCCCGCACCCCGATGCCTTTGAGCCTCATCGCGAGGTCCCTTGAGATCCCCGCGCCAGTCTCCTTTGCGAGGATGGGGAACGACGCGGAGAGTGAACGGATTGCGTCCAGGCAGCCTTGGGCGTTGGTGTCTCCCTCTGGCTGCGCTACCTCCTGCAGGAAGTTAAGGTGGATCGCGAGCAGATGCCCGTCCACCATCTCCATCGCGCGAGCGGCGGCCTCCTTGCCGAGCGCGGATTTGCTCTTCTGCCTGACGAGCTGCGGCGCGCCCAGGTTCGCGATGCGCAGCGGGATGTCGTAGTCCTTCATGACCGAGTACGACGACTCCTCCCCATTCTCGAGGCCCGCCCTCTGGCTGCCGACCCCCATGCCAATCTGAAGCTCGGCGCACGCCTTCGCGATGTTCTCGTTGATCTTCTTGGCGCGGGGGTATCCGCCGGTGATCGCCGTCACGACGAGCGGGAACGAGAGTCTCCGTCCGAAGACGCTGACGGACGTTTCGACCGATTTGAGGTCGGCCTCAGGCAGAGAGCAGTGCACGAGGCGCACGTCGTCCCAGTAGTTGCGGCCGGTGCAGACGTCCTCCTCCAGCACCACCTCGATGTGGTCCGCCTTGCGCTTCTCGATCTGCCTCATCGTTTCCTCCCCACCACCCTGGATGCGATAACCCTTTCGCCCTTGAGGGCGGCCTTGAGTCGCCCCTCCGCGAACCCGTTGATGACCATGATCTCCGCCCCAAGGTCGGACATGCGCATCATCGCACGAAGCTTCCCGACCATGCCTCCCGTCACGTCGACGTAGCTCGTCTCCTCCTTGAGACGGCGCACCGTGGAGGCATCGACCGTCTCGAGGAACGTTGCATCATCGTGCTGCTTCGGGTCTGCGTCGTACACCCCGTCCACGTCGGCGCAGAACACAATTCTGCTCGGCTTGAATATCTTCGCAAGACGCTCGATGAGTTGGTCCCCCGAGCAGATGCCGAATCCAAGCTGGTCGTCGAGCACAGCATCCCCGAACGTGACCGGCAATGCGCCCAGCTCGATGTACTCGCTGAACAGCTTGGTGTCAAGGCTTACTAGCTTCCCGCCGCGCATGCGGGCGCAAGTGGCAGGGGGGATCGACACTGCCGGAAGACGTGCTTCCATGAGTTCGTTCATGACCCTGAGGTTCAGATCGCGCACGTCGAGCATGACGCGCGCCAGCGCCGGTACCTGTTTCTCGCTCTTGTGGCCGAGATGAAGCTCGTGTTCCGCAGCGATCAGGTGCCCGAACGAACCCGCTCCATGCACCAGTATGACCTGTTCGCCCGCCTCGGCTATCTCGTCGACCAGGCGGCGGGTCGTTGCCCTGCGGAAGGAGCGATAGCGGTCCTTGCGCGTGATGACGCTTCCACCCAGCTTGACGATCATCATGACGCTTGAGCATGCCTCATTCCGTATAAAAAAGATTATGGGCTACTTGAGGGGGGTCCGGCAGCTGGGGCAGCGAGGGTCGTCCTCTGCGACTTCTCCGCCGCACACTGGACAGGAGAAAGCGGATTTCAGTTGACTCCCGCACTTCCGGCAGAAGACGTCGTCGTTGGCGACCTCCGCCCCGCAAGAAGGACAGTGCGGCACCCTCTCGACCTTCTGCCCGCAGCGGCGGCAGAAAGTGTCGCCCTCGTCCACCAGGGAGTTGCAATTGCGACAATAATCGTACTTCTGCTTCTGCTTATCAGCTTCCGGCGCGGGCGTTTGCTTCACGGGCTTCGGCGCTTCCGGCTCCTCATCCTCGCCGGCCAACCTTCTTTTCGCTCGCATCGCGTACTTCAGCGCCTCGGTGTACTCCCCCTTCCCATAGAGCTGCTTCGCCTGGGTGAGGAGCTCTTCGGGCTCGCTTACGTTCTTGCCCTCGTCTTTCGCCTTCGCCAGCGCGTCCGATACCGACGCGATGATGAACTTGCTCTCGAGGTAGTTCTCGGGCAGCTTCCTCGCTTCCTGGAACGGCACTTCCTTGGGAGCGGCTGGGTGCTCGGTCGCAACTCCGCTATCCTCCACGCTCCTGAGCTGCGTCTCTTTTGGAACGCTCGTCTGCGTCGGGATCGGCGCCGGGACGGTGCCTTGCAGGTCCTTCAGCAGCGACTTCGCCTTGGTCACCGAGCCCTTTGCGGAGAGGATGTTCCCGCGTTCGTACGCCGCCTGTGCGTCGATCATCACCAGGTCCACCTCCTTGGTGCTGTAGCCCCGCGCTTTCAGGGCGCTGGCTATCGCTGTCGTCGTGATGATGCTATTGTAGATGTCATCGACCGTGCCGGAGTCGTCCTCGCGCTTCTTCTTACGATTGCGTATGAACTTCAGCTCGTAGTAGACCGCGACCCCCAAGGTGATGATGATGAGGACGTAGATGACCAGCGTGATGTTGTCGTCCGCCATGGCAGATCGGCGAAGTGCCAACCTCGTAGGGCAATAAAAACGCTTGCCGCCCAATGACGTTTCGTGCGCCCGCCGCGAAGAAGGAAGTAAAGAAAGAAGAGGCAAGAATGGCTGACAGCGTTCCAGGCTTCCCGTGGGCTCGCGCACCACAGTACAACGGGGAACGCGGGCGGGCTTAACTGCCGGGTTCGGAAGAGACCGGGTGTATCCCCGCCGCTATGGCCGTCATACCATTCTTGAACTCCTCGAATAACAAGGTTCTATTTATACGTTCCGCGCGCCGAGCCAGACGTTGTCACGCAATCCCCTCAGACGACCGGCACAAGCACGACGATCACGGCGGCGAGCAAGGTGCCGATCGCCATCGAGAGGATGTTCGTGCCGAGCTTGTCCACGATGCCGTTCCGTTCGAGCGTCGCCCCGATCACGCTGTCGACGTTGCAGCCGAGGAACCCGACGAGCACCGGCACGAGGATCCAAGCTTGCAGGGCTCGATCGGGAAGGATTACGAGCCATCCGACCAACGAAGCGACCAGCGCTCCCACGAACGCCCACGCGGTGCCGTAGAGCGACACCCCCCCGTCCGTGCCCGCTGGGACCGGTTTCATGGTGGTGATCAGGCGCGTGCGCTTGCTGAGCACCCCGAGCTCGGACGCGACCGTGTCGGATGCCGCCACGCTCACCGCTGAAATATACACGATGCCCGCCTGCGTCCCCAGCTGCACCGATGAGGCCCAAGCGACCACCGCGATGACCGCCGGCACGAGGCCGTTCGCGAGAACGTTCCGATAGGTCCTCTCCCCCTTCCTGCCCTCCTGCAGCCCGCCGCGCTCCTTCACCCGGAAGCGATAGCGGGTCACCGCGAACCCCATGAACACGAAGACGATGAGCGCGACGAGCCAGTTGACCGATCCGAAAAGGCCGATGATCGTGCCCACGCCGAACGATGCGATGCTGCCGCTGGCGGTGAGCAGCTTGAACCGGTACGAGAGCGCGGAGAGCGCGCCGCACAGCACCAGCACGAGGAGAACCGTCTCCAGGAAAGACATTCAGGGCGCATGAGGCGGGTGCGTATTTAAACATGCACTCGCGCGGACGTCACTTGTCGCCTTTCGAGAGGTCCTTAGCGACCGCCTCGAGGTCCTCGACGCTCGCGTTGTCCAGCTCTGCCTGGCACTGGGGGCACTTGGCGCTATCGCTCGGGATCTTGGCCCCGCAGGCCGGGCATTCCAGCTTCTCGGACTTCTTGCCCTGCAGCGGGAGTCTCAGGGCCGCGTTGGTCGCGAGCAGCGGAGCGGTGGTATCCTTGATCCCGCGAACCCCTTCCAGGTCCCCGTCCCAAGCGACGAGATTGGCGCCATAGGTCTTTTCCATCTCCGCGATGACCTCTTTCATCTTGTCAGGCACCTTGCCGGTGCGCTCGCCGTGCAGCACCACTGCCAGGAATACGTTCGCGCCCTTCTCCACCAGGATCTTCTTGTCCCCGAAGTCCAGGCGCTGGAGGTGCGTGGCGCTTTCATCCTTGAACGAGTCTTTCACGAAGCTCTGGATGGCGACGAGCATGGAGGAGAGGATGTCGTCGTCCATTCCTGGTTTCAGCCTTCTAGTCTGGTGCGCGATCAATCTGCCGTCCTCATAGATCACGAAGACCTCGTCGACGGCTATGCGCGATCCCCACATGTACAGCGATAGGACTAGCGCCGCGAGAACGACAGCCACGAACAGCAAGATGAGGGTCGAATCACCTGGCGCCACGACTGAGATTTCGTAGTGTCCGGTACTGTAGTTGTTCTGTTCATTGTCAGTCGCTACGATCCAATACGTGACAATTGCCGTGTGATTAAGACCAGGAATCTGGGCCGCGTAATTGTTAGGTGAGCCCTGTGGCGTCATTTGCACCACGTTTTCCGTTCCGTTGTTGACTAAGTAGTGCAGCGTGACAGAATCGATGCCGACCGGATCCGAGACCATGGCAGCAACGGTTACAGCCTGGCTAGTATTCACCGAGCTGATTGCGCCCTCGAGCACGACCTGCGGAGGCGTTTCGTCCTTGGCGACACTGATCCAACGGATGGTGGTGTTGGAAACCCCTTCATCATCCGTCACGGTGAGGGTTACCAGGAACTCCCCTTTGGTTGAGTAAATATGGCTGACATCTTTGCTCCAAGTGACATGTCCGTCGCCGAGATTCCATGTCCAGTTCACGATGGGGGATGACGGGGTCGTCGACATGTCGTTGAAATACGTATATTGACCCTCAGTGCTGGATGTCTTCGTGAACGCCGCTGTAGGGCCCTTGTCGACGATGGTGATCCGTTGGCTGGTCGTATTCTTGGAACCATCGGAATCGGTGACCAGCAGTGTGACATTGTACTTGCCGCTATGAACGAAGACGTGCGTACAGTTCTCGACGGTCGACGTACTGCCATCGCCGAAGTCCCACTTCCACAAATGGAGAGGATCATATGATGTGCTCGTGTCATTGAACCAGACATGATACCCTTCGAAGCCCTGGCTCGGTTCGATAGAGAAACTAGCGATAGGGACGGAATTGACGATCTTCACCAGCATCGAAGTCGAATTCACGGAGCCATTGCCATCTGTCACAGTCAGAACTACTGTGTAATTGCCATCTTTTGCGTAAGTGTGATTCACTTGGCTTCCATGGGACGTTTCATTGTCTCCAAACACCCAATACCACGATGCAAGCCCGTGGTATGCCTTGGAATGATCGACGAAATGAACGTTCTTTCCTTCCGTCTGGTTCTCTGGCGAGTATGTGAAACTTACGTCTGGGAACGAATAGAGCACCGTTATGTTCATTCCGAAGGTGCTGGAGACGTTGTCGGAGTCAGTTACTGTGATGGTCACAAAATAGGGCGCCGTGCGGTTGTAAGCGAAGATATGGGTGACGTTGCTGAGTTTCGACGATGTGCCATCCCCAAAGTCCCAGTGTACCGAGATGATACCATCATAGTGGCTTGACGTGTCGTTGAAGACCACGCTCGTTCCCTCGATCGGCGAAACACTCGAGACGGTGAAGTTCGCTTTCGGGGGGACATCGATGACCGTTATGTTGCAGTAGGCCCTGCTGATGCTTCCATCGTTGTCCTCGACTGTAAGTTCGACGGTGTAATTTCCATGCACGACGTATCTGTGACTGGACAAATTGCCGGATCCCACGCCGCCGTCGCCAAAGCTCCAGGTCCAGCTCTTAATCGGATCGTAGATGACCTTGGAGTGGTCCGTGAAGTTGCAGATTTGCCCTTCGGATATCTGATAGGCCGAAGAGGTGAAGTTTGCCACGGGGACCGTGTCCATGACTTGTATCTTCTTTGAGATGTTGCCGCGTCCTCCATCACTGTCTGTGACGGTTAGATTGACAGTATAGTTGCCTTGATTACCGTAGACGTGGGGCAGCGGATTAGCGAGATTTGAGTAGTTACCGTCGCCGAAGCTCCAATTCCATAAGTTAATTGGGTGGGGGTAAGAATGTGATAGATCGGTGAAATTAACGGTGTCAACACCCTCTCTCGGCGAGGTTGGCGTGAAGTTGAAGTCAGCGACTGGGAACGTCTGAGTGATCACCATGCTCAAGTTGCTCCAGTCGCTCAGGCCCCCCCTGTCTGTGACCTTGAGCGAGACATTGTAGGGGCCATACTCCCAATAGGTGGCGTTGACTATCTCCCCAATCGGATGGTAGGTGCTATTGAACCACCACTGGAACGTTAGCGAGCCCCGGTCTGAGAATGAATCGTTGCTGCCTTCGCCCGAGAACGTGATTTTCTGGCCTTCCGGCGCAGTGTAGGCGGATGCGGTGGCGTTCGCTTTAGGAGCAAGATTCTGCTGGAACCATAGACTTAGGGAATGAGAATCGGGCGCCGAGCAGACCACGTCGGTCCTGAGATCCCCGTTCAGATCGCAAGCTGCAACATCGGCGCAGATGCCACCGGACGTCCAGTTTGGGCCTTCCTGGAACGTGGAAACTCCGTTCCTTAGGTACGTGTCCACTATTGGCGTGTTCGCATAGCCAACGACCAGATCCTCCTTGCCGTCGTCGTTGATGTCGCCCGCTCCGATGGCTGTGGCGGCCTCCTTGATGGTGAGGACGGCTGCTGCGCTCACGTCGATAGTGAAGCCATAAGGCTGTTGGTCGTAGATCAGAATCCGGTTGGTAGAATCAAGGATTGCTAAGTCTTGGCCCGTAGGCCCTCCGAAGTCACCGGAGACCATCATCTTCATGCTTGAGCCGCTGTAAGTGAGATTGGCGCTTGGGTTCTTTGGGTAGTAATTGCCCGCAGTTCCTGGATGGTTCCTCAAGAAGATCTCCACGGTTGATGTTGCTGAGTTGAGCACTGCCAGATCTGTCGCGTTCCTATCTTGGTCGAAGTCTCCCGGGACTATGTTGGCTGTACTTCCTACGCATGAGCTGCCGAACGTCTCTGATTGGGCAGGATTGAACATTGAGCTAGTGGCAGTGTTGTACAGCGCCAGGAGGCCGTGACCTGAGCCAATTACGAGGTCATCGCGGCCATTGTCTCTGATTGAGACGTTCGCAATGCAACTGGCATCTGTCAGTGGTATTGTGATATTGACGAACGGCTGAGTCCCCAAAGCGTACTGCTCATCCTTGTAGACATTCACGGTGTGTGAGGACGAGCATAGGATAGCCAGATCGTTCGAGGAGTCGCCATCGAAGTTGCCAAAAACTAAATCCACTGGGCCGACCGAAGTCGATAGTAGTCGCCGCAGACCACTGGTCGGATCGCTTAGCAGCACCTCGTTCGATCCAGGGATAATCGAAGCGATGATGTCGCTACCGTCTCCCATACGTCCTGAGGCGAGTTTGCCTGGGCTCAGGGCTGCTGTGAAAAGGTTCAGGTCAGCGTTGCTTGTGAATCTTGAATTGCAGGAAAAGGCCTCCAGCGTCGAATTCGATACGCCGTCACCAGCGGACAACACCAAAAGGTATTCCGTTCCTTGTGCAGACGGGTCGATTACGATCTTGAGTGGCTTCGCGTTGACGGGAACGGTGGCATTGGGTGTGAGGCTCCAGCTGGTGCTAGTCAACGCGAACGCGGCAGAAACATTTGAGCCGGACGCTGATGCCCAGACCGCGTCGTGTCTGCCATCATCTGTCACGTTCCCGAACGTGACATCTGAAACGCCTGATGCCGGGATTGGGGTCTGGGAAATTGAGCTGAAGAATGTCCCGGTGTTCATGAAGACGTATATTTTCGAATTGATTGAGTTAGCGAAGATCAGGTCCGGTCTGCCATCGCCGTTCACATCACATAGTTCGACGTCAGCGGCGGACCCAGAGATTGACATCGTTTGTTGCGAATTCCAGTCTCCTCCGGCGCTATGAGTAAATACGCCTACGTTCGCTGCACCCTTCTCGGCGACGACGATGTCGGTCAGGTTGTCACCGTCGATGTCTGCCGCCGCCATGCAACGGCTCTTCATGAAACCAGCGATAGGCAGGTATGAGTGATCGGAGTCATCGTTCATCGGTTGGCTCCATATGTCAATTTCATCGTCCGCCATCGTTGGGGAACCTTCACAAAGGACTGCGACTGAATTGAGTGTCTTGCTTGTGAAATGGCCTATCGCGATCATCGATGGGTTCGGTCTGAAGAGGTTCAATATCTTCGCGTAGGACGGGTTGAAGGAATTGTTCTGGTAGAAGATGGCGATCTCAGGATTGTGCCCTGTGCTGTTGCAGCTGACTGCGATGTCATTGAGCCCGTCGTTGTTCAGATCGCCGATCGCCACCGATCTTAGGTCGATGACATCCGATCGGATAATGCGTTCTGGGCGACCGGAGAACAATCCGTTCGATAGCTGATGATATATCTGGATGGCATTAGTCTGGCTGGAGATGACGACAGCCTCGGTCCTGCCATCGTTGTCGATGTCTCCAATGGCGAAGTCGCACGCCCCGCGGTCGACGAGGATGGCTTGTCCGTATTCGTTGAAGACCGTTCCATTCTTGAAGAGTTGGCTCGTGTCGTGCTGCAGAGGCGGGGTGGCCGCAAGCACTTGAGAGTCAAGTCGCGTGGCAGCTTGGACAACGCCGATCGGTGAGAGCATGCATAGAGCGACAACTAGAACTGCAGCGAGCATGACCCCCTTGCTCAGTTGTCCCATGACCCCCATCCCAGTGAGGAAATGCATCTCCGCGCGAACATAAATACCTGTTCACCTGGCAACGATTCTTGCTAATGTCGCGGTGTAAGTTCGCGCGCCTGTTCGCCCGTCATCGGTCAGAATCGCCAGTGAGTCTCAGATGTGAGTTTCAGAGGGCATAATCAGGGATGAGATTCGGGGGTGAACGGGGATATATGCTCGTCCGGAATCTGCTCAAACATGGCGTCGCGCATCGATGAGTTCCAGATCACCCGGATGGCCTTCGACGACGATGTCCGGCAGGTGCTCCAGGTCACCACCGGCACCCCGTTGCAGGTGAAGGAGATCTCGGAACTGGGTGGGATCAATCTCGAGAGGGCGTACCGGCTCGTCCGGCAGATGTGCGCGTGTGGTCTGTTGAGGAAGAGCGTTCCTCCGTCGGGGATCGCGGTCTATCAGTCGAACATCCGCACCATCAATTTGAGCATCGAGCGCGATCGTCTCGGCATCATCGTGGAGTTTTTGGATGGCGAGAAGTGGCACACGGAGTTCGGCAACGCCAGCGCTCAACGCCCTATCGAAGCCTCGACCAAGGCATAGAAATCGAGCGCAAGGCTCCCGGCCTCTTCCTTCCCCGAGACCGGCTGCATCATGAGGCGTCCGTTGGGGTAGAGGGTATACTCCTTCGAACCCTTCATGGCGATCAGCATCACGCCCTGGTCCTCGGTCTCGAACCCTTTTTCTCTCAATAGCGCGGCGGCCTTGTCCAGGTCGTATCGCACGCTCTCCTGCGGCACCGCCGTCATGGATTTCGATTCGCAGAGGCGCAGGAGCTTGAACCTCATCTCACGACGACTCCTCGAGCAACGACCTTACGCTCTTCTTGAAATCGTCCAGTGAGCCTTCGTTCACGATCATGCGGTCGGCGATCGCGATCAGGTCGCCAAGCCCCCAGCTCAGCTCCCTTTGGTCCCGCCGATCGAACTCGCTCCAGGTCGTGGGCGCGTCGGCCCTCCCTCTTCGGACCAGCCTGTCGTAGCGGGTGCGCGGTGCCGAGTGCACGGCCACCAGCTGAACGTTCTTTCCGAAAGCCTCCTGGAACACCCGGAGCTCGTCGGTCCCGCGGCTCCCGTCGATGATCGTCCTGTTCCCTCTGACTCTGGAGACGCACCGCTTCGCCCAAATGTCGAAGCCATGCTTCTTGCGCTCCTCGTTCGCGAAGCCTCCCACTCCCTTGTCGTCGTTGCTAACGCCGTTCCTCGCCGCCTCTTCGCGCACGACGTCCCCCATCCGCACCACTTCGAAGCCCAGCTCCTTAGCGACCGCCACGAACTCCTCCTTCCCGGACCCGGGCATCCCGGTGACGACGATGACCTTCAGGTGTAGTCCTCCGTTGCTTCCGCAGGCGACTCGAGCGCTCTGGGCTTCGTCGAATTCCTCTTGCGCCTAATAAACAGTGGCCCGGGGCGACTGAATCTAACCATGTCGCCCTGGCTTGGTTTCTCTGATTTCTATTCTCCCTCAGGAATCACCAAAGACTTAAGATAGGAAACGCTTATCCGAACTCCCAGGCTGGGATGCCCCCGGTTGGAGTGAATGGAATGCAGCAGACGAAGTCGGTGGAGGCGATTCTCGAGGAGATAATTCAGCAGGAGTCCCCCTCGGACCCGGCGGTGCAGAGCATCTCCATCGTGTCCAAGACCGGGCTGCTGATCGCTGGAAAGGCCGCATCCATCGCCAAGCCGGAGACCTTCTCGGCCATGGCCGCGATCATGTACTCGAGCGCGGAGGCGACCCGCACCGATGCGCTGAAGGACAAGCTGGAGTACATCGTCGGCGTGTTCCGGTCGACCAAGCTCATCATCGCTGAGGTTTCGTCATCGTTGCTCATCATCGCCACGACGGACCGGGCGGCGGACAACGAGAAGGTCCTGGAGAGCATGAACAAGATCATCACCCGGACGAAGCAGGAGCTCGTCTGGCTGCGCTGATCGTTTCGGGTCCTCTTTGTCGCAGAAAAGTCAATGAACCAGGCGATGCCAATCGCCCCTAGAAGGTGATTCGATCTACTCGGTTGAAGCGGCGGACAAGCGCAGGCATCGTATCAGCTTGATATACGTCGTCGCGAGCGCGATCGCTTTGCTGGCGATATTGCTGACGATAGTCTACGTGCGCTGAGCGCTCAGATGATGTGGTCCGCGGTGTCCTCGAGTATCCTGTCGCAGTAGATGCAGCGCAGGATCGGCGGGTCCCGGTTCTCCACGCTGAACTCCGGCACCACTGGCTCGTTCAGGTTCGTGATGCAGCTGGGATTGCCACAGCGCACGATCCCCTTTACCGTGTCCGGCAGCATGACCTTGAACTTCTCGGCCACGTTGAAATCCCGAATGATGTTGATGGTCGCCTTCGGCGAAATGAGCGCGATCTTGTCGACCTCGTGCGGGTCGAGCTCGCGATCCTCCACCTTGACCACGTCCTTGAACCCGATCTTCTTCGAGGGCACGTGCATGAGAACGCTGACCGGGGACTGCACGTTCGTCCCGCCGACGCCGATGATGCGCAGCACCTTAAGCGCCATCCCCGGATTGATGTGATCGATGACCGTGCCGTTGCGGATCGGGGTGATCTTGAGGTCCCTCATCTCAGCTCGCCTCCGAGGACAAGGAGCAGGAGTGCCATCCTGACCGGGACGCCGTTGAACGCCTGATCGAAGTACTTGGCGTGCGGAGTGTCGTCAACCTCGGGCGCGATCTCGTCGACTCGGGGCAGAGGGTGCATGACGATGAGGTCCTTCTTGGCCTCGCGCAACAGAGCGTTATCGATGCGGTAACAGCCCGCGACCTTCTGGTACTCGGTCGGGTCCGGGAACCTTTCCTTCTGGATCCTGGTGACGTAGAGGACGTCGACCTCGCGGATCACTTCCTCGAGTTTCGACGTCAGCTTCGGCTTGCCGCCGAGCTTCTCGACCTGCTTGACCGTCTCGCGCGGCATCTGCAGGCTCGCCGGCGCGACGAACGTGACTTCGCCGCCGAACATCGTCAATGCTTCGGCCAGGGAGTGCACCGTCCGACCGTATTTCAGGTCCCCGACCAGGGCGACCTTCACGCCCTCGATCGTGCCCTTCGACCGGCGGATCGTGAACAGGTCGAGGAGGGTCTGGGTGGGATGCTGCCCGGCACCGTCGCCGGCGTTGATCACGGGTTTGGATGAGAAGTGCGCGGCCAGTCTCGCGGCGCCCTCGTGCGGGTGCCTGAGGACGATGACATCGGAATAGGCCTCCACCATGCGGATTGTGTCCGCGAGCGTCTCGCCCTTCGCGATCGACATCATCGAGGGGTGCGACATCTCGAGCGTCTTGCCGCCCAGGCGCGCCATCGCGCTCTCGAACGACATCCTCGTGCGCGTCGAAGGCTCGAAGAACAGGTTGGAGAGGATCTTTCCCTCCATGGCCTTCGTGTGCTTCTCCCCTCGGGCGTAGGGGATCATCTTCTCCGCGAGGTCCATGACCTGCTCCGCGCGCTCAACCGTTAGGTCACGAATAGAAACGATGTCGGCGCCCTTGAAGTCCATGTGGTTCCCAGTCTTCCGAATACTCCATTTTCATATAAGTTAACTTCTACCGAGCCAGCCAGTCAGGTTCTCGTTTCGTCCGCGGACTCGAATTTGTTGAGGACTTCCTGCATCCTCGCGTACCAGTCGTTGACGCATTGTTCGAGCTTGGCGCGGAGCGCGCTGCGGTCTATGGGCTTGTACACGTGATAGTATCCGCCGCGCTCGATGCGCCTCGTCTCGCGGTACACCATCCCGCAGGTCATGAGCTTCTGTAGCGCTCGGTAGACTGTGGAGCGGTCCTTCCCGATCTTGGCGGCTAGCTCGTCCGCCCGGACCGGTCCCGACTGGGTGAGCTGGTAGTAGACTTCGACCTCGAAGCTTCCAAGTGAGAACGCGCACTGCACCAGGTCGTGGCAGGTGTGCACTTCTCCGATCACTTTCTCGGGCAGCATGCAAAGCACCAGCGGACTCTCGTGGCACCGCTTCGAAAGCCTTATATCCTATCGAGTTTTTATAGTTGTCGCACAACCGTGCAAAACCGTTCAAGGTGGCGGTCATGAACAAGGATGAAAGTCTGGATTGCAAGGGCCTGATGTGCCCGATGCCGATAGTCAGGCTGGCCAAGAAGATGAAGGAGATGCAGGTCGGGAAGGTCCTCGAGCTGGTCGTAGACGATCCTGGCTCGAAGGAGGACGTCCCCGCCTGGTGCAGCCGCACCGGCAACGAGCTGGTGGAGATGAAGCAGGAAGGCAACGTCTTCTACTTCTACATCAAGAAGAAGGTGTAGAGGGGAAGGATTTCATATTGGATGGTCAAGTGAAGCTAGGGGAGTGAGGAAGTATGGCGGACATGAAGAAGCTGGTCATAGTGGTCTCTGAGGGAACGTTCGACAAGGCGATGGAGTCGATGATGATCGCGAACACGGCGGCGAGCATGGGCATCGACGTGCACGTGTTCCACACGTTCTTCGGGCTGCCGCTGCTTAAGGCGAATGCGGACCCGAAGGCGCCCGGCATGATGAGATTGTTCACGGGCATGTTCAAGAACAAGATGAAGGCGGTCGGGGTGCCTGGATACTCGGAGCAGAAGAAGATGGCGATCGAGCAGGGCGTGCACATGTACGCATGCTCGACCTCGATGAGCGTCATGGGCGTAACGAAAGAGGATCTCACCCCGGGGACGGTCGTCCTGGGCGCGGCCGCGTTCCTGAACATCGCCGCGGACAGCGACATGCAGTTCTTCATCGGGTGAGCGCGTGACCTCGGTCCTCTTCATCATGACGAAGTCGCCGCACGAATCGACCGGGCTGGAGCTCCTGCCCTCCCTCGCAGGGGAGAGCGAGCGGGGAGTGATGCTCTTCGAGGATGCAGTGTACTTTGCCGCCGACCAGAAGAGCGCGAAGCACCTGCTGGAGCACGTGCAGGAAGCGTTCGTCCTGAAGGACGATCTCGAGGCGCGCGGCTTCGGCGGATGCGCCACTGGCAAGTTCAAGGAGATCGACTACCACCAGGCGGTCGAGGTCATCATGGAGAGGTACGACCGCACCATCACGGTCTGAGGTGAGCGAATGACAAAGACACTGTTGGTACACCTGCGCTCGGGCAGCATGATGAACATGGACTCGAACTTGGCGGTGAAGTTGATGTCCGCTGCCTTGGACCAGGGCTACAACGTGCGCTTCTTCGGATACGGAGAAGGGATCACGGTCATCAAGGAAGGTCAGGACCCGAAGCGCTTCCCGAACGTGGGAAAGGAACTTATCCAGCTCGCGGAGCGCGGGGCGACGATAGTCGTATGCGAGACGTGCTGCGCGGCGCGGGGCATACACCGCGGCGAGGAAGTGAAAGGCTCGAAGATCGGAAGCCTCACGAACGACTTCTCGAAGTTCGTGGCGGAAGCGGACCGCATCGTCACGCTGGCGAGGTGAAAGCATGGCGGACAGCATCCTGATACTGGCTACGAAGGCTCCCTACGGCAACGAGGAGTTCTTCGCGGGCGCGAGGCTGTCGCTGGCGATGCTCGCTAGCGGATTGATCAGCAGGTCCACGGTGCTCATGGTCGGCGATGGCACATTGAACGCCGTCGCGACGCAGAAGCCCGAGGCGATCGCGATGCCATCGAATCCGGAAGCGATCAACGACCTGGCGGACTTCGAGGGCGAGGTGTACATGGTCGAGGAGGACCTGAAGGCTCGAGTCGGGGACGCTCCGGTGCTCGATGGCGTGAAGAAGATCTCGTGGGAGAGGGCCCAGGAGCTCATCCGCGACCATCAGCTGATCACCACCTTCTGAACGAAACGCGTGCCGGGAGCAATCCCGGCCATTCCTTTCCATCAAAGGTTATTAAGAGCGCGAGCGATTGAGCCCCGATGATCGAGACGCTGGCGCGGTCCTCGCTCGGGCGCACAGCCGCCTTCACGGTCGGCGACACGAAAGTGCTCATGCCGAGCATCGCGTTCGTGGCTTCTCGTCCACTGCCAGAGGGCGCCGACGTCATCAGCGACCCAAGCAAGGGACTTCAGCTGAGGCAGGTCGGTGGCACTCTGCTGCTCGATCTCGGGGAGCGCTACTGCGCACCTATGAAATTCGAACAACCCGAGCCTGACGATGACACTTGTGGCAGCGCTCTGGCTGAGCCGATAGGAGAGAAGTGTGCGATCGAGCCAGAGGTGAGCAATGCGGAGTTGCAGGTGCTCGAAGGCGCATTCGGGCTGCGGCGGGATGCGCGTGCTTTCGTTCGCGGAATTGCTGCGGTCAGAAAGCGCATCGGCCCAAAGCCATTGCTCTTCGCTCCTGGCGTCATGGACGTCTCCAATCTCGCGTTGCTCGTCTACTGCGGCATAGACGCTATGGACTCGTCGCTCATCGACTATCTCGCATCGCAAGGCCGGCTGTCGACCGCAGAAGGACAGATCAAGGCCGAGGATGCCGATTGGATCGTCTCGACCGGAAGCGTCGAGGATACCACGAAATCCAATAGAACCGCTGCGCTCCGAGAGCTCGGTCTCGTTCGGCACATGACCACGATCGGTAGGCTCAGGGAACTGGTCGAGATCCGCTCGCAAGCGACGCCCTGGGGGGTCGCGGCGTTGCGCCTCCTTGATCTGGAAGAGCAGGCGCTGCAGGAGAAGTTCACGGCCGTCGTGGGGCCGAGGTTCTACGCGAACTCAAAGCAGTCGCTGTCGCGACCGGATGTCGTTCGATACCGGGAGCGGATCAAGCAGCGGTTCCGCCCCGCTCCGCACAAGAAGATCCTTCTGCTCATCCCGTGCTCAGCGAAGAAGCCCTACTTCACTTCGAAGAGCCATCGCGCGTTCCGTTCTGCTCTCACGAGCGTCCCGAACCACGAGGTCGTCCAGGAGCTGATCGTGACCTCGCCCCTAGGCGTCGTGCCGCGAGAACTGGAGCTGTTCTATCCTGCCGCTCAGTACGACATCCCGGTGACGGGTCACTGGGATAGGGAGGAGGTCGCGATGGTGCGCGAGCTCGTCTCTCACGTTGCCTCGCAGGGCTTCGAGCGCGTGGTCTCCCACATGGGCCCGGAAAGCGAACTGCTAGAGGGCGTCGACTTTATCCAGACGTCCGAAGGAAGGGCCACTTCGTCGGCGTCCATCCAGAGGCTCACAAGCGCTCTGACGGATCTCTGCTCGAACTATCAGAAGGTCGGCGGAGGCCGGGACAGAACGGAGAGCGTCGCTTCCGCCGCTAGGTTCCAGTTCGGGGAAGGAGGGGAGGCGCTGGTCGAAGGGTGCAGCGTATCCGGCCTCTATCCGATATCCAAGATATCCCATCAAGGGACTCAGCTGGGCATGATCTCGCAGGAACGAGGCATGATCTCACTCACCGTTGAGGGTGGGATGCGCCTCCTGAAGCAGCGCATGCACATCGTCGAGATGGAGGATTTCGAGCTGCGCGGCAATCTTTTCTGCAAAGGTGTCAAGGAAGCGGATCCAGGCCTTCGCGCGGGCGACGAGGCTCTGGTCGTGAGGAACGGGGAATTGCAAGCGGTGGGCGTGGCCGCGGTTTCGGGGCCCGAGATGACCGCCTACGATCGCGGCATCGCGGTCACCATCAGACATAAAAAGAAGTAGGCACTTTCGGCGTGTCCAGTACAGCGCTCTGCCGCACTTTCGGATACCTCCCGCGCCTCGGTATTTAAACGAACCCTGCAATTGCTGAGGCAGTGATGTGTCATGGATGCGGATGTTGACGACTGCAGCTGGGAAGAAGTCTATCAGCTGTACCGAGTGAACATTCGGATACACGATGCACTACCATCCCAAGGTGAGCCGGGGAGTAGCCCCACTCCCCTCACCGACTTTTCCCGAAAGCGTTGGTTCTGAGAGCGCGCCAAGGTCGGCGTGCAAGACTCTCGAAAAGAAGTGAAGCGAGAGTGCAGGTGCCGGGATTCGAACCCGGGTGTTTAGCTTGGAAGGCTAAAATCCTAACCGCTAGATTACACCTGCAAGCGGGCCTCCTAATCCGCGTTCTCTATAAAAACTGTTTTGAGGCGCGAGTTCGCCAGTGCAAGGTCGACTGGGTCTTTCGCGTCTCCTAGGATCGAGATTTGGTCAAAGCGGCACGCGATACCATTCGCTCAACTGTCGAGCAACCGCTTCGAACGTGGCGGGAAGCATGAAAGTGTCAGCGTGCATTGCGCCGGCGATCCGCAACGCGTTCGGCATCGAGGGCCTCAATCGGTCGCATGCCTGGACTATCTCCTGAATGTCTCTCGACCCGTAGATGATCATGTGCCTCGAGCTGTCTTCGCCATTCCAGGTCGGGATCTGCTTCAGCAGCTCGAACACCGCGCGAGGGTCGTCGGTCCGCACGCGATGCCCTCTCAGCTTCCGGAGCATCTCCTCCGTTCTTTCGCCATTGGTCCCGTCCAATGGGGGCGAGATCCCGATCGCGAAGTCCGCGCCGCTGACCAAAGAAAGCCTTCCACCGAGAGAATGCCCGATCGATACGACCTTTCCGAATTTGCGGCCATTCTGGATTGCCGCTTCAACGTCATCCAGCACAGACTCGTTGAACCGCAGGGGATGATCCCCATGCCCCCTAAGGTCTATGCAGTCAACGACGAGCCCTGCCTGCGCCACATGCCATGAGAGGCCAAGCAGCTCCTCTTTGGAGCCGCCATATCCATGCACAACGACCGCGGCACCCACTGGCTTCGATGGGCTTATCCTGATGCTCGGTACGCTGACTTTGCCATCGGCGATGATGGTCTCTTCGATCTTCGCTTCTCTCACCGGCGGTCGATTCTTGTGGTGCACTTGGTTCTGTCGCTCCAACCACAGGCCAATTAGATGTTTCTCAGGCATTCAGATTCGGGTTGTCCAGGTCGTCGT
Source organism: Methanomassiliicoccales archaeon (assembly GCA_035506675.1). Classification (GTDB taxonomy): domain Archaea; phylum Thermoplasmatota; class Thermoplasmata; order Methanomassiliicoccales; family UBA472; genus JAJRAL01. Next base: position 25,177 of record DATJOX010000055.1, read on the forward strand.
TCGGGTGGAGGTTGGAGATCCGTTCTTGGCAGCATTTCTCTGCGATGAGACGATGCGCTTGGACTCTCTGCTTCGCTGCAATCATTAATCTCCCAGCAGCGCATTGCGCCCCGAACAACGGGGGAGTAGGCAGCGCCGCAAAAGGATCCTTACAAGGGAAAGCTCAAGAACGCCTGGGATGCGGTGAACATGATCGGTCGGGGCAAGACCGTATTCATCGGCACCGCCGCCGGGGAGCCGCAGGCCTTGACGCGAGCGCTCGGTGCCAACGCCAGCGAGATGGGCGATAACGAGATCATCCAGGCTCTGTCTCTCTTCCTCTCGCCGAAGCGTGAGGACATGATGCGCTACAACTTCCGGTTCAACGCGCTGTTCGTCGGGCCCGAGGTGCGCACCCTGGTCAAGGAAGGCCGAGGAGAATACACCCCCGCGCATCTGTCCGAGATGGCTACACTCCTCGAGGAAGGAAAAATCCACGTCGATTGCGCATTCATCCAGGTGACTCCTCCGGACGAGAGCGGGAACTGCTCTCTCGGAGTGAGCGTCGACATCACGAAGAGCGCGGCCAAGGCAGCGGAAATGGTGATCGCGCAGGTCAACCCCAACATGCCGCGCACGTTCGGCGATTCGCTGATGAACGTCGACGACATCGATGCGTTCGTATTCGAGGAAGAGCCACTTCTGGAATGGAAGAGGGTGGACGAGGTCGGTCCCGACCTCGAGCAGATCGGTCACCACGTCGCCGCGCTCGTCGACGATGGCGCAACCATTCAGATCGGCTACGGAGCGATCCCCGACTCGGTGCTCAAGTTCCTCGGCGAGAAGAAGGACCTGGGAGTGCATTCAGAGATGTTCTCGGACGGCCTCATCGATCTGGTCGAGGCTGGCGTCATAACCTGCGCCAAGAAGACCAAGCATCCAGGCAAGGTGGTGGCCTCGTTCGCGCTCGGCAGCAAGCGCCTCTATGACTTCGTCGACGGCAACGAGATGTTCGAGTTCTACCCCTCACTTTACACGAACAGCCCCTGCACCATCCAGGCGAACAAGAACATGTGCGCGATCAACTCCGCCCTCGCGGTCGACCTCACCGGCCAGGTGTGTGCCGACCAGCTCGAGCATGAGTTCTACTCGGGCATCGGAGGTCTCGCGGACTTCATGCGCGGAGCCTCGATGTCACGCGGCGGCAAGGCGATCATCGCCATGCCATCGACGGCGCAGAAGGGAACGGTCTCGAGGATAGTGCCGACCCTTCCCGAGGGGAGCGCGGTGACGGTGAACCGGTGCGACGTCCACTTCGTCGTCACGGAGAACGGCATCGCCGAGCTCCGCGGCAAGAGCATCGAGCAGAGAGCGTTGGAGCTCATCGAGGTCTCGGCACCGAAGTTCAGGGCGCAGCTGCTGGAAGAGGCGAAGCGACTCGGGTACGTGAAGCAGGAGCGTTCTGCAGCGCCGTTCATGGGTCGGCAATATCCATCCGACAAATCGGTGATCATGAAGGTGAAGGGGCAGGCGGTGCGCATCCGGCCGCTGAAGCCGACGGACGAGGAGGTGATCAAGGAGCTGTTCTACTCGCTATCCGAGGACAGCGTCTACGAGCGTTTCCTTTCCTACGAGAAGATCATGCCGGTGCAGATCCGCAACCTGCTCGGCGTCGACTACGACACCAGGATGGCGATGATCGCGATCATCCGCGAGGAAACGCGTTCCGAAGCGATCGGCATGTCTTCCTACGACCTCGACCCCGTCACTGGATTGGCAGAGGTCTCGTTCGCGGTCCGGGACGACTGGCAGAACCTGGGGGTAGGCACGCAGCTTTTCCGCATGCTCGTCGACTACGCTCGCGAGATAGGCATCCGAGGGTTCACGGCCGAGACGCTCTCCACGAACATCCGCATGATCGATATCTTCCACCGCTCCGGTCTCCGCGTGGAGACGAAGTTGGTCGAGGACATGATCATGATCAAGGCGTACTTCCAGTGATCAAGCCTTCGGTAAGACGCGGTTCTCCGCCAGCTTCTCGACGACCGTCGGATCGGCGAGCGTGGTTGTGTCTCCGATGTTGTCCATGTCGCCCGAGGCGATCTTCCTCAGGATGCGGCGCATGATCTTGCCGCTGCGCGTCTTCGGCAGTCCGGATGCGAATTGGATTGCTTCCGGCGCGGCGATCGGTCCGACCACTGCCCGAACGTGCTTCACGAGATCCTTCTTCAGGTCCTCGGACTCTTCCACTCCAGACTTGAGAGTCACGAATGCGTAGATCGCCTCGCCCTTGATCTCGTGCGGCATCGGCACGACCGCGGCTTCCGCGACTTTCGGGTGCGAGACCAGCGCGCTCTCGACCTCCGCAGCGCCGATGCGGTGCCCGGAAACTTTGATGACGTCGTCCACGCGTCCCATTATCCAGATATACCCGTCCTTGTCCCTGCGCGCCCCGTCGCCCGTGAAGTAGACTTCCGGCCAGCGCGACCAATATGTCTCCTTGAAACGCTCGTGCTGCCCGTAAACGGTGCGCATGATGCCAGGCCAGGGCTTCTTGATCACGAGGTAGCCGCCCTCGTTCGGGCCAGCCTCGCTCCCGTCCTCCTTGAAGATCGCCGGCTCGATGCCGAAGAACGGCAGCGTGGCAGAACCTGGCTTCGTAGTGATGGCGCCGGGAAGGGGCGTGATCAGGATGCCTCCTGTCTCCGTTTGCCACCAGGTGTCGACTATTGGGCATCTCTCCCGTCCCACGTTCTTGTGATACCACATCCAAGCCTCCGGGTTGATCGGCTCTCCGACGGTGCCCAAGAGGCGGAGGGACGAGAGGTCGTGCATCTCCGGCCACTTCTCGCCCTCGCGCATCAGAGACCGGATGGCGGTGGGGGCGGTGTAAAATATGTTGATCTTGAACTTCTCGACGATGTGCCAGAACCGGTCTACCTGGGGGTAGGTCGGCACGCCTTCGAACATGAGCGTCGTCGCTCCGGCCGAGAGAGGTCCGTAGACGATGTAGGAGTGCCCGGTGATCCAGCCGATGTCAGCGGTGCACCAGTAGGTGTCCTCGTCGCGGTAGTCGAAGATGTAGCGGAAGGTGGTGGTCGCGAACACCATGTACCCGCCGGTGGTGTGCAGCACGCCCTTCGGCTTGCCGGTCGAGCCCGAGGTGTAGAGGATGAAGAGCGGGTCCTCCGCATCCATGTGCTCCGCTTCGCAGACCGCCGAGGCATCCTGCATCTCCTCGTGATACCAGAAGTCGCGGCCCGCGGTCATACTGACCTCTGAGCCGGCGCGCTTGACGACGATGACCTTCTCCACGCTCGTACCCTTTTGCAGGGCCAGGTCGGCGTGGGTCTTCAGCGAAATGTGCTTCCCGCTGCGGAAGGAGCCGTCGGCGGTGACGAGCACCTTGCACTTGGAGTCGTTGATACGGTCGCGCAACGACTCGGAGCTGAAGCCGCCGAACACGATCGAGTGCACAGCGCCGATGCGGGCGCAGGCGAGCATCGCGACCGCGAGCTCAGGGATCATGGGCAGGTAGATCGAGACACGATCTCCCTTCTGCACCCCCATTTTCTTGAGCACGTTCGCGAACTTGCAGACCTCGCGATGGAGTTGCTGGAAGGTGAGCGTGCGCACGTCCTCTTCTGGCTCACCTTGCCAGATTATAGCAGCCTTGTTCTTGTGCGGGCCGGCGAGATGCCTGTCGAGGCAGTTGTAGCTCGCGTTGAGCTTCCCCCCCTCGAACCACTTGATGATGACCTTCTGCTTGTCCCATGAGAACCCGCTCTTCCAAGTCGAGAACCAGTGAATCTCTTGCTTGGCGATCCTTTCCCAAAACGCCACTGGATCGGCGATAGACTCCCGGTAGATCTCTTCGTACTCGTCCATGCTTCTGACCCGAGCCTTGCTGCTGAAATCCTTCGAGGGCTCGAATCTCCGGTCCTCTTCCATTACCGATTCAATGGTCTTGCCATCGGTCATCTTCATTCCCCAGCCGACTGTCCGCCGCTCGTCCAGAGTGGTCTGGTCGACGCTCTCGACCGCGGACTTCAGGAAGGTATAACCGAGATTCATATAATCGTTGCGTGAAGGCCATCCGACAAATGACGAATGGTGCCGAAATCCCTCGATTGACTGCGAAAAGCGAAGGGGTGAGGTTCGGAAGGAGGGGGTTGAGGTGGCAAGCCCCCTCCTTTCATAGGCAAATATGTTGGAGGACTAGCTCTTGACGGAATAGTGTCCGTGGTCCTTGTGCTTGGTGAACTCCTTCTCGATGGACCTGAGTTCAGTGTAGAACTCTTCTAGATCGTCGGCTGGCTCCCCATGGGCTTCCACTTCGTGTGCCAGTGCCTTGACCTCTCCCACTGTGTGCTTCTTCATCCAAGCTTCGACGTCGGGCTCGAATTCCAGCCCTTCGACGTAGACGTCCTCCAACTTCATCTGTGCATCCCATCCCGAAGACGTTTGCATCCCATCCCGAAAGTGTTTGCTTTGTGTCTTTGTCCGATGTTTGTCGGACGAAAACCAAGTATGCGTCATACAGTATATAATTATTTGGTCTCCGTCTTGAGTCAGCGTGTGGCCAGACCGATCCTCCAAAGCAAGCCAGTTCTGGGAAGCGCGTCAAAAGGTTTTTCTTGAGACCACGCCATTATCGCACAAAACCCAGGGGTGCACTAGGGATGGGATTACTCGATTCGATTACTGATAGGGAAACGAAGGCGCTGAAGAAGGCTCAAAAACTGATGGAGAGCACTGCGGGCGTCGTTCCCATGGAGAATCTGACCAAGGCCAGGGATCAACTGACTGAGGTCTCCGTAGATCCGAACCTCGGGCGCAAGCAAGAGTTCTCTGACGCTTACGTTCGCCTGAGCGACCTGTTCCTCCGAGGAGGCAACGCTGCAGATGCGTCCCTCGCGGCAGACAACGCGATGAGACTGGTGCCTGGAAGTGTTCCTGCTGTCATTGCACGCGCAAAAGCCTCTTCGGCCTCTGGCAAGGTGGAGGAAGCCATCAGAGCCATCGATTGGGCTCTGAACCAGAACCCGTCTGACAAGACACTCCTAGTTGAGCGCGGCTGGGTCTACGATCGTGCTGGCAACGATAGCGGCGCGGTCGACTCGTGGAAGAGGGCCGCGGAAGTGGACCCGCAAGATCTCTCCGTCCTCGACCTTCTTGCCAACAAGTCGCGCGAGAAAGAGTACTGGCTGAGGAAGAAGGGGGACGCCCAGATGGCGAAAGGTACGTACGCGGAAGCGGCGACGACCTTCGACGAAGCTCTCGCTGGCGACCCCAACAATGTGGAGGTGCTCACTGAGAAAGGAAAGGCGCTCATGCTCGCTGGCAAGTATGACGAAGCGGGCGACGTCTACGAAACGGTGCTCCGCCTGGACTCACGTAACTTCACAGCGCACCTGAACCGCGCAAGGGCCATGCGCCAGAAGCACGATGACCTGGCAGCGATCCAGCACTACAAGGAGGCGCTCCGCTCCAACCCTACCGACAAATCAACATGGGTTGAGGTCGCGACGCTCCTCGAATCCTTGAGCCGGTTGGACGAGGCGCTCAAGGCCTTCGAACGCTCGCTCGAGCTGGATCCGAAGTTCCTTCCAGGGCTGGAAGGCAAGTGTGGAGTTCTCAGGGCGCAGGAGCGCGACGAGGAGGTCGTCGTCTGCGCCAATGAGATCATCGCACTGAACAAAGACGACCTGCTCACGCACTCGATCATGATCGGCGCGCTCATGAAGCTTGGCCGATACCAGGAGGCGCTCGACGCCATCGAGGAATCGCTCAAGGTGGCGCCCAAGGACCGCGACCTATTGGAAAGGAAGCGCACGGCCCTAAAAGAACTGGGCAAGCACGAGGAAGTGATCAAGGTCGCGAACGAAACGGTCACGCACCACGACGAGGACGCCGCGACCCTGTACGATCTCGGCATGGCGCTCGTTCTCACTGGAAAATACGAGGAGGCTTTGAAGCCCCTCGAGAAGTCCCTCAAGCTGCAACCGGACCGCGAGAGCGCGCTCGTCGCGATCAAGGAGTGCTACAAGCACGTCGGCAAGGACAAGGACGTCCTGGCGACCTGCGACCGCATACTCGATCTCAATCCACGCAACAAGGACGCCCTCGAGGACAAGGCGATCGCCCTGGACCGCTTGGACAGGAAGGACGAGGCCATCGAGACCTATGAGAAGATAATCGAGCTCGACCCGGAGGACGAAGAGATCCTCGCGGACCTGGCGGTCGCGTACTTCTCGAAGGAGAAGCACGAGGAAGCGCTCAGCCGCGCGCGAATGGGGACCGAGCGGTTCCCCACCAACCCCCTGTTCTGGATGGTGAGCGGCGACGCGCTCTTCGCTTTGGGCAAGGCGGAGGAGGCGGCAGAGTCGTTCCAGAAGGCCGTGGAGCTCAAGCCCAACGATAAGCGCTTGCTGTACTCGAGGGGTCTGGCCCTGGAAGCGGCGCACCACTGCGAGGAGGCCGTCGCCTGCTACGACGAGGCGCTCCAGATGGACTCCAACGACAAGAACCTCTGGATCTCGAAGGGGGTCGCGCTCGAATGGCTGCAGCGCTACCCCGAGGCCCTCAAGTCCTACGATCTTGCGCTCTCCCTCGATCCCAACAACGCTTTCGCCCACGTGCGCCGCGGCCAAGTGCTGGCCAAGCTGGAGCGACACGATGAGGCGGTGGGCGCGTTCGACCGCGCGATCGATCTCGGCACAAAGGACGTCGAGGTGCTGGAGGCGAAGAAGGACTCTCTCAAGGTGCTCGGCAAGCACGACGATGTGATGAAGGTGGCCGCGCACATCACCAAGGTCGACCCGAAGAACACCAAGGCCTGGGTGGACCGCGGGCTCTCGGCGCAGAAGACGAACGATCTGGACGAGGCGGAGCGCTGCTTCGACCGGGCGCTCGAGATCGAACCCGAGAACCTGGACATCCTGGAGCGCAAGAAGTCCGTTGCGATCCAGAAGCAGGACTCGCAGAAGGTCGTGGACGTCTGCGCGAGGATCCTGCAGCTCGACCCTCGCAACAAGAACGCCCACGTGGACATGGCCCGCGCGCTTGAGGTGCTGGGCAAGCTGGAGGGGGCGGTGAGCGAGTACGACGCCGCCCTCGCGCTCGATGACCAGGACCGCACGCTCTACAATCGCAAGGGGCTCGCACTGATCTCACTTGAGCGCTACGGCGCCGCGGTGGAGGCGTTCGACGCGGCCTATCATTTGGATCCGGACGATCCACGAACACTCGACAACAAGGGCCGCGCGCTCCTTCTATTGCACTCATACCAGGACGCCCTCGAGGTGTTCGACCAGTGTTCCAAGATCTCGCCCCAGACCGCGCAGTACCAAGCAGACCGCGGACGCGCCCTCGCCTCGCTTGAACGGTACGATGAGGCGGTGCAGGCGTTCGATTCCGCGCTCGCAATCGATCGGCGCGACGGACAGACCTGGAAGTACAAGGGCACGGCGCTGCTCAAGCTCGGGAAGTACGAGGAGTCGGTCGCTTGCTTCAACCGGGCGATCGACTACGGCGCGATAGATCAGTCGGTGTACAAGTCGAAGGCCCGGGCGCTCGAGGAGCTGGGCCGCCTGCCCGACTCGCTCGAGTGCTATCAGAAGGCGATGACATTCGACGACAAGGACCCCGGGCTGTGGGCAAGGATCGGCGGCGTGCAGGCCCGCCTGGGCGATGTCGAGAGCGCAGCGGGCTCGATAGACCGCTCGCTCCAGATCGACCCGCGCAACAAGAAGGGTTGGCTCGAGCGCGGGGCGCTCATGGAGAAGCTCGGCAAATACGAAGAGGCGCTCAAATCCTACGATTCCGCGATCGGCATCGATCCCTCGGACCCGTTCGCCTGGAATGGGAAGGGGATGATACTGCTGCAGTTCGGGACGGACGATCAGGCGGTGAGGGCGTTCGACCGCGCTCTGGAACTGAATCCATCGATGGAGTCTGCCGCCGAGGGAAAGCGCATCGTGCAGAGAAGGCTGCACGAGCTGGAAGTCTCCGCTTGGGCGGTGAAGGTGCTGCAGGCCGAGCACCGCCGCGGCGGGGAGATGACCAAGGAGGACGCGTTCCGCGAGTGCGGCATTCCATATTCAAGCCTTGATGAGGTCTTCGAGTACCTGGAGCAGCCGGAGCCAGTCGACGTGAACGCGTTGAGCGAAACGGAGTTCGCGGACTATGAGGACCTGTCCCGGCGCGTGCTCCTGGCGGCCTATAGGAACCCCGGCGTGTCGCGGCACGGACTGCGCGTTTCCGACGTGCTGATGAATCTGCCGGACGAGGACGTGGCCACGGCAAAGAAGGTCTACTCGTACATCCAGCGCGTCAACGAACTGGAGTTCCGACCGGGCAAGCCCGATCCGGAGTCGGAGAAGCTGCTGCGCAACGCGCTCTCCCTCCCGGAGGAGAAGCGCTCCGCCGTCGGGCTGATGGAGAACCTCGGCATCGGCATCTACCAGGCGCGCAAGCTCATCGGCATGATGCAGGGCTTCCGTGGCCCGGGAAGGAAGGCAGCCCCGGTGAAGGTCAAGGAGTTGCACGAAGAGGAGGAGCTGGTCGAGCTGGACCAAGGGCCGGCGGCGCCGACCAAGGACCTGGTGGAACGCGCGACGGAGCACAAGCGCACCGAACCCAGGCCCGCTCGGAAACCGAATCCCTACGAGGCGCCGGAACTCTACGTGCGCACCAAACAAGAGAAGCAGCCGGTGGAGAAGGATGAGAAGGAGGAAGCGCAGGAGCCCAAAGGCAGAAGGTGCCTCTTCCACGGCGGATTGGCGGTCATGAAATGCCCCTCGTGCGGTTCAGTGCTCTGCAAGGAGTGCACGGCCTCGGGGGCGTGCCCGCGCTGCAAGACGAACCTGGGGACGGCCCCGGCGCGCAAGCAGAGGGCGGAAGTGCCAGAGGGCGAGGAAGAGGAATCGAAGGATTCGGCTGGGCCATCGGCGGAGCAGCCCCGGGACTGGAGCAGGCTCTAGTCCGCCCGCTCATCCTCGGCGGCGTGCATCTCGCGGTCGGCGTCGATCTGGTCGAGCTTGGTGTACTCGCGCAGCAAGGAGGTGGCGTAGCACCCCTTGTCGAGCGCGAACGAGAAAATGACGTCCGCTCCTTCAACTCTGGCCGAGAACGACTTCAGGTGCGCGACGATCTCCCTGTGGCTGCCCCGAGAGCTGCACTTCTGCAGAAGGGGCACGACGAAGTCCTCGGCTCTGATGCCCTCTTCGCCTCGGATTCGCGCTTCCAGCTCTCCGACCTCTCCCTGCACGATGACACTGTCCGAGCCGAAGAGCGTCCCTCCGACCGCCGCCCTGCCATTGCCCACCTGCATCGCCACGAGGTCGACGTTCAGTTTCGTGACCGGCACCGGCTTGTCGTGGTCCGGCAACCCGTCGCGATCGATTGGCAAGACGACGTCTCCGATCTGCGGCACGTTCAGCGGAATGCCGCGGCGGATGCGGGCGCAAAGCGCGCGGTTGAACAGGTACGATTGGTATGCGTGCACGAACATCATCTGCAGGTTCGGAGGCAGCACCCCTAACGCCCCAACGTAGTCGCCGGGATTCCTTGCCAGGTAGCCGACGATCATGCGCTCGAAGGTGAGCGCCTTGGGGTACATGTTGATCGCGCCGGCGTAGTCCCTCGTCTCGGTGACGTAGGCTCTCGCTTCTCTCGCCTCATCGCTCTCCTGCGCCACTGGATTACCGACGTACGCGAGACATGCCGCCTCGAAGTCACCTTTCACGATATGCTTGCCGACCACGTGGGTGATCGGACGGAGCGAGCCGAACCGCTGCACTCCGAAGAAGTTGGCGAAGCCACCGAGGGACGAGAGTTGGCCCGAGGTCTCGTGCAGGGACGCCTCCAATTCCTGGCTCTGCAGCTTGCAGTCACGCACCTTGATCTCGAAAGAGTTGCCGATAAGGTCGCCGATGGTGACGTGCTTGCGCGAGCGGTAGGCGCCGGAGATGCTGATGTCCTTCAGAGCGATTGCGTTCACCGCCTCCAGCGGTGCCTCGAACGCCATGAGCTGGGAGGTCACGGCGCGCTTGTCCTTCGTGCCCGCGAACATTATCCTGTTCCGGGAAACGCCGAGAGAGTGCGCCATCATGCGCACTAAGCGGTTCGTCTCCCAGTTGCGTGTGGTGACGGTCGCGATAATGTATCGACCGTTCTCATCCTTCTCAGGGAAGCGCGAGATCTCCGTCACTGCGAAGTCCTCAGGTTCGCGCTTCAGCACTCCGCCTATTCCTTTGGAATCGGTGTAGAACAGCTCCAGGCCGACGACCCTCTCCGAGCCGAGGCTCTCGAGCGCCATACCCTACTTCAGTTCCTTGGCCAGCTTGTCCCCGGCCTCTTTGAACTCGTTGGCGAGCGCCTTCGCCGCGCGCTTCAGGGCGGTCTGGGGCTTGCCGGCGTTCACGCGCACGAAAAGCGTCGGAACGTCTAGCTCGGGGTGCGCCGAAGTGTACTTCACCTCGGTCACCTGCTCGTCCGCGAGCAGCTCCTTGACGAGCGGCGAGATCAAGGTCATGTCCGCATCCTTGATCAGGATCTTGATTGAATCCTTGTCCTTCTCGATGAGCTGAATCTCCATGTTCCTGCCGATGCCAAGTGCGTTATTAAAACTTTGGATTTTTCAAGACTCGACCTTCTTCAGCTGTTTGGAGTACATCTCTTCCATTTCCTGGGTGGTCGTCGCCTCCCTCGGGCCTTTGTCCTCGCGGATACGGCCGGTGAAACGCGGGAACCGTATCGCGAGCCCGGCATCCTTCCTGATCTTCGAGTAGGCGGCGGTGTGAATCGGGCTGATCGTGATCTCCGCGCCCAGCACCTCTAGCACCAGTCCTGGCTCGAACCAAAAGTCAGGCTCCATCTTCGAAACGACCTTGTTCGGCTTCTCGGCCCTGCGGTACTTCGCGAGCATCTCGGGTAGCTTCGCGAGCGTCGCGTCGTCGAACCCGCTTCCGAGCTTGCACACGGTCTCGAAGACATCCTTCTCCGAGTTGTAGGTGGCCATGAGCAGAGCCCCATACAGCCCGCCACGCTTCCCTCTCCCAGCCAGGGCTCCGACCGCCACCAGATCGACAGTGTCCGTCATCTCCGAACGGTATTCCTTCTTGTACTTGATCCAGAGGTAGCCGCGCGAGCCGGCCTGGTAGACGGACTCCGCCCCGACCGATTTCGCCATCAGTCCCTCGCAGCCGTCCTGCAACGCCTGCGTGAAGAACTTCTCGATCTCCGTCGGCGAATCGAGCACCCGCATCTCTGAGAAGCGCACCTCGTCAGTAAGCCCGAAGACCTCCTCCAGCGACTTCCTTCGATCTGGATATGGAGAGTTTGTCAGGTCCTCGCCGTCGCGATACAGGCAGTCGAAGAGGAACACCTTCACTGGGTAATCCTCGATCGCTTCCTTGAGGCCGTGCTTGCGTCCTCTGCGATGCGAGACTTCTTGGAATGGCAGCATCTCGCCGGTGTTGATGTCCACCGGCACGCACTCCCCCTCGACGATCGCGCTCTTCGCCTTGAACGCCTTCTTGAGCGCAAGCGCTACGTCTGGAAATTGGTCCGTCAAGTTCTCTAGGCGGCGGGAATAGAGGTTTGCACTTCCGTCCTTCAAGTGCGCCTGCACGCGCACGCCGTCATACTTGTACTCGAAGGCCGCCTCTCCCCCGAGCTTTTCGAGGATCTCTTCGGGCGAGGGCAAGCGCTCAGCGAGCATCGCGCGCATCGGGCTGCCCACCTCGACCTTCATGTTGCGCACCGCCTCGATGCCTTGCGTGGCCAGTATTTCGGCCACTTTGCCGAGATCCGAGGACACGTTGAAGGCGCGTTCGATCGCGTCCCGGTCCGCTTTGGTCGCGAAGGCCTGCGCGAGCGCGTCCACCATCGTCATGCTGGCGACTCCGAGACGCATGCGTCCGGTGACGATGCGGCAAATGAACTTCGCCTCGCTCGGCTCGGCGTCGTTGAGCAGGTCCGCGAGCATCCCGATCTTCGTGTCCTGCGATCCAGAACCTTCCGACTCCGCGATCTTCTCGAGGTTTTTGTAGACTCGCTGCAGCGTCAGCGGCTCGTTGAACAGAGCCCTCTGCTTCCGGGTCTGAAAGATCTGCTGCGCGACGATGCCGAGATCGCCCTCCTTCTTCCAGACCTCCTCGACCTGCGCCTCGCTCTTGCCAGACGACGTGGCGATGGTCTTGATCGCCAATCTGTCCGACATCCCCAGCTTCCGCGGATCGTAGTCTGGATACAACATTCCCTGCGTGAGGTAGACGATCCTGCTGAGCTCCTTCGCGTCGGATGACTTCAACAACTGAGCGAGGATGTCCGTCATCTCCAACCGGCCGGACACCGCCTCAAGCCTGTCGTACACCTGGACAAGGTCCCGGAAGAGCATCATGCTGGAGAGGGCACCAGGCGCTAATAATAGCTCTGTGAATTCAGAAATCGAATAGCTGCTTCTGTCCCGGCTTGCGCTCTGCCTCGCGGCCCTCACCCTCGTCCGCGAGACGCTGCTCCAGGTTCATCGTGCGCTGCAGTTTCGCGATGCCCTTCTTCATCGCGCGCTCCTTGTTCATGCTCGCGTATAGGTACGCTTCGTCCCTCGTGCCTCTGGTGACGAGCACGACCACCCTGCCCTCGCGCTTGCGCCCGGTGCGTCCGCGCCGCTGGATCGAGCGTATCTCCGATGCGACGGGCTCGTAGAACAGCACCAGGTCGGTGGAGGCGACATCGAGGCCCTCCTCTCCTACGCTCGTCGCCACCAGTACGTTGAACTCGCCTTCACGGAATCGCTGCAGCACCCCCACCTGCTCCTTCTGCTTCAGGCCCTTCTCCCCGCTCCGATCCGCCTGCCCGACCAGCTTCACCACCTTCGCTCCGGGCACGTTCGACAGCTTCTGCACGACCATGTCGCACGTGTCGCGATAGTGAGTGAACACCATGATCCTCGATTCAGGTCGCTCCTGCACCATGCGCGAGACGACCGTCATGACCTGCGAGATCTTAGGATGCTCGACCTTCGTCGAATGAACCAGCGAGAATGCCTGGATCCACTCCGGCGCCTGCACCATCGTGCGCGAGGCCTTGCTGCCTTCCTTGGATTCTGCTTCCTCCTGCTGCTTCTCCATGAAGCTGCGCAGCGCTGTCATGCCTTGAGTCTCAGCCAGCTCGAGAGCGTGCCCGGCCTTCATCGCCATCGCCTGGACGCTCATCGCCTGGAAGAGGTTCTTGTGCCTCTCACCGCCGTGATGCCTCGCTTGCAGCGTGCGCCCGATCTCGAGCAGATACTTGGTGTTCGGGGGTCGGTTACGGTCCATGACCCCCAAGTGGATGAGCTGCTTGATGTACGAGTCCTCGAGAGCCTTCAGCAGGAAGATGATCCGCTTGATCTCCGCGGGCAGCTCGACCTCCACCCAGTCGATGTCCACTTCGTGCATGTACTTCGCGACGTCCGGGTCCGATTCGGAGCGGGCCTCGATGCTTTCGATGCCGAGGTTCGAGCAGACCTCCTTGATCTTCTCCTTGTTCGAGCCAGGGGACGCGGTCATGCCGAGCACCAGGCCGCCGTACTGCTGGTACTCCTTGCCAATCGGAACGTAGGCGTAGTCGCCGACGGCGCGATGCGCCTCGTCGAATATGATAAGGCGAACGTTCTTCAGGCTGTAGTTCTCGGAGCGCAGGTCGTTGGCGATCACTTGCGGCGTGGAGCAGATGACGTCGTTCTCGAGGAACAGGACCGCTCGCTCGTCGGGTGGCACCTCGCCGGTCATGACCGCGACCTTCCTGCCCACCAGAAGCTCGCGCATGGAGTTGGCGTGCTGCTCCACGAGGGGCTTCGTCGGAGCCAGGAAGAGCGCCTTGCCGCCAAGTTCCGTCAGAATGCTCGCGATCACGCGGAGCGCAACGATAGTCTTCCCGAGGCCAGTGGGCAGGACCAGAAGAGTGGACCTGCGTGACGCCGACTCCGCCAGGGTTCGCTGGTAGTCCCTGTCCTCGACGCTCTCCTTCTTGATCAGGGGATGGTCGACGTACACGTTTCCAGCGATTCAGATAGGATTAGAAAAGAGTTGTGGACGGGGCGCCGAAATCAGTGGCACCCGCCGCCGCAGGTCGAGCAACCAGCTGCATTGGGGTTATTGACGATGAGCCCAGATCCGTACGGCGTCTCGATGAAATCGACGGTGCACTCGTCCAGGAGCGTCTTGGTTTCGTCGTCGTAGAACAGGGAGAATCCTTCGGCCTTCTGCTCGACGTCGCCCTCCTTCTTGCCCTGCTGGAACGACATCCCGAACTGCGGTCCGGAGCAGCCCATTCCGGACAGGAAGACCCTGATACCGTAGCCCTGCTTGTTGTTCTTCTGTATCAGGTCCGTGATGTACTTTGATGCCTCTTGGGTGACAGTCACCATGAGTTACTCACCGGCACTCAAAAACTTCATTCAGTATTTAAATCATTCCTAGCGAACCATCGCTCTGCTAGTGCTCAGCACGCGCGTCCAGCCTCGACGTCTCGAAGCGTTTATGAGCGGGGGAGGGCAATCCGCGTCCGGCGCCCTCATGCTGACATTCTGCCCCATGAATAGGGCGGACATCCCGGCGGTGCTCCGGATGACGCGCGAGAACATGGCTCAGGTCATCCATTCTTCCTGGGGCGTGGACTACACGGACGAGACGCTCCTCGATGTCATTCTCGACGACTGGACCCGGACGGAGGTCCTTCGGCACGACACGGAGATCGTGGGGTACTACGCGCTCGAGCAGCGCGGCGATTATGCTTTCATCGTGTCGATCCAGGTGCGCCGCGAGTGCCAAGGGAAGGGGCTTGGAAAGGCGATGATGGAGAAGATCGAGACCGAGGCGCAGGAAGCCGGTCTCGACGGAGTCGAGCTTTGCGTCCAATCAACAAACAGGAACGCGAAGAACTTCTACGAGCATCTCGAGTACCGATTCATCTCGAGGCAGCGCAACAACCTGCTGCTGCGCAAGCAATTCCCGGAGAGCGGCTGGGGAGTGGCCTAACGCTCTGCCCATCAGCAGCCGCCATCATTTGCCAGTGTTCGCGCACATGCAAAGCATTATTTCCGACCCTCTTGATAGCCCGAGGCTAGGACAATGACCGAAAGGGTCGAGGTCGGGGCAGAGGCCCCTGCGAAGCCCGGAGAGGTCGAGGTTACCCTGCGTCGAGACTTGGGTCTCCTCGAGGTCCTGATGATCGGCATCGGGCCGAACATCGGCTCGACGATCTTCGTGCTCATCGGCATCGCCGTCGGCATCGCCGGTCCCGCGATTCTTCTCGCGTTCATTCTCAACTTCTTCGTCACGCTTTTCACCGCCATGGCGTACGCGGAGCTGTCCAGCGCCTTTCCGGAAACGGGGGGCGGCTATCTCTGGATCCAGGAGGGGCTGCCGCCTCCGTTCGGCTTCCTCGGGGGCTGGATGTCCTGGGTCGGGCATTGCATCGCTTGCGCTGTCTATTCGATAGGGTTCGGGGTCGGCATTACCGCCCTCTTCAGCCAGTACGGCGTGGATTTCTTCGGGATTCCAGGCGACCTTGTGGGGAAGCTGTTCGCAGCGCTCATAGCGGGAGCGTTCATCTATCTGAACTATCGCGGAGTGAAAGGCGCCGGCCGCTCCGAGATCGTGGTCTCGGTCTTCCTCATTGGAATCATCATCATCTACACCATCTTCTGCTTCGGCTATATCTTCGGACATGGTCTCGCCTCCGACGCGATCACTCCTTTCTACACGTCAACTGGATTGCTCGGTGTGGCCACCTCGATGGGCTTCACCTTCATGATATTCGAGGGATACGAGGTCGTTGCGCAGACGGGCGAGGAGGCGAAGAACCCAGAACGGACCGTCCCGCGCGCGATGTTCCTATGCATTGCCATCAGCTGCCTGCTCTTCGTCGTCATCGCAGCGGTCACCCTCGGCGTCCTAGGTGCTTCTGCGACCGCCGCGGGAGGCGCGAATGCCCTTGTGGACTCCTCCAATTTGGCTGTTCCGGTCGTCGGAGGCGCGTTGATATCCGTCGGCATAATCATCGGTTCGATCGCGGCCGTGAATTCGATAGTGTTCTCGGCCTCAAGGGTCTCCTTTGCCATGGGGCGCGACGGGAATCTGCCCCGGTCGTTCGGCAAGCTGCACCGAAAGAACCAGACCCCGCAGACCGCGCTTTTCGTCAGCGGCGCGATCATAATCTTCGCGGCGGTCGCCCTTCCGCTCAACCAGGTCGCCTCGGTCGCGGACATATGCATCCTTCTTCTATTCACTCTGGTGAACGTCGCCGCCATCACGCTCAGGAAGAAGAGGCCCGATGTGAAGCGTCACTTCATCACCCCCTTCTTCCCGGTGATCCCGCTGATCGGCATCGGCACGAAGATGTTCCTAGCGGTGACGCTCTTCGACTACGAGCCGTTCGCCTGGTATCTTGCGCTCGCGGTGATCTTTGCCGGCCTGCTCCTGCACTACTTCGCCACCGGCCGGCGGGAGATCGAGAGGGTGAAAGTGCCCGAGCGGGCGCCGCTGTCCAAGGAGCAACTGGCGAAGTACCGCGTGCTCATCCCGGTCGAGGACCCGAAGAACACGCCCCTCGTCGATATCGGCGCGATAGTCGCGTCGAGGGAGGGGGGAGAGCTGCTGCTCGTGTCGGTGGTTGAGGTGCCGAAGGCGGTGCCGCTGGATGCGATCGACCGCAAGCTCGTCGAGGACCGCTCGAAGATGCTCGAGAAGCTTCAGCGCATCGGCGAGGCGAGGGGCGTCGCGACCCGCGCCGTGGTCGCGGTCTCGCACGAGGTCGTGACGGCTATCATCGACACGGCCGAGGAGGAGGCGGCGAACATGATCATGCTCGGCTGGAAGGGGCACACAGCGTCGCAGAAGCGCGTCCTCGGAAGGAAGATGGACGAGATCATTCACAGGACGCCCTGCGATCTGATCGTGGTGCGCGCGGAGGAAAGGATCCGCCCCGACAACATTCTCATCCTCTCCGGCGGCCTCTGGCATGTTTCCTCGGCGACCGAGGTCGCGGGCCTGATCGCCAAGGCGAACAACTCCCGCGTTACAATCCTCAACGCGATAATCAACGACGCGCATCTGAACAAGGCGCGCGAGTACGCGAAGAGACTGACTGAGATCGTCTCCCGCCAAGGGGTCCCGGTCATCACGCGCGAGATCCGCCCGGAGACGATCGTCGGCGGCGTGGTCGCGGAGAGCATGGAGTACGACCTGCTCGTGATGGGGGCGAGCGCGGCCCGGAGCTGGGAGCGGTTCGCCTTCGGCCCGATCCAGGACAAGATCGTCAAGAACTCGATGTGCCCGGTGCTCATCTACAAGAGGGCGGGCGGCAGAAGCTTAGGCGACACCGGTCAGAAGGAGCAAGAGGAGCGCGAGGAGCTCGAGGAAGAGAAGGATGAGCGCGACCTCGAGAAGACTAGCGCGACGCAAGGAAGATGAGGTCGTTCAGGAAGCGATCGGTCTCTTCGACCGGAATGCGCGCGCCCGCACTGGTGGGGTGACCTCCTCCTTCCAGCCCATGGTCTTCCGTGAACTCTTCCGCGAAACGCCCGAGGTTTATGCCCTCGCTCGACAAGCATCGAAGCGAGACCGAGGAATGCGCCTTGCGCTCGTTCACCATGACCGCGTAATCGCAACGGTGATCACGCGCCACTTCCACCAGCGCCCTGGTGCCGAACCCATAGAGCGAGCGGTTCTTGTCCTTGCAGTGCAGCACGCACGCCGGACCACGTATGCGCATGTGCGACTCGACCCTCGCCAGGGCCTTCGGCCAGCGCTGCTCGTTGACGACCTGCAGGTAACGTCTGCGGATGACGCCCACCTCCGACGGCCACAAGCCTTGCGAAAGGTGCAGCGCGGCCTGAGAACGGTACGCGTCGTCATCGATGTCCAAACGCCAGGAGAAGTCGAGCGTCTTCGCCTCCTCCTCGATGCGCTTCTTCGTGTGGATCGCGATCTGCTCCTCGAGCAAAGGCGTGTCGCAGAACTCCACCAGGTCCGCTATGGCCACCAACCTCCTCAGCTTGCTCGGAAGGCTGAGGTGGTGATAAAGGACGGAGGCGGCGCTCATTCCCTCGCGTATGACGAGGTGCCCGTTGAGGTAAGGAGCCTCATGCGGCTGATGGTGATCAAACGCCACCACCTCGCTGCGCTCGCTCGCTGCGAGGATCACCTGCTCCAGTTCCGGCACCATCGCCAGGTCCGCGAGGTAGATCTCGCTCGAGACCCGGTCCATGGCCATTATCCTGGCTCCGGCGTTGGGCGAGGTGACGAAGGTTACTCTCGAGCCGGGGAACGCCGACAAGAACATGGCAGCCGAGACGATTCCATCTACGTTCCCGCGGGTAATAAGGTGCTTTTCCCGGTGGTCCCTGGAGAAGCTGTCCATCCCTTCCGCCGGATGTATTCGCTACCTGGGTATTTTAAACGTGTCCGAGCATTATCGAACTGGGATGCGCTCGAAAGCAGAAGATCTGCGAACGACCAGAGCGAGCTCGCGAACCGTTTGCTCCAGCTCTAGCTTCGGTCGCTGCTTCTTCGAGCGCTCAGAGTCACCTGTAGCATGCAATGACTGGGACCCGCTATTTGGCAGGGAGGCGAGTTGGGTTCTCGAGGACGAGGCTGGGGATCGTTTCCCGCCCGTCCCGGGGGCGGTTTTCATGGACCCATGCCAAAAGGTGAGCGGGACTTTCAGGGCGACAGGCGAGCGCTACGGATTCAGCGACGTGAATGCGTCTTTCCATCCGTTCAAGGAGTTCAAGACGGTCTGGGAGCGGAGCGGGGCGCAGGTGGAGTTCAAGGTCACCGACTACCTGGAAGGTGCCGATCCGTCGGTGCTCGGGGATTTCGCCGAGTGCCTCTTCACCCGCATCAAGCAGCGGCGGCGCGAAGCGTATAGCGATCGACTTCGCGCCTGGCTGAGATCCGATGAGTTCGTGGGTCGAAACCGGCCGCTCTACCTCGAGCGCAGCCGCAATCTGACCCTGAGCCCGATCGGAGAAGCGTACGACCTCCTCTCCTTGGCCGATTCCCTGCGCACGAAGGGCCTGATCCATGACGGTCACGAGGCCTTCCTATCCTGGACCGACCGCCCAAATCGGTCGAGAATGGGGTACTGCAGCACTCTCATGCGGGTCGCGGCCATCTCCTCGGCTCTTGATGATGAGAAGGTCCCAGGGTTCGTGGCGGAATACGTGCTCTATCACGAGCTCCTGCACCTCGAGCTGGGGGCTAGGTCGTTGCGCTCCTACCACGATGCCGCCTTCAGAGTGGCCGAACGAAGGTACCCTCAATGGCGCGATGCCGAGCGCTGGCTGAAGCGCGTCGCGACCAGCTAGGGTGTGCATGCAATGGCAAGAGCGAGGATCTCATTCCCAATCGACACTCCTATGAGCCCCACCGCCAATGCTTCGAGCATGCCTGGGGCGAGGAGGTTCATTCGGGAGCTGAAGGAAGGAGAGGAGTTCGAGCTGCTGGTTTCGGTGAAGCAGAAGCGCCCTCCTCGTCAATACACCGGGGGCTACTTCTTCGAGCTCAGGGTCTCGGACCGGTCCGGAGAGAAGAACCTCAAATTCTGGGGGCAGGGCCCGAAGGAGCAGATCGACCACCTGTACACGTCCTTCTGCCCAGGTGACGTGCTGCGCGTCAAGGGCTGCGTCTCCAAGTTCAAGGACGTCCTCGAGCTCTCCGTGAGCGGGGACCGGGGAGGGACGCTCGAGAAGGTCCCCACCTCGGAGATCGTCATCGAGGAGTTCGTAGCAAGGAGCAAGCTCGATCCGGAAGAGCTCATGTCCAAGTTGAACCAGCACGTGAAAGCTGTGCACGACAAACACATTCGCGCCGTGCTCTCAGCCTTCTTCTCCGATGAGGACTTCGTGAACAAGTTCAAGGCCTCGCCGGCCTCGATGTGGTACCATTCCAACTGGATAGGCGGCTTGACCGAGCACACGCTGAAGGTCGTGGAGATGTGCGAGTTCCTCGC
This sequence comes from Methanomassiliicoccales archaeon, assembly GCA_035506675.1. Lineage (GTDB taxonomy): Archaea > Thermoplasmatota > Thermoplasmata > Methanomassiliicoccales > UBA472 > JAJRAL01. The sequence continues at coordinate 45,160 of DATJOX010000055.1, forward strand.
CAAGGAGTACCCGAGGCTCGATCACGATCTGCTCATCGCTGGAGCTCTCTTGCACGACGTCGGCAAAGTGCGCGAGTATGTTGTCAGCACGAACATCGACGTGACCGCCGATGGCATGCTGCGGGGGCACATCGTCATCGGAGCGGAGATGGTGGCGAGGGCCTGCGAGAAGGTGCCTGAGATGGAAGAGGGCCTGAAGCTCAAGCTCGTGCACATGGTGCTCGCGAGCCACGGGGAGGCGGAATTCGGTTCGCCGAAGAAGCCTCAATTCCCCGAAGCGCTGGCGTTGAACTACGCCGACGATATCGACGCAAAGCTCGAGCAGTTTATGCGCATCAAAGAGGAAGCGAACACCGAGGACCCGTGGATCTGCACGAAGCGCTTCGGTCCAGTCTATCTACGCTGATCACTTCGGCTTCGGCGGGATGCGCAGCACCTTGGCGATCGAGCGACTCAGCTCTGACATCGTGTAAGGCTTCGTGACGATGCCGACGAAGCCGTGCGCGCGGTAGTCAGCCATTACTGGGTCGTTCGAGTAGCCGGAGGAAACGATCGCCTTCACTTCAGGATCGAGCCATTGAAGGTGCTTCACGGCATCCTTTCCGCCCATACCGTCGACGACCGTCAGGTCCATGATGATGACGTCGAACTTGCGCCCCTCTTTGAGCGACTCGCGATAGAGGGCGATCGCCTCCTCTCCGTTGAGCGCGGTGACTACTTCGTAGCCGAGGTGCGCGATCATGTCCCTGGCGATGTGCAGGACCGGCGTCTCGTCGTCCATCAGGAGCACGCGGCCCTTGCCCTGGAGAACGACCTCTTCACCGCCGTTGCCCACTTCTCCCTTCTTCTCCGACGCGGGAAGGAAGACGCTGAACCTCGTGCCCTGTCCCGCCGCCGATTCCATTTCGATCAGTCCGGAATGCTTCTTGACCACCGAGTATGCGATGGAGAGCCCAAGCCCCGAACCGTTCTTCTTCGTCGTGAAGTAGGGTTCGAAGATGCGTTCCTTGTTCTCGTCGGGGATGCCCTGGCCACGGTCGATCACATCGACGCGAACGTAACGCCCAGCGATCAGCGAGGGCTTCTCGTCCACCCCCAGGATCTCGTTCTTCGCCATGACGACGATCTTGCCGCCTTCGGGCATCGCCTCTTTGGCGTTCACCAGGAGGTTCGAGAACACCTGTTCGATCTGGCCTTTGTCGATCTCTGCCCACCACAGATCCTTCGCTATCTCGACGCGATAGGAGCAGTTCGAACCGGAGAGCGCGAGGCGGACCGTTTCGCGGATAAGCTGGTCCAACGGCGCCACCGCCTTGACCGGCTCGCCGCCCTTGGAGAAAGTGAGAAGTTGAGAGGTGAGGCTCTTAGCCCGCATCGCCGCCTTCTCTGCCAGGTTGAGGCGTTCGTGCACCTGCGCCTCGTGGGGGTCCAGATCGGTCTTCGCCATGTAGATGTTGCCCAGGATCGTCGTCAGGATGTTGTTGAAGTCGTGTGCGATGCCGCCCGCTAGCTTGCCGGTCGCCTCGATCTTCTGGTAGCGGAACAGCTCCTGCTCCTGCTTCTTCCTCTGCGTGACGTCCTGCGCCACCAGCATGCCGGCGATGATCGTGCCGCCGCTGTCCTTCACGGGCACGATGACCGTGTCGTAGATGGACTCGTTGATCGTGAGCTCCAGCTGACGCGACGACCCACGCAGCGCGTCACGGAACGAGGGCTCGATCGAGGAACAGACTTCGGGAGGATAGATCTCGAAGATCGTACGCCCGGTGTAGTTCTGCTGCAGCCCGAGGCGGTCGATGCCTTCGCCGTAGGCGAGAGTGACTCTGAGGTCGTGATCGAACACGACCACCGCGCCGTTCGGGAAGTTGCGCGCCAGCGTGCGGTACATCCCTTCGCTCTGGCGCAGCGCCTCGACGGTCGTCTGGTGTCCTCTTATCTCTAGGTGCAGCTTGCGGTTGAGGTCGGCGAGCTCGGCGGTACGCTTGGTCACCCGGTCCTCGAGGGATGCTTGCGTGTCGCGCAGCGCCTCCTCCGCGAGCTTGATCTGCGTGATCTCGTGCGCGACGATGAGGACGTGAGGTTGTCCACCAGTCAGATCGTCGACCCTCTGGATGTTCGTGCTGAACCAGCGCCTCTCGCCATCGAGGCTCACTGGGATGTCGAGGGTTGACATTCCCTCGGTTTCGATGGCCAACTTCACCTGGCGCTGGAATATCCTTGCCGAGTCCTCGGGGAAAACGTCCTCGATCAACTTGCCAACGAACTCGTCTGGCGTTCCCCCGAAGCGCTCCGCCGCTGCGGAGTTGAGGATCGAAAAGTGACCGTCATGGTCGAGCACCATTATCGGGTCGAGCGCGGTTTCGATGAGGGTACGATAGCGGATCTCGCTTTCTGCCAAAGCGCGCTCCGCCATCTTGCGGTCCGTGATGTCGGTGGTGACCGTGATGACCGAGACGACCTCCCCGCCCTGGAACATGGGGATCTTGCGCGTCTCGACGATCATCTCTCGGTCGTGAACGAGGTGCGTGTCCTGCGTGACCAGAGTGCGGCCGTTCGCAATGACCCAGTAGTACTCCTTGCGCGCCCGTTTGGGGGGCGTAGGGAAGACGTCGAACACGTAGCGACCGACGACCTCGCGGTGATCGAGCTCCCTTGCGAGCTTTCGGAAGGCCTTGTTGGCCATGAAGATGTAGAGGTGGGCGTCGACGACGTGGATGTACTCCGACATCGAGTCGATGATGTCTTTGTACAGCCAACGCGGCTCCGTCTCGCTCGAGGGAACTTGGCCCATTAGTCCTATCGCAACCTGTTGAGCCAATTCCTCACCCTTCACGATCGCCCAATCGCTCTCACTGGAACGATTTGATTGTGTTTTATCCTCACTCAACTCGCTGGCCATCTTCCCTCGTTCAAACATAAGTGTCCCCCGGCCGCAACAGATTGGTTCACGGACGGGCTGAGCCCTGATCTCCCCACACTGACCCTGGCCGGGGTAGGTGTCGTGCACCGGGGTTGTCCTCCAGTCATTACGCGACGTCACGTCGCCGTTCCTGCAGGGACCCATTGTACGGCACACTGTGCGCCCCCAGGCGAATGAGGGAATCACGGATCATCCCTGCGCTTCCTGAGAGCGCTCTTCTCAGCGCCGCGGAGGTATTAATTATTTGCGCGGCGAGATTCCTTGTGCTGGAGATGGGCGATAAGAGCATCCTGGTGACGGGAAGGCCAGGCGTGGGCAAGACCACCTTGGTGCGCAACGTGGCGCGGCAGACTACGGGCGCGGGCGGGTTCTACACCGAGGAAGTGAGGGAAGACGGCGTCAGAGCAGGCTTCGACATCGTCACTCTGGATGGGCAAAGAGAGGTTCTCTCCTCGGTTCACAGGAGGCTCGGTCCGAGGGTCGGCCAGTACATCGTCTCGATCGAGGGCGTCGATGGCATGGCGGTGCCAGCAGTGGAGAAGGCGATAGCGGACGGCAGACTGGTCGTCATCGACGAGATCGGCAAGATGGAGCTCTATTCAGACAAGTTCAAGGAAGTCACGATCCGTGCTCTCAATTCAGATGTGCCGGTCCTTGCCACCATAATGTCCCGTCCAGAGGCATTCTGCGACGCGATCAAGCTTCGTGATGACGTCGAGCTCGTCGTGGTGACTTTGGAGAACCGGAACGAACTGGCAGACCGATTGCTCTCCACCCTGCGAACCTTATTATCGAATCGCTGACAATTGAAACGCGCATGACCGTGATCGTCGGCTGCTCCGGCTGGTCGTTCGATGACTGGGTCGGACGTTTCTACCCGATCGAGCTGGCGAAGAAGAAGGGGGAGTGGTTCTCCTACTACTCGCGGTACTTCCGCACCGTTGAGATCAACAGCACCTTCTACCGCCCACCGAACGAGTTCATGGTCAAGGCCTGGGCGAACAAGGCGAAAGACATCGAGTTCGAGTATTCCGTGAAAATGTCGCAGCTAGTAACGCACGAGGCATTGGTCAAGGGGGAGACCCAGAAGGCGGTGGAGATGGCGAAGTCATTCGAGAAGGTGTGCGTCGATCCGCTCGCGGACGCGGGCAAGATGGGGTGCACCTTGCTGCAGCTCTCACCCTACGTTCAGAACGAAGGCAAGGCGCTCGACAATCTCAGAGCGGTTCTCGACGCGCTCGAGGGCAAACACGACTACGCGGTGGAGTTCCGACACCGCTCCTGGCTGGACGAGAGCAAGCACGAGCTCGCACCTGACGTGATCGAAATGCTCAAAGAGAGGAACGTGGCGAACGTGATCGTGGACGGGCCGGGGCTGCCGATCACGCGCACCGACACCGCCGATCACGGCTATTTCCGTCTACACGGTCGCAACTACGACATCTGGTATCGAGACGAGAAAGAGGACGACCTCCGTCTCAACCGGTACGATTACCTCTACACCAAGGAACAACTGGAGAAGTGGGTACCACGGATCAAGGAGACCGAGAGAAAGGCGAAGGTCAGAGTGTACTTCAACAACCACGCGTACTCGAAGTCCGCGAAGAACGCCATGGACCTCATGGACCTCCTCGGGGTGGAGCACAAGCCCAAGGACATCAAGATCACGTCGCAATACAAGCTGGACACGGGATAAAGGCAGCCAAGCTATTTCTAGTCACCATCACAATCGCAGCCTTGGGAAGGATGAAGGAGCTTTTTGAGCCGTCATCGATCGCCGTGATCGGCGCTGCCAGGGAGGAGATGAAGGTCGGGCACATCGTGCTCAAGAACCTTCTGGATTCAGGCTTCAAAGGCAGGCTCTTCCCCGTGAATCCGAAAGCGGACGAGATCCTCGGACTCAAGTGCTACCCTCGCGTCACGGATGTTCCTGAGACGGTGGAGCTGGCGGTAATCGTGGTCCCGAACACCTTTGTTCCAAAGGTGATGGACGAGTGCGGGCAGAAGGGAGTGAAGGCGGCCATCGTAATCACCGCGGGCTTCAAAGAAACCGGCAAGGTTGGGGCGGAGCTGGAGCACAAGTTGGGCGAGGTCGCGCGCCAACATGGCATCCGCGTTCTCGGTCCGAACTGCCTTGGCATCATCAACACCCAGGCGAGGATGAACGCCACCTTCACGAACAACTATCCGCGCGTGGGCTCGATCGCCATAAGCTCTCAGTCAGGAGCGATCTGCTCTACGGTCCTTGACTGGGCTGCGGACATCAAGGTCGGCTTCTCGAAGTTCGTCAGCGTCGGGAACAAGGTAGACGTGGACGAAGCGGACCTTCTCAGGTTCTTGCGCGACGACCCGGCCACGAAGGTCATCGGGATGTACATCGAGGGGACAGACCGAGGGCGAGAGTTCATGAACGAGGCGTTCGCCACCTCGGTCGTCAAGCCCATCATCGCGCTCAAGTCTGGCCGGACCAGCACGGGGGCCAAGGCGGCATCCTCGCACACGGGCGCCCTCTCGGGCAGCGACAAGGTCTATGGCGCCGCCATGGAGCAGTCGGGCATCGTGCGCGCGAAGAACATCGAGGAGCTGTTCGACCTGCTGCTGGTGTTCGCCACGATGCCCCTTCCACCAGAGGGCGGGGGCGTGGCCATCGTCACCAATGCTGGAGGACTTGGAGTGCTCGCCGCCGATGCCTGCGGCGACTACGGCATCCCGATGGCCTCGTTCAGCGCCGAGACCGTCGCGAAGCTGAAATCATATCTGCCAGAGGAAGCGAATTTCTACAACCCCGTGGACGTGATCGGGGACGCGCGTACCGACCGTTACGAGTTCGCGATGCGCACGGTGATGGAGGATAAGAACGTCAGTTCGATGCTGGTGATGCTCGCGCCGACCGACCTGGTGGACATACCGTCGGTCGCGAAGCTGGTCGCTTCCTTCGCCGGCAAGACGAAGATCCCACTGGCAGCGGCGTTCGTCGGCGGGCAGGACGTATCCGAGGGAATAGTGATAATGCGCGAGGCCGGGATCCCCTGCTACGAGTCGCCTGATCGTGGGATACGCGCGCTCGCGGCGGCCTCGGAATACTCTATCCTCAGAGGGATCAAGAGCAAGAGGACGTACGCCCAGGTCAGCGGCGACAAGGACCGAGTGCGCGAGGTGCTGAGCAAGGTGCGCGGAGAGGGGCGGCTCGCGCTCTCTGAGGAGGAGGGCAAGGAGATCCTGAAGGCTTACGGTGTGCCGGTGCCGAACGAGGGTATCGCCACGGACGCGGAGGAGGCGGTCGTCCTGGCGGAGCAGATCGGCTTCCCGGTGGTGATGAAGATCGAGTCCCCCGACATCCTGCACAAGACCGACGTCGGTGGCGTGGTGGTGGGAGTGAAAGGCGCGGACGAGGTGCGCTCGCAGTTCGCGCTCATCATGGCGCGGGTGAGGACGCGGCTGCCAGAGGCGAAGCTTGAGGGGGTTTCCATTCAGAAGATGCTAAGCGGGAGGGAGGTCATAGTGGGCATGGTCCGGGACGAGCAGTTCGGGCCGGTGATCACGTTCGGCCTCGGCGGCATCTTCGTCGAGATCATGAAGGACGTCGCGCAAAGGGTCACGCCCATCGCCAACGAGGAGATGGACGAGATGGTGCGCTCGATCCGGGCGTATCCGATCCTCGCGGGGGCGAGGGGAAGAAGGCCGGCGGACATGGCGGCGCTGAAGAACGTGATCGCGCGCGTCGCGCAAGCAGCCGAGGACTTCCCCGAGATACTTGAACTGGAGATCAACCCCGTCATCCTGATGGATGAGGGGGAGGGATGCGGCGCGGTGGACGCGCTCGTGACGTTGCGGAGGGAGAAACCATGAAAAGCATTTTCCTGGGCTCGGTGGTTGAACGTGCTGGCAAGAGCATGATCACCCTGGGGGTGGCGCTCAACAGCGGTCCGAAGGTCGGTTATTTCAAGCCTTTCGTGGAGACGCTAATCGGCGGCAGGGAGACGCTCGTCGACCAGGACGCCTACCTTATGCGTAAGGCTCTGAGGCTGAAGTACAAGGAGGAGGAGCTCTGCCCGTTCGTATACGACGTTCTCAAGCCGGTCACCAAGGAGGCGATCGTGGATGCGTTCCATCACGTCAGTGGGGACAAGGAGAGAATGGTCGTCGAGGGGACGAGGGACATCGTCACCGGGTCGCTGCACGGGGTCTCTGCTTCCTTCATCGCCGCGGCGGTGGGCGCGAAGGTCGTGCTGATCTCGACCAGCTCGCCGTCCGCTCTGGACAAGACCGCGATGCTCTTCCGACACATGAAGATGCAGCAGCTGCCGTACCACGGGGTCGTGCTGAACATGTGCGACGATCCCGACGTGAAAGCGCTGCTCGAGAAGAAGGGCATTCCAGTTCTGGGCATGATCCCGGAAGTGCCCGAACTCGGATACTACACGGTCAAGGACATTGCTGAAGTGCTGTCTGCCGACGTGGTCGTGGAGAACGGCATGGAGAACATCGTGAAGAACGTGCTCATCGGGGCGATGACGCCCGAGGGTGCGCTCAGGTACATGAGACGCATGCCGCGGAAGGCTGTGATCACCGGCGGTGATCGTGCGGACCTGCAGCTTGCCGCGCTCTCGACCGACACAGCTTGCCTGATTCTCACCGGCGGACTGTATCCAGCAAAGGTGGTCGTTTCGAAGGCCTACGAAGAAGGAGTGCCCATCCTGCTCACGCGCTACAACACGCTCGAGACGGCGGAGATGATCGATCATCTGATAGCACGCATCGATCCAGACGACAATGAGAAGGTCGAGAAGATCAAGAGGGTCGTCGCCGAGAACGTCGACGTGAAAGCTCTCTGGAGTTGATCGCTAGCCCGCTTCGATTTCGCTCGTGCCGTCATCCCGCTCGCGCACGAGGATTGCGCCCGAGATCAGATCCTTCACGTCCTCGACATGCGTGATCAGAATGATCTGGTTGAAGCGCTTGGACAGTTGATTGAACGCCTGCACGATGTTGCGCTTGCGCACCTGGTCCTGAGAACCGAAGATCTCGTCGAGGATCAAGAATCCCAAGGCGCTGCCCGATCGCTCCGCGATCATGCGCGAGATCGCCAGCCTCAGGCAAAGGTTCGCTAGGTCCGCCTCTCCACCGGAGAATCGCTCCAACGGGTACTTCTTCCCTCCATCGAGGACCTCGATCTCGTACTCGTCGGTTAGCTCGATGCCCGCGTACTTCGAGTCGGTCAACTCCTGGAACAGCTCGGAGCTGATCTCCGAGAGCGCGGGCGTGATGCGAGAAATGACCTCAAGGCGGAACGCTTTCATCGCGTCGCTGAGCGCGCCTTGCTCTTCGAGTCTGCGGGTCGCATCCGCGGCCCGCTCTTCCGCCTGAACCGCGTCCTGCAATTGGACGCGGGTTCCCGATGCCTGCGATTCGAGCGACGACATTTCTGACTGTTTGGAACTCAGCTCGCGGTTCTTCGCCAATAGAGAGTCGGTCGCCCGATCAGCTTCTTCTTGCGCCCGTTCAAGATCACCCACGAGGTAGGGAGACGAATCGATCGCCGTCTGCGCCGCGCGCACCGCCTCTTCCATTCGCGCTCGTTCTTCTTTCGCCTTCACAAGCGACGCTTCGACCTCCGGTCTCCTGAGCAGCTGGCCTCTGAGGAGCTGGAATCTCTCGACGTCCCCCTTGATCGCCGTCAGCCTCTGCCTGGTCGTCGCGTATTCGGATTCATCGAATTCATCGGCTCCGATCTCGCCCATCTTCTGCTTGAGGTTCGCCTCTTCAGAATTCAAGCGCGAGATCCTGGACGCCCACTCCCCAAGCTGCGATCGGAGCGAAACCTCGTTCTCCCTCTCCCCCAGGAACTTGAGTCTTCTCTCCTCCAGCACCTTCACCTTCTGCCCCAGCGACGCCAAGCGAACCCTAGTTTCCTTCCACGCTTCCTCAAGCTGCTCCCTCTCCCCTCTCTTCTGTTTCAGTTCCCCGTTCAGTTTCTTGAGAAGTGTCTCGTGCTGTTCGCCCATTCTGCGTTCGCAGGTCGGACAGCAGCTGTCTGGACCAAGCTTCTCGATCTCCTTCGTTTTGTCGCTCATGTCATCGAACTCTTTGCGAAGGCGCTTGGCATCGTTCTCTTGTCCTCTCGCCTCTCCCCCCGCGGCGCGCTGCTGATCCCGCGCTTCGGCCAGTGATGCCTCGACGGTCGCGAGCCGAGACGAGGGATCCTTGAGTGCCGCGAGAGCTTCGTTGGTCGAAACACGGCTCGCTTCCAGACCCCTGAGTTCCGAGCCGATGCTCGCGAGCCGTTCCGAAATCGAGGCGAGCTCATCGTGACGTCTCCTCGCATCGTCGAGTCGGTCGCGTTGGCGCACCAGGTGCTCGTGCTCCTCGCAAGTCTTCTCAAGAGCCGCCGCACCCCTGCGCTTTGATTCGAGCTCGTCCAGTTGCCTTTCGAGATCGGTAACGTGACGAACCTGAGACGACAAGTCGCTCTTGCATCGATTGAGCACGTCGTTCGCCCTCTGATGAGCATCGCGCGCCGCGGCGGCCTCGCTGCGCCGGGTTTTCGCCTCGGTCAACTCACCTTCGAGGCCCTCGACACTGCCCTTGAGCTCATTGATTCGCTCTCCGATCTCGCTCTGCTTGGCTTCGATTGTGGCCAGGAACTGTTCGAGCGATCCTCTGCGCGCGCGTCCGTCTGGCAGCATAAGCGTCGACTGGAGTGCTTTCAGCTCGCTCTCAATGAGCCGGGCATCGCGATCGATCTCCACCACGACGTCGTCCAAGACGTCGATCCCCAGCATCCGTCTTATCAGCCTCCTGCGCTCCTCGGCACGAAGCGAGCTGAGCGCGTTCAACTCCTTCTGCTTCGCGAAGACGGACACGAAGAACGCGCGGTGGTCCATTCCTAGGCGCTCAACGACCATATCGGTCACCGCACTGTCCCCCTTGGCCAGCAGCTTGCCTCCGACGGTCAGCGTCGCGTCCAGAACGTTCCTCGCCCCTCTCATCGTGCGGCAGAGACGGTATTCCTCGCCCTCCATCTCGAATTCGAGCGTGACCGAGCAATCCTCGTTCGGGTACGCGGCGACCGACTTCACGCTCTCCTTGCCGGCGCGGACGATGCTGCTCTCGTTGCCGTATAACGACCAAGCGATCGCCTCGACGAGCGAGGATTTCCCCGAGCCGTTCCTGCCCACGATCCCCAGTATGCCGTCCGGAAGTTCGACCCGCGCCTCTCGGAACTTGCGGTAGTTGCGCAGCTCGAGGTACCTCAGTCTGATGATTCCAGCCCCCTCTGCAGGTACCTTAGGCCCGAGGCTCTCAACTTTCCCTTGTCCATCCTCTCGACCGGGTAGTGTTCGAGGAAGGATACGAACTCCTTCTCAAGAGAATCGATGTGGGTCGTCGCCCTCTGCCCGGCCGAAGCTTCCTGAGCCACCTCGAATCTCGCGTCGAAATGCATCGCGTCCGCGGTCGCGGAGCGAAGCCAGACGTGATCGATGGCGCGATACACCGCAGAGGGGACATCATCGACTCTGAGGCGCACGATCTTTCCCCCGAGCTCGGTGCCTTCGATTAGATCGCGCATCGCCGCCTTCAGTTCCTCCGCGCTCATCCGCCTCGCGTCGATTGGGGCGAGGTCGATCATCGCCCGTGTGGGGATCGGGACGAACTGCTTCTTGCGCTTTTCCAGGTCGACGATCACGAAGCCTTTCTCGTCGCCCGCCTCCGCGAAAGACAGCCGCTCCATTGAGCCGGAATAGGTGGCATTGCGCGTGACGTTCACATGCCCGTGGTAGTGACCGAGGGCAATGTAGTCCAGGCTCTCGTTGAGCGTGGACACCGGAACGACCTGCTCGTTGAACTCGCCCATTCGGAAATCCTGGATGCTCGCGACGCCCACGTGCAGCATCCCGACGTTCACCTTGCCAGGCCGAGGCTTCATCTCCGCCATCGCATTCTGTAGCGCCTCGCCTTCGCAATGCGGAACGGCGTGCACGGCCAGATCGCCCAGCTCGATCTGCTCGTATTCGCCCTTGTAGACTGGATGAACGTCTTTCAAGTGCTCGAAGACCTTGAAGACAGAACCCGTTTCGCGGAGCTTGGGAGTGGAATGGTTTCCCGCGATGACCACCGTTGGAACTCCCGCCTCCGAGATCCTCGCGAACTGATCCAGAGCGAACGAGAGCGCTCTGTTAGATGGCCGCACCGAGTCGAACACATCGCCCGAGTGCAGGACGACGTCCACCTTTGCTTCGAGTATCGCATCGACCGCGCGCTCGAACGCTTGATAGAAGTCGACCTCCCTCTGGTTCAGTCCGGACTCCTCGTCCAATCGGCCGTAGGCAGAGAAGCCGAGGTGGGTGTCCGAGACGTGCGCTATTCTCATCAGAACTCGCTCAGCCAACGCCTTGCTGAATAAAGGGGTTTTGTGTAACTGCACCGAAAGTGCGCCTACCGCCCTTTGCCCGCTTCTTCGTTCGTTTCGAGGATGTTCGTCGTCAAAGCCTGCTGCATCTTGGCGTAGGTGGAATGGAAGAAATCCCAGAGCAGGTACCCGAAGACCACTCCAATGATGATGAAGATCAGCGCCAGTCCAGGGCGGAGGTCGACGAAGACCGCGGCGAAGGGCAGGACCGCCAGCAGGAGGATCAGGATGACGAATAGGCGTATCAATTTCCTTAGCACGCGGTACGCGAAGGAATCCATCATCACCTGGTGGCCGTGAGTGTCGAGGATGCTCGCGGCCATGACCCGGACCACGTTCCTCAGCTTGGTTCCCATGCTCGCGACCACCGGTAGCGATAAGGCAATGGTGACCACTAGGGCGAGTACCGACGATCCTACCCCAAGCGTTTGCGCGATCGGATCGAGGACTATTCCGAATCCCTTGAGCACGAGAGCGAGGAAGACGATGATCACGACGATGACGATGTCGATGAATATCCAGAAGAACTCACGGCGAAGCTGCCAGCGCCACTCGGCCGAGGCACGCAGCCGTCCGCGCACCTCCGCGCGCACCGCCTCGATGGCACCCATCGTGCTCAGGAAGCGTTTCGGCGCTCTCTTCGCCAGGCCATCGAACGCCCGACCGCCGTTCTTCGCGGAGATTGGTAGAAGCACCATGGTGATCAGCGCCGCCCCCACGACCGCGGAGTAGAACGCGTCGGTGACCGCGCCCGCCGCCACCCCCTGTTTCGCGATCACGAACGAGAACTCGCCCATCGCAACCACGCTCGCGCCCAATAGGAACAATGTCCTCGCGGGCAGGTTCGCGATGTAGCCAGCGAACGTTACGGAGAACGTCTTCGCAGCAATGAACACGAGCGCGATGATGATCGCTGGAATAATGTTCAAGATGACGAGATTCGGCTGGATGAGCATTCCGATGGAGACGAAGAAGACCGCCAGGAACATCTCCTTGATCGGCCTGACCTTCTCCTCGATCCGGCAACAAGAGTCCGCGTGGCCGAGGATCACTCCCATCACGAACGCTCCAATCGCGACCGATAGGCCGATCGCCGCGGCCACAAGGGCCATGCTGAACCCGAGGCCAAGCGCGACGAGCATCAGCGTTTCGCTGCTGTACCCTCTGGCCACCCGGTCCACCAGCCGCGGGATGAGCGCCACGCCGAGGACCAGCGAGAAAGCGACGAAGAGCGCGATCACGATGAGGATGTCGATCGCGTCCGATAGCTGAGGGACCTGGCCCGACAGCAGCGGAGAGGTCAGGGTCAAGAGCACGACCGCGGCGATGTCCTCGACGATGAGGATGCCGATCATCGGCTGCGCGAAGTCGTCCTTGAGCTTGCCCATCCCGCCCAGTACGCTGAGGATGACTGCGGTGGAGCTGATGGACATGATCGCGCCCAAGAACACCGACTCGACGAACGGGTAGCCGAGCGCGCTGCCGAGCGAATAGCCGATGGTGAGGGTGATGAGCACCTCGATCGTGCCCGCCAGCATCGCGAAGCCGCCGATCCTGCGAAGCTTGGTGAAATTGAACTCCAGACCGATGGAGAACATCAGCAGAACGATGCCCAGGTCAGCGAGGAAATTGACGATGTTCATGTCGATTTGGAACACCGAGCCGAGGCCGCGCGGGCCGAGCACCATACCCGCGGCCAGATAACCGATGACCGCCGGGAAACGCAGCTTCGTGAAGACGACCGACGAGATGCCCGCGATGATCATTATCATCGCCATTCCTAGGAGCATCTGAGTGGTGTTGTCCATCGCCTTCGCTCCGATATCGTCTTCGATTCTTAGAAGAACTTCCTGTCGGCGCTCGCCTTGGTCGGGGTTCGGCCCGCCACTTCCTTCGCGCTCGCGTCCTCAGCTTTAACGTAGTCCTCGTACAGATGCACCTTCACCGGCACCGCGAAGGGGGTGAACGGAGAGGCGATGAGCGCTTCCCCGGGCATCAGCATCTGGACCTCGTTGTCGAGCATCGAGATGTCCTGCTTGGCCGAGTTCCTGAGTATGTCGCGGTCACGCTTGTCCGCCAGCCCCAGAATGAAGAGGGTGTTGAACTGGGAGATGATCTCCTCGTTAATGAGCTTGGGTTGCTGGGAGACCGCACACAGACCGACCTTGAACTTGCGCCCCTCGCGCGCGATCTGCGAGAACACCGTACCCTTTGACTGAGAGAGCACGCGCTGCGCCTCCTCCATGGCTATGAGGAGCGGGGGAAGCGACTCGAAGCGCTCGCGGTCCGTGTAGAGCGCCTTGTTGTGCTCGAAGATCGCTCTCGCCAGGACGGTCGAAATGAGAAGCTCCTCCGCCTCGAACATATTGCTCGTGTCCACCAAGACGACCTTCCCCGCTTCGAGGCTGGAGATCACCTGGTTCGTGATCGAGAAACGCTGGTCCGTGGTGATGAGATCGAACCTGAAGATGCTCTCGAGACGCCGCCTTATCACGTTCACCGTGCCCTCGTGGAACTTGCCTCCCAGCTCTTCCACCACCACGCTCGTCTCCTTCGTATTGAGATCCGTGAGCCAGGTGCGACCGTAGCGCCACTGCGCCGCCTGCAGGCATTCGAGCTGTGCGCCCGTGAACTCGTAGAGGTTCGCGAGGTCGTCGATCTCTATCTCGAGCGACGAGATCTTCAGAGGGTTGTACGGCCCGTCGAGCTTCCTCGACGAGAACACCTCCAGGCCATCCTTGTACGGCGAGTGCTTCAGCCCCTTCTTCGCCGACTCGCCACCATCGTAGTACTCGCCGTGCGGATCGAGCACCAGGAACCCGTAGCGTCGCAGCTTCATGCAGGAAGCGGCGAGATCCTTCATGAGGTTGCTCTTGCCCATGCCAGTCGTGGCGAAGATGCCGACGTGGTAAGGCATCGCCTTCCCCGCGAAGCCCACCGGGAGGTCGATCACCCTGTCGCCAGAACGAAGGCGCCCCACCTCGATGTCGCCGAGGTGCGCCCCGAGGAAATCGTAGTCGGAACGTTCCGGCCTTCGCACCTTCGAGAAGTGTGAGGGGATCGACTTCGCCTTGCGGAACTCCTTCCCTGAGAGATAGCCGAGCGGAGTGCAGACGCCGATCTTGTAAAGGCGGTCCGCGAACACCGCGGTATCGGTCCGCTCTTCGTCCTCGTCCTTGCGCAGCATCAGCCCGGCCTCGCGCTGCATCCAGTCGGGAGTCTCGGCGTCCGCGCCGTGCTCCACGTCCATCACCCGGATGAGGTAGCGGATCTCGGAGCTCTCCTCCTCCACGATCAGCATCTCGCCCACCTGGACGTTCTCGTTGCCCATGGCTCGGAAGCGAATCTCCATCACCGAATTGCCGTACACCCTGCCGATGTGAGGCATCCCGACACCCTTGCCCTGGCTATCCGTTGCGCGCCTATAAACGATTCTAGCGAGCGTCGAAGCCGATGTGGCATACATCAGAAGGTATATGTTGTGGCGGCGCGAGAAACAACTGGCGATGACGAGCCTGACCTCCAGGATTCAGGGCCTGACTCCTCTCTTGGTCGTGCTCTTCATCGGTCTGACCCTTGCCACTGGCGGCGAGAATGAGGGAGGCGGATTCGGAGGGACGGCCGTTGCGCTCACTGGCCGAATCGCGTTCCACGCTTCGTTCGGCATCATAGCTTTCGTCCTGGTCCTTGGCCACATTGTTCTGAATCGCCGCTCGGCGGTCTTCAAGACCAAACGCCTCTTCTCCATATCGGCCAAGGGCAACGATTTGTCACAGAGGCTGAACGCGTTGGTACCGCTCCTCTTGCTGCCCTCTCTTGGGCTAACTATCCTCACGGGGCTGATGGACAGCGGTCTCATCCAGGCGGGGAGGGTCGTCGGGGAGGGCGAAGGCGGCTTGCACGCCGTCTTCATTGGCCTCACGATCCTGCTCGGGCTCGTTCACATGGCGCTGAACAGCAAGATGCTGATGTTCCAGCTCACCCGCGCCTTCTCGCTCGGCGGGAAGAGAGGATGATTCGGGAACTAATCACTTGAACGACCGAAAGCGCCAAGCTTATCTCGTCCTGAGGTAATGGCTGCTGGATGAGTCCAGACCTGCTGCGGTTGAGCGCTAGTGAAGGCCGCACCAGGCCACGGGCGAAGGTGGTCGGGATCGGAGGGGCGGGCTGCAACGTGGTCTCCGATTCGCCCCTTCCTGGGATCGCCGTTTGCCGGGAAGGAGAGCGACCGCCGCTGGCAAAGGGATCGTCGCCTTGTCACCTTACCACAGATCACGTCAAGCTCTTCAAGACCACCGCGCCACAGATGCTCGGGACGATCGCGGGGAACCTGCGCGACGGCATCTTCTCGGCGATAGGCGAAGGGGACATGATCTTCTTGTTCGCCGGTCTCGGAGGCGAGACAGGCAGCCACGTCACGCCTGCGCTGGCGAACATTTGCAGGCGGCACTACAAGCTCGTGGTCGCCTCGGCCGCACTGCCGTTCTCGGTCGAGGGCAGCGAGCGCCACTATCTGGCATCGCAGTCCATGGAGAAGCTCCTCGAGCACTCGGACCTCGTTCTCACCTACGCCAACGATAGCCTGCTGAAGATCGTGCCGAATCTGCCGCTGAGGAAGGCCTTCGCAGCCATGGACGTGATCATGATGGCGCCGGTGATCGACCTGATATCGGTGCTCACCACCGAGGACCTCACGCAGCTGCGTGCGGACTTCTCGGGGTCAAAGCGGGTGCGCGCTGGCATCGGCATCGCCGGGGGCATGGATCGAGAGCCGCGGGCGGTGGAGGAAGCGTTCAGCTCGCCTTGGTTCGACATCAATCTGGATCAAGTGCGTTGCGCGTTGGTGATCGTGACATCTTCCGACCCCGATCCTAAATCGGAGGAGTCGATCGCGAGGAACGTTTCGTTCCGGCTTCCGAACGCGCGGGTTCGATATGGCAGCAGGAAGGACCCTGAGATGGGAGAGAAGGTCAGGGTCATGGTGCTGGTAGGAATCGGGGTCCCTCGCCCCTGAGTCACTCCTTGGCGATCTCCGGAGGGGCGTGCGCGAACTTCCCCAGCGCTTCCGCCTCCATGAAATGCAATTTGCCAGGGAGCACTAGAGCGTGCAGTGGCGGCCCCATGTCGACCTGGGCCATTTCCTTGGCAGGTCCAGCGAGGAGCCTTTCCGAAGAGGAGCCCACGCGCGCCGCCATGCAGACGAGCGTGTCGTCGCGCATCAGCCCTCCGCCGATCCGTTTCTCCGCATCCAGAAGCCAGCGAACGCCCTCGGCCGCGGACATGTAGCGCCCCTCGCTCTCTCTGATGTCCAGGAGGATGAGGGAATGCAGTCCTCGGCGGTTGTTCTCGAGGATGTTCTCGTAGGGGCTTGAGGGCAGGAAGTTCTTCTCCGCGAAGGGCAGAGTGATCGTCCTTCCGAACTTGTATGGCTGTAGACCGAGCGCGGAGGCGCAGGCGGTGAAGATGGAGACTCCGTGCACGAGCCTGGTCGCGATACCGAGCTCGATCGCGTGCAGGCGCAGGTCCACGTGCGTCGTCGCCGCCATCGTGTCCCCGGCGGTCACGAATGCGACCCTCTTCGATCTCGCCTCCTCCACGACCTCCTCCCCCTCCTCGACCTCGGCGCGCTCGAGCATCTTGATTCTCTTGCCGATCAGGGCCTCGAGGGCCTTCACATCCGAATCGATGAGCTTGGAGGTGTAGAACTCGCCGAAGACAAGATCGCACGATTTCAACTCTTCCAGCGCGCGCAGGCTCATATCCTGGACCGTGCCAAGCCCTAAACCGACAAATACCAATTCGCCCATGCAATCACCGTGCGGTCCCTCTGCCTGAAGGTGCCGAAGTCGAAAGGGGAATCGGTGCGTAAAATACTTTTAGAGCGGGGCCTGCTGGACGTTTCCTTGCGCGTTCGGCGCGATGGGGACGACGTTCTCTTCCCCGTGATGTCGGAGGCGGCCACGGAGACGGGCTTCCCGCTCTGCGACGATGAGTTCGAGGAAAGGCGAGCGGCGGAGACGGACTACTCTCTCCTCGCGGAAGTTCCAGAAGAGTTGAGGGATTCGCTCCCGACCTCCTTCGACGTCATTGGGGATGTCGCGATAATCAAACTTCCAGACGAGCTCTTGCCGTTCTCGCAGAAGGTGGGAGAGGCTCTGATGAGAACGTTCCCGAGGCTGCGCACCGTCGCGCTCGACAGGGGCGTCAAGGGCGAACTGCGGGTGCGAGAGCTCGAGGTGATCGCCGGCGATGCGAACCTGGAGACGAGCCACACCGAGTATGGGGTGCATCTCCTCGTCGACCCTTCCAAGGTCTACTTCAACCCCAGGCTGTCGAACGAACGCATGCGCGTCGCTTCACTGGTGCGTCGAGGGGAGGTCGTCCTCGACATGTTCTCAGGCGTTGGGCCGTTCGCGATCATGATCGCGAAGCGCGCGAAACCCAAGGTCGTCTACGCGATAGACCTGAACCCCGACGCTGTCACGTATCTCCGCCGCAACATCGAAGCGAACAAGGCGGACAAGGTCGTGGCGTTCGAGGGCAACGCGCGCGAGGTCATCTTCGACCTGCCGAACCTAGATCGCATCGTGATGAACCTTCCTCACTCTGCGATAGACTTCTTTGCGGACGCGCTCACGAAGCTGAACTTCGGCGGCACGATACATTTGTATCACATCTGCGACCGCGACGACATCGAGCAGATAGTCGAGAAGCTCGTGATCAGCGCCCGGGGCATGGGGGTGGACATCGAGGTGACGCGTCAGGAGGAGCTCAAGACGTACTCGCCCTCGATGAGCGTGTTCGCGCTAGACCTTGTCCTTCACAAGTGGAGCTAAGGTTATGCCCTTCTGGCCTTGGTAGTTGCCTGAGCGCTTCTCATAGGTCATCTCGACCTTCGAGTGCATGGTCTCGAAGCACATCTGCACCATGCGCGAACCGATCGGCAGCTCGATCTCCTTCGACGACGCGTTGAAGCCCATGAACGTGAGCGTGCCGTGGAATCCGGCATCGATCTTCCCCAGCCCCATCAGGATCCCCTTTCTGATCCAAGAGGTCCTCGTCCAGAGCTGGGCCGCGAGGTCGTCCGGGAGCTCGACGAACTCGATCGTGCCGACGTAGAACATCGCCTTCGAAGGGATCCTCGCCACGCCCTCCTTGAAGACCGCGCCCTGGTCTGGCAGCGAGACCTCCGCCACCCTCAGGTCGTACCCGTTCGGCGTGAGCGATTCTGGTACGAAGTCGCGTATCCCCAGACTGCCCTCCTTCAGGCGCGCGAGGATCTCGTGGTCGGCGAGAATGCACATGCCCGGGCAACCGCGCTGTCAGCTAAAGAAGGTGCGGTCTCATCCCTTGTACATTATCCACTTCCGGACCTCATGCCAGAAAGTTCCGATGAACGCAAGCCCGATCGCGAGTATCGCATCGTTTCCGCTGATGTACGTCGTGCGTAGCGGGCCGTGCAGGAACGGAAGCGCGATCGCCGCTGCGGCGAACAGCAGCGCTCCTGCCCCCCAAATCAACATGGTGGGATTGGTGACGATGCCGAGCTTCAGCAGCGGTTCCCTGTCCGTGCGCATGTTCAGCGCGAGGAAGAAGTGCCCCACCAGCCAGGTGAGGATCGCAACCGTCTGCGAGCGGGCCAGGTCGCTCGAGGCATACCAGGTGAGCAGGTACGCGGCCGTCACCGCCGCCGTCAGCCCCGCGCTCGCGACGAAGATGCTCGTGGCCGTTCCACGGTCGAGGAACGCGCGCTTCGGATCACGCGGGGGCGTGTTCATGATGTCCGCTTCCGGTCGCTCGGCGACGAAAGCCGCCGAGGCGCCCAGGTCCATGAACAACTCGAGCATGATGATCTGGATCGGCGCGAAGGGGAGGGGGGCTCTTGCGAGAAGCGCGATAAGGAACGAGGCGATGATCGCGACCTTGCAGGCGAGGTAGTACTTCACCCCCTTGCTCAGATTCGCGAACAGCCTCCTGCCCTCGGCGATCGCCTTCGCGATCGTACCGAAGTCGTCGTCAGCAAGGACGATGTCCGCCGTTTCTCTGGCAACGTCGCTCCCGGTAGCGCCCATCGCGACGCCGATGTCCGCCGCGGCGAGCGCCGGCGCATCGTTCACGCCGTCACCCGTCACCGCCACCCTCTCGCCGTCCGCGTGCAGTGCCTCGACTATGCGCAGCTTCTGCTCCGGGTCGATGCGCGCGAACACCCGCCTGCTCTTGACCGCTTCCTGAAGCTGCCCATCCGTGAGTCCCGCGAGTTCTTTGTCGGTCATCGTGGAAGCCTCGTGATCGAGCCCGAGCAGCGCGGCGATCTTGACCGCCGTCTGCGGATGATCGCCGGTCACCATGATCGTCCGCACCCCAGCGCGCTCAATGGTGGCGATCGCCTCCTTCGCACCCTCGCGCGGCGGATCGAGGAACGCGATGATGCCGACGAGCGTGAGCTCCGACTCCGCCTCGTCCCTTTGGTTCGGGACCGTTGACAAGCGCTTCTCTGCGAAGGCGATCAATCGGTACCCCTCGGCCGCCAGCTTCGTCGCTACCGAGTTCCACTCGGCGCGGTCCTCCTGGGTCAGCGGCCGATAACCGTTCTCATCGCGCACCGCCGAGCTTCTTGCCAGCACCGATTCAGGAGCGCCCTTGACCGCCGCGAAAATGGAGTCGTCGTGGCGATGCACGGTGCTCATCAGCTTCTTCCGCCCATCGAAAGCGAATTCGGAAACGAGGGGATTGGATCTTCGGAGCGCATCAGGGTCGATCCCTTTGGCGCGAGCGGCATCGAGAAGTGCGACCTCGGCCGGCTCCCCGACCGCGCCTATGTCCGCGACAACGGCGTCGCTGCACAGCACTCCGATCCTCAGCATCTCTTCCGTCATGACCTCCGGCTTCGCTGATGCCAGGGTCATCCTGTTCTCCGTCAGCGTACCGGTCTTGTCCGTGGCGACGACCGTCACGGTGCCGAGCGTCTCCACCGCCTTCAGCTTCTTCACGATCGCGCGCTGCTTCGAGAGGCGGTACCCTCCCAGGGCCAGGACCATCGTGATGATGATCGGCAGCTCCTCGGGGATGGTGGCGAAGGCGAGCGAGAGCGCGGTGAGCAGCATCGTTTGCGGCGGCTGCCCGTTGATGAGATAGGCCAGGGTCGGGAGCGCGATGCTGAATCCGAGCGCCACGAAAACCATCCATTTCGTGAGGTCGCGCATCGCAAGCTGCAGTGGCGTGCGTGGTGGTTTGACGCCTTTGGCGAGGGCGGCGATCTTCCCGAGCTCGGTGTTCGAACCGGTCTCGACTACGCAAGCCAGGCCCTTGCCCTGGGTCACGAGGCAGCCCGTGAACACCATGTTCTTGCGTTCTGCCAGGGGCGTGTTCTGCTCGAGCGCATCAGAGGCCTCCTTCACCACCGGAGCGGACTCGCCTGTAAGTAGCGATTCGTCGACCGTCAGGCCGAACGATTCAAGGACGCGTGCGTCCGCCGGGACCCTTCTTCCCGCTTCGAGAACGATGATGTCGCCTGGCACGAGTTCCTCAGAATCCACGTCACGGAACCTGCCAGCGCGGCGGGCGAGCACGGTCGCGCGCGCTAGGGTGCGCAGCGAGCGGATGGTGCTTCCCGCCTTGAGGTCGTTGTACGTCTCGACGAAAACGAGCGCGGCGATCACCAGGAAGATGGTGATGGCATCGGTGAGCTCCCCGGACAACGAATAGAGAACGCCCACCACCAGGAGCAGCACGATCATCGGCTCGGTCAGCTCCTCGAGCATCTCGCCGAAGAACGACTTGCCCTTGTCCTCCTTGAGCACGTTCCGGCCCTTGGACGCGAGGCGCTTTGCCGCCTCCTCCTCAGTCAGGCCTTCCGCGCGCGAAGATCCAAGACCTGCTAGCAGCTTGTCAGTCGCGAGCGCATGCCACGGCTCGTTCGTCATTGTGGTCCCTCATCGAGGTACGGTGCGCTCTGGTCTTGTAGCTAATGCTTTGCTCTAGCTCGTGTGCATCACTGAACGATGACAACCCCGTGGATGAACGTGTGGATCGTGCAGTGCACGTGATACGTGCCAGCCACGGAGAACGTGTGCGAGAAATGCGATCCCGTGGAGATCGTTCCGCTATCGAACGCCACCGGGGCTCCTGGGTCGGTGGTCACGGTGTGGTCGACCGGATCGTTGTTCGTCCAGGTCACGGTGGTGCCGACGCTCGCGGTGATGTTCGCAGGAACGTACGCGAAGCCGCTTATGCTGATGCTCGTGCCTCCTGTTCCGCCTCCTCCGCCTCCTCCCAGACAACCGGTGAAAGTGAGGATCGCGAATGAGAACATCAGTGCTATGGCGGGCGCGATAAGCTTCCCTCTGTTTATCAGAGGCATGATGTTCGCCTTTCGAGCCACCAATATATGGGCGTTTCCGAAGCGTTCATTTTGCGCTGCTGGCGATCAGTCGTCTAGCCCAGCAAGTCCTTATACCCCGCGGGACGGTCCTGGGAACGTGGCGCGCAAGGGAACGAAGTCGAATGATAGGAGTAATGTGAGCGCCGAGGCTTCGGTCCGACGGGCGCTCCAGGCCCTCCAAAAAGCGTACGCGGAGCGTGACCCTTCGAAGATCGACGTCCTGGTGAAGGAGGTCTTCTCCGCGGACGACGATGTGACGGTGCTAAGCACCGCCGGGACCCTTCCTGGCAAGGATGATTGGCCCATCACGAGCGAGGGGGCGAAACAGCTCTTGCTCCGTGATTGGCGGAGCTGGGGTGACGTGCTCTGGGACGTGAAGGGCGCGCGCATAACGGTCGCTGGCGACGTCGCATGGCTTGACGCGAATGCATTCGTTGAGAAGTACCTTGACCATGACGAAGCGATGAGCAATCATTTGCGCTACGTGCGCAGCATCCTCGAGAGCGGCATGAACGACAGGGACAAGGTGGCCGAGATTGGGCGGGGGGCGTCCAACGTTCTCGTCGAGCTCAGCAAGGGGGAGCGGTTCGTCTGGCCTCTCCGGTTCACGGCGGTTCTGCAGTTTGCAGATGGAAAGTGGCGCTTCCGTCAGATGCACTTCTCGTTCCCGACGACGCGCTTTCCCGACGAGCGCCTCACGGATGTGGAAGGGCTGCCCTCGAGACCAAGGGGCGGAAGGAAGCGCTAGCGCTTCATCGCGCGCTCGATATTCTCTCGTCGCTTCATCAGCCACCAGACGACGACCGCGCCGACCGCGATCGCGCCGAGGACCGGTATCCAGAGATAGCTTGTGGCGTAGAGCACGATCGTGCCAATGTCGTTGTCTTGAAGCGCGCTGACGGTCACGCTCGACTCGTCGCCGTCGAATCCTGTCTTGTTTAGCCGAAGAGTGTAGGTCCCAGCGGTCGCGTTCAACGTGAAGAGGCCGTCCGGCCCGGTCGTCGTTTGCGCTATTGTAGTACCGCCGCTGAGAAGGGTGACAGTGACTCCAGGCAGCGACTTGTTGTTGATGTCCACCACCGCTCCCGAAACGGTTCCGCTCGCAGGCGGGTCGGCGCTGGAGACCGAGGATGCGATGGACAGAGCGGTAGCGAGAATGACGATCGTCAGGAGCAGCGTCGTCCCGATCGTCGTGCAGGTTCGTCTTTGTCGTGAGCCGATCAATTGCTTCACCCTTGCGCGTCTCCTGAATCGCGTTCACGGCTTAGAATCTACCCGACTTCCGTAGCGCGATCGCGCATTGTCCGGTCGAGATGCATCCGTCACCGTTCGGGAGTTCGTTGTGCACCAGCAGTCTCATCCCGCGGTCCCGAGCCATCCGCTCGGCAATCGATGTGATGACGTGGTTGTACGAGACGCCCCCAGTGATGCCGATCACCTTCTGCCCGTGCTCTTTCGCTCTGTCCGCCGCGATGTCTACCAGGCCTCGGGTGATTGCGGCGATCAGGGAACGAGCCCTGTCATCATTGTTCGCCTTCGAATCGAGCATCTGTCCGTACATCGGGACGGTCATAATGACCCGGCCGTCTCTGACCACATCGATCGGAACGTTCTCCCTGCCCCTTTCGAGAGCTCTTTCAAGTTTCATCGCCGGCTCCCCGTCATAGGTGCGATACGAGCACACGCCCAGTTCACAGGCGACGGCGTCGAGCACCCGACCGAAGCTAGTGGTCCTTCCGCTCGAGCGAGTCATTTTCCTGAGGATGATGGCCTCCTCTTCGTTGAAGTACCGGTCAGGGAGTCCGAGGGCCTCGCGGAATGCAAAGCTCAATCGGCGCACGTCGTAGACGGCCTTCTCGCCGCCCAGGAGAGGTACCTCCTGCAGGTGGCCGATGCGTTCGAAGGATTCGAGGGTGGCGTCCAGTATCTCCCCGCCCCACGCTACACCATCCTCCCCGTAGCCGGTGCCGTCTATCGCGATCGTAACCAATGAATCCCTCTCATGCTCGGCCATCAACGCCCCTGCATGCGCCCAATGATGCTGCACTTCGACCGTCTCCGCATCGTATCTGTCGGCCAAGGCGCGCGCCACTCTTCTGGTCGTGTAGGCGGGATGGAGATCGAGGCCGACCACGTCGATCTCTTCCACTCCCAGCAGACGCATATGGTAGTCGAGGGCCTTTTCCAGGAACTCGATCGCCCCATACGAGGTTCCGTCGCCGATGTACTGGGTCTGATGGATTCGCGAGCCGAAGGCGATCGCACCGGTGATGTTCTCCTGCGCTCCTACGGCGAGGGCTGCGCCTTTGGACTGGAAGGTGATGCTCGACGGAACGCTGCCCCTGGACTTGCGGATGAAGAACGTCTTTTTGCCGTACGACCGCACGACGGAGTCGTCGCAGCGATTGATGATCTCCCGGTCGTGCATCAGATAGCACTCCGCCCCCAGGCCCAGGGCGCTCTCGTCGTCGAGCACCATCGGCTCGCCGGGAATGTTCGCGGAGGTCATCACGAGCGCGTCCTCCTTGAGGTTGTGGAAGAGAAGGTGTTGCATCTCGGTATAGGGAAGGAAGAGGCCGACGTTGCCCAGGCCTGGAGAGATGAGCTCGGTGACGTCGTTCCGCACCTTTGGTACCAGGACGACTGGGCGGTGGCCGGAGGTGAGGAGTTGCTCCTCGAACCGACTCGGCACGCAGTATCGCTTCGCCGCCTCGATGTCTCGCACCATCACTGCGAAAGGCTTCTCCTTCCTGCGATACCAATCACGCAGATGCGCCAGGGTCCCGAGCGTGCAGCAGATGTGCATGCCGCCCCAACTCTTCGCCACCCCGATCGCTCCCTCTTCAAGGAGCCTTGCGAACTCGGGTATCGGGTCCTTATCCGTCCTCGATCCTTCTCTATCCAGCAGGTAGTAGCTCGGCCCGCAGTTGGGGCAGCAGATCGTCTGATGATGGAACCGGCGGTCGCCTGGTTCCTCGTATTCGCGACGGCAGTCGGCGCACATCGGGAACGAGCGCAGAGAGGTCTTCTTACGATCGTATGGCAGGTCCTCGATGACGGTGAACCTAGCGCCGCAATTGGTGCAATTGGTGAATGGATAGAGGTGCCGTCGATCGCGCTCGTCGAGCATCTCCTTACGGCACTCTTCGCATTGCGCCACGTCGGTAGGTATGGAGACGCCCCTCTCGCCGCTCGAGCTGTGGACGATGCGGAACCCCTTGGCGAGCTCGTTGCTGCCATGACCGATCTCCACGGAATCGAGGCGCGCCAGACGAGGAAGTTGTGCCCGGAGTCTCGCGACGAACTCCTCCGCATCGCGGTCGACCTCGATGACCACGTTCGAGCCGTTGTTCTGCACGTAGCCATTCAGGTGCATCGAGGTGGCGATGCGGTAGACGGTGGGCCGAAAGCCTACTCCCTGAACGGTCCCATGGATGGTGATCTTCATTTGAGCGGGGAATCAAACCCGGCGAGCCTATTAATGACTTTGGAACATGGAACGGTGGGCGCCCAGTATCTGCGCCTAGTCGATCCCATCGGTCTTGAGCCGAGCGACTATCTCCGACACCAGGCCGTCCTCGAAGAAGCGGATGTAGACGAAAGAGGCCATGATCGAGAAGATCGTGAGAAGCACCACGTACACCGCGAACATCAGCGCGATCCTTTCGAGCCCGACGTTGCTCGCCGCCCACCACACGATCCAGAACAGGCCGCCGAGGGCCAGCAGCAATTGCAGGGCGCGGGTCTTGCCTCCTCTGTAGACGTAGTAGTCGGAACCGGGCCCGGGCACCTTGGCACCGATCGCTTCCAGTGTTAGCAGGGGAAGGGTGAGAAGGGGCATCAGGCCTACGGGTATCGATACGAGCGCGTAGGTCTCGGCGAACGGCACGATCGCGAGCAGGGTCGGGTTGAGGCTGACATACATTCCGATCACCGAGCCTATCGCCACCTGCCATGCCACTGCGTTCAGGATGCGCACTCCTGATTGGCGCACCTCCATGGGTTCGACATCGAGCCTGATGGTCGACGGGCTCAGCACCCTCGGGAAGCTCAGCAGCCATGCCGCCGTCCTCCTCGCCCAGGGATCGCCCTTGCCGAAGGTCTGCTTCTTCAGCTCAACGACGAGGGCGGGGATGCCGTTTCGTTCCACCTGGACGACCATCCAGGTACCGCCAGCGAGCGCGGCCACGAAGAACCACGTTAGCCCCATCAACAGAGCCCACACCATCAAGAAGAGGAACGTTCCACCTTCCCCAGAGTAGACGTTCATCAGCCGCTCGACGGATCGGAGCTCGAATCCTGCCAAGTTCAGCGGGACCCCGGTCGCAATATAGATGATGGTGAGAGACGCCGCCAGCACCGCAGCAACGATCACCGACCACTTGAGCAGGGGGCGGTACCAGGTCTTGAAATTGTCCTTCCCTCGCCAGAGCACAATCGCGCCGTGGACCGCCAGGAAGGCGAGGGCGATGTTGAAGGAGGTGGAGAGCGCCCCAACCAATCCTCTCCTTAGGGTGAATGGTAGGGTGATGATTATCGTGAACACCGCAAGGACCACGATTATCCTGAAGTAGAGCCCGAGGTCCGCCCTTGTCCGTTCGCTCATCGTTTCGGTTCATGCGAGCGCACTTCGTGGATAATCAGCTTTGCCGCTGCTGAGGCAAGCGAAAGAATCGACTCCTGGTCGATGCCAAAACGCTCCGCGCAAACAATATATCGAGCAATCAGATACCAGCCTCGGGATTCTAGATGAGCGATGTTCCAGAGGGCTTGCGCTACACGAAGGACCACGAGTGGGTCAAGGTGGAGGGCGACATCGCCCAGATAGGCATCACCGATCATGCCCAGGAAGAACTCACGGACATCGTGTTCGTCGAGCTTCCGAAGAAGGGCAAGAAGGTCAAGAAGGGCGACGTTCTCGGAGTGGTGGAGAGCGTCAAGACCGTCTCGGACATCTACAGCCCGGTGAGCGGCGAGGTCGTGGGCGTGAACTCGCCCCTGGACGACGCCCCGGGAGCGATCAACCAAGAACCGTACGGCAAAGGTTGGTTCGCGAAGGTGAAGATTTCCGACGCCACCGAGCTCGGTCAGCTGATGGACGCATCAGCGTACAAGAAGGCAATCGAAGAGTGACCTAGGCCTTTGCGAACTCCTGGCGGATGCGGTCGGCGAGCAGCTCCTTGTCCTCAGCCATCATTTTCTTGATCTGCTTCCAGGCGGACTCGCAGCTCTTGTACTTCACCCCGGCGACGCGGTGGACAGCCTCATCGACTTTTCTTCTGTTCTCCTTGTTCACATCGATCCCTGCCAGGTTCAGTACCTCGTCGAGATGCCTCAGGTAGCAGCTCATTCCCTCATCCCATCGGATCGACGCTTCTGGTACGATATCATTGTTGCCCCGCTGCTTGCGACAAAGTTAAGTCGGAGAAGCCTCGTAGTTCACGACGGTGAATCGAATGTCAAAGATGCTCGAGGTCGGGGACAAGGCGCCCTTGTTCGTTTTGCCAGATCAAGACGGCAGGAATTTCGACATGGCCGCTCACGTCGGTCAGCAGGCGATCGTGCTCTATTTCTTCCCCAAATCGTTCACCAGCGGGTGCACGATGGAGGCGCATGAGTTCCGCGACATGCACGAGCAGTTCCAGAAGGAAGGCGCGGAGGTGGTGGGGGTGAGCGGGGACAACGTTGCGACGCAGAAGCGGTTCAAGGTCGAGCACGAGCTCCCGTTCACGCTGCTTGCAGACGTGGACAACAAGGTACGCGACATGTATGGCGCGTGGGGAATCGCGCACACGCCGGGCAGGGTTACGTTCGTGATCGACAAAGAGGGGATGATCCGCTTCGTCCTCTCATCCAACGTCCAGCCGAAGAAGCACGTACATGAGGGCCTGCGTATCCTGAAGGAGATCAGCGCGAAGTAAGATTGCGCTCACGCGCCGGCATTCTTCAGCGTCTCGCCGCAGTCGCACTTGCGCCTCTGTACCGGGATCTTCGGGATGGCTGCGTTCAGGAGGTCCTTGATCTTTCCTAGGTTCTCATCCATCGTCTTCAGGATCATCGGCACGTCCACCGGATGCGGAGCCCAGACGTCGTAGTCGGTGATCATTGCGAGCGAGAGGTAGCAGATCTCCATCTCGCGCGCGAGCTGCGCCTCCGGGCAAAGGGTCATGCCGATCACGTCCGCGAAGGCGCGGAACATGCGCGACTCCGCTCTCGTCGAGAATCGAGGCCCTTCGATGCAGACGTAGGTGCCTTCCTTGTGATGCGGGATCTTGAGGCGCTTGGCCTCGTTGATGAACAGCTTCCTCATTTCGGGGCAGAACGGGTCCGGCGCGGAGATGTGCATCGTTTTCGCTCCGTCGAAGAAGGTGTAGTCGCGCTTCTTCGTCATGTCGATGAACTGATCGAGGATGGCGATCTGGCCGGGTTCGAACTCCTCCTGCAGCGAGCCGACCGCGCAGGGAGAGATGATCCTCTCCACGCCCAGATGCTTCATCGCCCAGATGTTCGCGCGATAATTGACCATGTGGGGTGGGAAGATGTGTCCCTCGCCGTGCCTGGAGAGAAACGCCACGTCCATGCCTTTCAGCTCGCCCAGCAGAACGTCGCCCGACGGCGCCCCGTAGGGCGTCGAGAGCCGCACCGACTCCCTGATCTCGAACATTTCCGGGTCGTAGACGCCCGTGCCACCGATGATGCCAATCCGCGCCTTCATGATCGTCGTGTGCGAATCCCCCTGCCCTATGTTAAAATGCTCGCCGTCCCCGGCCGCTTCCTGATCGCACAAAGATTCCGAGTGAGGCGAAGGAATACCGGCACTAGCTTTAATAACGTGGGCGGATGCCTCCACTCAGGCCATGGAAGAGAAGTCGGAGGTCAACCCCATATGGGCATGCCGAGGTTTCCCGGCGTTCCCTGTCGTTCTCGTGGGAGTCGGCAATGCCAAGGAGCGCTCCGACTGCAACGTCATGACGGTCGTGCTCGTGCACATGTTCTCATTTGATCCACCCGTGATAGGCATCGGGGTGTCGCCTTGCCGCTACACATACGACCTCCTGCACAAGTACGACGACTTCACCGTGAACATCCCTGGCAAGGAACTCGTCGAGGAGGTCCTCTTCTGCGGCCAGAAGTGTGGGCGGGAGACGAACAAGTTCGAGGAGTGCGGATTCACCGTCACGCCTGGAAAGGCAGTGAACGCGCCGATAATCGAGGAGTGCCTAGTGAACCTGGAGTGCAGGAAGCGGCAGGTCATCGACGCGGGCGACCACATATGGTTCTTGGGCGAGGTGGTCCGTGGGGAGTCGGTCCCGGGTGATCTGCGCGAGCGCGCGGTCCTCTACTGGGGCGGCGAGTTCAGGGTCATCGGTAATTGCATTAGGAAGCGGTAGCACATCGTTTCGCTCTTTCTTAGGCAGCGCCAGGAACCTATTTCTACGCCCACCACGCATGTTCGCAACGGTGGATCAATGGTCAAGGAACCAGACAAGATAGACCTCGATACGTTCGATACCGTCTCGCACCTGCCCCCAGCGCCTGTCCTGCTCGTCGCTGCGGGCGACAAGGAGGAGAACTGGAACGTGACCACGATAGGCATGTTCAACGTGTTCTCGCTGTTCCCCGTTGTCGTCGGCATCGGCGTGAAGACGTCGCGCAACATCTATCGCTTGATAGCCGACTCGCCCGACTTCACGATCAACGTGCCCACTGACGACATGGTGGAAGCGGTCGACCTGTGCGGCACGGAGACGGGCGCAAGGAAGAACAAGTTCAAGGAGGCGGGCCTGACCCCCGTGAAGGGAAGAAGGACCGTCTCGCCGATCATCAAGGAGTGCGCGATGAACATCGAGTGCAAGAAGTTGACCGGGCAGACGAAGAAGTCCGTGGGCGCCATCAACATGGGCGAGATCGACGTGGGCGACCACACTTGGTTCCTCGGACAGATCGTGCACACCGACGTGCTGGTCAATTACGACCGCAACAAGGCGCTGCTGTTCTGGGACGGGGAGTATCGCACCGCGCCCAACATCGTGAAGGGCAAGTCCGCATGAGGTTCGAACCGCTGCTCCTCGAGGAATGGCTGCTGAAGTGCCGCGGCGCTAAGATCGACCTGGACCACTCGGCGGCTCCGACGCCGTACGGAGACGGGTTCGATCCCTGCGTCGGGGGCGAGGCCTGGTTGGATGAGCTCGAGCTGGAAGAGAAGATCGTTAGGGCGCTCGCGAAGCAGTACAAGGTGAAGGAATCGAGCGTCGTTTTAACGAGCGGCTGCCAGCACGCGGACTCGCTGTTCATTCAGACCCAGGTATCACCCGCAGACCGAGTGGTCATCGAAGCGCCTACGTACACTCCTATGCGAGCGTATCTGAAGGCGGTCGGGGCGAGGATGTCTGAGGTCGGGCGCGCCCCGGAGGGGGAGTTCAGCATCGAGCCGAGCGCTCTATCCAAGGTCCTGGGCAAGGGGGCGAAGGCCGTGCTGCTCACGAACCTTCACAATCCATCGGCGAAGATGCTCGACGATCAGCAGCTCAGCGCGATCCTTGATGAGGCGAATCGGAAGAACGCATTGGTCCTCTGCGACGAGATATACCGAGAAATGTCGTATGGAACGCCGACCAAACCTTTGGCGTCCCTGGGGGAGAATGGCGTCTCGACCTGCGGGCTGACCAAGCTCTGGGGGCTCGGCGGCCTCAGGATCGGATGGTTGGTCGGACCGGAGGAGGTGGTGGAACAGGTGAAGTGGGCCAGGGTCCTGAGCACCTATCACCTGCCGGCCCGTTCGTTGTCGGTCGCCTTGAAGGCCGTCCAGAAGAAGGCCTGGTTCCGCGAGCGCGTGCTGAAGCTTGCCAAGGAGAATCTCAAGGTGCTCGACGATTGGATGGAGGAGGAGAATCGTCTCGATGTCGTCTGGCCGGACGGGGCGCTGATGTTCTTCGCCGGATTGCCGAAGGGCGTCGACGATGAGAAGCTCGCGATGCGCATTCTGAAGAAGCACAAGACCGCGGTCTGCCCCGGTACCTACTTCGGGATCCCGGGCGCGATCCGGGTCACATTCTCGTGCGACAGAGCGGATTTCGCGAAGGGGCTGGAGCACATCTCTTCGGCGTTGAGCGAGATGGTCTAATCGGTCGGTGGCTTGGCCTTCTTGTAAGAGCCGAACACCTTCACGAACGATGATTTGCGCAACAATTCGGCAATCGCCTCGCTCACCATCGGATCGTTCACGTGGCCGTCCACGTCGACGTAGAAGACGTACTCCCAGGTGCGTCCCTTCCTCGGTCGGGATTCGAGGCGTGAGAGGTTCACTCCCCTCTGCGCGAACGCCCCGATGCACTGGTATAGCGCTCCGGGGATGTTCTTGGTTGAGAACACCAGCGAGGTGCGGTCGCCCTCCGCCTGTATAGGCGCGGTCTTCTCGAGCACGAAGAAGCGCGTGAAGTTGCTGGTGGCGGACTGAATGTCCTCCTGCAGCACCTTCATGCCATAGAACGCGGCCGCTCGCTTGGATGCGATCGCCGCCTCCTCCTTCATCCCCCTCTCCTTGATCATGCGCACGCTGCCGGCGGTATCGAACGACGGCACCTTCTCCCATTCGGGGTGCCTGGCGAGGAACGTTCGGCATTGAGCCAAGGCCTGCGGGTGACTGTATACCCGGCGCACGTCCTTCATTTCTGAAGCGGGATGGGAGATAAGGCAGTGCCGGACCGCCACCAGGACCTCGCCTGTCACGGTGAGGTCGCTGTCCAGCAGGAGGTCGTTGACGACGGTCACGCTGCCCTCGATCGAGTTCTCGATGGGCAGGACCGCGTGCGTCACTTCTCCCGACTCGACCTTCTGGAAGACCTCCTCGAACTCGGTGCAGGGCACGAGTTCCACGTCTTCCCCGAAGTACCTTATGATCGCGTCTTCGGAATAAGCGCCGTGCAAACCCTGG
This sequence comes from Methanomassiliicoccales archaeon, assembly GCA_035506675.1. Classification (GTDB taxonomy): domain Archaea; phylum Thermoplasmatota; class Thermoplasmata; order Methanomassiliicoccales; family UBA472; genus JAJRAL01. The sequence continues at coordinate 76,805 of DATJOX010000055.1, forward strand.
TATGCTACCTTATGCTTCGGGATAGGGGCCATGGGAATCGAAGAACTCCTTGTGTATCGCTCTGATCGTGCGTTCCAGGTCTTTCTTGTCGACGGTGAAGTGGTATGCCACCAGGGAAGCTCCGGCGGAGATCATGTTCACGCTCACTCCCTCGCTCGCGACGGCGGAGAAGACCCTTGCGGCGATGCCCTTCTCGTATCCGAGCCCTTCGCCGACGACGCAGAGGAGCGCGATGTCCTGCACCGTCTCGATCTTCTCTATGACCCCCTTCTTGCTCTGCTCCAGCGCCTTCTCGGCGATCGGCAGGTCGTTCTTGCTCACTAGGAACGCGATGCACGTCTGGGAGGTGGCCGCGGAGTAAATGTTCACGCCCGCCTCGGTGAGCTTCGCGGAGATCTCGGACATGACCCCGGTCTTCGTGCCGGCGCCGGCGCCGTACACCTTGATGATGGCCATGTTCTTCATGAAAGAGATGGATTTGATAGTCTGCGCCCTCTGCACGCCAGAAGGTTGGATCGCGGTGCCCTTCAGCTCGGGCTTGAAGACGTTTCGCACGTAGATGGTTATGTTCTTCATGCGCGCCGGTTCCACCGTGCGTGGATGCAGCACCTGCGCTCCGAAATACGAGAGCTCGGCCGCTTCGTCGTAGGAGAGGGCCTCGATCGCGACCGCCTCCTTCACGATCTTCGGGTCCACCGACATGAAGCCGTCGACGTCCTTCCAGATCTCAAGGGAGTCGGCGTTGAGCACGTTCGCGATGACGGCGGCGGAGTAGTCGGAGCCGTTGCGGCCGAAGATGGTGACGTGCCCCTCCTCAGTCCGTCCGAAGAACCCCGTGACGACCGGGGTCTCGCCGCGGTCGAACATCGCGCGTATCTTTGGAGCGACGTGCTTGCGCGTCGACTCCAAGTCCGCGGTCGCGCCTCCGTAGACGCCATCGGTGATGATGCCGAGCTCGTCGGCGTCGATCGCCACTCCTTTCACTCCAATATCTTGAAGGGCCGCGGCGACCACGACCACCGATAGCCTCTCCCCGAGCGACTGGACGATGTCCTTCGTTCGGGGGGTCAGCTCCTCGAGGTAGCAGAAGCCGTAGAGCGCACGCTCCAGCCTCGTGATCTTCTCGGTGACTTTGGCACACGCGGCCTTGCGTATCGCCTCGTTGTCGACCGACTCGCGGATGAGCGATGCGTGCTTCTCCTCCATCGTCCTTATGAAGGCCTCGACCTCCTCCTCCTTGCGCAGCTGCGATACGAACTGGATCAGTTCCTCGGTGACCCCGGAAAGCGCGGAGACGATGACGACCTTCCACTCGTCGTCGTTCGCGATGATGCGGCAAACGCGCTTCATCGCCTCCCCGCTCTTCAGCGAGGAGCCTCCGAACTTCAGAACCTTCATCGCTTCCTCGCCCTCCTCACAATCTCGCGGGGCGTCTCTCCCAGCGCCCTCTCCGCCTGCGTCGCCGTGAGACCCGCGGACTTGGCGATGAGCATGGCGGTGTCGTAGTCGATAAGATCTCCTGGAGCATGGGTGTCTGTATTCACCACCATCTTCGCCCCGATCTCCTGCGCGAGCTTGGCCACGTGCCCGTTCGTCGGGTTGTGCGACCGGCGGGAGGTGATCTCCAGCACGACGTCGTTGTCCTTCGCCGCCTGCACCTCCTCGGCGGTGATGAACCCCGGGTGAGCCAGGATATCCACCTCGGGGTTGTTGACGGCGACCGCGTTCGTTCCCTTCTCGACCGGCTCGCTGATAGTCTCCCCGTGAATCACGATGAGCTCGGCGCCCTTTCTTCGCGCCTCCGAGATCACGAAATCCATCTTGCGGGCGGGGACATGGGTGATCTCGACGCCGACCAGGACCTCGATGCCCCATTCTTTCGCGAGCTCGGCCTCTTGGCTGCCCTCGTTTATCAGCCGATCCAGGTTCGAGATCGAAGCGTGATCGGTGAACGCGATGGCGGTGTGCCCCTTCACGACCGCGCGACGCGCGAGCTCGATGGGAAGCAGCTCGCCGTCGCTCATGAGCGTGTGGCAGTGCAGATCGATGCGCATCTCACTTCCTCCTTCGCGACAGCATCTTGTAGACCTCGTCCATCGGTATCTCCTTCCCCTCGATGACGACCAGAAGGTGATAGATGAGGTCCGCCACTTCCCAGACCTGCATCTCCTTCTTCGCCCCCTTGCCTGCGATGGCGACCTCCGCCGCCTCCTCGACCAGCTTCTTCAGCATCTTGTCCTCGTCGGCGAGGAGCTTGTTCGTGTACGATCCCTCTACTGGATGCTCCTTGCGGTCGTGGATGACGCGCTTGAGCTCGGGGATGATCGCGGCGGTTCCCTCGATCCCACCCTCCATCACGTCCCCGAAGCACGACGGCCGTTCGAGGTGGCAGGCGACCCCGGTCTGCTTCACGCGCACCAGCAGGCAGTCGGCGTCGCAATCCGTCTGTATCGACACGATGTCCTGGACGTTCCCGGAGGTCTCGCCCTTCATCCACAGCCTTTTGCGCGAACGAGAATAGAAGTGCGTGCGCTTCGTCTCGATCATCTTGTTGTACGCCTCGAGGTTCGCGTACGCCATCATCAGCACCTCGTTGGTGTAGGCATCTTGCACGATGACGGGGATGAGCCCCTTGTCATCGAACTTCAGCGGCAGCGTCATCTCACCAGCACCCCTCTGTCCCTGAGGTATTCCTTGACATCCTGGACGGTGAGCTCGTTGTAATGGAATATGCTCGCCGCCAAGGCCGCCTCGGCCTTCGTCTCGGTGAGCACCTGAAAGATGTGTTCCGCATTTCCGCAACCACCGGAGGCGATCACCGGTATGTTGACCCCATCCGCCACCTTGCCGGTGAGCTCGAGGTCGTATCCGTCCTTCGTGCCGTCAGCGTCCATGCTCGTAAGCAGGATCTCGCCCGCGCCGAGCTCCTCGACCCTGACCGCCCACTCGAGCGCGTCCACGTCGGTGCGCCTCCGTCCTCCGTGGGTGTAAACCTTCCAGGAGTCGCCCTCTCGCTTCGCGTCGATCGCGACGACCACGCACTGACTGCCGAAGTCTTGCGCGCATTCGGAGATGAGCTCCGGGCGCTGCACCGCGGCAGTGTTGACGCCCACCTTGTCGGCTCCAGCGTTGAGCGCGGTGCGCATGTCAGCGCGCGAGCGGATGCCTCCTCCGACTGTCAACGGCACGAACATGCGCTCGGCCGTCTTCTCGACAACGTGCATCAGCGTCTTCCTTCCCTCCGCCGAGGCGGAGATGTCCAGGAAGACGATCTCGTCCGCGCCCTGCTTCTCGTAGTCGGCCGCCATCTGCGGAGGGTCGCCCACGTCCTGCAGGTCCACGAACTTGATGCCTTTGACCGTGACCCCATCACGCACATCGAGACAGGGAATGATTCTCTTGGCCAGCATTACCTCTTCCTCACCCGCGGCTTATCCTTCGTGCTTAACAGCGTCCTTCTTGGAACGGTAGCGTCGCGCAGCGCCAACCCGAGCGCCTTCACGGACGCCTCGACAACGTGATGGTCGTCGAACCCTCGGATCACGAGCACGTGAAGAGTCATTCCACTCGACATCGCGAACGAGCGCAGGAAATGGTGGTAGAGCGGGTCCGGGCAGTCGACGTCCACGTAGGGGCGGTCGATCAAGTCCAGCGAGACCGTGATCAGCGCGTCGTCCATTGGGACAGTCGCCGAAGCGATGCGCTCTATCGGGCCCTCCCCGATCGCCTTGCGCACGGCAGACCCGAGCACGATCGCCACATCCTCGATGAGGTGGTGCTCGTTGTCCCCCTTGCCCGAGACCTCGATATCGAACGACGAGTACTTCGATAGCGACTCGAGCATGTGCCTGAGGAACTGATCGTCGATGTTGACCTTGGATCTCCCGGTTCCTTCAAGCTGGACCTTGACGACGATGTCCGTCTCCCTGGTCTTGCGCTCGACCTCGGCCGCGCGACTCATTTCGGCTTCCTCCAGATATCCCCCGGGCTCAGCCTGCCGGTGTAGAGCGCGATGCCCGCCACGGCCTCCTGAACTCCCAGGCTCTCCAGTAACCGTACGTCCTCAAGGGACTTGATTCCTCCTGAAGCGATGACCGGGTGGGGACAGCGCGTCACGAAGGACGCGACCTCCCCAGAGTTGATGCCTTGCGCCTTCCCCTCGACATCCACGTCCGTGTGCAGCACCGCTGCCAGGGGCATCGGTCGGATGGTCTCGAACATCGTTTCCAAGCTAACGTGCGACGACTCCTGCCAACCCTTCACTTGGATCTTTCCCTTGGCGACATCCAAGGCGAGCACCATCTTGCCCGGGTGCTGCTGCGCCAGATCCCCGAGCCAATTCGTGTCCGCAATCGCCTGGGTGCCGACGATCACGCGCGCCGCTCCCCACTCGAGGTACTGCGAGACGATCGCAGTGGTTCGAACTCCTCCGCCGACCTGCACCGGCACCTTCACGGTCTGCAGTATCCTGCGGATCACCCCCGGATTGCCGCCCTTGCCGAACGCGCCGTCCAGATCGATGACGTGCACCATGGGCGCCCCTAGCCGCTCCCAATTCGCGGCCGTCTCCACCGGGTCCGGGAGCACGACCTGCTCGGTACCGGGCTTCCCGCCCACCAACTGCACCACTTTGCCCTCGAGTATGTCCACCGCCGGAAGGACTCTCATTTCGCATCCTCCGCGAAGCGCACGAAGTTGCGCAGGAAGCGGAGTCCAGAGTCCGAGCTCTTCTCAGGGTGGAACTGCGCCCCGTAGGTGTTGCCCTTGAGGAACACCGACGGGAAGCGTCCGAAGTAATCGGTGCTCCCGATGGTGACCTCCTCCTCTGGCTCTCCATAATAGGAGTGCGCGAAGTAGAAGTATGGCGAATCGATGCCGTCCATGATCGCGTCCGCGCAATCCACGCTGTTCCAGCCCATGTGCGGCACGCGGTTCGCTTTGAGCTTGAGCACGGGGCCGTCGTAGAAGCCGAGGCCGCGCGCGCTCCCCTCCTCGCTGCTCTCGAATAGCACCTGAGCTCCGAGGCAGATCCCCAGGCAAGGCGTCGCCTCCTCGAGCTTCTCGACGAGCTCGCTTCTCACCGGCTCCAGTTTTTCCATCGCCTTGTCGAACGCGCCCACTCCTGGAAGGACGATGCACTCGGCGTCCAGAAGCTCGCGCATATCCTCGACCAAATAAGGGAATGAGCCGCAGATCTCGAGCGATTTGCGGATCGAGTGCAGATTGCCTACCCCGTAATCAGCGATTGCGATCTTCACCGACATAACGTAATGACCTCCCTCAGCTTCGTGAGTAGGGCGTCGTTCATCTCTCTTGTCCCGATGGTGGTGCGCACGTGGTCCTCCAAGCGGCGCATCCTGCCGAAGTCTCTGATCATCACGCCCCGCTTGGCGAGTTCCTCAACAAGCCTCGACGATTTGAGCGGCGTGCGGAACAGGATGAAGTTGGCTTGCGACGGGTAGACGTCGAACATGAGCTCCCGCAGCCCCGTCTCCAGTTGCTTGCGCCCCTCGTTCACAACGCGCACGCTCCTTTTCATGAACTCCTGGTGCTGGAGGGCCTTGATCGCGACCGCCTCCGAGACGCGATTGAGCGAGTATGGGATCTTGATGCGCTGCATCACTCCCGCGATCTCCTTGTTCGAGACCGCGTACCCGATGCGCATGCCTGCCAGGGCGTAGGCTTTCGAGAACGTCCTCGTGACGATCAGGTTCTCGAACTTCTCAACCTCCGGTATGAACGACTTGCCAGCGAACTCCCCGTACGCCTCGTCCACGATCACCGGTCCGTCTCTACGCTCGAGCAGCTCCACCACGTCTTTGCGACGGAACAGGTTCGAGGTCGGGTTATTGGGCGTGCAGAGGATCAGCATCTTGCCGTTCGCCTTGCAGAGGGCATCAACGTCGAGCTGGAAGTCCGGGTCGAGGTCAACGGTGCTCGCCTTGCCCCCGTTCACCTTCGCGAAGTACGAGTGCAGCGAGTACGAGGGGTAGGGCATGATGACCGTCTCCCCCGGTTCCAGGAACGACTTGAAAGCGATGTCGAGGGCCTCGTCCGACCCGTTCCCGACTACGAAGTTGTCGGGGTCCAGCTTGTAGAGGGAAGCGAGCCCGTTCCGCAATCCATCGGAGTATGGAGATGGGTACTGGTTAAGGTCCATCTCGAGGCACTCTCTCAGCGCCTCCTTGGCGGCCGGGTTAGCGCCGAGCGGGTTCGTCGAGGTGTCCATGCGCAGCCCCGACACCTTCGGGTTGTAGTAGAGCGGGATGTCCCGCACGGTGGAGCGTTGCCACTCTTCCTTCATCGAATCACCTACGGCACCATGCGGTCGATGGGCATGATGAGGATTCCGCTGGCGCCGAGCTTCTTCAGCTTGGCGATGGCGTCATACGCCTTGTCCTTGTCGATGACCACGTGGATCGCGACGACGTCGTCGCGCCCCATGATGTTCATGATGGTCGGTCCGGCGATCCCAGGGAAGTGCTTGCGCACGGCGTCCAGCGACTTGACTGGAACATCCGCCATGAGATATCGCTTGCCCGCTGCGTTCTCCACGCTCTCGACGGCCGAGACGAGCTCGTCGATCTCCTCGCGGTGCTTCTTGTACGCCGCCTCGTTGGTGATCATGACCGCGTTCGATTTCGCGATTACCGCAATCTCCTTCAAGTGGTTGACCTTGAGGGTCGAGCCAGACGATACCAGGTCCACGATGATGTCCGCGACCCCGATGTGGGGCGTGACCTCCGCGGCGCCCGAGATCACGGTGATCTCCACGCGCCTCCCGGCCTTCTCGAAGTACTTCTTAGCAACGTTGGGGAATGAGGTCGCGACCACCGCCCCGTTCGGAACGTCCTCGACCTTGTCGATGCCCGAGTTGTCCGGGGCGGCCACGGCGATGCGGCAGTGTCCGAAGTTGAGCTCGTGCAGGGT
>DATJOX010000056.1:0-25687 GCA_035506675.1 Methanomassiliicoccales archaeon
CGCTCACCGTGGCGATCGATGCGCACGGGAACAGCCTCTACGAAGCGGTCGACGCCGAAGTGACGAAGAACGTCGCCGAGGTAAAGAAGCGCCTCGGCCTACCCTGATTTCTTCTTGCCTTTCTGCTCCTTCTCTTCCTTCTCTTCTTCCTCATCGAAGGCCAGCAGATCGGGGTCCTTGCCCGCCTTGCTGCGCACTACGAACGCCACGCCTATGACGATCAGAGTGATGATCAGCGCCACGACCATCAGCGAGTGCGTTAGGTCCAGGCTGCCGATGAACCCTCGGAGCCCCTCAGTCGGGGCGTATTGCATGAGGATGTCCACGCGCTGCTCGCGGTTCGGGGCCACCGAGACCGGCACGGATTGGTCCTCGAGGCCGGACTTCGTGAGGACGATGACGTAATTACCTGGCACGATGTTGGTCAGAGTGTAGTTGCCCGATGCGTCGCTCTGCACCGTCAGCACGTGACTGGTGCCCGAGACGAGGGTGACCGTGACGCCGCTGAGCGGCGTCTCGCCCATCGAGATCTTGCCGTAGAGCAGCCCGAACTGCGGCGTGAGCACGAAGTCTATCTGCTCAGTCGCGCCCCTCACGACCGTTACCACGCCCTGGTGGTAGCTCGTGTCGTATCCGATCATCTCTGCCTTAGCCAGGTATTCGCCCGGCGACAGGTTCGAGATCGTGTACTCACCGAACGGCGAAGTGCTCGTGGCGGTGTAGTTCTGCGCCCCGATGAGAGTGATGACCGCCCCGCTGAGAGCACTATTACCGGATGACACGTGCCCAGTGACCCGGCCGAGCATCTCGTTCAGGACGAAGTCCAGGCTCGCTGGCGCCGCAACGCTGACGACAACATTGTGGAAGTCTGCTACGGCGGTGTAGTTCTCGAGCGAAGCGCTGACGTTGTAGGTTCCGCTGGGAAGGCTGAGGTTGTAAGCTCCAGTGGAATCGGTCGAGGTGGAGAAGGAGGCGTGCGTGGTGACATTCACAGCGAGCACGTTCACTCCCGCAAGTGACTGAGCGGATCCGTTGGTCGCGCTTCCGCTTATGTAAGCGGAATAGGGCGCGGCGGCTACGCTCGGAATGGCGAACGAGCCGATGATCACGACCGAGAGCGCGAGGAGCGCCAGCAGTTGCTTCTTCAAGGCGGACTCGCATTACGCCGGGAGTACATAATAACCTTTGGCCGCGACAGTTCGTGCCTCGAAATCCTAGCGGTCCCGGCCGCGACGCAGCTTCGCTCGACGATCTGTCTGGATGCCCCTCGTCAGTCTCGACGGACCGCCCAAAAAGTAGTAATAGGTGCGTGTTTAATGAATCGCGCTTTCAAGCTGGCAGGAATGAGATGGAAAGAGCTGCAAAGAAGAGCACGAAGCAAGAGGTCATGGGGCTGATGGAGCCCCTCATCTCCGATTGGTTCAACTCGAAGTTCGAGGAGCTCACCGAACCGCAGTCGTACGCGATCCCAATCATCCACCGCAGGGAGCATGTGCTCGTCTCCTCCCCCACCGGATCGGGCAAGACCCTGACGGCATTCCTGAGCATCATCAACGAGCTCTTCAAGAAGGCGAAGGCGGGACAGCTGGAGGAGAAGATCTACGCGGTCTACGTCTCGCCTCTCAAAGCGCTCGCGAACGACATCAACCGCAACCTGGAGGAGCCGTTGCGAGAGATCTCGGACCTGGCGCGGGTCGAGCACGCCAATATGCCGAACATTAGGGTCGGGGTGCGCACCGGCGACACGCCCCAGGCCGAGCGGCAGAAGATGCTCAAGCGCCCGCCCCACATCCTAATCACCACCCCCGAATCCCTCGCGCTTGCCTTGGCCGCCCCCAAGTTCCGCGAGAAGTTCGCATCCGTGGAGTACGTGATCATCGACGAGATTCACGAGGTGTGCGACTCGAAGCGGGGCGTATTCCTTTCCCTCACCCTCGAGAGGTTGCAGCAACTTGTGGCCGCGCCGTTCACGCGCATCGGGCTCTCCGCCACGCTCGCTCCTATCGAGGAGATCGCCCAGTTCCTGGTGGGCCACGAGAACGGAACGGCCAGGGACGTGAACGTCGTCGAGGTGAAGACGCGCAAGAACCTGGACCTGAAGGTCCTCTGCCCCGTCGACGACATCACCACCCTTTCCTACGAGGTCATGAACGCGCGCATGTACGACATGTTGAAGGAGCTGATCGACGCGCACACGTCGACGATTGTCTTCACCAACACGCGCAGCGGCACGGAGAGCGTGGTCTACAAGCTGAAGGAGCGCGGCCTGGAGAGCATCGAGGCGCATCACGGGTCCTTGGCGAAAGAGACCCGCCTGGACGTCGAGGAGCGCCTGAAGACCGGGCAGCTGAAGTGCGTCGTCTCGTCAACGTCGCTCGAGCTCGGCATCGACATCGGTTTCGTGGACCTGGTCTGCCAGATCGGCTCGCCGAAATCAGTCGCCAAGGGAATGCAGCGGGTCGGGCGAAGCGGGCACTCGCACGGCAAGACGGCGAAGGGGCGCATGATCGTCTTCGATATGGACGATCTGGTGGAATGCGCGGTGCTCAGCCGCGCGGCGCATCGCAGCAACATCGATCGCGTGAGCATCCCGGAGAACTGCCTGGACGTGCTGGCGCAGAGCGTCGTTGGCATGAGCATCGAGCAGCGCTGGGAGGTCGATGAGGCGTTCGAGGTCGTGCGCCGATCGCACTGCTATCGCAACCTGACCAAGGAGAGCTTCCACGAGGTGCTGAGGTACCTCGGCAGCAAGGAGGGGTTCGAAGGCGTCTACTCGAAGATCTGGTATGACGAGGTCGAGGGTCGCTTCGGGCGCAAGAAGGGAGGGAGGATGATCTACTTCCTCAACCTCGGAACGATCCCGGAGGAAGCGAACTACAAGGTCGTGAGCGAGAGAGGAGCGTTCGTCGGCGACCTGTCGGAGAAGTTCGTGGAGCGCCTGGCTCAGAAGGACGTGTTCGTGCTCGGGGGACGCTCGTACGAGTTCGTGAAGGCGAAGGGGATGAAGGTCTTCGCCAAGTCCGCCTCCGGGCGCAAGCCGACCGTGCCCTCCTGGACCGGCGAAATGCTGCCGCGTTCGTTCGACCTCTCTCAGGAGGTCGCCAAGTTCCGGCGTGAGCTGGGCGAGCGATTGCTCGAGGACGAGGGCAAGCTCATCAACTGGCTTTGCGAGGATTTCGACATCGACTTCGGCTCCGCGCGCTCGATCCTCTCCTATTTCCGGGAGCAGGAGGAATCCGCGAAGCTCATCCCCAACGACAAGCGGCTCGCCATCGAGGGGTACCTGGACAGGGCTGGCAATCACGACGTCATCTTCCACTTCCCGTTCGGGCGCCGAGTGAACGACGCTCTCTCCCGAGCCTACGCTTTCAAAGTGACGCAGCACCTCGGATGCAACGTCTCGGTCTCGGTGCTCGACGACGCTTTCATGCTAGCCATACCGAGGAAGGTCGAGCTTGGCTCGTTCGCAACGATGCTCAAGGCGAGCGAGATCGAGGGTGTGCTCAAGAAGGCGATCAAGGACTCCGAGATCTTCAAGCAGAGGTTCCGCCACACCGCCTCGCGCTCGTTCATGATCCTGCGAAACTACAAGGGCCGAGAGGTCTCGGTCGGTCGCCAGCAGGTGCGCTCCGGGTACCTCCTCGACTACCTGAACAACCTCGAGAACGTGCCAGTGATCGAAGAGACCTATCGCGAGATTCTGGAGGACGTGATGGACCTGGCGAACGCGCGCCTGGTGCTCGAGCGCATCGAGTCCGGGACGGTCTCGCTGGACACGATCCCGTTCTCCAGCGCACCTTCTCCGTTCGCGCACGGCGTGGTGCTCTCTGGCATTTCCGACATAGTGCTCATGGAGGACCGCTCCGCCCTCCTGAAGGAGCTGCACCGGAAGGTGCTCGAAAAGGTCATGGAGGGCGATCTGCACCGCTTCGAGTTCGAGCAAGAGCAGGTCGCGGCCTACTACGCGAAGAAGCGCGGTCGCGTGGACTCGAAGGACGGGCTCGCGGCATTGCTGAGGCGCTGCGGACCTTTGCACATCTTCAAGGAACGCGGGCGCTCGGTGTACCCCTATTCGACTCCCGACCGGCAGACCGTGGACGGCTGGGCGGCGGAACTCCTGGATGAGGGCAAGATCGCCTCGGTCTACCTCGACGACGTCACCTTCGTGACCTCCGAAGACCTTCCGATGTACGCGTCCCTCCTGGCCAAGCAGCGAGAGCTGGGGGAGACGGAGATGAAGGCGCTCGAGCTCCTGCGGGAGCCGCTGAGCGTGAACGAGCTCGCGGAGAAGCTCGGCGTGGACGCGGACAAAGCGGTGCGCTCGCTGCATGTCCTCGAGACCACTGCGAAGGTCGGTCGCGCTTCCTTCAAGGGAGGCAAGTGGAGGTACCGGGTCCGCGAGCTTCCGTCGTTCGGCAAGCAGAAGGCGCTTGATTCGGCAATCCAGACGTTCCTAGGCTCCTTCGGACCGGCATCCGCGGACGAGGTCGCGTTCGCACTCGGCCAGCCGGAGGAGGAAGCCGCCTACTCGCTCACCGCGCTCACCGCCGAGGAGGTGCTGGACGAGGGGCGCTTCGTCGTCTCGGAGCGCACTCAATACATGCTCAAGCTCGACCGACTGAGGCTGCGCGCCGGCGGGCAGCGGGTGTTCGATTCGCGCACCGTCGACTCGTACCGCAGGCAGAAGGGAGAGGGGCCATTCGCCAGCATCGAGGAATGCATCGCGTTCTTCGGCGAGATGGGCATGCCGATCGACATCTTCCGCCGCGTGCCGACGTTCGACGTGCGCCGTTGGGAGGAGCTGCGGCGGAGCGGACGCATCCTGCTCGGGCGCTTCCGCAGGGGCAGGGTGCGGTACGTACTGTCCGAGGACGCGCCTCTTTACGTCTCCGCCTACCGCGCGACTGGCCTGAGCGAGCTGGACCAGCGGATCCTGAACGTGCTCGCCTCGGGGGAAGGGATGAGCACGCGCCAGCTTCTCCAGGAGCTAGGTGTGGAAAAGGAGGAGCTGCGCGATGGCCTGGACCGGCTCGATCGCAACATGTACGTCGTGCGCAAGTTCGACGAGGGAGAGGAATGGGCACGAGAGAACGTCTACCTGCCCTTCGAGGGCGGGGAGGCGAAGGGGGACGTGGTCAAGGAGCTCGTGCGCCGCTTCCTCCAGGCGTTCGGGCCGATCCCGCTCTACGCCATCACGAGCGCCAACGGGTTCTCGGCCGACGAGGTGAAGCGGGCCCTCTCGAAGCTCGACGTGACCACGATCACCGTCGGTGACTTCCACACCGAGATGATGCTTCTCTCGGAGGAGATGCCACGCCTGGATGCCTACGTCCCCAAGGACGAGGGCTCGCTGCTCGTTTCCCTCTACGATCCCGCGGTGCAGCCGCTCTGGGCCGAGATCGCTTCGCGCTACGGCGATGGCTGGGTGTTCCCGTTGCTGCATCAAGGCCGCCTGGTCGGTGCGGTGGAGAAGTGGAACATGAGCGGGTGCGTGGAGGTGCGCTCGCTCGATCTAGATGACGAGAAGCTCTTACCTCAAGCGCTCCAGGCTATCGACCGAATGATGGACTTCTATCGCATCATCGGGTACGACGTCGTGCGCGTGCGCGAGGTGCTCGGCAAGGAGCCGTCTGAGGTGTCGAAGGAAGCCGACGAGGCCCTTCGCGCCGCCGGGTACGTGCTCACGAACGGCCTCTACGTGAAGGGCCGCTTCCTCGCCAAGTTGTTCGATCGGGACCAGGTATTCTCTTACGTCTTCAGGAAGCAGAGGCTGGAGAGAGGCAGGCGGTTCTCGACCATCCTGGACGTGGTCAAGGCGACGGGAGGGCTGCGCTCGGAGGCGGACGCGTACCTACGCGCCAAGGTCAAGGTGCCGCTGAAGAAGCTTGCCGAACAAGGGTTCCTGGTCCGGGCGGTCGGCATCCCAGAGTTCACGATTTACACCACCCGCGAGCACGCCGCGCTCTATCGTAACGCGAAGTCCATCGAGATGGACCAGGACATGAAGTCGATCATGCGCATCGTGCAGGAGTCCGGCTCGGTATCGAGGCGCAGGCTCATCGACCTCTCGCCCGTGGGGGAGAGGAGGACGAAGGACGCGATCAATCGCCTCTACACCGGCGCCTGCCTCTACCTGGACGGGTTGAACCGCTGGCGGGCGACGCCAGGGCTGGGGATGAACAGGCACGAGGCGCAGAAGGAGGTGGTGCGCCTGCTCTTCCGCAACTTCGGGCTGTTCAGCGCGGAGAACCTCGCGCGCTTCATGAAGTTCGAGCTGCGCATGCGCGATCTGCGCGCGATACTGGCCGAGCTGGAGGACGAAGGATTCCTGACCAAGGGGTTCCTGATGCGCGACGACGCCACGATGCACTGGATGCTCGCGAGCGACGTCGAGAAGATCGGAACGATCACGAGGATCGAGTTCGTGCTGACGCCGATGGACAATCTCTGGTACTACCTGCAGCCGCAGATCAAGGAGCGATTCGGGACGTGGTGCTACGTGTGCTTCCGCGGGCCGGAGATGGTGGGTATGTTCCGGGCGTACAAGAAGGGCAAGGCCCTGCTGCTCCACCACCTGGAAGGAGAGATCTCGCTGCCGGAGCTAAGGAAGCAACTGCGCGAGCTCGATCTGACCGTGAGGGAGATCGGCGAGGAAGAGGAACCGGAGTGGGAGTATCAGGATTTCTACGAGATGACGCACCCGAACGAGTGATCAGCAGCGCTCGAGGATCAGCTGCGCCACCTTGTGCCCGGAGAGCAGCATGCCGCCGAATATCGGGCCCATCCTCGGCGCCCCCATGACCGCGTTGCAGGCCATGCCGGTGACGTAGAGGTTCGGATAAACCTCGATGGTGTTCTCGACTGTCATCATCTCGCCCACCTCGGCCCACATGCTCTTCTCGCCCTCGATCTGTCCCGTCGGGGTGGTGAGCCTTCCGACCTTGCGCACGACCACGTGCACGACCTCGGCGGGATGGCCGGTTCCGTCTATCACGAATTTCGACCGGATGGCAAGAGGGTCAACATGGAGGTGAGCGACCTCGACGGCGCTCGAATTGATCACGACCCCGCACACCTTGTTCTCGCGGATCATGACGTCCTCGACCGAGATGGTGTTGTAGAGCTTCGCGCCAGCGTCCACGGCGGATGCGATGAGCTTCGCGCTCGCCTCGACTGAGTCGGCTGTATAGTAGCCGTTCCCCTCGGATTCGAGCCTGACGCCGATCTCGTCGAGGAGGTACTTCGATTCCTCCTGCACGACGATCACCGGGAACGTCATCCCTCCGCCCCACATCCCTCCTCCAGGCGTGAGCTTGCGTTCGAAAATGACGACCTTCTTCCCGGCCTTCGCGAGATAGCGCGCCGCGGTGAGCGAAGCCGGCCCCGCGCCAGCGATGACCACGTCCACGTCGAGGTTGTCAATGAATTCGCGTGAGTAGCGTTCAACGATCTTGCGCGTGACTACGATCTCGTCGATGGCCATGGTCTCAGTCCTGCGTCCTATATCGGGGCAAAGGATTTAGGGGTAGTGTAAACGATTGTGAATATTAGTCAGTTGCGCTTGCTCGCGATTGCAGGTCGCCAAGAGGAGCTCTGCTAGAGCGAGCCCGCTTGAGGCGTAATTCGGACTGCCCGGAGCGTGGATTCGACGGCCTTAAATATCGTTAAGGCTCTACCAGGTAACCATGAAGATTCCGTGCGAGCTCATTGTCTGGTACGTTCTTCCATCGATCCGAAGGGAATTGGCGAGGGAGCTCGTTGACAAGCATCATCTCAGTCAGGCCGAGGTGGCCCGGAGGTTCGGCGTCACCGACGCCGCGATCTCGCAGTATTTGAAGGCGAAGCGTGGCACCAGCAAGGAGATCGAGAACAGCGGCAAGTACGAGGACTTCAAGAAGGAGGTCGAGGCCGCCGCGGTGCGCATGATAAACGGCTCCGACATCGTCACTGAGACCTGCCGGATCTGCGAGATGGTCAAGAAGAGCGGGATGCTCGTCAAGGTCTACGAGACGCACACGGGAGTTCGCGCGCCGCAATGCGTGAGCTGCCAGATCGAGACCTGAACCTAGCGGTTCCTTGCGTCCGCTGCGAAGTAGATGTACTCCTGAGCGTAGCCGCCGAACCGACCGAAATGCGCTCGCGCCTGCGCGCTCAGCTTGCGGTAGGAGCCGGTCATCGAATAGCGCTCCATAAGCACCCGCTTGATGCGCACGTCTATGGGAAAGGCCTCGAGATGGTCCAGACAGAAGACCGCAATGCAGTCGGCAACCTTTTCTCCCACGCCATCGAACCGCACGAGCGCCCGGACGCAGTCCTCGTAGTCGAGGGCGCGCAACGAGTCGAAATCCAGCACCCTGCTCGCCGCCGCGCGTGCGAACGCCACGAACCGGTCGCAGCGATACCCGAGACGACAATCCTGAGCCTCCTTCTCCTTGCTCAGGACCTGTCTCGGCGAGGGGAAGCCAAAGACCCCTTCCTCAATTTCATCGCCGTAGGTCGCGCAGACCGTCTCAATCATCTTTTTGATCCTCGGCACGTTGGCGTTCGTCGCTAGAACATAGGAGCAGGCGCATTCCCAGGGCTCCTGGCGGAGGAGCCTCAGTCCCTTGAATCGGTCGACGAGCGAAGCGACGTACTCGTCGCGCCTCAGCTCGCTCTCGATCGTCCGCAGGTCGTCATCGGTCCGAAAGTAGCGCTCGACCTCGCGGTTCGGGAGGTCCGTGCTCGCTTCGATCTTGTTGCCTTTTTGGGAGAGAGAGATCGTCTTTCCTCTGACGATCCCTCGCCATTCGTTCCCTGACTTGCGCCAGCGGAACGCCTGTCCGCAGTCCAGGGTGTAGTCTAGGTCGATCGGCCCGAGGTCCATCAGAGCTTCCTTGCCACGAACGCCATCAGCTCGCTGTTCTTGCGGAACGGCGAGAACGCGTAGTCCCCGTAGGTCTCCTCCACCGCGAAGCCGTTGTCCATGAGGAGGTCCACCGTCTCCTGGTAGAAGAGCAGCCTGAGCTTCATGGTCGTGGTCACGCGCCTGAATTCTTTGTCCTGGCGCGAGATGTCGTAGAAGTAATGGACGTTCGTGATCCCCCTCGTCAGATCGAACGTCTGCGACTCGAACTTGCTGATGATCTCTCCTTTTGAGGTCACCTTGGTGCCGCGGTGCCTGACGAGCCCTTCCGGCCTGTCGAGGCGCGGGTTGAACACGCTCACCGCGAGGAGGCCGTTCTTGTCCATGTGCTTGTTGATGTTGGCCAAGGCCTCTTCCTGTTCGCCCCGGGTGAGGAGGTGCAGGAACGAGTTGAAGGGGATGATCGCGAGCTTGAACTTCTTGGTCGACTTGAACGTCCTCACATCGCCCTGGATGATATCGATGTTCTCTTCGACCTTGCCGCCGATGAGGTCGAGCTTGGCGCTCAGGATGTCCAGCATGGCCGCGCTCCTGTCCACGCCCGTGACCTCGTATCCCGCGTCCGCGAGCGGGATCATTATCCTGCCGGTGCCGCACATCGACTCGAGGATCGGGCCGCCGGTGCGCTCTGCGAGGCTTACGTAGAACCCGACGTCCTCGGTGAAGTCCTCGTACCACACGTCGTAGTACTTCGCCGATTGCTCGTACTCGTCCAGCGCTTCTGGCTCTTCAAAGCTTGTATCCGATCTTGCGGAGGAACTCTTTCCTTTCTTTGACGTTCTCATCTTTCTCCACTCCCAGCGGCGCTTGACCGTCGATAACGCCCACCACCCCTCGTCCCCGCTCCGACTTGGCGACTATCACTTCCAGATCGTTCGCGGTGGCGCAGAAGATGGTGCACACCTCCGGCACTTCCTTGATGCGGTTGAGCACGTTCACTGGAAACGCGTTGCGAATGACCGCGACGAAGACGTGGCCGGCGCCTATCTTCATCGCGTTGTCCGCCGCGCACGCCTTCAGCTCCTGATCGTTCCCCTCGGTGCGCACGAGCCGGGCGCCGGACGCCTCGTTGAACGCGATCCCGAATTTGATCCCCGGGACCGCGTTCACCATCGCCTCGTACAGGTCCTCGGCGCTCTTGATGAAGTGGGTCTGGCCGATGATGACGTTGCAGTCGTTCGGCCGTTCGACCTTGACCGCCTCTAGACTCAGGGACATGCCAACCGCACGAAACATATCGTCGCTTCTCTTAAACCCTTTTGGCGCCCATCACATCGTTGAGACGTAAGCGAGCGCCTGAGGTGACGTCGATGATCTGGGTAGGACCGGCTGGATATCCCGAGCGAAGCAAGGGCCCGGTGGATGCGGTGGAGAAGGTTGCGGCGTTGAGCCTCAGCGCGCTCGAGGTGCAGTTCGTGCGCCAGGCGAAGATGGCGGAGGAGAAGGCGACCGCGCTCGGGCAGAGGGCGAAGGAGCTGGGCATTCTGCTCAGTGCGCACGCCCCGTACTACATCAATTTCAACTCTCAGAACGCAGAGACGGTCGGCAAGAGCGACGAGTGGGTCCTGAAGAGCGTGCGCCTCGCCAGCCTGATGGGGGCGAGGATAGTGGTGGTGCACGCCGCCGCCTACGCGGGCAAGAAGCCATCCAAAGCGACGCAGGAAGTGCTCAAAGGAGTGCAGCGCTGCCGGAAGGTGATGGAACAAGAGGGCACAGATGGCGTGCTGATCGGCCTGGAAACGATGGGCAAGAAGGGGTCGTGGGGGACCCTCGACGAGATCGACGACGTCCTGAGGCAGGTGGACGGGGTCGTGCCCGTTGTCGACTTCGGGCACTTGCACGCGCGCAGCGGCGGAGGCCTGCAGTCGTCCGAGGACTTCCTTGAGATCTTGGACAAGGCGGGAGAGATGAGCGCGGGCCATCTGCACTGCCACTACTCCTGCATCGAGTACACCGACGCAGGGGAACGTCGCCATCTCGACCTCAAAACGAAGCAACCGGACTTCGACCTGTTCGTCGACGCCATCCGCAGTTGGAAGGGGAGCATAACCATCGTCTCCGAGACCCCGGATCCGGTGCAGGGCGCCCAGGAGATGATGCTGGCTTTGGGCCTCCGCAGCGCCAAGAAATCGCGACGGCGCACTCCATGACGACAGGTTTTTTAGCGAATGCAGCGATAGAGCCGTCGCAATCGGAGTGATCGCTTGGCTGGCAACGGCTCTTCTAGCAATGGCAATGGGGCCTTCGAGTTCGACTGCCCCGAGTGCGGCCACCACATCGTCGGCGAGGTCACCAAGTGTCCGAACTGCGGCGTGGAGTTCGTGATCGAGGAGGTCTCCGAAGAGACGTGCCCATCGTGTGGCAAGCCACTGCCCGCCACCGCGACGCGCTGTGAGTCCTGTGGCGCGGAATTCGAGGTCATTACCGAGACGGTCCCGTCCGATGCGAAGTCGGAGGCAGAGGCATCCGCCGGCGCGTCTTCGCCTTCGGCGGATCAGACGGCGATCGCCCCTTCGGCGGAGGAGATCAAGGCCAACGAGGAGGCGGAACTCCGTCACCATTTCCCTGAGCTGGTCGCTGAAGTGAAGCCGCTTCTTACCCTGGCCAGGGACAACGGCATCGATGCCTCGGAGGGAAGGAGGCTAATCGACAAGGCCGTCCGGTCGGGGAAGAGCAGCGACGTGAGAGCCGCTGTAGGCTATGTGCAAGAGTGCAAGCGCAGCATCACCTCGGCCATCAACGGCCGCCTGGACAAGGACACGGAGTACCTCGAGAAGCTCGTGGACGTCGCCAAGTCGATGAACTCGAACCCGGCCACGATCAGCGATGCGATCGCGCAGATCCGCACGGAGAGGGATGCCGGCAACCTCGAAGGGGCGCTGCGCCGGACGATCGATGGAAAGAAGGCGGCCGAGAAGCTCACCGGGCGCTACATCGAGGCGCACGAGCTCTCTGATCAGCTCGAGTCGCTCATTCAGGGTGGGGAGAGGTTCTATGTGGACGTGCG
The DNA here is from genome assembly GCA_035506675.1 of Methanomassiliicoccales archaeon. Classification (GTDB taxonomy): domain Archaea; phylum Thermoplasmatota; class Thermoplasmata; order Methanomassiliicoccales; family UBA472; genus JAJRAL01. Next base: position 11,913 of record DATJOX010000056.1, read on the forward strand.
CGAAGCGCGCCGCCTGCTCACCGAGGCGAGAGACGCCGGGGATCATGGCGACTGGAGCATGATGAGCATCCTCGCGATCAAGGGCAGGGAGGAGATCCTCAAGACCTTGCCCGACGTCATCAACATAGAGCTCAAGAAGGCTCGTTCCCAGCTTCTGGACGCGAAGGCGGAAGGGAAGGACGTGGCGCTATTGATAAAGGTCCTGAAGGAAGCGGGCACGGCCGCGAAACAAGAGAAGTACGAGGACGCGCTCGAGCGATTGGTCGAGTTCAAGACCGAAGCGAAGTACCTCTGATCAGATCCGCATCACTTCCATCTCGCGTTCGAGGATGGAGAGCTCCTGCGAAGTGAGTCCTTCTGGGTCGACTGACAGAATGAAGATCGCCTCGCGTTCGGCGATCTCGTCCACGAGCGTTCGGATGAACCGGATGACGCCGTCGAAGGTGGTGTTGCTGATGAGGTACTGCACGTCGTCCAGCATCACTAGCGTCTTCTGCCCCGGTATGAGCGCCTCCTCGATCATGACCATCGTACGCTCGAGCGAGGGGGCGAGCGTGCGCTCGTCCTTGCTCTCCTTGTCCGTGAGCCAATAGACCTCCGCCTTCGCGCTCCCCAATCTCTGCTTAAGCGAACGGGGGTGCGAACGCACGATCGCGAGCGCGTGGTAACCCTCGCGCGCCTTCGAGATCAGCAGCCTGTGAGCTAGGTCCGGCTTTTGTTCCTCGACCAAATAGCTTTTGCCAGGCAGGAGGTCGAGGTTCGCTTTCGGGACCTTCACGGCACGCTCCTCGTGGTGCAGTATCTCCTGTGCCAGCGCGATCGAAATCGGCGCGCGCATCAGCGAGGAGAAGGCGACGACGCGATTCAGGCCGCCCTCCAGCTGGCGCACGTTGTCCTTGCACACTTCGGCCACGAACGCCAGCACGTCCCTCGGCACGCTCAGGTTCTCCGCCTGCGTCCGTCTCTCGAGTATCGCGAGCCTGGTCTCGAGGTCGGGTGGCTGGAGGTCCACGATCAGCCCGGATTCGAAGCGGGTGATGAGACGCTCGCTCACTCCCGGGATCTCCTTCGGTTGCCGGTCGGCGGCGAGGACCACCTGCCCTCCCTTTTCGAGTAGGGAGTTGAACGTCAGGAACAGCTCCTCCTGGATCCGCTCCTTGCCAGCGAGGAACTGAACGTCGTCAAGGATGAGAAGGTCGGTGCCGCGATACGCCTTGTGAAGCTGATCGAGCCGGTTCTCGCTGACCGCCGAGACGAGCTCCGTCTCCAGCACCTCCGTCGGCGCGTAGACGATGCTCTTCCCTTGCTTGCTAGCGAAGTTCCCGACCGCTTGCACCAGGTGCGTTTTGCCCATCCCCGAACGGCTGTAGATGAACAGCGGGTTGTATGCCTTCCCGGGCTCGTTGGCAACCGCGCGCGCAGCCGCTTCCGCGAACTTGCTGCCAGGCCCGGTCACGAACGACTCGAAGCTGAAGCGAGGATTGAGAGGGCGACCGTAGCCCCCGGTCTTAGGGATGAGGTCGCACGATGGGCATTTGCCTTCGGCGTCGAGAGCGCCACCGCAACGCGCGCAGGCGTCCGGTTCGGCGGCCCCGACCTGATGGCGGTGGTACTTGAGGATCAGGTCATAGACCGAATCGATCCTCTCCTCGGCACGCTTCTGTTCCAGTTCCTGACGGATCTCCTCTTCCGCGCTCCCGGCTCCCAAGCCTTCGATGCGCCGGCGCAGCTTCTCAAGCTCTCCCTCCGCCTCCAGCAGGCGCTCAGGGTCCTTCATGCGCCTGGAGAGGGACTTCCCCTCCCGCTCGTATCCCTGGATGTCGAGGAGGCGGAGCACCTCCTCCAAAGAGCGCAGCCGCTGGATGTTCGCTTCGAAGTAGGGGAGCGATCTCGCCGAGGCGGACGGGTCCGTCAGGTACAATCGGACCAGATGGGACACGTTGTACCCCTGCTTCGCCCATTCCAGGATGTGCTGGGCGGACTGGTCCTTCTTTCCCTCGAGGCGGCTGAGCTCCGCCCCCGCCAAAGGGCTCGGGAGCGTCGGAGGGGGCATCAGCTCGACCCGTCCGAGTCGCGCGTCCGGGAACCTCTTCTCGAGGTCGGCAAGGACGGCCCGGGAGTGCAGCGAGACGGTCGCCTCCGAGTACAAGGAATCCTCCCAGATGAACTCGGCTGCCTTCGCGCCGCGATAGATCCGCTCGCCTCCGGTGCCAGACTTCGAGTAGGCGTAGAGCGCGATCCCCGGTTCCCCGGAGGTGAACGAGACGATGCCTTCCGATGCGTCGCCTTCCTGTGAGAGCTCGATCTTCAGGTATCCCGAGAAAGCGAACTTGCGCACGTTGTCGAGCACGCGCCGGAGAACTTCTTCCCCGCCGCGGTCCTTGCTCACCACGTGCCCATCGGGCAATCCAAGATCGGCCAACACGGGAACCGGGAGAAAATCATCCAGGGTCGATATATCTCTATTGCCCTAATCCAGCGCGAACGAGATTGGCGAGGCCAGCATTGTTCTCAGGCACCGAGCACGAAACTTTAAATCGAAGCACGCTTTGATGGCTGTCCACTCGCCACTGTAGCTCAGCGGCAACCTCGCGGTTTCTCTGCGCGGTCGCTAGAGAGCGACGGTTTCGTAAACCGTAGGCCGGGGGTTCGATCCCCTCCAGTGGCTCCATTCCATTCCTTGCGCGCTAGGCGACCGCGAGCCTACGATTAAGTAATCGCGGACGCATCAATTCGGTGGGGAAGCGATGAAGTGCGAGGCCTGCGGCGCAGAGATGCGCGAAGGGGCGAAGGCGTGCCTGGAGTGCGGTCATTGGTCGGGGGAGAAGGACGACACGGTCGAGATCCAAATGCCACAGCGGTTCCTCGATGTCGTGATACTCAAACAAGGGGAGAGGCTCGCCCGGATGTGGAGCGCAGACACCGTCGCGGAAGCCCCGCCGAGCGCGTTCGGTGCCTCCAATCAGAATCCCTACCGTAACTATCACCTGGCGCTGCTGCTCACTAACTTCCGCCTGATTGCGATTCACGAGTCCGGCATCATGACCTCTCGATACGACTTGTTCAATGACCTCGCGCTAGAGGACGTTCGCGGCATCAGCCTGCAGAAGGGCCTGTTGGGCAATCGAGTGATCATAAGCTATGGGCCAGGAGGCCCTCGCTCGCAGCTCGTGCTCACGGGGATCGACGAGCGGGTCTCTGGAACGCAAGCAGGCTCGCAAGAGTTTCCGACGAGCGTCTCTTCCTCGTGCGCTCCGGAGTTCAAGACGGTCCTCGACGCGGCGGTCAGGAGACGGATCACGGAGGCGGAGGAAGAGAAGAAGCGGGACAGGATCGTGCTCGACTTCAGCTTCCTGAAGGAGCAGCTCGGCAAGGGAGGCGTAGTCGTCCAGAGCGTGAAGTGCCCGTCCTGTGGGGCGAACGTGGAACTGCCGAAGGAAGGGTCCACGGCCAAGTGCTCGTATTGCGGGGCGGTGGTCCAGGCGACCGACCTCTTCGCCCGGCTCAAGTCATTGCTTAGCTAGTCCTGCTTCTTCAGGTACTCGCGGACGATCTTGATGGCGCAGACGTCGCCGCACATCGAGCATCCTTCGGAGTCCTGGGTATGCCCTCGTCCGCGATAGGCGCGCGCCTTTTCCGGGTCGAGGGAGTGCTCGAACATCGCTTCCCAGTCGAGCGCCTCCCTTGCGACCGCCATCGCGTCGTCCTTCTCTCTGCCTCGTCCCCTCGCGACATCGGCGGCGTGCGCCGCTATCCGTGAGGCGATCAACCCCTCCCTCACATCGTCCACCGTCGGCAGGCAAAGGTGCTCGGCCGGCGTCACATAACAGAGGAAATCCGCTCCGCTCATGCCCGCGATCGCGCCCCCGATTGCGGCCGTGATGTGATCGTATCCGGGCGCGATATCGGTGACGAGCGGCCCGAGGACGTAGAAGGGGGCACCGTCGCACAGGGTCTTCTCCAGGCGCACGTTCGCCGCGATCTGGTCCATAGGCACGTGGCCCGGTCCCTCGACCATTGCCTGCACTCCCTTCTCGCGGCTTCTCTTCACCAGCTTTCCCAGGATCATCAGCTCATGCAGCTGCGCGGCGTCGGTGGCGTCGTGAAGGCATCCCGGCCTGAGGCCATCCCCCAAGCTCAAAGTGAAATCGTAGCGCTGCGCCATTTCGAGCAGGTAGTCGAAGCGCGCGAAGAGCGGGTTCTCTTCGTCGTTGTGCAGGATCCAAGCGACGAGGAACGAACCGCCGCGCGAAACGACGTCGGTCAATCTGTCAGAGGCGCGCAGGGTCCGGACGCTGTCGCGCGTGATGCCGCAATGCACCGTCATGAAGTCCACGCCATCGCGCGCGTGCTTCTCGATGCCGTTGAAGATATCATCCTCGTCCATGTCGACGACGGCGCTCTCGCGCGCCATCCGCAGCCCGGTCTGGTAGATTGGCACGGTGCCGATCGGCAAGCTGACCTCTTTGATGATCCGACGCCGGATCTCATCGATGTCGCCGCCGGTGGAGAGGTCCATGACCGCGTCGGCGCCGTATCGCATCGCGATGCGCGCCTTCTGAAGCTCTTCCTCCACGTCGACGTGGTCCTTCGATGTTCCGAGGTTCACGTTCACCTTCACGCGCATGCCCTCGCCGATGCAGCGCACCTCTGGCGAATGGATCGGGTTGAAGGGGATGACGATCCGCCCGCTCGCTAGCCCGCGGCGGACCTTCTCGGGCTCGATGCCCTCTTTCGCGGCCCCTGCGAGCGCCTCATCGGGCACTCCCTTGGCGGCCCTGCTCATGAGCGTCATTCCGCGAACCCTACCTGCACTCCCCGACTTAGACTTTGGCTAGGAGCGCCTCGATCGGCTTCGCGGAAGGGTTTCCGAAATCCGAAGAAATAGGGGCGGTAAGGCTGATTTTAGGCACAAGAAAGGTAGGGTCGGAGGGCCAGTGTTTCTCCATGCCGGAAGACCCCCTCAGAGTTTATATAGCCAGATTCACCGCGAAGGCTATATATACCGCGAACCCCTTTGGTTCAACGCTCAGAGGGATGGGTTTCAGGGAAATCTCTCGATAAGGAATCTCGAACGAAAAAGGCTCGAAGGAAGCGTAAGTTCCAGTCACGGTGATAATCATGGAGGACAGCACGTACACGGCAGCGAGCATTCAAGTCCTGGAAGGGCTCCAGGCCGTGCGCAAGCGCCCGAGCATGTACATCGGATCGACCGATGAGCGCGGGCTACATCACTTGGTCTACGAGGTCGTGGACAACAGCATCGACGAGGCGATGGGGGGTTACTGCGACCGCATCGATGTTACGATTAACACAGACGGAAGTGTTACCGTTTCTGATAACGGTCGGGGCATCCCAACCGATACCATAGAGCGCTACGGCAAGCCGGCGGTCGAGGTCGTGATGACCCACCTACACGCTGGTGGCAAGTTCGACCGCAAGTCGTACAAGGTCAGCGGCGGGCTGCACGGCGTGGGGCTCAGCGTCGTCAACTCTCTTTCGAAGTGGCTCGAGGTCCACGTGCGGCGCGAGGGCAAGGAGTGGATGATGCGCTGCGAACAGGGCGTCGTCTGCACGCGGCTCGCGGAGATCGGGGAGGCGGAGGGAACCGGGACGACGATCACTTTCACCCCGGACCCCGAGATATTCCCGAGCACCGTCTTCGACGACGACACCCTTGCGCACCGCCTCAGGGACCTAGCGTTCCTCAACAAGAACGTCGTGATCAATTTCCGAGATCTGCTCACCAACCGCGAGGAGCACTTCCATTACGAAGGCGGTATCAACGAGTTCGTGAGCTCGCTGAGCAAGGGCAAGAACCCGCTGCACCCGAACCCGATCTACATCTACGCGGAGCGCGAGGGGCTCGTCATCGAGGTCTCGATGCAGTACACCGAGGCCTACAACGAAGCGATCTTCACCTACGTCAACAACATCAACACCATCGAAGGCGGCACACACCTGGTCGGCTTCCGGTCCGCGCTCACGCGCACTATGAATGATTACGCGCGCAAGTACAACTTCATGAAGACGAGCGATGAGGCGCTCAGCGGCGAGGATGTGCGCGAGGGCCTGACCGCGATCCTCAGCGTGAAGGTCCCGGAGCCACAGTTCGAAGGGCAAACGAAGACGAGGCTCGGGAACTCGGAGGTCCGCGGGATCGTCGAGAGCACTCTCAACGAGAAGTTGTTCGAATACCTCGAGGAGAACCCGAAGGTCGCCGAGGTGTGCGTGAAGCGCTGCATACTTGCCGCGCAGGCGCGCGAGGCCGCGAGAAAAGCGCGTGAGCTCACTCGACGCAAGGGGTATCTCGAGTCGACGTCGCTGCCGGGGAAATTGGCGGATTGTTCGGAGAAGGACCCCGCGAAGTGCGAACTCTTTCTCGTCGAAGGAAATTCGGCCGCAGGCTCGAGCAAAATGGGCAGGAATCGCGAATTCCAGGCCATCCTGCCGCTTCGCGGCAAGATTCTGAACGTAGAACGTGCCCGAATGGACAAGATGCTCAAGAACCAGGAAATCCGCAATCTCATCACAGCGATGGGAACGGGCATCGATCAGGATTTCAATGTCGAAAATGCCCGTTATCACCGAGTCGTTCTAATGACCGATGCGGACGTCGACGGGGCGCATATCCGCACCCTCTTACTGACGCTCTTCTTCCGGCACATGAAGCCGTTGATCGACGCCGGTTACGTTTACATCGCTCAGCCCCCACTCTATCGCGTTGCCAAGGGTAGCAAAGAGGTCTGGGCGTACACCGAGAAGGAACGCGATGAGGCAGTGGCTGAACTAGGCAAGGGAGCGACGATCAGCCGATACAAAGGTCTCGGCGAAATGAATCCGGAGCAGCTCTGGGAAACGACAATGGACCCCGCAAGGCGCATCATGAAGCAGGTCAGCATCGAGGATGCCGTGCGCGCAGACGAATTGTTCACCACTCTCATGGGGGAAGAGGTAGGCCCTCGGCGTGAGTTCATCGTGACCCACGCCAAGGAAGTCGAGAACCTGGACGTGTGAGGTGGGGGACATGGATGGCTCACAAGACTCCAATTCAAACCCGCCGGAAGGATTCCAGCACAAGGTCGTGAACCGCCCGGTCGAGCAGGAGATGAAGAAGGCCTACATCGATTACGCGATGAGCGTGATCGTCTCCAGAGCCCTCCCTGACGTTCGAGACGGGCTGAAGCCGGTCCACCGGCGCATCCTCTACTCGATGTACGACATGGGGTTGACCTCTGGCAAGAAGTACATGAAGTCGGCCAGAGTGGTGGGCGATGCGATGGGGCGCTACCATCCTCATGGCGATCTTGCGGTGTACGACTCGCTGGTCAGGATGGCGCAGGAGTTCTCGCTCCGCTACCCCCTTGTCGACGGCCAGGGCAATTTCGGGTCGGTGGACGGGGACGAAGCCGCAGCCATGCGATACACGGAATGCCGCATGGAGAAGATCACCGAGGAGATGCTCGCCGACCTCGAGAAAGAAACGGTCGAGTTCGTGCCGAACTTCGACGGCAGTCTGCAGGAGCCTTCCGTTCTTCCCGCGAAGCTCCCGAACCTCCTCGTCAACGGCTCTTCTGGCATCGCCGTGGGCATGGCAACGAACATGCCGCCCCACAATCTCGCGGAAATCGTTGACGGTCTTGTCGCCCTGATCGACAAGCCCGATCTCGAGGCCATCGACCTGATGGACTTCGTCAAGGGCCCGGACTTTCCGACTGGCGGCATCATCTACGGAATATCGGGCATACTCGAGGCCTACTCGACGGGACGCGGGCGTCTCAAGGTGAGGGCGCGCACGAGCATAGAGGAGAAAGAAGGCAAGAAGCGCATCATCGTCTCCGAGATCCCGTACCAGGTGAACAAGGCGAGCCTGATCGAGAACATCGCGGAGCTCGTCAAGGACAAGAAGATCGACGGCATCACGGACCTCCGCGACGAGAGCGACCGCGAAGGGATGCGAATCGTCATCGAGCTGCGCCGCGACGTCATGGAGGACATCGTGCGCAACCAGCTCTTCCAGCACACGCAGATGGAGGCGACCTTCGGCGTGATCAACTTGGCGCTCGTGAACAACGAGCCGAAGATCCTCACGCTCAGAGAGATCATGCAGGCGTACCTCGACTTTCGTCGCGAGGTCGTCATCCGACGCACAAAGTTCGAGCTCAAGGAGGCGCGCAAGCGAGAGCACATCCTCATCGCGCTGATGAAAGCGATCGATGCGCTCGACGAAACGATCAAGATCATCCGCGAGTCGGAGACGCCCGAGATCGCCAGGAACGCGCTCATGGCGCGCTTTGAGCTCGACGAGGAGCAGGCGAAGGCGATCCTGGACATGCGCCTACAGAAGTTGACCGGGCTCGAGCTCGAGAGCCTCCGGCAGGAGTTCGCGGACCTGGAGAAGGTGATCGCGGACCTGGAGGCGATTCTAGCTAGCGAAGAGCGAGTCACGGCCATAGTCAAGGGCGAGCTGCTCAAGCTGAAAACTGACTACGGCGACGACAGGCGCACCGAGATCGTGCACGACGCGGTGGATCTGGACATCGAGGACCTGATTCCGGTCGAGGACATGGTGCTCATGGTCACACAGGACGGGTACATCAAGCGCCTGCCTCTGGACACGTACAAGGAGCAGCGGCGAGGCGGCGTCGGGCTCATGGGCATGGAGACGAAGGAGGAGGACCACGTGACCGACCTCTTCGTCTCGAGCACGCACGACAACGTGATGTTCTTCACGAACTTCGGCAAGATGTTCCTGCTCAAGACCTGGAAGATACCGGTGGGCGGTAGGCACTCGAAGGGCAAGCCGATAGTGAACCTCCTGCCTCGCCTCGAGGAGGGCGAGAAGGTGATTGACAAGCTCCCGATCAAGGAGTTCGATTCTTCGCACTTCCTCGTCTTCGCGACGAAGCGCGGTCGCATCAAGAAGACGCCGCTGGACGCGTACAAGAACGTGCGCATCAACGGCATCATCGCGGTCGGCATGAACGAAGGCGACGAGCTGATCGACACGAAGATCGCCGACGACTCTTCGGACATCATCTTGGCGACTCGCAACGGCCGCGTGAACCGCTTCCAGCTCAAGTACGAGAGGGACGAGAGCGGCAAGAAGACGAAGGGAGTCAGGCCGATGGGGCGCCCCGCAGCGGGCGTCATGGGCATACGACTCTATCAGGGCGATGAGGTCGTCTCGATGGCGGTCGTGACGCAGGATTCGAAACTGCTCACAGTTACCGAAAAGGGTTACGGCAAGGTCTCGCTGGTCGGCAAGTACGAAGCCCCGGAGGAGGCGGAGGAGGTCCCCGAGTCGGAATCCGAGGCCGAGGAGCCAGAAGGCCAAGAGCCCGAGGAAGAGGAAGTCCGCGACGAGTACCGCAAGACGAACCGCGGCGGCCGAGGTGTGAAATCGATGCGCATAGGCGAGAAGACCGGCAAGGTCGTCGCCGTGCTCGAGGTATCCGACGAGGACGGGATTCTCATCGCGTCGGACTCAGGGAACGTGATAAGAACCTCGGTCAGCGAGTTCCGCGTCCTCAGCCGCGTCACGCAGGGAGTGCGCGCGAAGCGCCTTGAGGAAGGCGAGACGGTGATCGCGGTCGCAAGGCTCGTCGGCGAGCACGAGAAGCAGGCGGTGGAGGAGGCTGAGTCGCACGTCGACGAGAACGGCCTCCCGATCGAGGAGCAGCCGGACGAGCGCGAAGAGGAGGAGCGGGACAAAGAGGACGAGTGAGGCGGCCTACGCCCACATTCGCGCGAATTCGCCTCCACTCAGAAAAGTATTACTAGCGAACCAGGCATTTTGCCAGTTGGCGGTCCTGATTCATGTTCAAGAACTCCATCCCTGGGCTCGACAAGATCTTCCGCACGGACGTCGAGGCGCCGAAGGTGGTTTTGATCACCGGCCCTCCCGGCTCGATGAAGACTAGCTTCGTCTACACGCTCATGTCGACGTACCTCGAGAAGACGAAGGAGTTCGGGTTGTACGTCACGCTCGAGGAGACGGGCGACTCGCACCTGCGCAACATGAAGTCCCTCGGCATCCAGGTCCCGGACAACCTTGCGATCTCAGACATCACCGATCTGCGCGAGCTGGACGAGATCGTGGACGTGGACCATCCGACCGATTACGTACAGTTCATCGAGCAGACGCTCAACTATCACAAGAAGAAGCACGGGGACCGGTTCACGGTCTTCGCGCTCGACTCGCTCGGCGCCCTGTACTCGCTCATGGAGGATTCCGTCGGCATGCGCAAGCGCATGTTCTACTTCTTCAAGTCGCTGCGCGACCTCAACTTGACATCGTTCATCGTCATGGAGCGCAACCCGAACAGCCCCTCCGATCTGCTGGGGAACGAAGGGTTCCTGGTCGACGGGATAATCGAGCTCGGGCTCGATCGCAGCCGGGGCAAGCTCGCCCGCTTCGTGCGCGTAGAGAAGATGCGCGCCTGCGAGCATTCCATGGAGAGGCACACCTTCGAGGTGGGTCCGGGCGGCATCACCGTGCTCGGTCCTTCCCTGGCGTGAGCACTGGCTTCAAAAAGGTTATAGAGTGAGGCAGTGATTACCACGGGAGCGGTCGGGGAAAAAGGGCCGTAGTGGAAGGGATGTCACTTGCCGGGCGACAACGTCGCGATTTGGACTGTCATAGAGGAATTCAAGGACAAGATCAAGGCACAGGAGGCTGACCTGAAGAAACGCCGGGACGAGCTCGACGAGGTCGAGAAGCAGCTCCGCGAGCGCGCCGAGTTCCTGGACCAAAGGGAAACGAAGCTCAGCACCGCGCAGACGGAGATCGAGCGCCGGGAGACCGAGGTCGCCCCGCGCGAACGCGCGGTCGAAAAGAAGGAGAAGGACCTGGGCGCTCTCGAGTCCAACCTGCGCCAGCTCGAGTCGGAGCTGAACGAGGGCCGAGCGATCCTCGAGAAACGCGACCGCGAGCTCGCCGACAAGGAGACGGTCGTGCTGGACCTGGCGGACCGTTCCGCGAAGCACGAGGAGCTGTCCAAGGCGGCGACGCAGCGCGTCAGCGCGCTGGAGGAGCGCATCCTCGCGGACGAGTCTTTGGTCAAGAAGGTCCTCGAGGAGTTGAGCTCGAAGCGCGAAGAGCTCCTCGCCAAGGCGAAGGTGCTCACCGAACAGGAGGGCCTGCTCTCGGAGAGCAAGGCGTTGGTCATGGACGAGCAGCGCAGATTCGTCGGCTGGGAGCGCACCCTGAACGATCGCGAGGCATCGCTCTCGGAGCGAGAGAGGGCGGTGGCCAGGCGCGAATCCGGTGCTCCGGCGATGCCGAGGAGCGAGCCGGAACCGAAGCCTCGATATGAGAGAGCGCCGGAGAGGGCGCCTGAACCTAGGCCGGAGCCGAAGCCTGAGCCAGAGCCCGAGGAGGTCATTGAGACCCCGGCCCCGGTGCCCGAGCCGGTGGAGGACCCAGAAGTGAAGGAGGTCTCGGAAGCTTCCCTCGCCGAAAAGTTCTGCCCCGAATGCCGCACGATCGTGAGCGGGGACGCGGAGACGTGCTACGCCTGCGGAGCGGACTTGAAGAACCCGAGGCCGCAGCCGAAGGAGGAGGCGCCGAAACCCGAGCCTAAGGTCGAGGAGAAGCCCGCCGCGCCGAAGGAAGAGCCGAAGAAAGAAGAGGCTACCGCGGAGCCGAAGGAAGACGGAAAACCGCGCTCCGTGTCGATACGCAAGATCATCAAACGCAAGTGATTCGCGTACTTTCGAAGGGGTGTTTTTGCTGCCCTTCGGCCGGGGGTCTCGAATCTCGGCCGACGGTGCTAGCCAGCACCCCGGTTTTTCACTCTCAAAAACATCACTTGTAAGAGAGCCTATTTATAGACACTTACTTCTTATTCGCACGAATTCGACCAGATGGGTCGGGTGGGTTTATGGACAGTGGTGCCCTCAAGAACAAGATAGCTAGCTTTGCGATAGTTTGGTGCCTCGTCTTCTCGATGTTCGCCGGGGTTCTATTCCTCGGCGTCGCGAACGTCGGAAAGGCAGCGCTACCCTCGTACCTCCCGAACGGCGACGTCATCATCGGCTCGGACTACGAGGTCTCGACTTGGAACATCGACGGCTCGATCCATTACATGGACGGCAACCTCACGATCCGCGCTGGAGGCGTGGTGCACGTCATGAACGGCGGCATCGCCTTCACTCAGGATTGCGGCATAGCCGACAACCCGTCAACTTCCACTCATGTCTATACGCTTGTGATCGAGGATGGCGGTCAGCTGATTCTCGACAATTCCACCCTCACCACCCACCTAAATCAGATATACAACTTCCCAAGCCTTGGTGTGCTAGTTCAGAACGGTGGAGTGCTTAGTGCAACCGACTCGGTGCTGCAGTTCCCCGGGCACCTCGTGGTCGACCACTCGACCATGGAACTGACCCGATCGGTCGTATGCGGTCACAACGTTGGGGATATTTCCTCATACTGCGATCCCAACTTCTTCCCATCACACTACTTCGACAGTTCGCCGGTACTGTTCTTCTCGAGCAGCAACATCTTCTTGCAGGACTCGAGAATCCAGGACATCTTCTACAATGCCACTGGCCCGTCCGGGTCGATATACTCTCACCAGTACGCGTTCGCCTCTGATACCGCCTCGAGGGACGACGTGACCTACACACTCTCGAGAACCCCGACCGGATTCGCGGCGGACAACACTGTCTCCGACCCGATTGGGAACATGAGCTCGGCCGACCAGAAGTTCGCGACCATAGCGCCGGGCGAGGTCCTGAGCACGAACCTCAACGCGCTCTATGGGCTATTGTTCGACAATGCAGCGACCGTGACGATGCACGTGCGCTACATGACCGATCACGGTTATGCGGCTGCGAACGTCGTCAACTGGGGATTCCGCAATGGAGCGTTGAACCCCTCGTCGATCGTCATTGACGACACCTCAGCCGTCTACAACCCATCGATCAATTCATTCAAGGAGGAGTCGGTGGTGCTCCCGGCGATGACCTCGGAGGATCTCTACTACCTGCAGGTCAGATTGGCGAACACCGCGGGCAGCCAGAACATCTACGTTGACCGTGTCTGGTTCACCGTGCAGTTCGACGTCGACGCGTACAAGTCGGTTAGCGTGGCGATGAACAGTCGGCTGACCGCCATCAACTCCTACATCGGAGTGGACTTCAGCGACAACGGCGCTATGCACAACACGCTGAACGTGTACGATTCCTCACAGTGTTACCTGTACGGCACCAGCTTCGATATGCAAGATACCGCGAGCCAGACGTACCTGAGACAGCCGGCTGTTTGGCCAATGCCAACAGCAACCGGATTGGACCCGTTGGCAAAGTCCCCATCGGACAACACGAATGCTCTGATTCGCAATATCACCGTCAGCGGTGACACGCTGTACGCAACCGTGGGAGGAGGGCGAGTTCTCTCAATCAACGCGTTCAATGGAAGCGACCTCTCTGGCCTGATTTCTGCTGCCACCCTCAACTTTGCTTATCTTACAAATGGCGCAGGGGCACCGACCAACTACATAAAATACGGAATTGGGACAGCGTCACTGAATACGCCAATCAGACCAAGGCTGTCCGCGTCTTTGACAACGGACAGCTTTAATCTGTTTGCGGCTGGAATTACAAGCCTAGATGACATCAAAAACCTGAATGTGACATATCAGTCAGTTGCAGGGCAAGCGAACGTTCTCTTCGACAGGATCTGGATCACGGTAACGCTGAAGCCGACTGTCTCTATCTATAGATGGGCGAACGTCACCGTACTTGATTCTCAAGGACTGCCGGTC
>DATJOX010000057.1:0-120216 GCA_035506675.1 Methanomassiliicoccales archaeon
TCGCTTCCGCTTCGGTCGTCGGATAGTGAACGGTGAGCACCGGGATCTTGCGCTTCTTGATCAGGTAGCGCAACATCTCGTCGGTGCGGTGGCAGCCGACGCACCCGAACTCGAACGGCGCTTCCTCCATGATTATCGCCGCCTCGGCCTTGTCGACCAGCGGCCCCCAGATGGCGAGTCGACCGCGGATGCCTGAGGGCACTTCGATTCCCGCGTATTTCAGCCCGGCCTTGACGTCCTCTGGAGTGACATTGAGAGGAGGAGACTCGATCTCCGGGTTCGTCACCCGGTCCCCGATAGCGCCCATCAGACTCAGGGGTTCGTGCCCGTACCTCTCCACTAGGTCGAACAATATCAGGCTGTTTGGCGGTACGATCATGACCTTCATTTCGATTCCTCCACGACCTTCTTCAGTTCCTTGACCGAAAGCATAGGCTTCGGCGGCAGCTCGCGGAGCTCCTCGCCCCTGCGGGCCGCGGCGACGCCTTTCTCAACCAGGCTCAAGCATTCCCACTCCTTCTCCAGCTGGGTGAAGCCTGGCCTCGAACCGTGATGCGCGCGGCAGCGCCGCGCGTCACCCATCGGGAACCCGCGCACCTTGGTGAAAATGCGGTCAGGATCGAGCTTGCGCGCTTCCTCGACCGCTTTGAGCACGATCTCGTGGCTCCCTTCCACCATCGCGCCGTAGCACGTCTCCTTGACCGTGATTTCTAGACCGAGACCGTGAATGAGACGCGTGATCTGGTCTGGGGTTACTTGCGACGTCGGCGCGATTACGATCATTCGGGTCTCATTGCTTTTTGGCACGCTTTGCCTCCCTGGACTTCTTCACCGGCGTCTTCGCCGCCACCTTCTTCGTCGCTGTCTTCCTCGCAACCTGTGACTTCCTGGGCTTCCTGACGGGCGCGGGCTTTTGAGCCGCCTCGCGAACGTAGACGATGTCACCCTCCTGGATGTTCTTCATCAGCTCATCCAGGCTGGTTGCCATGCTGCCAAGCAGGTTAGTGCCGAACCGTTCTTCACCAGTGGGACCGAACTCCTCCGACGGGTCGAGACGGATGCCGATGAGGCCGCGGCTTGGTCGCGACATGTTGGTGATGGCGAGGTCGCCCCGCTTCGACTCCGCGCCGAACTGATTCTCTGGCACGAGCACACCGCCTTGCTGGGCGTCGCCTTCGAACGTGATCAGTGGCATCTCCGGGAAGGTGAAGTGCACCTTCATCGTGCCGATCGGTTTGTGGTCAAGTCCGGTCATCTTGCGGAAGTAGCGGTACGTGGCAGGAGCCTTGCCGCCCATGAGAAGCAAATCGTTGACCTTCTCCGGTCGCACGCCGAGGGTCTCGATCTGCGGTTCGTCCAAGGCATCCATGGTAAGCTCTGGCTCCTGCTCCACCACGATCGCATCGTCCGCGATGTCCCCGGTCCGGCTCTGCCTCGATCCCCTCGATTCGATCGCCGTTTGAGCCTGCTTCTGGGTCATGCCGATCGTCATCATCCTCTCGGGCAAGGTGAGCACGGTGAGCCTAGCCCCGGCAGGCGCCAGTTTCACTAGCTCGAGGCCCCTGCTCACCGTCCCGACTGTGTTGTGCAGCGCGGAGATCTGCCGTCGTTCGAGGTAAAAGTATATCCTTCCCTGTCCTACACCAGAGTTGCGCACCGTGACCAGGCCGCGCTCTCTCACCCCGGTCGCCTCCGCCACCAGGGAAACGTCCATGCTGCTCGAGCAGGCCGCGAACGTCGCCGTCCTGTTAGTGATAGGTAGCATCCCCTTCTCGGCGGCCACCAGAAAGTGCTCGACGCTTACAGGGGAACGCTTGTCCAACACGATCTCCACAAAGGACTCGACGGCCATTCCCTCGCTCAGTCTCGTGTCGAGGTCGGTGGTGGTCACTGCCTCCCGCACCAAGCGCTCCTCGACCACTGGCCGGATCGCGATGATCTTCTCGCCTTCCACCAGAAGGTTCAGAATGTGCCTGCCGGTGGTGATCTTGCCGAGCACGCCTCCAGCGGCACCGTAAACGCCCTGATGCGCCGACTTGGCGATCATCATGTAGGTGGTCTTCGCGTCGAATCCCCCCGCGGCGAAGAAGCAGTCGTAGCGCTTGTAGTCGAACGGCGATCGGTCTATCTGGATATCAGTCGCGAAGGAGCCGACAGCGAGGACCTTGGAGGTCTGCCAGCGTATCCCCCTCCCTTCGACGTCCTTCACTATTCGCTTGAACATCTCCGCGAACGGCGAGCCGTTGAGGCGCAAGCCTATGGGACCGCTCGGCGTGACGAGCTCGAAATCGTCCGTCTCGCGGCGCACCGTCTCTGCGGACTTGGCGATCGAGACGGCGCATCCGGGAACGTACCTCTCGCCCGCCAGGGCCTCTGACAACGTAGCTCCCTCTGAAAGCTCCTTCTCAACCCCGTTCACGATGACGTGCATTTGGTCGCTCTGGATGATGCTCCAGCCGCTTAAAGCCTTTTTCGGGCATTTCGGCGAGAATTCAAGGCTGGATGGCTGCAGTTTGCTCGTCTAGTTATACTTCTGCCTCGATACCACCTGCGATGGACAAAGCCACGGTGATGCGGGCGGTGAAGGATAAGGTGAAGTCGCTCCCGGGAGTGATCACCTTCGAGTTCCTCGAGGGGGAGTTTCGGCAGCACATCATCGACCTCGAGCACGAAGCCGAGTCGAACGGCGCCTGCGGAGGATTGATGCCCTTCACGAACGAGGGCGTTTGGGAGGCGTTCAAGCGCCAAGTGCAATTCGTCATCGTAATGGATTCGTCGGCGATCATAATAGGCGATACCAATGGCCTGGTGTATATCCGCGACCAGAAGGGGCAGATAGTGGGCGAATGGCTGAAGCCGGATAGGCTGGCGGAGTTGAAGGGCCGCCCGGACATCTGCTGGATCTCCGACGACTTCGTGATGTACTCGGGACTGGAGATCGTCGGCGAGCCATATTTCGTTCTTCCCAACATCGAGTTTCCACACCTCGACGACGTGAAAGGAGTGAAGAACGTTGCTTCGGGCAGCATCTCGACCCTCGCGGACGACTACATACGTGCTCGTCTCGGATACACGAAGACGAAGCATTGGACGCACCTTGTGGGGTTCGATATAGAAGAGAAGTGATTCGACTCCCGACAGGCGCTCGAATCAGAAGAATTTCGCTAGGCTTCAGTCGGACGATTGTCGAAGACCGGCGAGCGCGCGGCAAGGCCTTCCTCAATGTCCGGCATCTTCTCTGGCAGGTGCTTCTTGACTTTCGAGACTATCTCGTCGAGCTTCGCTTGCGGGCAGGTGACGCCTCGAACCACGCCTGTCACAATATCGACGATCGCACCCTTGGTACCGATATCCTCGTCCTTTGGCATCACGAGACGCGTCTGCACGCCGATGCGCGCGAAGTCCTCGAAGTCAACTGGTGCTTGACAGACGACGATCGCGGGGATGTCCACGTTGCGCAGGATCAGACGAGCCTTGTAGATGATGTGATTGCGCACGTTGCCCAGGTGGATGATCGCGAGGCGGAACTGCTGAATGCGCTTGATCTCGATCTCGTCTAGTCCGAATATCGAGCCGGTCGAGACGTCTGGAGCGTCGTGCGGAACGCCCGCCCCTGCGTTCACGACGATGACCGAGGTGTCGATGCCCTCCTCACGCAGCTCGTAGGTGATCTCGCAGACGGGTTTGGTGATGTGCCTTTTTCCAGGGCCCATCGCAATCGCGACCACGTCCCTTCCGCTCTCGGATATCGTCGCGCGCTGCGCCAGACCTCCGCCCATTCCCAGACCCTTCGATTCGCGGCATTCGACGAACTTCGTGTGGCGACCGATGCTCTCCTTCACGCCTCGACCCCGCTCTTCAGCATCTCTTCCTGCTCTTCGGCGGTCATGCTGGCCACGACCTCCTTCGGATCGCCGATCGCGACCACCTTGCCGCCCTTCATTATCGCAGCGCGATCGCAGCAGGCCATCACGAAATCCATGTCGTGCGACACGATAATGAACGTCTCACCAAGCTCCTTGCGCGCGTTCAGAACGGAGTTGGCAACGTTGATCTTCGTGATCGGGTCCATCGTGCCGGTCGGTTCGTCCAGGATGACGATGCGCGGCTCGCGGATGAGCGTCTGCGCGAGCGCGATGCGCTGCTTCTCCCCTACGCTGAGAACCTCAGGATATGAGTAGAGGATGCGATCGATGTCCTTGCGCTCGAAGCCCACTCCGCTCAGCACCTGGATCGCCTTTATCTTCGCGAACTCCGCGGGCATCTTGATGCCAATGCAGACGGTGAGGTTCTGGAGGACGGTGTCGAAAGGATAAAGGGAGTATTCCTGGTGCAGGACACCAATGTACGGAGTGGCCCGCCCCCGCCCCATCTCACCCATCTCGTACATGTCGATCCAGTCGTCGCCCACCTTGACGAGGACCTTGCCTCCTGTGCCCTGGGTGATTCCGGCGATCATGCGCGAGAGCGTCGTCTTGCCGGCACCGCTCAGGCCGACAAGCCCAAAGATCTCCTTTTCGTTGATTTCGAATGAGACTCCATCCACGGCCTTCACGACGCCGCGCACGATCGAGTAGTAGTATTTCTTCGCGTCCTCGATCTTTACAATCGCCCCTCCGACCGGAACAGGCTCGGGATCCTTGGGTGCGAATCCGACCATGAACTCCTTCGTGACGTCGACGGGGTTGCCAATCTTCATCATCTCCCCCGCCTCGAGCCAGATGGCCTTGTTCGAGAGGCGGTTGATGGCCTTGGGCCAGTGAGAGGAAACGACCATTCCCATCGAGTTCCGCTTGGCCATTTCGAGGAGGGTGCGGTGCACGATCTCGGCCGTTTGAGGATCGAGGGTGCCAGTCGGCTCGTCCGCAAGGAACAGCAACGGATCGCGAGCGAGTTGACGAGCGAGCACGCACCGCTGCTTCTCGCCGCCGGATAGATCACGAGCGATGTGCGTGGTGCGGTGCGTCAGATTGACCATCTTGAGAAGCTCCAAGGCCTTGTCGACGCGCTCCGACTCTGGGCAGCGATCCCCCATCGCCTCGAACAAGTTCTCGATGACCGACATGTCGCCAAAGAGCGCGAACGTGCGCTGCAGCATGATCGCGATGCGTTGCTTGATGGCCAGGCGGAGTGGGTTGTTCTCGTTCAAGCCCCAGAAGTCGATGTCGATGGTCTTGGAGACTGTGCCGCAGTGGCTACATGGCTTCCCCTTCGCCGGAAGGTCCAAGTTGTTGCACTCGGGGCACTGATTGACGCGATAGATCACCTTGCCAGAATCTGGGCGGTAGTCCGCGCTTCCGCGCAGCATGTTGATGAGCACAGACTTCCCCGCTCCGCTCCGACCGATGAGGCCGAGCACGTCGCCGGGATAGATAGTCGCAGATACGTCCCTGAGGACAGTGTTGCCGTTGAATTGCTTGCTCACGTTGTGAACGATTACTAGCGGCTCAAGCTCCTCAGGCATATGTTGCCGCGTACGATTAGTTGTGTAATAAAGCTTTCTCCAGATAGCTCAATAATCGTTAAGTGGCTCAATCGTTAACACCCTAAATCTATATGAGCGCGAATATCAAATTCATAGCGTTAAGGCACCTTAATATGGATGGATGATATATCCATCCCTCAATGCCGCTACCGTTCAATTCCTATTTCTCCGGGGGCCCGACACCAAAGTTCTCGCTCTACCACATTTGGAAGACGTACCAGGTGATCGAGACCGCCGGCCCAATAGGGCGAAAGGCGCTCGCTGAGCTACTCCAGATCGGCGAAGGGAGCACCAGAACGATCCTCGACAAGATGATCCGCGAGGGTTCAGTCGAGAACACGCGCAGGGGAGCCATGCTCACGGAGCGAGGCCGCAAGCGCCTCGGAACGAGCGGCATCGAGGCGATACCGATCGAGCTCGAGGGGCTCACTCTCGGCAAGTTCAACTGTGCCGTCCTAGTGAAAGGAATGGCGGAGGACGTCAAGCTGGGCTGCGAGCAGCGCGATGAGGCGGTGCGAGCGGGCGCGACTGGCGCGACCACGCTGGTGATGCGGAACGGAAAGCTCGTGTTCCCCGGCGATGAGAACCGACCGGAGCAGGACCTGCTCACGCCGCTGCGTGAAGCGCTCGAAGTCGAGGACGGCGACGTCGTAGTCATTGGCTCGGGCTTCTCCTACGAGGCCGCAGAGAAAGGCGCGGTCAGCGCAGCGCTGTCCATGAGCAATTCGGACCGCCGCTGGTCCGAAGGGACCTCGCTTCTCACCGCAGACACCGAGGCGGAAGACCTCAAGAACCTCGCTCTGGCGATCCACGAGCTCGTTGGGCGCCTCCCGGTCACGATGCGCGCCCGCAACCAATTCGGTGTACGATGCGAAGACGGTGAGGTCACCGATACCTCCTACACCGGCCCGGTTCTCGAGGAGGCGCTGAAGAAGGGTCAGATCATCCGCCGTGTGGCGGTCAGCGGCAAGTACCGCGGTGTGCCGGTGGTCGTGGTCCCGATCATGAAGCGCAAGGAAGCGGTGGCGGCGATCGGTGTCTTCGACATCACCAGGGGATCGGTCTACGAACTGATGGCGAAGGCGCGAAAGGACCGCTGATGATTCTTCGGAGGAGATCACGTGAGCGTACTGATGGACACTGGGCGAGTGGCATTGACGTTGGACCCGGGCGTTTGCCGACTGACATCGAAGATCGAAGTCTATCCTGATGGCGACGAGTTCCATTGCAAGATAGAGAGCCGTTGCACGCACGTGCAGGATTTCGCCAACCAGCTGGACGGCTTCACGATGATGGACGTGATCAAGATGCCGTTCTGCGAGAACAAGGTGTACGCGGTTGGAGGAAGAACGCTGAAGCACTCGGCCTGCCCAGTACCGATGGCGGTCCTCAAGGCGGCGGAGGTCGCAAGCGGGCTCGGACTGAAGCGCGACGTTCACGTGACGTTCGAAAAGGAGCAGCGCTAGTCATTTGATGTACTTGTCCAGGATCGGCGACCATATCCCCGAGGTCGGTCCGCTCAGGTACATCGCGACCAGGACCGATTCGCGTATCTCGTCTTTCGTCGCTCCGGCCTTGAGCGCCAGGTCCGCATGGGTCTCCAAGCAAAGATCGCACTTGAGCACGCAGGAGACCGCGACGGCCACGAGCTCCTTTTCCTTGACGGACATCGCTCCCTCCTTGAAGACCTCGTGACGGTACTTGTACATTGCCGTGATGACCGAGGGTGACGTCTTGGCTAGGAGTTCGAGGCTCATGAGCAGGAGGAGAGAACAGCGGACTAATAACAGATGCTGCCCTAGAAACCTAGATTACGCTCCGCCGCATTGAGGGGCCGGTATCATGGTTGCCGTGAAAGAAGTCCTCGAGATGCTGGGCAATATGGAGGGGACGTTGCACGTCTTCGAAATGGACGTGCGAACGAAGGATAAGCTCATCGAGATAGAGGACAGCATTCGCGGCACGCTTGGCATCAAGTGCGCGAACAAGGGCGTGGAGGAGTGCCTCAAGCGCGAGCACATCGTGATCGTGATCAAGGACAAGCGCTTCCGACCTCCGCCCGATCCCACGGTGCTTCTCGTCGACTACGATGGACAGATCCTCGGCATGGAGATATTCCCGCACCAGCGCGCACAGTTCGAGGGGCGCGACGACGTTCTCTTTCTGTCTCAGGATTTCATCGTCTTCGCGGACCGAAAGGCGCGGCGTGGCGAGTGCTTCATGATGCCCCCGGTGCAGTTCCCGGAGGTCGAGAACATGCCGAAGACGAAGAACGTCGTCTCCTGCTCGCCCTCGCCCCTCGGTGACATGTTCGTTCGCGCGACGCACGGCCTCAAGGACGATCCGCTGCTCGCGAGCATCCTCATCGGTTACGATGACGCGTGAATCCGCCTTGTGGCGATCTGGACTGTTGTCTGATAGTTCGAGTTCTCGTCAAGCGAAAGCTTCGCCTGTTCATAGAAAAAACGAAAAGAAGATAGAGGGAAAGGGTTTCAGGTTCCGGACGGCGTGATCCGGCTGATGATGCGTTCCGCTTCCGCGATCTGCTCCTTCAGCCGCTCCACCTCATCCAGCTGGCGCTCCAGTGAAGCTTCTTGGAGGACCTTCACCTTGTACTCGGACTCTTCGGCCGCGTCCAACGTGGACGACTCGTAGTAAAGGCCGTAGGTGTCCAACAGCACCCACGTTCCCGTGGGCCTTTCGTCCACCTTCAGCACCTTGCCTACGGTGCCGGTGTTCCGGTACTTGGCGAAGTCCCCTTCCTTCATCTAGATCACGCTGGCGGGATGATGACCGTGCGCTCGCCGGCGGGCATGAACTCGCGCAGCGCGCCGCGGCCGAACTCCTTGGTGATGTTCGCGAAGTCGAACGGGAGGTTCTTGTCCGCGAAGGCCACCTTGATCAGCGGGTTGCAGGCGAACGCGTCGCCGCGGGCCGCGTGGGCTGCGGCAGCGATGCCACCGTATCCAGACAGGTGACCGACGTTCATCGCGTAGTTCGGGTAGTTCGGTCCGCGCAGTTCGAACGGCAGGCCCTCGTCGCTTCTGTACGAGAAGGAGTTGGACGCACCGCACTGATCCTGCAGGTCGTAGCCGTAGAAGCCAAGGCGGCCGAGCCTCTCCTTGTGCTGCAGCATCGACAGGTACCAGCCGTTGACTCCGACGTCCGCGATACCAGTGGCCATCGCACAGGCGATACCAGTGGCCGCCGCGGCTACCGTCGCGCGCTGGGAGCCACCGAAGTGGGCTTCCATCGCAGCCGGGTACCTCTCGTACATCTCCAGCGCATAGGAGTTGACTTCCGTTCCGAGCTTCTCGATGTTGTCCATCGAGGGCTTCATCTTGCAGAGTCCACCGTACTTGTCCTTGATCAGGTCCACGGCCCAGTAGGTGTAGTCCTCAAGGATGTTGTCGGTGTAGGCTGCGGTCGCATACTGCGTGAAGCCGACGCCGCCAGACATGTAGGAGCCGAGGTAGATCTGGTCGAAGATCACCGCGCCGAGCGCCACCGTCTCCAGTGAGGCCCTGGCCGGGTCGTTCGGGTAGACCCTTCCCGACTGCACCATGTCCGCGAGGAACCCGAATGGAATTCCACCGGGCTCGTTCGGGCCGCGCGCGCGGCGAGCGGGCATCATGGTACCCATCTCGAGCACGGACGCATGCTTGGCTGCGAACGCGAAGTCGGCGATGGCCGCCTCTCCCGCCGCCAGGCGGTACGAGGTGATGAACGCCATCGAGATCTGCATGGCGCTCCAGCGGCTCATTGTTGCACCGTCGCAGACGCGGCCGACGATGGTCGGGCACGCGATCTTCTGCCACAGGGCGTTTCCAACGGCCTCCTTCAGCTGCTTCGCCTGATCCGCCGGGAACTCCTTGTTGATGTCGATCCTGAACTGCTTGTCAATCTCGTCCATCAGCTCGTCGTTCCCAGAGAACACCTTCACGTAGCAGTCCGCCGTTAGGGCCGGGCTGCATTCCGCCATGTGCTCCTGCACGACCGCTCCACCAGGCATTGTGTGGTTGACTGCCTCGAGGTAGCGGTTGATGGTCTCAGGGGTGACCTCCTTCGCCAGCCTCTTCTCGATCACAGTGTGTGCAGTGTCGAGGCCGGACACGACGGTCCTCCTGATGTCATCCCAGGCCTGCTGCATCGCCGCGTTGTTGACGAAGTGCAGGTCGTCCGCCTCACCGTAGATGTCGGTGTGGGACAGCTGGTACGGCATGAGAACACGCTGGCCGAGCGGGACACCGATGTCCTGGTTCATCATGACGATGCCGCGCTGCTTAGCGATCTTGTTCGCCTGCTCCACCCACTCGCGCTTCCTCTTCGACTGTTTCCAGCCGCCGAAGGAGTAGTAGTTGGTGTGGACGTCCGTCGGGTCCTCCTTGAACTTCTTCTTCATTGCCTTCAGGAACAGCTTCTCTTTCTCCTTTGCCATCTAGCTCAGTCCCCCTTGATTGCCCACGGCTGGTAACCGGCCAGCGTGCGCAGGCGGTGGATCCTCAGGTTCATGGCCATGACTTCCTTGTCGTTCCTCATGTCGACGTCATCGGCCCGGAACATGGTGGTCCTCTTCTTCAGCTCTGCGTCCGACATGGGCTTGCCGACGGAGATCGGCTTGTCCAGCGGGATAGCGACCTGGTCCTTCACGTACTCGACCTCGCCCTTCTTGGCGTTCCAGCGGTACCTCTGCCACGCGTCGAACATCAGGCCGTTCTCGTCGAGCCTGCATGCGTGACCGTGCACAGTGGCGCCTCTGATCCCGACCCTTGCCGGGTCGAAGGTCTCGTTGTCGATCATTTCCTTCGCGAGCTTCTCCAGGTCCCTCTCTCTCATCTCAACGATGTTCCTTCCAGACAGGGTACCGGTGTCGACGCCTCTCCACCTCGAGTGGTACATCCAGGCGCGGCAGTACGGCACGATCGGAGCGAAGTAGACGGAATCGGTGAACTGAACGTACCTGATCCTGTCTCCCTTCTTGGCGCCCTCGATCGGCGTGACCAACTGTCTGATCGGGTCATCGGGCTCGGTTCCCTCCTCCAGTGGGGGGTGGATGCTCCTGTAGTCCTCACCTGGGGCGCGGTGACCAAGGATCTTGACCACATCGTCCATGGCGATGTCCCGGAGCTTCTCCAGCTTCACCTTCGGGTCCATGTACCGGCGCCTGTTCTTCGCAGGCACGGTGCTTCCAGGGAATAGTTGCCTCTCGTATTTTGCCATGACTTAACACCTTCCTTTAGCGTAGTCGGTAACGGTTGGCTTGAATTTGGAATACCTTCCTATCTCCAGCGTAAATCCGTAGGGGAACATCTCCTTGCAGATCTTCTCTATGTCCTTCAATGCCTTCTGCACGTAGTCCATATTCTCGATCTCGACGAAGATGCGACCTACTTGCACCCAGAGTTCCGTCTCCTTTCCGTCAACGGTGATCTTCCTGCGTTCGGGGTGATGGACCTCGAGGCCAGCTCCTGGTCCGATGGTCAGCTTCTTAGGCAGGTTCTCGCCTTGACAGGTCACCTGCCGCACGTGTTTCACCTTGTAGATCTTGTTGAGGACCTTCTCGGTGGTCTCGGCGGACAGCAGCCTGTTGGGCATGATCATTATCTCGGGTAGCGGGACCGCTTCTGGAGATGGGGCACCCTGCATCACGCCACCTCGCTCATTATCTTCTTGGCCTCCTTACCGACCGCCTTCAGCGGCGCCTTGAACTCCGGGATCTCACCGAAGACGTCCCTGACCAGCGGGCTTGTGGCCTCTGGCGAGAACATCTGGGTGCCGGCGTCGAGTGCGCAGCCAGCTGCGATCACTGGGATGACCGTTCCCTTCGCGTGCTTCGTCACGACGTGGTTGCCGTGGAACAGACCAGGGCCACCGCCACCGTAGATAGAGTGGCTGAAGAAGCTCATACCGACCGAGGTACCCATTGCGCGGCCGTAGTCAGTGCCGGGCAGTCCGGTCTCGTGCTCGAGCAGGTCGTTGTAGTACAGGACAGTGCTCGGGACACCCTGGGACGCACGGGCTGCGCCGATGTTCACCATGATGGCGGCGAGCAGGCCAGTGGCGGCGTAGGCGTTCCACAGCGGCATGTCGCTGGTGGTGTAGACCTTGTAGCCAGATGGCAGCTTCTCCTTCACCTTGATGACCTTGTCCTCAATCGCACGAGCCACGAGGCTCTCCACGACTGAGCCGGTGGTTCCGGTCTTGCCGTTCTCCTTCACCATCTCGTAGCACATGTTGTTCGCGTTCAGTCCCTGATATGCAAGGCACAGCAGGTGTCCGCGCTCGAACGGGCCGACCGCGTCACCAAGCTCAAACATCGCGGTCTGCTCGAAGATCGAGGAGAGAGCCGCGGCGTTCATTGTGTTCTTGCCAGAGATGGCCACGATGTGGTTCGCCATGATGTTCCTCAAGGCATAACCGGCGCCTTCGTTGTTCTGCGGGACCTCAAGGATAGACTTGAGGTTCGAGCCAACGAAGTTGAGCGTCTGCGGGTATCGGCCCCAGACTGCACCCTTCACCATGTTCGCGTGGAACATGTCCACGTCGTACATGTCGAGGATGACCTGGGTAACCGCCGCGGCCGCTGCCGTGAAGCCAGTGGTGTATTCGACACCGGCGTCCAGGCGCTCGGTCGGAACCATGACGATCATCTTCTTGCCGTCCCCTAGGACCCTAACCTCGGTGTCGTCGTTCTTAGACACCTTCAGGATGTCCTTGACGCCCTTTGCTACCTTCTCGGCGTCCTTGACAACCGGCGCATCGATCTCCTTTCCCTTGATATAGCCGCCACCGACCCTCCCGGTCTTGAGAGACTTCTCAATACCAGCAAGGTCGACGGCGATTGTCCTCTTTGCAAGGTACCCGATGCGCTTGATGGCCGGGTTCTTCAAAGGACTGATCGCTTCCAAGGGCACGTTCTTCTCGATGAGCTTGCCCCTGTCGTCGTACAAGTCGACTTTGTCCTTATATTTCGCCATTCTTTACCTCCTTTTTCTTTAGAAAAACTCGATTCTCTGCCGAGAACCGCTAGTCATCACAACATCCCCCAATCTAGCGCGTTTTCGGCGAAAATCGGTTCCCCTTGCTCGGGAGCACTAAGTCCCCCATGGACATATAAGCTTGGCTATGGATGGATAATCCATCCACACGTAAACGATTGATTAGACACAAGGGGTACCCAGGTTAACAATCGATATTTATTTTCTGATGAATATTTATCGCGATTTAGGCCGTTAATCGATATGTGCCTTAACGACC
Organism: Methanomassiliicoccales archaeon; assembly: GCA_035506675.1. Classification (GTDB taxonomy): domain Archaea; phylum Thermoplasmatota; class Thermoplasmata; order Methanomassiliicoccales; family UBA472; genus JAJRAL01. The sequence goes on from DATJOX010000057.1 coordinate 12,743, forward strand.
TAAAAATCGAACTTAAGGGGGTTAAGGACCAGTTCATTTTGGCACTTCTCCCTGTATTCCTCTCAGAAAGGAGAGGACCGCAATCGCGTCCTTTCTCTTGTAATCCTCGTAGTGAGCATCGATGTACCGTTTCATCCCATCCGATACATCCCTGCCGGCGATCTCCCGCACCGCGGCGACGAGCGCGGCTATGCTGCGCTTCGGATAGTAAGAACGTTTGAGCATAGCAAGCACTTCTTCCGCTATCGTCGGAGAAAGGCTCCCGCTTTTCACTGCTCCTTGAACGTTCAAGCGCAGATTAACGAATGGTTCGGAGAGCGGCTCGAGGGTTTCTGGATTGAAGGTGAGCGCCACCTCGTCGTCGCCGACGATCTCTCCCGCCGAGTACATTTCGAAGATGCGGCCGATCCCTACCATGCCTTGGTCACTCAGCTCCGCGGCCCTAAGCGCGCCCATCGACCCTCCGCCGACGATCTTGACACCACGTTTGAGCAAAGAGAGGATCTCTCGATGCCCGACCGCAGCCTCCGACATGAACACGCCGTCGATGATCCCTATCACGGCGACATCGCCACCCAGCGCGGGCAGATCTCCACGGCGCACCGGAGGGCGGATCTCCGCGTCGATCATCGTCCTCGCTTCTGCGATCGGCAGCGACGGCCCGAGGAACACGACCGTCCTCAAGGCCACTCCCCTCTTAGCCTTCGTCCGGCGCGCTCCTCATCGAGAGCGAATACCTCCATTCCGGGGATGACAACCCGCGCTACCGGGATCTTGAGCTCTTTGCGCGTAAGGTCGATTGCCACGACCTTCTTGAACCCTGCCTTCGACAACTTGTCCAGCGCGACCTGAATGTCGTCCAGGACATCTGGCGTGTCGAGAACCTCGTAGCTCGAGAGCTCCCTTTCCTTGCCAGAGGGTGCGAACCACATCTTGTTGAGGCGCTTCATTCGCTCATATCCGAGCTTGCGGTTCACGTCCGCATGCACCGTGTCCTCTCGAGCGCCATGTATCTGAGTGAGCCGACTCTGGGCCACCTCGGTGAGGGCGCGGATCACGGTGATCCGCGGATTCATATGTGTGCCCATTCCGAGGCAGAGGAGGGCGGGGTCCTGTAGACGCACATCATCCGCCGCAGCTGCGAATGTCGATAGGCCGACATCGCTGGTGAGGTCCTTCAAGTGCACACTAACCCCTTGGTCCGAAAAGCGCCCCAGAAGCCTGCCGAGCAGCCCGTCCTGGTCGCCCACGGTCACATCCCCCGCGACCTGGCGCCTGGACTCGCATAACGACCAGGCATCCCTCTCCACCACCTCAGTGATCCCGTGCAGAACGGCTTCCTCCATGGTGTTGCCGGACGCCAGGCCGTTGGTGTTGCTGCGGAACAGTGGCAGGTCCTGAGACGAACGATACGGGTGAAAGACCGCGCTGGCAGGGACCATGATCTCCTCTTCCTCGACGAGATCATACCCCTTCACCCAGGCGATGGCTTGGTGCATCACGTGCATCTTGGACATCGGCGGAAGGATGAGCGCCCTCGGGTCAATGGCGTTCTGTGAGGCGAGCATCTCCTCCAGGCCTTTGCGAGCGAGCTTGTCGCCCCTAAGTTCGCCCGAGTAGCGCTCCAGGCCCTCCATTATTGCAGACACTCGAGCTTGTACCGCGGAGGCCCCCTTCCCGTTGTAGACCGATATCGCTCCAGTCTCCGCCTCTGGCCTTATGCTCGAGAAGACCGGGATGCCGATGCGATCCAGGCCGGTTATGTCGGCGACCCTTGTGATCCCTGCGACCTTGCGCAGCGGCTCGATTCGCTTGAGCGTTGTCTCCGGGTCGACGGTGCGCTGGCCGTCCTCGAAATAGTGCTTGGGGGCAGGCCCGAGCTTCACGACCCCGGGTAAAGTGGTTCGCGTAGTAAACACCTGCGGAACGACTCCCCTACTTGCCGAGAGATGGGTGGATCGAGATAAGGTCCAGCTCGGCGTCAGGATTCATATCGATCTTCTCGATGAGGATGTCAACCTCGACGTTCTGAATGTTGGGGAGCTTGAGGATCCTGCTCTGAATCAGATCGTACAACGAGTCGACGCTCTTCGCGTACACTTCGCAGAGGAGGGAGTGATCCCCGAAGACCTTGTGGATATACTCTATCTCATCGATCTTGCGCAGCTCTTCGACCACAGAATTCACAGCCGGTCCGACGACCTCCAGGCCGATCAGGGCGCGCATCACGCCGAGCCTTGAGGTATTCGTGACCACTGTGTATCCGGAGATCAGCCCGTCCTTCTCCATCTTCGAGATCCGACGACTGATCGTGGCTTTGGATATCCCTAGCTTCTCGGCGATTTTGCCCATGGATTCGCGCGCATCCTCGCGCAACATCCTCAGGATTGCAAGATCAGTCTCGTCCATACTCGACTCCGTGCAACAACGTTGCACAATTCGGCTCGAATTCTTGCGGGAGTCGGCAGAATGTACGGGAACATTAATCCTTCGTTGCACTAGGTGATAGGGTTGAATCTAAATAGGGAAGAATGAGGGGGCTTGCCCCTCAAGGAATTCACTTCGCGCGCGACTTGGGAATCGGCCCCGCGCCCATCTGCTCGAGGTTCTTCACCAGCTCCGGCAACTTCTTCGCCGGAATACCAACGAGCATCTCCTCGGGCTTGATGTCAGTGGTCTTGCGGCAGCCGAAGCAGCCCAGCGAGATGTTCACGTTGCCGGTGAGGTACGGCACGACAGTGGAGTCAGCGCAGCTCGCCTGGACGGCGGCCATCTCAACGGTGACTCTTCCACCGACGCTGAATGTCGTCGCTGCGGGTAGCAGCCAGAACACTTGCTCTGGCATTCCGGTAACAACAACGACATCCGGCTCTATCGTGGCCTTGCTCAGCGGCGCGACAGCAGTCGCGATCATGCTCCCCGTCTCGAGCGCGGGCCTGTCGGCGATCGTCTTGGCGGCGGCGTTGGGAGTCTCGTACATGCCCATCGTGTGGTGGAACTCCCCGGCTTTCACCTTGTCCGGCAAGGGAACGAGGCCCAGCGCGGACCCTCCGACTGGGCAGGCCTGCTTCGCGGCCGGCACGACCAACTTCTCGCCATGCCTCGCGCGCATGATCGATTGGCAATGCCTGATCGGTGTCTCTGGCTCCACATAGCCTGCGGGGTACGGCTGTCCCTTCTTGATGAGGGTGATAGCAACCGGCTCGCTGCGGAGTCCGAGGATCTCAACCATCTTCTTGGACATCTCTGCGTAATCCATGTTAACCCCTTGAAGTCGGATTTGTCGGCGTTTACATATAGATGTTGCTTTTTGACGAGCGTTCTTCGTCCTATTTCTGTAACGATTGTCAACTTGCTGGATGAGGACTTTCACGACCCATACCGAACAACCGTTTCATCGTCCGAAGGACAGACAGATCTCATAATCTCGATGATAGCGCACAACCGTTTCAGAAGCGTTAATACTCGATCAGGCCTTTCAGGAAGTTAGTCCGACTGAGGAGAGAGGAATCCTGGAGAACGAATGGCCGCTTCTGAAGGGAGACTACCGCCTTGGCAATCCTCAGAGTCCGGTCGCAGTGCTGGTGATCGGAAGGGGCATCGTTGCATTGCCACCGGAGACCTACAACATTCTGGGCACAATGAAGACAGAGAACCTCGGGATCGAGAAGGTGCTCGTGAATCTGGTCTCGAACCCCCGAATCCGCTTCCTCGTGGTCTGCGGGCCAGAGGAGTTCGGGCACTTCCCTGGCGATGCGATCACGAAGCTCGCGGCGAACGGCGTCGACGAGAGGAAGAGGATAGTCGGGCCGAGGTCCGCGATCCCCTACCTGTGCAACATACCACGCGAAGTGGTTGAACGCTTCCGAGGGCAGGTTGAGGTCGTGGACCTGGTCCATCCGAAGGAGGCTGAGGAGATCATCTTCCCCAATCCGGAATACACGTTCGACCAGGCCCGTACCACGGAGCTTCTCGCCGCACTAGAAGATTGCAGGAAGCGTGATCCGGGCCGCTATCCCGAGCCACCCATCATCGCGCTCAGCAGAGCATTGACGATGGACGCGGGCGCGGCCGTCCATAGCATCGACCGAATGGCGATCGATTTCACGAGCCAGATGCTGCGGTTGCCCTCGGAAAGGCTATCCACCGAAGCCTCGCTCGTTGAATTGTCGCACACTTTCGGGCTGTTCCTGGACCCCGTCGACGGGGTAGTTCAGGAAGCCCCGTCGGTGGAGTTCGCCGAAAAACTGCGTCGCTACTACAGAGGAGGGTCTTGAGATGATGCGTTTCACGAATGAACAATTGGAATTCAGGATCGGCAACGTGGCATTCGGAGGACAGCCAGGCAGAAGAAGGGCGGTGATGATCGGCTCGCTGTTCTACCCGGGCCACAGCATCGTCGAGGACCGCGCCACGGGGCGATGCGCGACGGGGAAGACCGAGGACCTTCTGAACCGAATGCAAAAGGCGAGCGAAGAAACGAGGACGCCGGCAGCGGTGATGGTCTACGCGGAAACAGAGAGGGCGATGCACTCTCACGTCGCGAACGTGGCCGATCTCACCTCCCTGCCGATATTCATTGACTCTCCGAGCGCGAAGGTCCGAATGAGCGGGTGCATGGAAGCGAGAAGGCTCGGACTCTTGGACCGGGTAGTCTACAATTCACTGAATGCGGGAGTGACACAGGAAGAGCTCGAAGGCATTTCCGCATCTGGAGTCTCGGCCGCGGTGCTCCTGGCCTTCAACCCGCAAGGGATCGACGTGAAGGGCAAGATCTACCTACTCGAGAACGGAGGCGGGATTCTCCCCGAAGGGCTGATAGACATGGCGCGGGGCGCAGGAATCACCAAGCCGCTACTGGACGTGGCAGTGATGGCCGCAGAGCAGAACGCCGGGGCAGCGCTGCGCGCCCTCACGATCTCGAAAGCGAAGTGGGGGTTCCCGTGCGGTTGCGCCCTGCACAATGCGGTCGAGTCGTTCGGGCCGCTGGCCGAGCTCAAGGGCGACGATCGCAAGATCTACCGGTACGTGGATGTCGCATCTGCGGTCATGCCGATGATGGCTGGGGCGGACTTCGTGATGTTCGGGCCAATCGAGTATGCGCGCAGAGTGATGCACGCGGCGGCTTTCGCGGATGAGCTGCTCGCGCAAGCGGTCGCCGACATCTGAGATGTGGCATTAAAATGAGAGCTTCTGCTCGGAGATCCATTCTCGATCCTAGCTGAATTCCACTTCGCTCCCCACGGGCATGAGCTCGAACCCGACGAACCGGTCCGAGATCATCTTCATCGCTTCGAACCCTGAGCAGTGCATCGGGGCGATGCGCTCGACGTTCAGGTTCTTCAGCTGGTCCATGGTCTTGCGGACCCGGTCCTGCGTGGCACCGGAGAGGTGGAAGCCCCCAAGCACCATCTGCACCTTGGAGCCGGTGGATTTCTTCGCATGCGTGACAATGTTCACGATCCCCGGGTGGGCGCAGCCTGAAACGACGATCAGCCCGCGTTTGCTCGTCAAGTAGAGCGCCTGCTCATCGTTGACCTGGTCCTCGAACGTCTTGCCCTCTTCCTCCCGTAGGAAGTTGTTGGTGTGCTCGAAGTCGGTGACGCGAGGGATCTCGCCGGAGATCTTGACCCCGGGAAGGATCTCGGTCAGCGAGGAAACGAAGCTCAGTTTAGCCTTCGGCAGCGACTCCGTGAGAGACTGTGGCGGCGAGATATCGGTCTTGGTGTCCCCGCCGGTGGAGTAGCGCCTTCCGACGAATGTCTTCGGGTGCGCGTAGACAGGCACGCCCGCCTCGATGAGCGCCCCCAGCCCCCCCACGTGATCATAGTGGCCGTGGGTGATGAAGACCGCGTTGAGGTCTTTCGGCTCGACGCCGCAGAGCTTGAGGTTGTTCAGGAACACGGTCTCCGAGGCTCCGGTGTCGACCAGTACCTTGTGACCGGCATCCGTCTCCACAAGGATCGAAAAACCCTGTTCCGAGATGAAGTGCCTGTCGGGCCTCTCCAGGTGACGAACGAGCCTCGACGGCGCACACACCAGCCCGGACATGTTGTCAACGACGGTGATCAGCTTCACGCCGTTCCCTCTCTGCGCACGATCTTGAGGTCGCTAAATCGGAGGACGCCCTCCGGGCAGACGGACTCGCAGTTCTTGCAGGCAGTGCCGAGGCAGTACTCCGTGGCGATCCGCAGACGGAACTGCCCTTCGCCGACCTTCTCGACGCGCAAAGCTCGCTCTGGGCATTCACGCATGCACTTCTTGCAGCCGATGCAGCCCTCGAACTCCTTCATGAGGTAGACGCCTACGTGCTCGAGCGTCTTCAGTCCGTTGTCACCGATGACAGGTATGTCGCTGGACACTATGCGCAGCGTCTCCTTCGGGCGCTTGATATCGGGAAGCGGGCGGTACCCTTTGTCCTTGAGCATGCGGTTGAACATCTCGAATGGCATTCCCTCGAGCCAGTAGGCGATCTCGTTCACGTAGATGTCCTCGAACACCTTGCTGGTAGCGAACATTATGTGCTTTGCCGACATCGAGTCCGCGATCGCCTGCATCTTGTCCATGGCGTCGTCGATCACGAGCAGGTCGTACGCCATCATCAGCGAGGTGTTGCCGCATTGGTAGGTCCGCTCCAAAACCCTCGGCACCAATCCGACGGTCTGCGCCTTGATCGGGTCCACGTAGGTTCCTGAAGCCCCAGCGAGATACATCGACTTGACCTGGTCGTCATCGATGCCCACTTCCTCGATGAGCGTGCGGTGCCCCGCCCGGATCGCGCCCATCGCCTTTCCGGCCTCGAGCACGTCGTGCTCGGTGATGAACACGCCATCCTGCAGGTGGATCTTCTTGTCTGGAGTTGTCACATAGGGCAACTTGATGATGCCGGTGTCCAGCCCGACCGCGACCGCTGCCACGACGCCGGTGCCGGTAATGCCTCTCGCCTTCATCGTGCTCGTGGTCTCGATCTTGCCAGTCGAGGGGTTGACGAGACAGCCGGCCTGGGTCCTAAGCCTCTCATCAAGGACGAAGTTCTGCCATCCGCCATTGTCCTGGGGCTGCAGATCGGAGATCGCGTGCGGGGCCGCGAGCATCCCGTACTCGATGCTTTGCCCCTCCATGGCCGGGCCCGCCGCTGCTGATCCAGTGTAGAGCTCACCGTCGACGTACAGACCCATCTCTGCGTTGGTGCCGTAGTCGGTCACCATGCACGTCTCCTTGCGTTCGAGCATGTGCGATTTGATTATCATCGCCAGCGCGTCCGCGCCGATCTCGTGGCGTATGGATGGAGGAATGCGCACCTCGCATTCGGGGTGGACGGACTTGAGCTCGAGGTCCGCTGCCACTCGCGTGTGCGCCCTTCGCTCCGGGACCTTGACGTTATACTTCTTGAGTATCGATTGGCCGGCGTAAGCGAGGTCGCGGATCTCAATGTTCTCGAACATCGACAATTGCGCCGGATTGCCACAAATCGCCATCCGCCTGATCTCTTTGGGATCGGTGCCGTGAAGCTCGATGAGCTTGTCGACCGTCTCTGCGATGATGCGATGGCCGACCGCCGACCCGTTTTCAAGCCAGAAATGGAGGTGGTCCATGATGTTTGCACCAGGCAGGGGGTGCCTCATCGTGATCGCTGTCGAGATGATCTTCCCGTTCTTTTCGAGGTCGACGAGGTGGGTACGATATCCGCTAGTGCCTAGGTCCAGAGCGATCCCATAAACCATGTGCAGTCACTTGCCATTGGTATCTACTATGGGTATTTAAAAATAGACGCGGAGAACAACGAGGAATGCACGACAAACCGGATTGCTGGAAGGGAGCGCCCGGCTCGCGTCTTCGGTTCTCACGATGAGAGTTCGATGGCACATCTTTTTGGCCCCGGAAGGAGCTTCGCCGGGCAATGAACTCGAAGGAGAGGTTTCTCGCGGCGCTGCGACTGCAGGGGGCAGATAGGGTGCCGCTCCTCTATCAGCACCTCGGAGCATCGAGCCACTTGCAGAAGGCCCTCGGACTGCAGGTGATGACGGGGTTCGATGACCCAGAGGTGTTCGCAAGACTCTCTCTTGAAGCCCATCGCCAATTTGGCTTCGACAACGTCATGGCTGGCTGGGGGGACTTGATGACCGAGGCGCATGCGCACGGAGCGACCTGGAAGTTCACCGACCCCCGCTTCTATCCAAGGCCAGTTGCTTATGTGCCGATGAGCAAGGCGACTGAGATACAGCCGGTCGATCCCAATAAAGACCGGCATTGGTCGGTCCCCCTGAAGGCGGCGAAGATCATGCTCGAACGCCTCCACGGAGAGGTTGAGGTAGTGGGAGCCTGCGTCTCCCCATCCTTGATCGCATGCGAGACCGTGGGAATGGAGACGCTGATGATGGCGTATTTCCAGCAGGAGGACGCGGTGCACAGCACGCTGCGCGCAATAGTCGAGTCCTGCAGGGCATACGGGGAGAGGGCCAGTGAAACCGGGCTCGGGACAGTCTTCGTCGACGATAGCGGGGCGGGCATGGAGTTGGTCTCGCTGGACATGTATCAGAAGTTCGATGGCGGCTACCTGTCAACTGTCATGTCACACTGGAAGCGCTTAGGAATCTCCACCATCATTCACAACGACTCTGCTCAGCCTTTCTACGAAGCTCAGGCTGGTCTTGGCCCGGCGGCACTTCATGTGCACTTGAAGGCCGTCGACGTTCCGAAGTTCTTCTCCGACCTCAAGAGACGGCTTTGCGTAATCGCTGGAATCGATCACACTGACCTGCTGTTCAAGAAACCGCCGAACGATGTCGAGGCGGAGGTCACGCGCGTTCTTGGATTGTGGGGACGCGATCCTGGCCTTATCCTTGCTCCCGGTTGCGAGCTGCCCTACAAGACGCCGCTGGAGAACATAACGAGGATGCGGGAGGCAGTTGTCAAGCATGGCAGCATCTGAAAGGACGACTCAGTGCTTATCTGGAAGCACATTTCGCAGGCCAATGTTTAAGCTTCCTCCACCTACATCGTCCCAAACGGCCAGGTGTGAGCTCTGACGATTTCAGTCCTGTTCGCTGATGACCTCCAGGGCTCCTTGGCGAATTTCGGGGCCAGTCTCGAAAAGTCCGGCGAATTCTCTCTGGTGCGCGCGACCTCGAGTGCTGATGCGGGAGCGCTGATTTCTGCCGGCGGACACGACGCAATCATCTCATTCCATCGTCCTCCAGAGCTCGATGGGCTTGAGCTTCTGAGACGGGCGCGTGCACAACGTGGGAAGATTCCGTTCGTCCTCGTTGTTGGCGACATCAGCCACGACGTGATCAGTGAGGCTTGGGGTGCGGGTGCTGACTTCGTTCTCAGAAAAGACGTCGACCTCGCGCCGCTCGCGAACGCGCTCTCCAAGAGGATACTCGTGGCGGTCGATCGGAACCGACGTGACGAGCAGCTCCTCCTTGCGCAGTTCTCCGTCGAAAACGCTGCGGTCTCAACCTACTGGATCTCGAGCGATGGGAGACTGTTGCGCGCGAACCGCGAAGCCTGCCGCAAGACTGGCTTTGCAGAACAAGAGATCATGAGAATGCACGTCTGGGACCTTGACCCGATGTTCCCCGAGAACCGTTGGAATGACCACTGGGACGAACTCTCGCGCAAGGGCCAGATGGTCTTCGAAACCATCCACCGCCGCAAGAACGGTGAAGAGTATCCGGTGGAGATCACCGCCAACTACCTCCAGGTCGGCGACAAGGCGTACAACTTCGCTTTCGAAGTCGATATCACCGAGCGGAAGGCGTTCGAGCAGCAGCTGACCGAGGCCATCAACTCATACCGGACGCTATCGGAGAACCTGCCGGGGATCGTATATCGCTGCCACCTCCAGCAGGATGAGCACATGGTCTTCTACAACAAGATGCTCAGCGCCTTGACCGGATACGAGCCGGAGGAGCTGCAGAAAGACGGCGTCTGCTCGATCGTGCCCCTCATCGTCCCAGAAGACCAGGATCGAGTCCTCGATGAAGTCAGGACGGCAATGGAGAAGGATGAGACCTTCGAGGTCGAATATCGCCTGAGGAGAAAGGACGGTCAGATTGGCACATTCCTCGAGAAGGGGCGGCCCAGCCGGGACGCTCTCGGAAAGCCGCTATACATCGACGGCGTGATCTTCGACATCACCGAAAGAGTGGCGGGCGAAAAGGCCGTCGAAGAGAGCGAGAGCCGTTTCCGCCAGCTAGCTGACATGCTTCCCGCGGTCGTATTCGAAACGGACACGAGGGGAAGGGTCACTTATGTCAATGCCGCTGGAATGAAGCTTACCGGGTTCACCCTTGGAGAGCACGGCACAGATTTCGACGTGATCGATCTCATAGACCCTCAGGAAAGAGAGAGGGGAGTCGCGAGCATGGCCCGACTTCTCAGAGAGGGCGGACAAGGCAGCGGCCTCTACCACGTGCCGAAGGCGGACGGGGCCGTTCTGGAACTAAGTATCCACGCGTCTCCGATATACAAAGGTGACAAAGCGGTGGGATTGAGAGGAGTGGCGGTCGACGTCACCCAGCTGCGACGGACCGAGGCCCTCAAGACCGCGGTGTACCGCATCTCCGACTCGGCCGCGGCCTCCGCGAACCTCGAAGAGCTCTACGCTTCGATCCACTCGATCCTCACCGAGCTCATGCCTGCTGGCAATTTCTTCATCGCATTGAAGGACGAGCACACGAACGAGATCAGCTTCCCATACTTCGTAGACGAGAAGGACCCGACCCCTGCGCCAAGGAGAATGGGTCGAGGGGTGACGGAGTACGTGATGGAAAAAGGGGTACCGCTCATCGCCACCGACAAGGACCTCGAGGAGCTCCGCGAGCGCGGCGAACTGGACATAATCGGGGCCCTGCCGTTGAGCTACATCGGCGTTCCACTGCGGACGGCTACTCAAGCAATCGGCGTGATGGCGATCCAGTCCTATGACCCGAAACTCCGTTACAAGGAGGAGGATCTGGGCATCCTGCAGTTCGTGTCGAATCAGGTCGCCTTGGCGATCGAGCGCAAGCGCAAGCTCGAGGAGGCGCGCGAGTACCTCTCGCTGCTGAAGACCACCTTCGAGTCGACCGATGACGGGGTTCTGATCGTGGACCTCAATGGTTCGACGCTCGCCTCAAACGAACGCTTCGGGAAGATCTGGAAACTGCCGCCGACAATCCTCGAGACGCGCAACGACGAGATGCTTCTGAACACCGCGATCAAACAGCTCGACGATCCCAAACCATTCCTCGAAAGGGTGAGCTGGCTGTATGCTCATCCCGAGGAGGTCGGATTCGACGTGCTGCGCTTCGCCGACGGCAGGATCATCGAGCGCTACTCCCAGCCGTATATGGCAGGGGGCGAGGTCCAAGGCCGGATCTGGAACTTCCGGGATGCGACCGAGCGCATCCGCGCCACCGAAGCGCTGAAGAAGTCAGAGGAAGAGCTGAAGGCGATCATCGACAGCGCCAAGGACGTCATCTTCGTGAAGGACTGCGACGGCGTCTACCTGACCGTCAACGCGGGAATGGCGAAGCTGTTCGGGGTCACCAAGGAGCAGATGGTGGGCAAGTGCGACCGGGACTTCTTCCCCGAGCATATGGCGAAGGACATCGAGGCCCAGGACCGGCTCGTTTTGCAAGGTGTGGAGCGGGACGAGGAGGTGCTCCGGACCGTCAACGGAGTCGACTACGTCTTTTCGCTCGTCAAGGCGCCGCTGAGGATCGACGGCGAGGTCGTCGGCGTCTGCGGCATCGGTCGCGATGTGACCGAGAGGAAGCGCGTCGAGAAGGCGCTCCAGGATGCGAACCAGTCTCTCAACATGCTGAACTCGATCACGCGCCACGATGTCCTCAACCAGCTGATGGTCATCCGCGGGTACTCGGATCTGCTCCGAGGAGCGGAGCAGGACGAGAAGCACCTTCAGTACATCAACAAGATCGAGAAGGCGGCGCGCGCCATTCGGTCGCAGATCCAATTCACTAAGGATTTCCAGAAACTAGGTTCCTCCGAGCCGCGATGGCAGGACGTGCAGGAGCTAGTAGACCAGGCAGTCTCCACGCTCGAGATCGGGGACATGGACATCAGCGTCGACCTGATGGGCCTGGAGGTGTTCGCCGACCCCATGCTCGAGAAGGTGTTCTACAACCTCGTTGACAACACCCTGCGCCACGGTGGCAAGGTGCACTCGATCAAGGTCACCTGCGAGAAGGAAGGGAGCGGACTGCGCCTCAGGTATGAGGACGATGGAGTGGGCATCAAGCCTGAGGACAAACAGCGCATCTTCGACCGCGGATTCGGGCACAACACTGGATTCGGGTTGTTCATGCTGACCGCGATCCTTCGGGTCACTGGCATCAGCGCGGAGGAGAATGGAGAGTTCGGCAACGGGGCGAGGTTCGACCTGCACCTGCCCTCAGGATCGTTCCGCTTCCGCGAGTGGGACGACAAGGCCTAGCGGGCGCTGACCGAATGAAGAAATGAAAAGTGAAATGAGGAGAGGTCTCCTCGGTTTGATTAACCCTTTATCGCCTTGACGAGCGCGTGCAGGTTGGCGGCTGGAACGCGCGCCGCGAGCCCGCATCCCGGCGCGACCAGGTCGAAGCCGGCGTTCTTCACGCGGATCGCTTCCTTGGTCACGTCCTCGGGGGTTCCCTGAAGGAGCGGCCTGACGACGCCGATGTTGCCCACAAGGGCAGCACGGTGGTTCACGATCTTGACTGCCGCCTCAGGCTGGACCTTCTCCTCGATGCTCAGAGCGGTGACGCCCGTGTTGATCATGTGATCGAGCAGGATGGTGGTGTCACCGCAAATGTGAAGGACCGTCTTCGCGTGCTTCACTCCGGAGAAGCACTCCTTGATGTACGGCTTTGCGTACTCGTCGAACATCTCGCCCGACAGCATGTCGGTCGAGGCGCTTGGGTCGCTCATGACGATGACGTCCGCGCCCGCCGCGTCGAGGGCCTCGATGTAGGCCTTCTCTAGCTTGGTCGCGAGCTTGATGGCCTTCACGACCGCCTCCGGGTTGGTGATGATCCAGAGCAGCAGGTTCTCGGTGCCGACCATGTGGCCGGCGATGGTGAACGGGCCGGTGGTTCCGGCGACGATGGGCAAGTCATTGCCATACTTCTCCTTGGCGATCCTAGTGGCCTCGACGACCACAGGGATCCTTCCCAGCTTCATGGCGTTGGCGGGCAGGTCATCGGGGATGTTGCTCTCGTCGAACGCGTGGGCCTTGACCATCGGGGTGCGGTCCATCTTTCCGAGGTCGACACGGCAGCCCATGACCTCTGCCTCGACGGTCAAGCAGAACGGCAACCGGACGCACTCGAGCCCGAACAGCTTCGCGGGGGCGGCTCCGAGCTCGGCCATCTTCTTGGCATCGGTGTGAGCGTCAGGCCAGTAGACCTTGACGGACTCCATTGCATCAACGGTCACGATCTGCGTGAAGCAGACGACAGGGGGCCTGTCCAACTTCTTTCGGTCGAGTGCTGCGAGCACCCGGTCCTTCGCGGTGTGGTGTGGCATTACACAATCCTCCTTAACAGTCTTAAACCCGTTCGGTGGCTGGCACAACGAGATAGAGTGTAATTAAGCTTTCGTCCCCCCGCCGACCGCCCCTGGCTTGCCGCTTGCGCGCGCATGCACCTCGACCCAGTTGACGTACTCCTGAACCTCCTTGGCGCCGAGGCGAAACCGGACCTCTTTGATGTCGACTTTGACCGCGATTTCGACGCCGCCCGCATCCTCCGCCCTCTTGCGCGCGATCTCTTCCGCGACGTTCTTCGCGTGGGCGATCGCCTCTTCTTCGTGCTCGAAGTCGACGGGCTCGCGACCGGGGGCATAGACATGCAGCCTTTCGTCGCGGCTGTGGATCTCCACCATGACGCTTTCTGCCACGATCGAGCAGACAGCACCGACGGCGTTTCCCACCTCATGGTTCTCCGGAACGACAACATTCGTTCCGAGCATCTTCTCCACCATTGGGACGTATACGTGCGCGGGTGCGCCAATGGCCACGATCGGACGGTCAAGTGTCGCCGCCAGGTGGAATCCCTGGTCGGGATGGGCCCCAGTGATCGCGTCGAGCACATAGGTCCCGAGCCTGCCGCGGAGCATTTCGCCGGAGCCGTCCAAGAATGCCTTCTTCGAGACCTCCTCGGCTATTCTTTCCCCCATGCGCTTGAGGATCAGCTCCACCGCTTGTTCGGTCGTGCAGTCGAGCTCCTTCGCGAGAAGCTCAACCCCCGCTCTGGAAGCCTCCACGGAACCGCGCCGATATGCTCCTGTTACGTGGAGCACGTCGGTCGGCGTCAGGCCAGTGGAAATAAGATGGGTCTTCTCGGTGAGCCGTTTGATGTAGTGAGAAGCAAGGTAGACGTTCGGAAGCAGTTGATGCACCTCGCTCGCGGCGAGCGGCCCTTTGTCCCGGATGGTCTCAAACACCAGACGCTCTCCCTCGGGCAGCCCAGAGGGATCCCTCGGGATCGCGACCAGGAACTCGGTTCTCTCATGGTCGACGATCTTCTTGAGCAGCGACGGGTTCTGGATGCACGCTTCCTCGAGCGGCAGCACCCTGTCCGGTCCGATGGTCAGCGCTCCGCTCTCCGCGCTCAGTCTCGAGTCGCCGCCCAGTCCTGCCGTCCAGATGTCGATCGCGCGCACTCTCGTCCGCCATTCGCCCACGGTCGCCCCTTCCGCCTTCAGCCTTGGGAATCCGGCGTCCAGGAAGGCGATGTCAGTGCTTGTCCCCCCGACATCGACGACGATGCAATTGTCGACGCCTGAAAGAGCCTGGCCCCCCATGAGGCTGGCCGCTGGCCCCGAGAGAATCGTCTCCACTGGATGCTCGCGTGCCTTCGCGAGACCCATAAACGTGCCATTTCCGCGGAATACCATGATGTTCGCGGTCACGTTGCGCGAGCGCATCGAGCGCTCCACGCCATCAATGAATTCACTCAGTATCGGAAGCAGGCGAGCGTTGAGGACGGCCGTGACCGTCCGCTCTCTGATCCCGAGCTCCGACGTAAGCTCCCTACCTGCGACGACCGGAAGGCCGGTCAGCTCCCTCACCCGTTCTCGGACGGCGTCTTCATGCACGGGGTTCACTATGCTGAAGAATCCCGAGACCACGATCGACTCTACGCCGTCCATCACCGTAGCGATCGCAGCGTCGACCTGCCCGGGGTCCAATGGGGCGAGCGTTCTGCCTCGCGCATCGTGACCTCCGTCAATGAACGCCGACCTCGCGGCCCCAAGATGCCAGTCTCCATCCGGATGCCAACCGATGCCAATCAGCCCAACCCTTCCTCCCTTCCCCTGGAGGAGCGAGTTCGTGGCCAGAGTCGTACTGATGCCGACGAGCTCGATCTGCCCGACATCCACGCCCGAAGCGAGGACCTCGTCGACCGCCTTCAGAAGCCCCTCGGAGAGGTCGTGATAGGTCGTCTGCGCCTTGGCCTTCGCGAGCACTCTTCGCGTCGCCATGTCCACGATTGCGGCGTCCGTGTACGTTCCGCCTGTGTCGATGCCCAGGCCGAGCGATTTCCGTGACTTGACCGGCTCTTGCTGCACTCTGGTCCCCCCTAAGGCTTCAGCGTCTGATATACGTCGCTCAGTCCCTTGAGGACCCGGAACCCCTTCTCCGTGATCATGTAGTCGCCTCGGTCGTGACGCTGAATTATAAGCCCCGTGTCCACCAGCTTCTGGATGTGGAATAGGAGATTGCCTCCGCGTAGGCCAGTTATTTCCGCGAGCGATGAAAAGGTGCGAGCATCCTGACTGAGGGCCTTGATGATCTGCATGCGCTGCCGGTTCGACATCGGCTCGAGAACCTGCTTGACAAGTAGCTCCTCAGGAATCTCTGAAATATGCTCTCTCGTGTCAGAAGAGGTCGAATAGATTCGCATCGAGCGCATCAGGCGCACCTGCTTCCCGAACAGGCGCGCGACCTCGTCGAAGCACTTCTCGCACTTGTCGTATGGCGCGGTCTCGCGAAGCCTATCCAGCTCGCCCTGGTTCGTGATGATCGTCTCCTCCCGAACCGTGTCCTGCTCGAGGAGCGAGGCGTTCTTCTGCAGGAAGGCGGTGAATGTCGCGCGGCACGGCTCCTTCATGTCGCACCGCTTCACCATGTTGCGCGATAGCCCGTCGCCCACGTCCTCCATGTTCTGCGAGACCATTACCTCGAGCAGGTCGCTCCGGGCCCTTCCGGACGTGGAGTCGATCGGACGCCGCCGGACCTGCATCTGACGCAACGAACTCTCGATTTCGTCGAGTCTGCGCAGGACGAGAGTCATGCTCTTTGCGTTCTGGTCCTCATCGCTCATTGAGGTTGGAAGGCGATCTGGCTTGATAAGGTTTCCCGAGAAACCTTCACGGTCTGACAAGTGCACCGGAATGCACTAAGTGCATTTCGCTGCCGGGCATCGATATCTACCCGTGGCAATGTTCACTGGATAAGGTGTACTATGTCACTCGCGAAAGAAGTGATACGCAAGCAAATCGAGCGGGCATTGGCGGACGCGAAGTTCCCGATCAAGACGCCTGGTGACCTGATCAAGGCATTCCCGAACGGTGCGGACACCACCTGCAAGTACGGGGACATGAAGATGACCGCGGGAGAGGCGGGCAAGCTCCTCAAGCCAACGGACTTCCCGTTCCAAAGCGCGAAGGCAGTCGCCGATGTGATAGTCACACGCGCCGGTCTCTGACCTCCAACCTTTTCCCTTTCGTTTTCAGATTCAAGCGCCTTCGCTGGCAGGGAACCAAAATAAAAGAAGTGAAACGGAAGGGGTTTGTCGAACGAATGGTCTCGGATCGTTTAGCCCTTTACGAGCGCAGTGGCGATCTTGACCGCCTCGATGGCGTCGTATCCCCAGGCGTCCGCGCCGATCTGGGCCGCGAACTCCTTCGAGGTCGCACCGCCACCGATCATCGTCTTGACGCCAGGCTTCATGTTGGCTTCCTTGAGCATGCGCTCGATCTCCTTCATGCCCGCCAGTGTCGGGGTCATGAGGGTGGAGGTCGCAACGATGTTCACGGACTCCGCCTTCGCCTTCTCGACGATGTTCTTCAGTGGCACATCGCGCCCGAGGTCGAAAATGGTCATGCCGGCGCCGGTGAGCATCGCCTTGACGATGTTCTTGCCGATGTCGTGCACGTCACCCTCGACGACGCAGATGACGACCTTGCCCGCCGCTCCGGCCTGTCCGACCTTGAGCTTCGGGAGCGCGACGTCCAACGCCGCGTACATCGTCTGCGCGGAGAGCAACACCTGTGGCAGGAAGTACTCCTTCTTCTCGTACTTCTGACCGACCACTTCCATACCCTTGGAGAGTCCGTTGAAGATGATCTCCTGGGCTGTCACTCCGTTGGCCATTGCCTGCTCCGCGAGCGGCTTGGCCTCCTTTATCTTACCCTTCACAACAACTTCAGCGAGCTGTGCGAGATAGTCTGCCAAACTCAACTCCCTCCTTATGGGAATTGCCTGCGGATTACAGTCGTCAATATTAAAAGCTTGGATGGATGGATGTAACATCCAAATACACTGGACGTACAGTTCAATAACCTAACAATTGATGACTGAACGTCCGGGGCGGAAGCATCGGATGAGGGCTTAACAGACTCAAGACCCAAACTTGCGATTTGCGCACTTTCGGGTGAGGACCCTGCTCGCCAACCGTTCTTCCTTGATTCAACGCATCGATAGGCGCACCAAGTCGGGTGTTCGTCGAAGAGCGATCCGCTGAGGAAAGGATTTCGCCCTCCGTCGCCAAACGCCGCCTCCCCGCATCATGGCCACCGAGGGCTCGTGTTCAGTAATCATCCTCCTCGAACTGCGAGGCCCCACAGACCGGGCACTTGCCCTGGTTCTTCTTCAACACGCAACCGCAAACGATGCACTCCGGCAAGTGAACCGCCTGGTAATAAAAAGGAATGCGTGAATAAAATGGTTTGCAGCCCGTTCTATCTTCTTCGCGTACGAGGGAGGCGCGAGAGCAAGCCAAGCGGGAGCAGCCCGATCTCGCTGCAGGCGTATGCGACGGCGCCGGAGAGATCGCCACGCTGAAGCACCGGAGACATCGTGCCCTCGGAGCTGATGCCAGTGAAATCCGTGCCCCTTGCGAGGGGGCTGAATGCGGGCATCACCACGATCCTTTCTTGGGGAACGTGCACGAAGCAGGGCATCTTGACGCAGGCCCCGATGTCGTCGTACAGCCTCACAGAAGGGTGCTCGTGCCCGATCACAAGCGGGCGGTCGTCGCAATCCTCGTGACCGTGCACGAAATGGACGCCACCAACCTCGCACTTGTCCTTCATCGTGACGCCGAGCTTCGAGGCGATGGTCGCCAGGTAGTTGTCGTGGTTGCCCCTAACAACTATCACATCTCCTTGGTCCTGAAGCAGCGAGAGGAGGGCGCGCACCTCGGACCATTCTTGAGCGAGGTTGCGGGAGAATTCATGTTTGAGGTCACCAAGGATGATGAAGCGTTTCGGGGAATGGCGTTCGATGATGCGTGTGAGCGTCTCCTTCATGCGCTCGGTCTGCATTCGAGGAAGATGAAGGCCACTGTCCTCCAGTACCGACTCGTACCCGAGGTGGAGATCGGCGATCACCGCGGTCGACTCGGTTGGGAGCAGGGCGCAGAGATCGTTGCTGATCAGCAGCCCCGGGATTATCTCAAGATCCTTCATTCGCCCTCGACCTGATTTCCCAGGGGCGCTATTTCAACCTTGCTGGGCGGCGTTGGGTTCGGAATTTCGGACACTTTCACCGTGCCATCCGAAAACGCTTAGAGTTGGAAACCATACGAGTGGACGTGATCCGGCGCACATTCATGATCCTTCCTTCCATAGGCGGAGCGACTGAGCGCCGACTTTGGCGAGAGGGCATCCTAGACTGGGACTGCTTCCTCGGATGCCGACAAATCACTGGGATCTCCGAGACGAGGAAACACAGGCTGGACGGGCATCTCGGCATCGCCTCGGAGTTCCTGGAGCGTGGCGAGACGTCGTACTTCTACAAGCTCCTTCCATCCCGTGAGCACTGGAGGCTCCTCGAGGCGGCCGGCGATGACGTCGCCTTCCTAGACATCGAGACCAACGGTCTCGGGCAGGATGCGATCACCACCGTCGTAGGCGTGCACAAGGGAGGCGAAGACACTGCGCTCGTCCGTGGAAGAGACCTTTCTGCCGCAAGCATCTCACGAGCCCTCCATGGCGCCAAGCTGATCGTCACTTACAATGGGTCCACGTTCGACCTACCGATGCTGGAACGCGAGTTTCCGTTCGCGGTGCCGAGGGTCCCTCACTTCGACCTCCGCCACGGCTGCTCGAGATTGGGATACGCCGGCGGACTGAAGAGCGTCGAACGGCAGCTCGGGATCGCGCGCGACAAGGACCTTGAGTACATGACCGGTGAGCAGGCGGTCTGGCTCTGGCACGCATGGGAGCGGAAGGGGAGCGAGAACGCGCTCCGAACCCTGCTCCGGTACAATATGGAGGATGTGAAGAACCTCAAGCCGATCTCCCGCATCGTTTACGACGGTCTGATCGCGCGCTCGCTCTCGCAGGGGACGGTAGTTTGAACCCTCACGAGCCGCAGGACGTCGAAGGCTTCCTCGACGCCGCCCGAGAGGCGGCGGAGGGTATCCTGACCGCAAGCAGCGCGACGGTGATCGCGCACATAGACGCCGACGGCGTCTCCGCCGCATCGATAGCGAGCAGTGCTCTAGCCCGAGCTGGCATCGAGCACCGAGTGCGTTTCGTCAAGAAGCTCGACGAGGAAGAGGCGGCGCGTGCGAACAAGGATGACAGCGAAGCCATCTGGCTGGTCGACCTAGGTTCGTCGTTGTTTTCCAAGCTCGAACATCAGGTCGTGTGCGTCACCGACCATCACATCCCTCAGGCGCACGCCGACACCGCACTACCCAAAGGGGACCTGCTCAGCTTCACCTCGATGGGCTTCCATGTGAACCCGCACCTTTTCCACATCGATGGAGCGATAGAGCTCAGCGGCGCTGGTACCACGTACGCGGTCGCCAAGAACATGGACCCGAGGAATCAAGCATTGGCGCCGCTCGCAATCGTGGGCGCGGTGGGCGATCTGCAGGATTCGGCGACCTGCAGGCTGCGCGGCCTCAACCGCAAGATCCTCGCGGACGGCGAGCATATCGGCTCGCTGAAGATGCAGCGCGACCTGCGCCTCTTCGGAAGGGAGAGCCGACCGGTATGGCGCATGCTGCAGTACTCCACCGACCCGATGCTCCCCGGGCTCACGAACAACGAGGAGGGATGCATCTCCTTCCTGCGATCACTCGGCATCGAATTGAAGCAAGGCGACGACTGGCGTTTCTGGGTCGATCTTACTTTCGAGGAAAGAAAGACGATCGCCACCGCCCTCTGCGAGCTTCTGCTGGACGGAGGAAACGGACACGCGGGGGTGCGTCGGCTGATCGGCGAGGTCTACACGCTCGAGAAGGAAGCGAAGCGCACGGAGCTGCATGATGCGAAGGAGTACTCCACGCTGCTGAACGCCTGCGGTCGGTACAATCGCGCGTCGACCGGGCTGAGCATCTGCTGCGGGGACCGGGGGGAGGCGTACTCGAACGGCAAGATCCTCCTGCAGAACCACCGCGGCAACCTTGCCGAGGCGATCTCCCTCGTCAGGGAGCTGGGGGTGCAGCGCCGTGGGCACCTGCAGTGGTTCCATGGTCGTGATGAGATCCTCGACAGCATCGTCGGCATCGTGGCCGGGATGGTGCTCGGTTCCGGGGAGGTGCCGATGGACGTGCCGATGGTCGCGTTCGCCTTCGCGGAGGACGAGAAAGTGAAGGTGTCCACGCGCGGCACGAGGCAGCTGGTTGAGTCTGGATTGGACCTCGCCCGGGCGGTGAAGCTTGCGTCCGAGAAGGTAGGCGGCATCGGCGGCGGGCACAACATCGCCGCGGGCGCGACCATCGCGATGGGCAAGGAGGAAGAGTTCCTGGACGCGATCGATGCGGTGATCGCGTCGCAGCTGCGCCCTAGCGAATGACCATCAACAGCACTGCCTTCTCCGTGTGCATGCGGTTCTCCGCCTGATCGAACACTACGCTCTGCTTGCCGTCCATCACTTCGTCGGTGATCTCCAGTCCGCGATGCGCAGGCAGGCAGTGCATCACTATCGCGTCCTTCTTCGCTTTCTTCAGAAGCGCCGCGTTGATCTGATAGGGCTTGAAGGCCTTCTCGCGTTCCTTCATCTCCTTCTCCTCCCCCATCGAGACCCAAACGTCGGTGTAGAGAACGTCGGCGCCCTTGGCTGCCGCGACCGGGTCGGTCGTTACCTCGATCTCCGTGCGGTTCTGTTTCGCTATCTTCCTACCCTCCTTGAGAAGCGCGGCGTTTGGATCATAGCCATTAGGACAGGCGGCCACGAAGTCCATGCCCACGATCGCGCATCCGAGCATGAGCGAATTGCAGACGTTGTTACCGTCGCCCACGTACGCCAGCTTCTTGCCCGCGAACTTGCCTTTCTTCTCCTTGACCGTCATCAGGTCTGCAAGAGTCTGGCAGGGATGCTCCAGATCATCGAGCGCGTTGATGACGGGGACGGTGGCGTTCTCGGCCAGTTCGATCATGACCTGGTGGCTGAAGGCGCGGTACACGATCGCGTCCACGTAGCGGCTGAGCACCTTCGCGGTGTCAGGGACCGTCTCCCCCCGCCCCATTTGCAGATCCTTCGGGCTGAGGTAGAGCGAGTGCCCTCCCAGTTGCGTCATCCCCGCTTCGAATGAGACACGAGTGCGCGTCGAGGACTTCTCGAAGATCATCGCCAGGTTCTTGTTCTTAAGAGGCTCCCTGCCCTTGAGCGCGCCACCCTTGAGGCGCATGGCGGAGTCCAGAAGGTCCTCGAGGTCTTCCTTCACGTCGAGGATCGAGATCAGATTGAGCTTCATGAGCGACGCTTGAATCTCTAGCATCATAAGTCTATGCTGTGCGCTAGGAGACAGGCGTGGAACGGAACTGAATGGGGAAGGACAAACGCACACTCGCAGAGACTTATGAGACACGAGCGCGTTTGACCGGACGCCATGACCCGCAAGCCCCTAATCGTGATCGGCGCCGGCATCGCTGGCCTCTCCACCGGCTGCTACGCCCGCATGAACGGCTACGACGTGCAGGTATTCGAGAAGCACGACAAGCCAGGCGGGATGTGCACTTCCTGGGTGAGGAAAGGGTACACCTTTGACTATTGCATCCACAACCTGATCGGATCGAGCGGGACGGCGAAGGCGCACCGATATTGGGCGGAGCTTGGCGCGCTCAGCGGCATCGAGGTGCTGACGTTCAGGGAGATGGTCCAGCTCGAGGATCAGAAGGGGAACAGGGTGGACATCGTCTCGGACGTGGACGCGCTGGAGCGGAGATTGATCGAGCGGGTGCCGGCGGACGCGGACCTGGTGCGCGAGTACGTTAGTGCGCTGAGAAAGCTGCGGAAGGTGGAAGTCATGGCGCTGATGCTCGATTTGAGACCGCTGGACCAACTCAGCCTGCTGCCCAAGCTCGGGCTCTTCAAGAAGCTCGGTTCAATCACGGCGGCGCAGTTCTCGGACAAGTTCCAGGACGAGTTCCTGCGGCGGTCGTTCCGGTACGTACAGTACGGCATCCCCGAAATCCCGATGATCGCGCACGTTGGCATGTTCGCGGCCGTTATTTCCGGTGATGGAGGCTGGCCTCGGGGAGGTTCGCTGACGCTCTCGAGGAACATCGAGAAGCGCTTCCCCGGGCTGAGGGGCCAGGTCGAGGCTTGGGACGTGATCACACCGGTCACGACCGAACGCTACCTCGGCGCCTACCGCGGATTGCAGGCCTGGCCATCGAAAGTCGAGATGTCGACGCTGATGAAGGAGGGACTATCCACGACGCTACCTGGCCTTGAAGGCTTCTACATGGTCGGTCAGTACGCGCAAGGCACGATCGGACTGACCACCGTGGCGGCCGCCGGACGCAAGCTAGTGAAGCGCCTCTGCAAGGAGGACGGCAAGAAGTTCCAGACGAGCGACGCGCCCTGAGCCACGCGTCCCCGCGAACAAGGTTTTATTACCCGCGAAGCGTTCAGAGCATCCCCTCATGGCCGGGATGGGGTAGCCTGGTTATCCTGTGGGACTGTGGATCCCTAGACCCGAGTTCAAATCTCGGTCCCGGCCCCTTCTCCCGACCACACGATCTCGAAATCGCGTTCGAACATCGAACGGTAGCGCTCTTCGATGGTCTCCGGATCGAGGGGAATGAGAAGTGTCGCGCCAGTCATGATGACCTCATCTCGCAGCGATTGCACGAACCTAACCACCTTGTCTGGCTGGTTGTTTGAGAAGAGATACTCGAGTCCGTCGATCATCACCGCCGCCGTCGGGCTCTTCTTCAGGAACTCGCGCACGGTGTGAGAGAGTATCGAAAGGTTCGTCGGATCGAGGCGGTTCTCGCCGACCTGGCCTGAGAGCGTGAGGACCGTGATACCGGCTTCGCGCATCCCTTCCTCATCCATCCCTGGGATCATGCGCGTGACCAGCAGCGCCGGGTTCGCCGGCGAGGCGAGGCTGCGGAAGATCTCGTGCGCCCCCTCGGTCTTCTTGTCCTCAACCAGGACCAAGCGGCCTTTCACCTCACCGACGCTCCGGTTGTCGGTGTGTAGCGGGGATTCGCGCTGGGGCTTCACGTCCACGTTGAAGTATCGATATCGAAGGATCGCGTAGGCGAAGATCGCGACCAGGAAGATGAGCCCGGGGGAATAGGTGTTCGGCACATCGAATCCCTCAACGAGGAGAATCGAGACCACCAGGACATAGACATAGGGCGAGGCGACGCCGAGTGAGAGCAGGGTCGCTTGTCGTCTCACCGCCTTGTCCTTGCTTCCTAGGCAGGTGTCGGTCATCATGTAGATCGCGGCCAGCCCGATTCCGACCATCACACACATCCAGACGACGAAGCCCTCGGTGATCGGAAAGCCCCAGCCATAGTCGTATAAGGTGACGTCTCTCGGCGCGTAGGCACCGAGGAACGCGGCCAGGAGCGAGATCAGAGCGAACTCCTTGTGGCGGGTCGTGAACCAACCAGCGAAGCGTTCGTAGGGAAGGAACGAAGACAGATAGAGCATCCCACAGAACGCAAGCACCAACATGAACAAGCTGATGCGCCCAATGAGCAGCGCTGATGCAGCATCGTCTTGAATGCGAAAGAGCAAGTCCATTGGGCCGTAGGCAGCGAAAAGCATCATCACGATAAGGAACGCCTTCGCTGGAGGGACGTAGGGGTTCCTGCGATACACGTACACCCCGGCCAGCAGCCCGATCAGGCCCACGGCTATAGGAATCAAATGAACGGTTTGCATCCCAACCGACATTTCGCTCCGATGTAAGCCTCTGGGGATTTAAATTGAATCGGCGCGATTACCAAAAGCGATTCGAGCACCCACAGGTGCACAAATCATTATAGGGAGGGCCGGATGTCCGTTTCCCGATTAGAATGAGCTGGAACGGCCCACTTAACCAGATCGACGATTACCGCTGGGAGATCCCGAGCACCTACAAGAAGTGCATGCGCACGAGCGCGGTCATCTTCGCGGACAAGAACATGATCAAGCACATCCGCGAGGACAACGCGCCGGAGCAGGCGGCGAACGTCGCGTGCCTTCCGGGTATCGTCGGGAAATCGCTGGCGATGCCGGACATTCATTGGGGCTATGGGTTCCCGATCGGAGGGGTCGCAGCGATGGATTTCGAGACCGGCGTGATCTCGCCTGGCGGTGTTGGATTCGACATAAATTGTGGGGTCAGAATAATAACCACGAACCTCACGGCCAAGGACGTGAAACCCGGCATTAAGGATCTCATTAACATCCTCTACAAGAATGTGCCCGCTGGGGTTGGATCGGAGGGAGTGACGAACGTAGCAGCGTCCCAAATCGACGACATCCTCAGTCGAGGGGCCGAGTGGGCCGTGGAGAACGGCTATGGGTGGAAGGAGGACCTGGACGTTACCGAAGCAGGGGGAAGCCTGAAGACAGCCGACCCGTCAAAGGTCAGTCGAAAGGCCAAGGAACGCGGAATTCCGCAGGTTGGATCACTCGGGTCTGGAAACCACTTCCTCGAGGTTGACGAGGTGGCGGAGGTTTTCGATCAGGAGGCGGCGAACGCATTCGGCATCGGACAGAAGGGCCAGATCACCGTCACGATTCATTGTGGTTCGAGAGGATGCGGACATCAGATAGCGACCGATTACATCCAGCAGATCGAGCGACACGTCCGCGACAACAACATCGAACTCCCTGACCGACAGCTTGCCTGCGCCCCCATTTCTTCACAGGCAGGGAAGGATTACTTCACAGCAATGTGCGCCGGGGCGAACTTCGCCTGGGCGAACAGGCAGATGATCCAGCACTGGGTGCGGCAAAGCTTCGAGACGCACTTCAAGCGCTCGGCCGAGGATCTGGGGATGCATCAGGTGTACGACGTCGCGCACAACATCGCGAAGGTCGAGGAGTACGAGGTCGACGGCAAGATGCGCAAGGTCATGGTGCATCGCAAGGGTGCGACGCGCTCGTTCCCGAAGGGGCATCCTGAGGTGCCTTTGAGGTACCGAGCGATCGGGCAGCCCGTCATCATTCCGGGCGACATGGGGGCTGGCTCGTACGTGCTCGTTGGCACGGAGCGGGTGATGAAGGAGGCTTTCGGCTCCACCTGCCACGGCGCCGGCAGAATGATGTCACGCTCGGCCGCCACGCGCAACTACAGCGTCGACGACGTCAGGAAGCAGCTCGCGGACCGGGGTGTGTTCCTGAAGGCGGTCACGAAGGACGGCATCATCGAGGAGGCGCCTGGCGCTTACAAGGACATCGATGAGGTGATATCAGTCGTCGCCGGTGCGGGGCTCTCCAAGCCTGTCGTGAAACTGCGCCCGATCGGCGTGATGAAGGGCTGAGGTCAGACCGACAACGCTCGTTCGGCCGCCTTGGCTACCTCGTTCCGAGAACCGTTTGGACACGAGACCATGATCGCCCAGTCGAAGACGCTCCTCGCCTGCAGCGCCTTCGCGAGCGGGGAGTAGCGCGAGAGCGGCCGCACCTTGTCGTCCTCGAGGATGCGCACCTCCGTCTTCCCGATCCGAGGTTCCGAGATCAGAAGCTCCCGCTCGGGCATGTCCACGATCACCTCGGATGGGTGGACGCCAGCCCTCGCCGCGATGTCCGCCTCGATGCGTTTGCGAGCATCGTAGTCCGAGAACTGCAGCAGCGCTTCCATGCTGGTGTCGTCTAGCTCGGCCATCGAGATCGAGAATGCTTTCTTGTAGAGGTCACGATACTTCAGGCGGAGCATCATGCGCGCCGGGTATCCCCCTTGCGCCACCAGCTTCTCCGAGAGCGAGCAATCGTTCTCGGCATGGATGCTCCCGAGCAACGATTCGTCGGCCATCTCGACCGCCTTGCAGAGCATCATCTCCGCGATGCGCACGGTCTTGTGGAAGTAGACAGAGGAATACATCAGAGCGCGGGCGACGATGAGTCCTTCGACCGCTGCAACCCCACCCTTCTCAATGACCAGATCGCCGTGGAACAGGCTCATCGTATGCATCAGGCGGTCGATGTCGATCGTGCCATGCGCCACGCCGGTGTAGTGTGAGTCGCGAAGTAGGTAGTCCATTTGGTCTGCGTCGACGGGCCCGTGAATCATTTGATGCAGGTACTCGTGACGGCCACGGCCGAAATGCGCCTGAGAGTTCTCAACCGGAAGCAGGCTTTGATCCGGATTGTCCAGGCTGGTTGATAATGCGACCAGTTCGGCGACCTCTGAAGGATCGAGGCCGTGCCGGTCGAGGACGGAACGGATGCTCTCCGTTTCTCCGAGCACCTTCCGTTCGAAGGAGGTCAGGCAGCGCTTCTCGCCCAGAATGATCTGCCTGCTCAGGCTGACATGATCGAGACCGAGCGCGTGCGCCATGACTTCCTCGAGGGTGTGCGAATAGGGAGGATGCCCAACGTCGTGCAGCAGCGCCGCGGCGCGCACGGTCTCTGTTTCGTCGGACTTGATCCCCAGGGCTGAGCACATCTGCGAGACGATGTAATAGGTGCCGAGCGAGTGCTCCAGGCGGGTGTGATGCGCACCTGGGAAGACGAGATGCGCCAGGCCTAGCTGATGGATGCCATTGAGTCGCTGCATCTCCGGGCGCGAGAGGAGGTCAACGAAGACCCCTTCGAGGCGCACGCTCCCGTGCACGCTGTCGTGTATCACCTTGAAGTCTGGCACTGCCTATGAAATCGCCCAGGCGATATTTATCCCTGATTGCTGAAATAAGAATGAGACAAGAGCGGCTGCGGCCGCTCTTGGTCTAAGCGAAGCCGCCCTTGATCTTGTGGCGGTCGATCTTGATGCCGTTCGGCGCGATGACCAGCAAGTTGTGTCCGATGGCCGCGACATCCCCGTTCGTGTCCCTCGCCACCGCCTTGAGCTCATTCGTGATGCGCTTCAGCGTCACCTGGTCGTTCGCGACCGACGAGTAATCGATGATCACGATGTTGCCGCTGTACGCTGGCTGAACCACCGGCTGGAGGTCCTCGTAACGGTAGATCTCGGCGATCTTGATCATTCCCTTTCCGCCCAACGGGTTCTCTTCCTCGAAGTTAAGGGCCCCGAGGTCGATGTACTGGTCCGTCTCGACCGTCTGGACTTCATCCTTGCTCCGTGCAAAAGGCTTCTTCAGCAGTGGCATGACATGCATCCCTCGGGATTGTAATGAGGTCCTCGATATTTAAATCTGAATGCGTCGTTGGCTCGGAACTTTCCGACTAGACGAGCTCTAACCAGAAAAACCCCGGAAGGCTATTTAAGCGCAAGAACGGTAGCACTCGCAGTCCATGGAGGAGACGAGCGCCAACGACAACGGTGCTGTGCATAGGGACTGACGGCCACTTTCTGGAGCAGGCGAAGTCCTACCTCGAGTCGAGGGATGGCGTTAGCGTCGTCACAGCGACCTCAGCACGAGAAGCGCAGGCGCTGCTGAACGGAGGCCGATGCGAAGCGGTCATTTGCGCTCATTCTCCGCCCCATAGCGACGCCCTCCAGGTCTTCACCGATCTGCGTGCGACTGGGATCGTGCTCCCCTTCATCATCGTCGCGGACGTTGAGGATGACTCTTTCATCGAGGCGGTGATCCGGTCTGGAGCTGACTTCTGCCTTCGCAAATCGTCGCGACCGGAGCACGTCCTTCCCGAGCTCCAATACCGCCTGGGACAGGCGATCGCGAGGGAAGAGAGGGGGAGGCAGCTTGAGCACCGCTCTACCATGGAGCTTATGATCACCGACGTCTGCAAGCGCGTCCACGCCGCGGACGCGGAACACATCGACCTGGAGATCCAGGACGCTTTGCATCGCATCGGGGCGTTCGCGAAGGTGCGCCGGAGCTTCTTCGGGCTTATTGACGACAGTGGGGACGGCATCAAGAAAATGCTCGCCTGGCCCACGGACCTGTATCCGGAGCCGACCAAGGAGCTTCCGTTGGTGTCCCTCAACCATCTCTCTTGGATGAAGGAAACGTTGATGCGGGGCGAGCCGCGGCTGGTGTCGGGACCGGAAGAGCTGCCGTCGGACGCCGTCGTGGAGAGGAGCGTTTGGCAGAATCTCGGCATCACGCAGATGGTGGCGGTGCCGCTCTTCCTGAAGGGCAAGTTCAGGGGATTCTTTGGTTTCAGCACGACCGTCGCGTCCGACCCACTGACCGCTGAGGATATGCAGCTTCTGACCCTGCTTTCGCAAGCCGTCGCAACCAGACTTGAGCGTCAGATGCAAACGGAGGACCTGCGGGCCGAGAAAGACAAGTTCCAGGCGATCGCGGACTACACCTACAACTGGGAATCGTGGATGGACACGGACTTCAAGCTGCTCTGGGTCAACCCCGAGGTGGAGAGGATCACAGGATACAACGTCGAGGAGTGCATGACGATGGGCGACTACCCGTTCCCAATCATCCTGGAGGAGGACCGGCTCATGGTCCGAGGATGGTTTGAGCATCCTCCTGGTCCGGAAGGAGTCGCATCCCTCGAGTTCCGCTTGCGACACAAGGACGGCAGCGTCCGGGACGCAGCAGTCTCCTGGCGCCTGGCGGTGAGCTCGGACGGCGAGCAACTTGGTTTTCGCGCTTCCGTGGAGGACATCACGGAACGGAAGAAGATGGAAGAGGAGCTGCAACGGGCCTATTCCCAGTTGGTGACTCTGAATCACGCGACCAGGCACGAGATGACCGCAAACCTCCGCGTGCTGCGCAAGGGGATTGAGCTTTGCGCCTCCTCATCGGGTGGACACACGTCGCGACTGCTGGAGCGCATGGGGACGAGCGTAGAGAAGATGGAACGCCTCGTGCGCACGCTGGAGGACTTCCAGAACGTCGGCACGAAGGACCCACTTTGGCAGAACGTGGAGGAGGTCGCGTGCTCGGCGTTCGAATCGTTGCCCAACGAAATGGAGGCGAGAGTGAACGTCGGAGCTCTAGAGATCCTCGCCGATCCGCTGCTCGAGCGCGCTTTTGCCCATCTCGCCGAGAACTCCGTAATCCACGGCGGCAAGGCGACACGCATCAGAGTCGACAAGAGAGCGTCAGATGAAGGCATACTCCTCACATATCGCGACGACGGCGTCGGCATTCCGTTCAACGACAAGCCCGGCCTCTTTCTCAAGGACTACCGGCATCACACAGCTCGCGGCCTCGTCCTCACCCAAGAGATACTGGGTGTGACAGGAATCTCGATCCGCGAGAACGGCGCTCCGGGAGAAGGCGTGCGTTTCGAGATGCTCGTGCCCTCCGGGCGATACCGCATCGCGGACGGCCTCCGAACTCGCTAGATTGTGCGTGAGCACACCGCGCGCTGGAATTCAACTTGCAGGGGGTATGGCGACCACGACCGTGCACTCCGCTCTCTCCGCCACCCCGCGCTCCTTCTTGAACATATAGCCGCTCCGCGCCTCATCCCACTCGCCCTCGAGGATGATGAGGTCCACGTTCCTCTGCTTCGCGAAGAGCGCCACGTCCCTGCCGGACTCGCGCACTAGCACCACCATCGGCCGGTAGCGCCTGATCACCGCCCAGGTGGGCAGGGTATGGAAGACGCTCAGCTCGCGCTCCGTGTCCACGAGTGACTCGGGACGGTACACCGAGTAAAGGGGCACGATCGAGGGCATCTCCACGACCTTCGCGGCAACGATATCCACGCCCGGGAACGGCGCGCCTTCTGTCAGGGCCTGGGCGAGCTCGACCGGCTCTCCCTTGAGCCGCGTCAAAGCAGGGATGAGCACACGCGGCGCGCCTGTGAGCGGTATCGATGGGGCCTCCCAGTTACTGACAATGATGACCTTGCGCTCCCGGAATTCGTTAACCCAGGCGATCCTCGAGAGCGCGCGCCGCCTGCCCTCGAAGACTTCGCGAGCGGCGGGCACGAAGATGCGCGAGGCGCCAGAATCCTTCACCACTTCCCTGAGACTGACGGAGGTCGCGCGCCAGCCGCGTTCTCTACCAGCCACGCGGATATCCTGGATCTCGAACGGCACTTTCAGATGCCCAGCATGCTGCACGATCAGTCGCTCAAGATCGTCCAGGTTGTGCTGATCGGAGTCGTTGTCGATGACGCGCACGAACAACAGCCGTGAACCGGCGGACCTCGCCGAGTCGACCGCCACATGGACCAGGTTCACCTCGTTGCCAACGCCCCGCAGCACGACGACCGCGGGCGGTCCCTTCTCTTCGTACGGAGGGAGCTCCCTGTCGTAGCCGATCTCCACCGGGACCCCCGCGATCGGAGCGGCTGGGACAGGTGTGACCGGAACCGGAGGAAGCAAGTAGGCCCTCAGTATCAGCTTCCGGACCTCCTCCAGCCCGAAGAGGACCGGGGCGATCAGATAGAGCACCAGGATGTCCTGTAGCGGGACTCCCGTCGCCCCGAAAGCCGAGCCGATGGGCGGGAAGTAGACCAGGATCAGCAGCAACCCGAAGGATGCCGCGACGGCAACGAGCAGCCACTTGTTCTTGGACAGGCTGACCGACAGCGAGGACTTCACGTTCGTGCGCATCGCGAAGACCACACCCAGTTGGCCGGCCATGACCGCGGCCATGAAGATGGTGGTGCCCTGCTGGTAAGCCATCTGGGATGACACGGAGCCGAGCCCGAGGTGCCACCCGGCGCCTTGCCAGAGGTTGAAGCACCAATAGAGGGCGACCAACCCGGCGATGACCCCGAGGTAAGTCGAGCGGGCGAGCGCGCCCGAGCTGAAAAGGCGGACGGCCTTGCTCCGCGGGGCGCGTTCCATGATCCCCGGCTCCGGCGGCTCCACCGTAAGGGCCAGTGATGGTGGGATATCCATCATCAGGTCGATGGCGAGCACCTCGATGACCGTGAGCGGCAGCGGAACGCCGATCGTGACGAAAGCGATGAACGCGATGAGCTCGGCCCAGTTATGCGTGAAGACATAAGCGATGAACTTCCTCAGGTTGTCGAAGACCGCCCTTCCCTGTTCGATGCCGTGCACGATCGAAGCGAAGTTGTCATCCAGGAGCACCATGTCCGAAGACTCGCGCGCGACGTCGGTGCCGGAAAGCCCCATGGCGATGCCGATGTCCGCTTCCAACAGAGCCGGGGCGTCGTTCACTCCGTCCCCAGTCACCGCCACCGTCTCGCCCCTGTCGCGCAGCGCCTTCACGATGCGCAGTTTCTGGTCTGGGGCGATGCGCGCGAACACCAGCTCCTTCTTCTCGAGCACCCGCCCGAGCTCCTCATCGCTCATCGCGGCGAGGCGGGACCCGCTCACCACCTCTCCCTTCGAAGTGATCAAGCCGATGCTCCTGGCGATCGCTTCAGCGGTGAGCTCGTGGTCTCCGGTGAGCATCAGTACTCGTATGCCGGCCGCCCTCGCCTCCCTTACAGCCTTCGCGCTCTCCGCCCGAGGCGGGTCCAGGATCGCGACCAGTCCGATGAAGGTCAGCTCCTTCTCAAGGGATTCAGCTTCGTAGGACGTAGGATCTGCCGGCAGAGCGCGCTCGGCGAGTGCAAGGACGCGATAGGCCTCGCGCGCATATTGATCCATGCGGTTCTTGACAACCCTTCTGATATCGTCTGTTAGCGGCACGACCGCACCGTTCCAGTATGCATAGGTGCTTCGTTCCAGCACGTCCGCTCCCGCGCCTTTCGTGTACGAAACGATGCGACCTTCTGGCTCCCGATGGACGCTCGTCATCATCTTGCGCTTGGATTCGAACGGCGCCAGGCCGATTCTCGGACTGCGAGAGAGCTGCTCCTTGTACTGCATGCCCGCCTTGGCGGCGAAGACAAGCAGCGCGGCCTCGGTGGAGTCTCCAATCGCGGTCCAGCGTGACTTTCTCGGATCTAGTGGTGGAACGACCGTGGCGGTATTGTCCAGGCAGGCAACGCGCATGAGCTGTAGCAGGTCTTCCGCGTCTCCTGCCTGCACCCGCCGGCCTTCGATCGTCACCGCGCCCTCTGGCTCGTACCCCTCGCCGCTGACCTCATAGTCCTTTCCCCCGATCCAGGCCCGACGCACGGTCATCTGGCCTTCGGTGATCGTTCCAGTCTTGTCGGAGCAGATGACGGTACAGCTGCCGAGCGTCTCGACGGACGAGAGCCGCTTTACGACCATGTTCCGCTTTGACATCGTGAGCGAGCTAATGGCGAGAGCGAGAGTGAGGGTGACTTGGAAGCCTTCGGGTACGAGGGAGATCATCACCCCGATCATGAAAAGAAGGCTGGGGGCGAGCTCCAGTCCAAGGCCGAAATAGGCAATCAGAAGGAAGATGAGACCGACCGCGATCGCGACGATGAAGTTCATTCTCGCGGCACGGTTGATCTCAAGCTGCAAAGGGCTAGCTGGTTCCGCAGTAATCTGGGTGAGCTTGACTATGCGGCCGAATTCGGTCCGCTCCCCAGTGGCGAAGACGACCGCGGTCCCGGACCCTGATGCCACCGTCGTCCCAGCGAAGATTACGTTCGCGCAGTAGGCGAGCTCCTTGTGCGATGCGACCGTTGCGACCCCAGGCGCCCGGTGAACTGGCTCCGACTCTCCGGTCAGGGCGGAGTTGTCCACGGCCAGCTCGAAGCATTCGACGACGCGCGCGTCCGCAGGCACCTTGTCACCCGCCTCGAGCATGAGGATATCGCCTGGCACCACCTCCGCCACCTGCACTTGAACGACCTCATTTGCTCGCTTGACCCTGGTGTTGGCAGGCACCAGCTCCTTTATCGCGCGCACCGCGCGCTCGGCACGGTACTCCTGGAAGAGGCTGAACACGACGCTTATCAGAACAACGACCAAAATCGCGACGCCCATTCCGATCGACGTCGGATCGTTCGTGCTGAAGCCAGTAATGAAGGAGAGAGCGGCGGCTACGACCAGAAGTACCGTGAATAGGTTCTTGATCTGCGCAATGAGGCTCTGGGAGAGGCGTCTCTTCCTTTCCGGAAGAACGTTGCGGCCGTATTTCGCTGCCCTCGCCTTCGCTTCATCCGGCGTCAGACCGGCCGAGCTCGTTTCGAGGCGCCCGTACAGCTCCTCAACGCTACATCCGAGGCACTTCATAGCCTCGGTGGCTTCCTCCTCGTTTCCCTCCGCCACGCTCTCGCCCCTTGGCGTCTGCGGCCCAGTGGTCGTGAACCCTTGGGGGATGGAGAGCATCGACGCTGCTATTAATGCGCTTCTGAGCTACCTTCTCTGAAGACTATCGTTAAGAATCGAGTCGCCAGAGCTGTCGAGCCTCGTCAACGCTCGTCGTACTTCCAGAGCTTGTCCGCGACGTAGAACAACGAGCGAATCGCCTTGCCCGGCCTCTTCGCTTTCATTTCTGCTCCGCTGACAAGCGCCTCGCCTACCGCCAGCGGCTTTAGGTTCTTCTCGTCCCTCACCCAGACGAAATCGCCTGGCTTGATTTCCGGGTCTGCATCAACGATTCCTGGCCCCATCACATCCGCGCCGTTGATCACGAACTTGATCGCGCCCATGTCCACCGTGGCGAACGCCTTCGATACCTGGTATCTCAGCAGTCCGCGCACCGTGAGGAAGGCCTTCCCCTGGGAAACGAAAGCGAGCACCTGGTTACCGACGAACACGACGTCGAAGTCAGGGCCCTCCGCCATGTCCACGGTGTCCCCGATCCCGAATACGGGAGCACCCACCTTCGCTGATATCTCGTTGGCCAGGGCATTGATCTCCTTCTCCCTCAGGCGGCGCCGCTTCCGGATGCGCAATTCCGACATTCTCTGGAAACCTCAGAGGTTACTTCTTCCGCTTGCCAAAAAGCTTGCCTAGGCCGCGCTTCTCCTCGCCATCTTGCTTCGGCTCCGCAGGCTTCGGCGCCTCGACCGGCTTCTGCTCCTTCGCCTTCTCCTCCGGAACCTCCATCTTCGGCGCTTCCGCCTTGGGCGCAGGTTTCGGGGACTCAAGTCCCGATTTCTTCGGTGCTTCCTTCAGGGGTTCCGGCATAGACCTTGGCGTCTCTTTCGGCTTTTCGGGGTTGGAGAGGCGCTTTGCAATCGACTCAAGCTCCTCGAGCGTGGACATCGCCAGGTCGGAGCCGCACCCGGGGCATTCCTCCTGCTTCGCGGGCACGATGCGCCCACAAACCGGGCACTCAACAGAATCGGCTGGTATGGACATGCGCTGACGCCAGTCCAAACGAGCCCTCCCGATTTAACCATTTTGGGAGCAGTATCAGTGTCGGAATTACTCAAATCTGGAATCTGGTCGCGCTCTTTATCAGGCACTTGTCACAAATCACCCGCATCGCACCGTCGGGGTGGGTTTGTGAGCGCCAAGATAAAGGAGGAGAAGCCTGAGAGATACGGTTGGAGCGGGGCGATCCTGGCGGCGCTCACACCGCTCCTCGTGATGATCATCATCCCCGTCTTCATCATGTTCGCCGGCATCGAGTTCGGCAAGGCCGGGCCGCAGCTGGCATCCGAACTCGAGAGCCTAATCGTGATGCTCGTGGTGATCGGCCTGCCGGCGGTCGTGGTCACGTTCGCAGCGCACTACTTTCGCAAGGGCTCGGTACCGAGGGTCGTCCTCGGCGTCGCAGAGGCGGTCACGGTCTTCCTCTACATCGCTCTTCTATTCTACTACCTCAATCTGCAAACCGTCTTCGGACTCCTGAGCTTCAACCCAGATCTGGACACTCTCTTTCTGGCCTTAATGTACGCGGTTGTCCTGCTTGGCTGGGGATTCGTGGGCGATTTCTTCTCGAAGCGCCGAGCGTATCGCGCGACGATCGGCAGGCCTCTTGAGGCGAAGCCGATGCC
The DNA here is from genome assembly GCA_035506675.1 of Methanomassiliicoccales archaeon. Taxonomy (GTDB): domain Archaea; phylum Thermoplasmatota; class Thermoplasmata; order Methanomassiliicoccales; family UBA472; genus JAJRAL01. The sequence goes on from DATJOX010000057.1 coordinate 48,051, forward strand.
AATCGGGATCGCTCTAGACTTCTCGCCGCGGGCGGGTGACGCGAGGAAGGGACAACGCACAGCGGTTATCGAAGCCGCGGTGCTGGTAATCGTTCCCATTCTGCTGCTCGTCCTCGTTCCAGCGATCGCCTCTTCGCAAGTCACCCCTCTGCCTGCCAACTTCGCTTCGCTCTTCACGATCTTCAACTCAATGGCGAGCGTCGTCCTCGTCATCGGCCTCATAGCCGTCCCGCTTGCCTGGCTCATGGGATTCTACCGTCCGGGGACGTCTACGCGTGCGCTGTTTTCGAGCGCGTTCGCAATCGCGCTCCTGGCTTACATCTGGTTCGTGCTCATGGGACACGGACTGAGCGACTGGCTCGCACAGCAGGGAATCTTCTTCGACTACAGCTTCATTGTCACGCTGCTGCTCGTCGTTCCGTTGTTCCGCGTCCTTGTCGCCGTCGGCGAGCTCATGGAGCAGCGCAAACCCTGGAAGCGCTCGTGGGGCATCGACGCTCCTGACCGTCCGATAAACACAGCCTCTGCGTTCCTCGATTTCAACCCGCGCACGGGCAGCATCGCCGAGGCCGCTCGGGCCGGAAGAAGGGCCTGGCTCGCGTGGCTGGTGCTCCCGTTCTTCCTCTTCAATCTGAGCTCGCAGACGATCGCGACCATTGCTAGTGTGGCAAACCGAGGCCCGCTCTCCATCGTGCTCGACAACATATCCTGGTCGCTGTTCACCATCGCCCTGGTCATCGTCGCGCTCAGCATGGTCTGGGGCTTCTATCCGAAGGGATCGTTCGGTCGCCTGATCTTCGGGGCCGCGAAAGCGATCTTCATCGTGCTGTTCGTGGTCGCGATCTTTCATGGCGGTTCGCTCGGCAACGAGATCTACGGCACCGGGTTCAAGGTGGACCTCGACCCCGTTGTGGGATTGTTCGTCATCCTGGCGGCCATGTTCTTCATCGTTCCGTTCGCAGAGCTGGCCGACAATCGCCGCGCCTGGAAGAAGCGCTTCGGGCGCTCACTGAAGAAGCTGAGCGCGCCGAAGCAAGGAGCGATGACAGATTTCCGGCTCCGATACGCGCGCTTCGTTGAGGGGGCGAGGGAGTCTAGGCGGGGGTACATGAGCTATGTCGTGATCCCCCAGCTCTTCATCGTGATCATGAGGGGCGCGTTCCTGAGCGTGAACAACGTCATCCTGAACCAGGCGGCCGCGAACCTCACCGATCTGAGCACGCCGGTGCTGCTCGTGGGCGTCACAGTGGTGGTCGTGCAGTTCTTCCGCGGGATGTGGGGACCGGGAGCGTTCTCGCGCTTGGCGTTCGGGTGGATCGCAGCCTTGCTGTCCGTCGTGTGGGTCTACGTATTCCTGTCTGGACTGCTGAACACTAGCGTCACGCTGCAGCTCCCGGGCACTCCGATCAACATCGATCTCTCGCCATACCTGAACATCGTGCTGATAATATTCATCGTCCTGTCGCTGCTGACGGGCGTGAGGTACACGTTCGAGTTCCTCTTCAACCGGGCGAGATGGGCGGAGAACCGGGAGAGCCTCGTGGTCTACGAATGATCAGCTGAGCTCGATGCCCTTTGGTCCGATGCGGAACGTCATCGCGTCGATGGGCGCGGCGGTGAAGCGCATCTTCACGAACTCGAGGTAGCGCTCCTTGCGGTCGACATACTGGATGTCGCGTCTGCTGAGGCGCACGATGGTGTCGAAAGCTTGCTCGGCGACATCCCCGAAGCGGTGCACCATGCCCTCGTCGCAGGTCGCGACCATCGTAACGCCGCCGGCGAGCGCACTGCCCAGAAGATAGTCGATCTGCTGTCGGAAGTGCGAGATGCTCATCTCTAGCGCGAGCGCCCCCAGGTTGTCGATGACGAGGGCATCGACGTTCCCGAGCGCCTCGACAATACCGGTGAAGCCGACCTCGCGCCCGTCCATGAACGGCGAGGCGCCTCTCGCGTCGCTGACCGTCATGAAGTGCACGCGCTTCTCCGCTTCGTAGCTGTCGAAGGGCCATCCGAATGCGGATGCCGCTTCGAGGAGATCCTCGCGGCGTTCCCGCACCGCTATGAACAAGACCCGCCTGCCCTCTGCGGCACAGGCTTGCGCGAACTGCAACGAGAGGATGGTCTTCCCCGACCCGGAGCGCCCGCTGATGAGGACGCTCCTTCCCCTCGGATATCCTCCGACCGCTGCGTCGATGCCGGCCACCCCGGTGCTCACCCGCTCCATTCCTCGCCTCTCAGCTTGTATGGCCTGATGGAATAGATAACATTGCGCTCCGCGCTCCAAGATAGCACGGCTCCAGTTGCTCGAGGGTTCGGATTCAAGCACCCTCACGGAATCAATAAATAAGGTCTCGGTACTAGGCCGAAGCACAGTTCAAGGGGTGCAAAGAGATGGGAATTAGTATCGCAATCTGCGAGGTCGACTCGGACGCCTCGCTCTGCAAGGTCAACAAGACGACTTACGTGAAGGTATACCTGCCGAACATCAAGGGGCACGAACAGTACGCGGAATTCGACATGATCATCGCTGGCCCAGAGGCAAAGAAGACGATGGGGGCGGAGTGGGACGCGTTCGTGAAGCGCAACCGCATTGACCCTGAGGCCGAGGCGATCTACGTAGAGAAGATCAAGAACGAGGCGGACCGAAAGAAACTGGAGCCATTCGCGACCCGAAACTACACTGGCTGGGTGTTTGTGGACAAAGCGCCCGCGGACGTGGCGCGCGAGATCATCTCGAAATCCTCGCCCGACGACCGCCTCACTGGCTGGGACATGGTGTCATTTGAGGAGATGGGCGAGACCTGCAAGAAGTGTGGGCTGTCCTGGGACAAGGGGCGCGGATGCATCGGGGACTTCGGACCGGAGGCGTCCAAGCTGCCGGAGATCGCAGCGAAGAACGGGCTTTCGATCATCGCGAACGTGGTCGAGTCCTCGAAGACCAAGAAGACATTCTCGACCGAGGACGCGAACGAGCTGCTCCGCGAGGTCAAGGTACTGCGGGAAAAGCTTCCGGCGGAAGGCAAGGCGATGGTCCACCGCTACTCTGGCGTGCTCGACAGGCTCGAGGCGATGGCCAACATAGCATTGAAATACAGGACGAAGTTCTATTTCGTCTAATGGCCTGGGCTCTCCCGCAGGAAGAAGTCAGCAGGGGCTTTCAGAAGTACGGGTTCAAAGCCGGCTTCCTGAAGCTCGTCGTCCTGAAGCTCATTGCCAGGGGACCGACTCACGGCTACGCCCTCATCAAGGAGATCGAGAAGGCCACGGATGCGGAATGGTCGCCATCCCCGGGATCCATTTATCCGGCGCTCCAGGAGCTGGAGGTCGATGGGCTGATCGAAGTGCACAACGAGGGGCGCAGGAGAATGTACGCCATCACCTCCAAGGGGCAGGAGACGCTGAAGCAATCATTGGAGCACGCCTCCGAGGCGATGCGTCACCTCACAAAGCTCCTCGCGATCTAGCGCGCGCATCAATTCATTAAGTACCATTTCGAACTTGGTGGCAATCATGACGCTCGAAGGGAAGGCTTTCGCGGAGCTACGCGTGTCCGACGTCCAGGACCTGTTCGTGACCGAACCGGCAAAGGTGCAGAAGAGCGCGAAGATAAGCGAGGTCATCGAAAGGATGCTGGCATGCCCGGCCTGCAGTACCGTGTACGTCATCGACGTCGAAGGGAACCTTGTTGGCGCGGTGACGCAAACGAAGATCCTTGAGCTCATCGGCCTCCGCGTCGGCGTGCGTGAGAACAGTTCGGTGGGTTTCATGCACCTGCTGCGCGACACGCTGAAGGAGAATGCAGAACAGATCGTCGCCAAGACGAAGACGGTCAAGCGCGACACGAAGTTGTCTGATGCGCTGAGGATCATGGTCGAGAACAGAATCACCGAACTGCCGATCGTCGATGACGACCACAAGCTGATTGGAGAGCTGAATGGTCTCGAGCTCTTCGCGAAAGGCAGAGACCTTTTCCAAAAGTGACTACTTGGAGCAGACAGGGCATTTCTCGTCGCGTTCGACCGGCACGACCTCGAACGAATTGCATTCCAGGTCGACAACCAGGAGCCTCGAAGCGAGAGGCTCGCCGAATCCCGTTATCAATTTGATCGCCTCAGACGCCTGAAGCGAGCCTATGAAACCTGCCGCGGCGCCAACCACCGGCGTCTCCCGTGCAAGCGTCGCGGTCTTCGCGAAAAGGCAACGGAGGCAGGGCGTTCTCCCAGGTATGATCGTCGTCAGCTGGCCGTGCATTCCTTCGACCGCTCCGTGCACGAAGGGCTTGCGGGCAGCGACACAGCATCCGTTCAACTCCATGCGCGTGTCGAAGTTGTCGGTGCAGTCGAGGATGACATCCGCATCGCCCATCAGCCTGGTCAGGTTGTCCGCGCTCACTCTCTCTTTCACCAGACGGACTCTGAGATCGGTGTTGAACTGCGTCAGCTTCTCCATCGCGCTCTCGACCTTCAACTGCGCCCCGTGCACGTCCTTCTCCCAGTGCAGGATTTGCCGGTTCAGATTGCTGAGCTCGACGACCTGATCATCGGCCAAGACCAGTTCTCCCACACCAGCAGCCGCAAGATACAATGCTGCCGGGGAGCCGAGACCGCCGACCCCAAGCACCCCGACCCTTGCGTCCTTCAGCCTTCGTTGGGCCTTCTCGCCGAACCCTTTCAGGTCAATCTGCCTGCGGAAGCGCGCTTTCTCGACCTCGGTCAGTCTCTCCATGCCGCTTGTCGAATGCTCCCAGATTTCAATAAATGTTTCCAGAGTCAGGATTTCGCGCACCGGATGGACAGCACGATACGTATCGGACGTGACTGAGAACAGATTGCTGGCACTGCGAAATCGCTCAATAATGCAGAAAATGCTCATATAGTGCATTGCTGCTGCAAGCGCACAAGGTGCCAACATGGCAGAAACTGTGATCACGGTCTCCGGCCTCACGAAGAGGTACGGAAGCCTCACCGCCGTCGACGCGATCTCGTTCGAAGTCTACGCAGGGGAAGTGTTCTCCTTGCTCGGGCCGAACGGAGCGGGCAAGACGACCACCGTCGAGATCCTCGAGTGCCTGCGTCCGAAGACCGCTGGCGACGTCAGGGTCCTCGGAATGGACATTGACAAGCAGGTGCGAGACATAAAGAAGCGCATCGGCGTACTCCCCCAGGACTTCAACGCCTTCGACCTCTTGACCGTCAAGGAGAACATCGACTACTTTGGGGACATGTTCGACAAGCGCTTGCCTGCCGACGACCTGATCAAGGCGATGGACCTGGAGGAGAAGCGAAACGAGTGGTTCAAGAACCTGTCCGGGGGACTCAAGCAGAGGACGGGCGTGGCGATCGCGATGGTCAACGACCCGGATATCGTTTTCCTGGACGAGCCCTCGACCGGTCTCGACCCGCGCGCCCGTAGGGATGTCTGGGAGGTCATTCGGAACCTCAAGCAGAAGGGCAAGACCGTCATCCTCACCACCCACTACATGGAGGAGGCGGAGACGCTCTCCGACCGCCTCGGCATCATCGACCACGGCAAGTTCATCGCGTTCGGAACGCCGCGCGAGATCGTCGACAAGTATGGAACGGGTGCGAGGGTGATCGTTTCCAATTGCGACAACGTCTGCTGCGACACCCTGAAGGAGCAATGGCCACAGGGCGAGTACAAGGGCAAGGACGCAGTCATCCGTCTGGAGAACAAGAACGCGCTCTCTGAGATCGTCTACACCCTCGACCGCTCCGGTGGCAATTACGAGCAGATACAGGTTACCAGGCCAACGCTCGAGGACGTATTCCTCAATCTAACTGGACGCAAGATCGCGGAGGAGGCTGCTGCCAATGGCAAATAGGGTGTGGGTCGCGTTCAAGGCCGATGTCAAGGGCTTCTGGCGCAACAAGTCGAACGTCTTCTGGACGATCGCATTCCCGCTGCTGCTGATCCTCCTGTTCGGTGCGATCTTCGCCGGCTCGGGGACAGTGAACGTGCCGATCGCGGTGCAGGACCAGAGCAACTCGATCGCCTCCCACGCGTTCCTCGACGCACTCAATCAGACGCATTCGGTATCATTGACCTTCATCGACCGGAACGCGAACATCGATCAGTACATCCACGACAACTCGCCGAGCGTCGTGCTCATCATACCGGACAATTTCACGAGCGCGTTCGTTCCAGGGGCGCCCAATGGAACGGCGACCCTGCAGATCCGCTCCGATCCCACTGTCCAATCGTCGGGCATCGCCCTCGGACTTCTCAACGGGATCGCGCAGCAGTTCAACCTGCAGATCGCGCAGGGCGGTAACATCATCGTCCTGACGCACACGGACATCGTGCAGAAACACTTCAAGTTCATCGACTTCTTCCTGCCAGGGGTCATCGCGCTCACGAGCATGACCACTACCATCTTCTGGATGGTCTCGGTGATGACTCGCTTCCGCACCAACGGCATCTTCAAGAAGCTGATGACCACGCCGATCACGAGGTACGAGTGGCTCGCGTCGCAGATACTGTGGCAACTGGTCGTGGTGTTCATCTCCGTGGGCGTGATCGTGCTGGTCGGTGTAGCGGCCTTCGGCATGACGATCGTGTTCAGCCCGATAGCGATCGTGACGATCGTGCTCAGCAGCGCGCTCTTCTCGAGCATGGGCATGATCATCGCGCGCTTCATCCGCGACGAGGAGACGGCGAGCTCGGCGGCGAACGCGATCACGTTCCCGATGATGTTCCTCTCGGGCATCTTCTTCGAGCTCTCGTCGATGCCGGACTGGCTGCAGGGCATCGCGCACGTTCTCCCGCTGACGTACGTCGGCGACGCGTTGCGCGACTCGATGGTCTACGGCAACGACGCGGCCGCGCTCGGAAACATGGCGGTCGTGGCCGTGCTCGCGGTCATCTTCTTCGTGGCCGGAGTGCTCGTCTCGAAGTGGAAGACCGAGTGAGCGTGCAAACCCCTTTCCGTCTTATTCTTTCTTGCGGAATATGTCAATGGACACTCAGCGTGCTAATCCTTAGCAATGCTTTATATGTCACTTCCCGATACATCTCGGTCCCGGCGTGGGCTTGGGGGAAGTTGCGCCTTCGTTCGGGACGCACACCTCTTGTCATCACTTACGAAGCGCAAGCGTTATTCCGCCCCATTTGGATGCCGGCCCGATGAAGCTCACCGTCTCCGACCGCTCCCAGATGATAGTGCAGTCCGAGATCCGCAACATGACCCTGGAGTGCAACAAGATAGATGGCATCAATCTCGCGCAGGGAGTGTGCGACCTCGACGTGCCGTTGGAGGTCATCGGGGGCGCGCACCAAGCGGCGCTTCATGGCTATAACCAGTACACCCGGTACGACGGCCTTCCTGCCCTTCGAAAAGCACTGACCAAGAAGCTGCGCGACTTCAACCACATCGAGGTGGAGGAGGAGGGAAACATCATCGTGTCCGCTGGCGCGACCGGCGCATTCTATTGCGCCTGCCTCGCGCTCCTGAACCCCGGCGACGAATGCATCGTCTTCGAGCCGTTCTACGGATATCACGTCAACTCGCTCCTCGCGGTCGATGCGGTCCCCGTCTACGCGCAGCTTCGTCCACCGGACTGGAAGTTCGACATGAAGGAGCTCGAGTCGCTGGTTACGGGTCGCACCAAGGCGATGGTGGTGAACACCCCCTCGAACCCTTCCGGCAAGGTGTTTTCGCGGGAGGAGCTGCAGAAGCTCGCGGACTTCGCAAAGAAGCACGACATCTTCGTCTTTACCGACGAGATCTACGAGTACTTCGTGTACGACGGGCGAGAGCACGTCAGCATGGCGACTCTGGACGGAATGTTCAACCGCACCGTCACCATCGGCGGCTACTCGAAGACCTTCTCGATCACCGGCTGGCGCGTCGGTTATGCGGCCACCGCGAAGATCTGGGCGCAGATGATCGGGTACGTGAACGATCTCGTGTACGTGTGCGCTCCTGCTCCGCTGCAGATCGGCGTGGCGAACGGGATCGAGAAGCTTCCTGCGTCCTACTACGAAGGCATCTGTGCCGATTATCAGAAGAAGCGTGGGCAGATATGCGAAGCCCTTGCGGCCGCTGGCCTCGCTCCATACGTTCCAGAAGGGTCGTACTATGTGCTCGCGGACGTGTCGGCGGAGCCTGGAACGGACAGCAAGGACCGTGCGTTGCACATCCTCAAGAAAACGGGAGTCGCGAGTGTGCCCGGGAGCGCCTTCTATCACGACAAAAGCGGGGAGTCACTGACGCGCTTCTGTTTCGCGAAGAGAGACCAGGTGCTTGAGGACGCGTGCAAACGATTACGGCAGTACGAGTGAATCGCTTTCAACGGCACCGCTGGGGGGCTAGCAAACGGCAGAACAGGTGATGAAAAGACTCTCGTTCCTGAACCGTTACCTGACGCTCTGGATATTCATCGCGATCGCGCTGGGCGTCCTCCTCGGAGCTCTGGTTCCTGGGGTGGCCGACTTTCTCACGGCTGTCAGCGTGGGAACGACCTCCATCCCGATCGCCGTCGGCCTGATGTTGATGATGTGGCCGCCGTTGGCAAGGGTCCGCTACGAGGAGCTCAAGGATATCCCCAAGCAGCCCGAAGCGAAGCGCATGTTCGGCACCTCGCTCGTGCTCAATTACCTGGTCGGGCCGCTACTGATGTTCGCCCTCGCCTAGATCTTCCTTCCGGACAATATCTTCTTCCGCATCGGGCTGATCCTCACCGGCCTCGCGCGCTGCATCGCAATGGTCATCCTGTGGAACACACTTGCCGGGGGCGACCCTGAGTATGCCGCAATACTCGTCGCGCTCAATTCCGTCTTCCAGATCTTGCTCTACTCGTTCTACGCATACTTCCTGATTGCAATCGCGTCCAACTGGATCGTGCCAGGGTCGGGGACGGAGATCAACATCAGCGTGGTCGACGTTGCGCAGAGCGTGCTCATCTACCTCGGCATCCCGTTTGTGCTGGGAATCTTGACCAGGTACACCCTGCTCCCGAGGATCGGAGAGAAACGTTACACCGAAGGCCTGATGCCAAGACTGGGCAAAATCTCGCTGCTCGCTCTGCTGTTCACCATCGTAGTAATGTTCGCTTTCAAGGGACAGTACATCCTAGACCAGCCGCTTGACGTGGCGCGCATCGCCGTTCCTCTTGTGTTCTACTTCCTGATCATGTTCTTCCTATCGTACTGGCTCTCGATCAAACTGAAGTTCGACCACGCGCATGCGACGGCGCAGAGCTTCACGGCGGCGAGCAACAACTTCGAGCTGGCAATAGCCGTGTCGATTGGCGTTTTCGGGATCAGCTCGCTCGTCGCCTTCGCAGCCGTGATCGGTCCGCTCATCGAAGTGCCGGTGCTGATTTCACTGGTGAATGTCGCGTTCTGGATCAAGAAGAGGCGTTTCGACGCGAATGGAATGGTGAAGGAGGACGCGTCGCTGCGAACTCTTGAATGAGATGCTTTCTACGGGGGGGAACAGGTCGCACCGCCCCAACTCACTTCTCGGGCACTTCGCTCAGCTGGCATAGATACTGCGCGAGTTTGCCCGCATCCCTGCGCCAGGCGCGCATGCATCGGAGCACCTCGTAGTTCCGTTCCGGTCCGACCCCCGGCGAGGAGGCCATTCTGGACTCCGCCTCGATGAAATCACTGACGGCGTCGATCACGTCGTCGATCTCCGCGATGGTGTCCACGTCCACGTTCTCGATGGCATCCTCGAGGAGCTCGATCTTGCCGATGACGGCCTCGATGCTCATGCCCACTCCGGTCCGGAACCGTGAGGCGATGGGCATGAAAGGCGACTTCGGGTCGTCGCGGGCGAGCCTGACGTCCTCCAGGCACTTGCGAATGTCCCGGGAAAGCGAGATCGCCTCCCGGACGTCTGATCCGGAAAGGCCGAGCACGAATGAAATCTGTCAGTTAACGGGTATAAACCTTCGCCAAGTTATTTTGCGCCGAGGGCGCCGGGCGCGACGCGCCAATGGTTCTCTGGGACTATGATCTCGAACCTCGCCCCCTCCCCCGCGATGCCGTTCTCGATGATCGTCATGCCCGTGAGCCCGAGTATCTGGCGCACCAAATGCAGGCGCATTTCGTCCATTTCCCCGATCTCGAAGACCGTCTGTTTCTCGTTGTCGCCGAGGCCCTTCCCGTCGTCCTCGTAGATGAGACGGTACTGGCCGTGAGAGGACCCCCCGCTGAACCTGATCTCCTTCACGTCGATGCCCTGCCGCGCTGAGTAGTTGAGGAGTATCTGGAATGCGCGCTCCAGCATTCGGTCCGCATACACCTCGACGTCCTCGAGTTTCACGTTGACCTGCCGGAGCGATGCGTTGCTGAGGGACTTGGACATCGCGAACACCTGCTTGACGCGCAGCCATTCAGGCGCGTTCAGCCCGAGCTTCTCGTAGTCCCGCGCGAACTCCATGTGATGCTCGATGTTGCTCGCGCACTTCGAGATCGAGTCGGCGTGCTTGGAGACCTTCTCACCGCCCTTCAAGCGAACGAGCTCCGCGAAGCCTCGGATCGCGGTCAGCTGTCCTTGCACGTCCCCCCTGGTCACATGCGAAACCAGCCCGAGCTTGAAATTCGCCCGCTCCAGCGCCTGCCGGTTCCTTTCCTCTTCAGTCATGTCGCGGATGATCAACAGACGACCCTGGATCACATCGAAGTTGTTGCGAAGGGGGTTGACTCGGAGTTCATAGTAGCGTTGCTCGGTGCCTTTGTGGCGGGTGAAAGAGCGCTGTCCAGATGCGCTCAGGTCCTCTTCCCTTAGCCCTAAGACTTCGAAGATACCCTTGCCCGCCACCATGCTCCTGTCCTTCGTTCCAATCATATCCAAAGCCGACTGGTTTGCATGCAGCACTCGGTCCTTGTCATCTAGGATTATCAGGGTATCGTCCATCCCCTCGAAGGCGACGTCCATCGCCACAGGGAAGACGGAGAAGAGGTCATACCGGACCATGGCCACGAAGCAGAGGATGCCCGTTCCGACGAAGGACAGTATCCAGAGGAACGTGAATTCGACGTCGAGGAACGAGGATTCTCTGATCGCGAAGGCAACCAGCGGAAGAGTGATGCCGACAAGCACCGTCCCGACCTGCTTCCTTGTGAACCGATTGGAGTTGAAGTAAGCGGAGACGAGCGTGACCCACCCGACGAACAGAAGCGCGGCGGTGTAGATCACCCAGACCCAGTATCCGGGTCCGGGCACGACATCCAGACCGCCGGTCCAGCCAGTGAATCCGGCCGGGTCCATCTGCACGCTGCTGTAGTAAAGGTGGGCGATTGGGTCGGTCATCACCAGGACGAGAACTGCGAGCGGGACCGCCCAGAGGAGCACGAAATGCCTCGGTTTGAGGTACCGGTTGAGGTTCGTGTACCGCAGCACGAAGACGAGGTAGAGAGGGACCATGGAGACGTTCGCGATGTACTCGACGTTGTTCCAGAAGAGCATGGAATCGAGGTCGGCAGAGGTCAGCTCCATTAGGTAAGAGATGGCCAGAAGAGCGGTCATCGCCATGATGACCGAGAATGACAGTCGGACGACGGCCCGGCTCTTCGTCCAGGCGTGCATCGCCAGCAGGATGCAGGAGAGAGCGGAAGCTACAAGCAAGAACGATACGACGAACTCTCCTGCCATCTTGAATTCCAGCACCGCTTGCCCTTAAATCTATTGCCGTCATCTTATCGAAATTGATTCAGCGGTCTGGACAGTGGCTCGGATCAGATCCCTAAGCTGCTAATGACGCCCCCCGAGTTCGCGTCGATCATGAACGCGATCTTCGTGCCTTCGTGGTCGTAGCGCGCGAACCAGATCGGAGCATGCAATAGCTCAGCCTCTCCGACCTCCACCTCGGTATGCAGCTGTTGGATCATGTGATACTGCTCGTGCGCCTTCGTCGACTGCAGCTGCGTTACGAGCGCCTTCGCCTGCGAGCGCGCGACCTCCTCGCCCACGTCCCCGTTCAGCACCTTCACGTCCTTAGGCACCTTCGCAATGTCGAAGAACGTGCGCTCTTCTAGGCGGAACTGGTATTCGCGGGGTTGCGTAGAAGCGAGCGCCTTCATCGCCACGATCGGGAAGTTGTAGTTGTCCGCGATCTCGAAGCTCTTTCTTGCGCCACCGCGACCGCCCATGGTCGTGCCGATCATCGTGCCCGCGACGAGCGGCCCCCCAAGGCCGAACCCCCTTCCGCGCCCTCCACCCATCGCCACCCCCATAAGCCCGATGAGCGCCGCGGTGGTCGCCACCTGCCCGGCCTCGACCGCAACAGCGCTCGCCACGATCGAAGTCGTCGCGGACGCGGATACGATCCAGTACGGCACCATGGACAGGTTCATTTCCTCAAGCTTGGACTCCTCCATGAGATGACGGTGCAGGATACCGACGTCCATCATTCCGCGCACCCTCGTGATTACCTGTTCGCTTGTCGAGAGCGTTATCGGCAGCATCGTCTGCTTCGCGATGTTCTTCCAGCCGGCGTTTCCGAGCGTGATGCCCGTGCCGCAATACGCGCAGGTAATCACCATCTCCCCGAACTGCGGATTGATCGGAGCGCCGCAGGAGGGGCACTTGAGCGCCTTCGCCTCTGTCGGCGCAAGAACGTCCTCCGCCGCCTTCGCGTTCTTCTCCAGCGTCTCCTTCACGTTCGTTCCGCACTTCATGCAGTAGGTGGCATCATCGGGAAGCTGGGAGCCGCATTTCGGGCAGTACATGGGTACACTCTCTCATCCCCCAAACCGGACTGGACGCTATTTGAACGTTGTTTCGCGCCATTCTCGAGGACGAAAGCAGCAGAGTGCACGCGCAACAGTGTTCGATAAGCACCCGAAGCTGGTTGACGTCAGCGCCGCCATTTCGACGAATGTGCGTTGGTATCCGACTTGAATATTGAAACGCTTATATGTGAGCGACTGGCAAATAGATGACGAATAGGGTGGCTGAAAAGAGAGGAGTGCGTTCCGAGACAAAAGGCGCTTCGTCGAGGGCGCCATCCGCCAAGAAGAAGAGCGGCGTCAAGCCCAGCGCTGCCAAGAAGAAGAGTCCCTATCGCAAGCGCCGCAATCGCAACCTTGCCGCCGTTATCGTGATCGTCGTGGTAATCATCGCCACGATCGCGCTCACTCGGGGTACCGGGAACACGCAGACGGGAACAAGCATCACTGTTACAGCTCCGACGCTAGCTAGTCTGCACGAAGCTCGTTCGGCGCTAGAAATAGACTGGACCTCGAGTGGGAACGTCGGCGACCTCGTCAGAATCGAGTATTCGCGCGGAGGCGGGTCGCTGAGCACGATCACTACGTCCACACCGAACACCGGAGTCTTCTCGTGGAACATCCCGGACGGCACCGAGAGCAGCAGCTCCTACTACGTCAAGGTCACGAGCCTCAGCAACCCGTCCGTCTCGGACAGCAGCGATACCTTCGAGATCGCCCCGAACTCCGGCGCCTATGCCGGCACCATCACCGTCTCACAACCGGGCGCGGCCGCCTCATATGCTCGAGGGTCCGCCTGCGCGATCGTCTGGACATGTGCAGGTGATGTGGGCTCGAGCGTGAAAGTCGAATGGAGACACGGCGGTAGCTCGGTCCTGAACCTCATCTCGCCCTCACTAGCGAACGCTGGCCAAGCGATTTGGACGCTGCCCTCTTCTTTGGTTCTCGCGGACGACTACGTCGTGCGCGTCACAAGCACTGCGGACACATCGATCTACGCGGAGAGCGCGCAGTTCCGAGTGGTCCTCGACACCGGCGCTAGCCTCCAGGTGGGGCAGTTTGCTGAGTACTCTCTGCACGTAACCATCGACAACCAGTCAGGAACCCACACCGGCTCCGGCACTAACCGAATCGAGGTGAAGGAGGTCACGCCCAACAACGTCACCTACAACATCTCCACCACCACCGACATCGCCCAGAACGAACTGGCAGGTCAGCACGACCAGCTCGCGAGCCAAACGGCGCTGTTCGGGGGCATCGACCTCGCCAACCCCGGCGCTGGCGTCACGATCACCTTCAACAAGATGGAGCTCGTCGAGACGATGTACGGAGCGAAGTCCTGCGCCAACTACACCTACTCGACCGACAAGGGCCAGGTCGGCTTGATGTGGGTGTATGGCAACGTGCTGATGGAGTTTGAGGTCACGGGGCTAGCGCCTCCGTCATCCGGGCAGGGAACGATGTTCATCACGTACACGCTCACTTCAACGAACCTCTCGCAGGTAACGGCGTGAAGCCGAGAGGGCGAGTTTTCTCGTTTTGGCGAGGGCGAATGAAGACCTTATATTCGACTACGGCAGATGGGGTTCAACTTCCGTGGGGTTGGAGGGCGGAGAAGGTCCACGGGGACGATTATCCATTCATTGCTCATCTAGGCTTCCTCAACCACGATCACTTACACTTTTCTCCTACCTCCCTGGCTCATCAGAGCCATTATATCGAAGTCCGGGTTATTATCACGCCAAACCTCTTATGATGGGGGGAAAGCATGAGAAGATACTCTAGTCCAGACTTGAGAAGGGCGAAGACCGCCGCCATTGCGGCCTCGAAGACGCTGATCGTCGTCGCGGTCGTTGTGATCGTGGCCATCGCAGCCGTCGCCGCAGTCGTCCTGATTGGGAACAATGGCGGGAACGCGAATCCGAAGATCACGGTTACCGCTCCCTCGACGGGCGGTTCATACCAAGCAGGATCATCGATGACGATCACCTGGACGTCAGCAGGTGACGTGGGAGCGAATGTGAAGATCGAAGCGGGCTCGAACGGCGTGATATCCGACACCATTGTCGCCTCGACGCCCAACAGCGGCTCGTACCAGACCACGATTCCCTCGAGCACCGAGGCGGGCACGACCTACTTCGTGCGCATCACTAGCCTGACGAACGCGACGATCCACGGCGACTCGGGAACCTTCACGATCACAGCCGCGCCAGTATCGTACGTAGGCACGATCACTGTCACATCGCCGGCGGCCTCGAGCGTCCACGAACAGGGATCGAACCTCGCTATCGCCTGGACGACGACCGGCAACACCGGCGACCATGTGAAGATCGAGCTCGTGCGGGGCACCTTGGTCACACAGGTCGCCGCTTCGACCCAAAACAACGGTTCGTTCTCGTACTCGATCCCGAACTCGGCGGTCGCGAACGACTCGTACCTTGTTAGGATAACCAGCCTGGCGAACTCGTCGATCATCGGTTCGAGCGGACATTTCTCGATCACTGAAGTGGAAACGCCAACCGCCGCCTTCACGCCCAGCAATCCATCGGCGGGCAACTACACCTTCACGGTCGCAAGCATCAGCCCGTCAGATGTGGCAAAGACATCGGTTGCCATCACCGTCACGCCTAGCGTCGGCGCCGGGCATGTGAGCGCCTGGACGGGGGGTGGGAGCGACCTCGCTGCGGGCGTTTACTTCACAGTCGGCTGGATGAAGCCTGGATATGTGTACAGCGTGCGCGTCAGCTATGTCCCGAACAATGGCACCATCTGGAGCACTATCGTCACAACGTCGGGCGGGGCGCCCCTCCAGATCGGGCAATACGTGAACTACAGCGTTAGCGTGACGCTCGTCAACCTGACGGGGACACACGTTGGGACCGGGTTCTCCCTCCTGACCATCACCGCGCTCAACTCTACGAACGTGACGTACACGATCACTAGCCACTACAACTTCGATGGGGTCTGGGAGAATCAGACCTACGTGGATGTCTACGACCGGAGCGGAGGGTTCGGGGGCTTCGATATGAACTCGCCGCCGTACGGGCTCACTTACACCGCCAACGGCACGGAATACGTGAGCACACCGTGGGGCCTCAAACCGTGCCTCAAGATCGACATCACAGGAGGGCACACCGAGGGGAGTTACTGGCTATACGGACATGTCCTAATCAAGATGCACATCGTGGTGAGCATCCTCGGCTACGGAACCAACATCACGTACACACTATCGGACACCAACATCCCTTCGATCACGAGCTAAGCAAACCCGCTTCCATCCTTCTTTCTTTTCCATGAGCGAGCGAAGCTAATGAATGCCGTCAGAGTCAGCTTCAGGGCTCTCTCCACTTCATTCTGAACGAGACGAGCAGGAGAAGGAGCACGGACGCGATCGCGAGAACGATGAAAGAGTACGCAGGCTCGATCGAATACCCGAGCCCCATCGCACCCTGGAACATGGAGGACGCTTCGGTGGTCGGGATCACAGCCGCCACCGGAACGAGGTACGAGGGCAGGAAGGACATCGGGTAATACACCGGCGGCAGCACCGAGAGGATCGTTGTGATGAACCCATTGATCACGAACGCGTTCTGCGTGTTCGGGGCGTACGCCGAGAAGAAGAACCCGATGGCCGTGGTCGCGACCCAAAGCAGGAGCATTACGCCGAACGCGAGCACGAGCGAGGCGGCGGACGCGCCGTTCGCACCCATCAGAGCGAACAGAATGAGGAGCGCCGGAGCGCCGAAGATCAGCTCGGAGATCGCGACCCCGAACATGTACGTCAGCGGGGAGATCGGTGAGGCGACCGCGATGTCCTGGAACTTGTTCTGCAACTTGTAGGTCGCGAGGTCCGTGCCCACAAATAGCCCGAGCTCGGTCGTCGTCATCGTGAGCGCGCCCGCGATACCGAAAGTCAGCGCCTGTCCATTGCTCACGACGAAGAGCACGAAGAGCAGCGTGAACGGGGAGGTGAACAGGAACACCATGAAGAGCGGGTTCCTGAGCATCGGGATGAAGCCCAGGTAGTAGGCGATCGCCCAGAGCTTTCGCATCCTAAGGTTCGCCATTCACTTCCTCCTCCCCCTTCTCCGCCTCGCCGACGATGTCAACGAAAACGTCGTCCAGGGTCACCGGCCCGACGGAAAACGATGCCCCTCGCGCGACCGCGTCGTCACCGAGCCTCTTCGCTCCATCAGTTGAAGTGAGCACGCGGAAGTGGCTGGCGATGCGAATGGCATGCCCGTACTTCTGAAGCTCGTCCTCTTCGAACTTGTCGAAGACGTCCACCCTCGAGGTCTCGGAAGCGATGGACTCGCGGATGCTCTTGGGCGTTCCTCTGGCGACTATCTTACCCTTGTTGATTATCGCCAGATCGTCGGACAAAGCCTCCGCTTCGTCCATGTAGTGAGTGGTGAGAACGATGGTACGGCCTTCCTTCTTGAGGCGCGTGAGCTGTTCCCAGACGTGCCGTCGGCTCACCGGGTCCAGCCCGATACTCGGCTCGTCCAGGAAGAGGAGTTCGGCGTCGGTCGCGATCGTCATTGCCACTATGACTCGCTGCTTGAATCCCCCAGACAGCCACATTGAGTTCTGATCGGCGACCTCCGTGAGCTCGAGTGCCTCCATCGTGTCGTTCGTGCGCTTCGTGGCGTCGGCCTTACTCATGCCTCTCATGCGCAGCGAGAGCATGATGTGGTCCCGGGGGGTGAGCGGAAAGATCGTCTCCGCCTCCTGGGGGGTGAACGCGATGCGCTCTCGCACCTCCTTGGCCTGCTTCACGACGTCGAGACCGAGCACTTCGACGCTTCCAGATGTTGGAAGGAGCTGGGTGCCAGCGATGCGCAGGAACGTCGTCTTGCCGGCACCGTTGCGGCCGAGGAGCGTGAAGATCTGCCCCCGCTCGATCGTCAGGTCGAGATTGTCGACCGCGAGCTTGTCGGACCCCTTGTAGCGCTTCGTCAGCGCGGAGGCTTTGAGGACGTACATGCGCGAGAGAGGCTAGCCGTCCAGCATGGTAATAATGATTGCGAGCCTCCGTCATTGTCAGGAAAAGGGTTTTCGAACCTGCGGGTTCGGCGCAAAAGCATCCGAGATGCAGACCGACGCGACAGCGCCTTTTTCGCCCAATCGCAGCAAATCGCACGACCAACGTCTATCATTTCGTCGCTGGGAACGGCGGAACAGCACGAATTGGTGCTTGAAGAGTCAGAAGGAAACAAAATGAGGAAGGGACCCTCAGTCAGAGCCCTGGCCGCATCGATGCTGCTCACGTTCATACTGATCGCATCGATGATGGCTCTCGCAGCCCCCGCTGCCGCCGCGGCCATCAGCAAGCCGGGATTCAACCTCCCGGGAAACGTACTGGTCACCGACCAGTTCAACAACCGAGTGATCGAGATCAACCACGCGGGCAGGATCGCCTGGCAGTACAGCGCCGGCATCAACCTCGCGGCCTTCGCGAGCCGGCTGCCTAACGGCAACACCCTGATCACGGATTCCGGTAACGCCAGGATATTCGAGGTGACCCCGCAGAGGAACGTCGCGTTCACGTACTTCACGAACACCAGCGAGAACAGCAACCCGAACCCGTTGCCGACCAACGCGGTGAGGCTTAGGGACGGCGGCACGATGATCGCCGACCAGTTCAATCACCGCGTGTTCAAGATCGACGCGAACAAGGACATCGTCTGGCAGTATGGCATGACGAACGTCGTCGGGAACACGCCTGGCCTGCTGAATGCGCCCTACACCGCGTTCGTGATCGGCGACTACACCGGACAGACCGTTCCGCCGGGCACGGTGTTCGGAGTGCAGATGATACCTGCCGATTGAAATTCTTTGAACGGAGCCGCGCGGAGATCAGCGCCGCGGCTCTCATTTCGTCTAATCCAGCCTTCTCTCCAACAGCAGAATGCTATCACCGCGACGACCGCGACCGAACGAACCTGTGCCAGCGCCACGTCGGTGGCCTCCACTTCACGTTCTCCAGCTCGACACGAATCGAAAAGAGACTGGCCTGCGTCTCTTCATTGGACCTCGTGACAATCATTAACAGCTTCGATGCGCATCACGGCCTGAACGTTCCCGCCTTGGCAATCAGAAGACGTCGTCATGGGGCGAGACGTGAGCTTGCGCAGTTCCATCATAGAAGGGGGAAGTCATTTGACGTCGGCTTCATCATCGGGACCTTCGGTCGCCAAGCGATTCGCAATACTCTCGATCACGCTCCTTTTGTTCAGCTCGACAATCCTGGTTGCCGCGGTCGCAGGGAGTGCGGACGGATCGCCAATCGAAGGACAGGTTTTCGGAGCGGCAATCAGCGCACCCCAGCCTGTTGGGGCAGCCAAGTCGATATTCTGGACTCAAATGGCCCCCGCCTTCATGGAGGACGCGATCAATCAGGGATCGATTTACGGAGCAGTCGGCTGGGAACCGTTCTGCTCGCATGCGTCGATCGACGGCGCCGCCAAGGTCCTCGCAGAGTCGGGTGATGTCTGGCAGCACAGCCCTGGAGCGGTGATGGCCATGTCCATTTCATTTCCTTCTGTTCCGGGAAATCAGGAGCTCGCGGCCAGAGCCGTCAGGGCGACCATGGACGCAACGAAATGGATCGAGGATTCCATCGCGCAAGCATCGACGAATCATTCCAGCCTATTGACCATGGGAGCTCAGCTCACGAGCTTCAACACGACCGTAATGGGCGCCGCCCTGCAGACCATGCAGTTCGAATACGGCATCGATGCCGGAATGATTGACGGCCTTCAGAACCTCACCGAAGGATTCCTAAACTTGGGCCAGATCGCCGGGTATGGTGGGTACCCTGATGCGATGACCTTCGCTCAAGTGATCTCTAACACTTCTCTTCTTCAAATGGCCACGACCATGTCCTATAGTGACTCGATACTCGGAGTGGTGAGATTGGGTCATGTCAACGGCGACCTGCGTCAGCTTGCTTACACCGTGGCGATGAACACCTCACTCTGGGGAGGAAAGACGCTGTTTGAGGACTACGGCGTCCAAGTCGTAGGCCCCGCCCCATTCGCTAACAGTGGTGCCGTCCTCGACGCAGTTGCCGCAGGGAACATAGACATGGGATACGTGACGAGCGGAACGGTGATCCTCAAGCGGATCAACTCCAACGCTCAGGTGGATGTCGTCTCGAACCTCGAAAGTGAGGGGTCCGCGATCCTTGTGAACCCATCCTATCAGTCTCCCATCGACCTGAACCTGAGGGTTTTCGCGACGCCTGGTCCGTCCACTATCGAACATCAATTGTTTCTGCGTTGGGCAACTGCCAACGGCTTCGCCGTTTATTTGAGGGGGACGGTTTCCACCCCATCCGCACCGCAGACGCTGCAAGCGATTCCTGAAGTGGGCCAAATAGACTTAAAATGGACCCAACCGGCCTCGGATGGTGGGAGGGCGATTAGCAACTACACAGTATATCGTGGCACTGCTCCAAGCGTTCAGACTGTTCTAGCGTTGACCGGAACGGCAACGTCCTATTCGGATGCTAGAGTGATTCCTGGTCAGAAGTACTACTACTCCGTCAGCGCCAACAACTCAATCGGCGAGGGTCCTATGTCGGACGAGGTCAGCGCGTGTTCGATTGTGGTGCCCTCAGCGCCGCTCGGACTCGTCGCCCACGCAGGAAACGGATCGTGTGCTCTCAACTGGAGCTCGCCGGTGATCACTGGAAGCGAAACGCTCACCTATCACGTGTTCAGGGACGACGGACCCATCTGGAACGGAACGGAGACATCTTGCATTGACATCGGACTGACGAACGGTGTCTTGTACGAGTACAAAGTGTCCGCGAACAACTCGAACGGCTGGGGTCCGAACAGCACTGCGGTCACCGCCATGCCCCTCCTGCCAAGCGCGCCGAGCGTGCCCTTGCACCTTGCGGCAACGCCTGGCGTCGAGAACGTGACTCTTCACTGGGACGCGCCCACGTTCAGCAATGGCTCTGCGGTCTCGGGGTACCGGGTCCTATTCGGGACGTCGCCCACAACCATGACGGACCAGGTGCTTTCATCTCAGCGCGACCTTGTCCTCGAGGGACTAACGGGAAGATCTACGTATTACATCGTCGTCGCGGCACGCAACGATGCGGGTTGGGGCGCGAACACGAGCATCGTGACAGCGACACCGCTGATCCCTCCTCCCCCGAGCGTCTCGTTCGTCGTTACCAGACTCGGCTCTCTAATCCCCATCATCACCGCCAAGGAGAACCAGACCCTCGTGTTCAACGCGAACGCGACCTACTCGCAGTTCGAAGCATTTGACACGCTCAACTTCACCTGGAACATGGGAAATGGGATCACGAGATACGGAAGTTACTTCAACGACTTCGCGTACACGGGCATCCGGACCTACACGATCAAGCTGACCGTGAAGGGCCCCGAGAGCAACGCAGCGAACAAAACCACATCGTTCGTCGTCACTTCTGAACCGAGGCCGGACCTGCGCATCCTCTCGATGACAGTATCGCCGTCGAACCTGAGCAAAGGGGAGCAGGGCACGTTCACGGTGACGCTTAGGAACGTCGGTGACGACATCGCTACATCACCTGCGGTCGAGTTCTACCGGCTCATGTCGGACGGCGCGAAAGTGAGATTGGGCAACTCCAGCAACCTGGTTATAGCGGGCGCTCAGGCAACGTCACTTGAGCCGGGGCAAGAGGGCACGATCACGTTCAACTGGGCTCCACAGACGATAGCGAACATGACGGTCACTGCCTACGCTCACGCTCCCCGAGAGATCAACACCGCCGACAACACGGACTCGATCGGCTTCGTGGTGGTTCAGATCCCGGCCCCGGCTTCCGACGGGACTCTTGTCACCATCGCTGCCGTCGCCGCTATTGCGGGCGTGCTCATAGCGGCATTCATGCTCTACGTGGCTCGGAAGCGATGATCGCGGGTCTTCGACAACTCAATATCGGGATCTGATGGAGACTGGCAGGACCGAACGGATAAATACCGCCAATCCTTCCCGAGCTCGTGGCGAAGAATCCTGGTACTGCTATCGCAATCGTAGCAATCGCTTGCCTCTTGCTGATCGGCAGCGTCAACCTGATGCAGCTCGTGAGCGCGGATGACGTGCCTGCGGGGAAAGCGCCCGCGCCCTCAGTCTCCGAGCAGCACGTGCACAATCAGGCGGAAACGTATGAAGGCCAAGCTCAAGGCAACTTCGACAACGAGGCTTGGTGGATCACCATTTCCCAAGGCGACCTCAAGACGCTCATCACCGCCAGGAACTACTCCAACGGCAACCAGGTCACCGTCGACTACGGCATGAACTTCAACTTCCATCTCGGTGGCAAGTTCTACATCGCGATGTTCACCATCGACCAAGTGCTGATCAAGATCGGGGACGATTCGCTGCTCGTTCCGCTGAAGAACTGCGCTGGGTTCCAACTGAGCTACACGAGCGTCTCGTACGACGGCAACACACCCACGATCGATTGCAGCGTGGCGTTCAAGGACGTCCGAGTGCACCCTGAGTCCGCATCCTCGGCATTCGATCTGACTCTCTTCAACCACTACCGCGGCGATTGGAACAGCACGAGCATCAAGGTCGAAGCGTTGCTGGACTTCACCGGCACGAACCTCGGTCCGTATCCTGCTGGCACACCGTTCACCGTCGAGATCCATTACATCATGCAGCTGACCGACCCGAAGCTCCAGCTCGGACCGCCGGACTTCAACACCCTCCGGCCCTCGCGCTACACAAACGACACGATGGAGTACAACCTCACGGGCAATGACGGATCGCCGTACACGCTCTCCAAGCTTGACATGAACGACGCCTTCACGATCAACAACGAGACAGGGGCGTACGCCGCGACGGGATACTCGCGCATCGACTCCCCCAACTCGACGAACGGCATGCAATACAACCACAATGCGCGCGTGGTAACTCACGGCTTCCCAGGACTCGTCTACGGGTCCACAACGCTTGTGAGGAGCGACCCGCAGATCGTCGTGTACCACGACCTCGCTAGTGACGATGGATTCTTGACAATCCTCGTTGCGATAGCTGGTGTAGCCGCGGCAGGATGCCTAGGTGCGTTTGTGTTGGTGAGAAGAAAGAGAAGGACTGAGAGGGGCAACAAGGAGAAAGGCGCCAAGTGAGCCCCCATTTCAACCATTCATCTTCACATGCATCAGGAAAGGAACGCCTAGCCTCCCTCTTCAACTTGACGCGCCCTCCTGTTGGCGGATACATGCACTGATTATTATCAACACAAAACCTTAATCCCGATGGCTGCTACAGTGATCTAGATGGAGCAGGGAGAGAACCTCGAAATAAGAAATCCGCGCGGAATACTGCGCATACTAGTCCTGTTGGCTAGCTGGCTCGTTGCGCTCCAGACGATCTTCCTGATGGCCAAGATCTCACCGGCGAGTTTCGAGGGACTCGGAGACCTTTCCACGCAGACCGTATCTCTGATCCTTCTCCAGATAGTCCTGCTCTCCTGCATCATCGGTATCATCGCGCTCGCCAGCCTTTCCAGCGAGAACTGGACAGTAAGACTGGTTCGCCGCGCCAGGATTGTACTGCTGTTATTTGGGGTGATCCTGGGGGTCGAGGGTGTGTCCACGATCTACCTCAGTAATTTCATAGTGTCAGGGTCGAACCAGATCCTGATGGGGAGCTTCGGCCTGGTGCTGTACACACTAGGTATTCTCTCGATGATCTCGTACATGCAGAACGAGAGGGGACTGACGTTCCGAAGGGAGGCTCAAGCACTTTCCGCAATCGTGTTCTTGTTGCTGATGCTGCCGATGGCCCTGGTTCTGGTCTGAAGGCGGCCTGAGGCCACGGGAATTCGAACAAAACGAGGCTACGTCACAATCGCGAACTAATCGCATTCAACGCTAGCAAGACCTCCTGTGACTCGGAATCGGAGGCAAGAGCTTTCGCCTCGACGGACCATCGATCTTTTCAACTCGATCGCATTGACCCGTGCATCCATGATCGCATGAGGCTGCCATGCGCATCGTCATTGGGTTGACGATGTCCTAATGTTCTAGTCGCTCGCCCCAGGGTCTTCGATCCCCGGCATCATCACGATGCAGTCCTTCTCTTCGCCGAGCAGCCCGTCGAATTCCGCCTTGATCATCATCGCCTCGTGCTCGCTCGGCACATTCATCAGTATCCCGATCGCTGAGCCGTATTCCTGGCACATCCATAGCATCCGCACCAGGAGCTCGTCGGCGTCGAACTTGTCGCCGTAGTGCAATAGCTCGAAAGGATAGTCCTTCTCGATCACGAGCGCGGGTATGCAGGCCTTCGCGCAGCCGTACTTCTTCTCCTCCAGCAACGAGCGCACCTCGCTCACCAACTGTTTGCGCGTTGCGTGCTCGTCGCTCGGGACCCACTCGTGCAGTGCGAAGACTATCTCGAAGAACTTCTTCGGCTTGTGTTTCGCTCGCGAGCTAGGCGGTTTGTTCAGTTCGCTCGCGGGCGGCACCCTGTCGATCGCAGGGCACTCGTTCGTGGTACTTATGGCGAACATCGTTCGTTCACCTTTGAGGCGTTATCGCCTCGGATAAGCACTCGGGAGGGGAGCTTAAGAAGACTATTATCTTGAAATCGAAATTGATTCGATTTGAACTCGTGCATCTGGATAGACGGTCCACGTCCTGGTCATCGGAACTGCCCGGCGGGCACGAGCATCTCGAACCTTACGCCCTTTCCGGGCGTGCCGACCTCCCTCATTGAGATGTTCGACTCAAGAAGGATGTCCCTGCAAAGGTGCATGCCGATTCCCGAGGTATGCGTCACCTCCTTCAGGAAGATGCTATCCTTCTGCTCTTGGGGGATTCCTGGACCTTCATCCTCGTAGATCAGGAGAAGCTCCCCGTTGTCCCTCTTTGCAGTCAGCCGTGCGGTGGTTGGGTGCCGCGCGTACTTCACGCTGTCCTCCAGGAGGTTATGGAAGACCAGTTTCAGCATCGGGTCGGCCAGGATCTCGAGCCCGCGCACGCTGTCGCCGATGTCGAACTTCTCCACATCCTTCAGGATCGGCAGGCTCTCGATGACGCTCTCGACGTTCTGCCACCTCGGCCCCTCCTCACCCGAACCCTGACCGCGCACGAGCTGCAGCCGCTGATCGATCGCCTCGGTCGCCCCTTCCATCTTCGCTATCCTCGCCGCCACCTTGCCCTGCGAGGTCTCCTTGCCAAGAAGGAACAGATTCCCCTTGAGGACCGCCAGCTGGTTGCCGACATCGTGCCTGGTGATGTTGTTCAGAAGCTCCAGCCGCGTCATTGCTCGCCTGAGCGACAACTCGATGCGCTTGCGGTCGGTGACGTCCTGCACCACCCCGTGGATCTTCAAGACCTTGCCCGCACCATCCATTTCGGCGGTCGTAGTGATCGAGACAGTCCTCCTGGAATGATTGTCCAGGACCACGTCGTGCTCGATCTGTTTCGAGTAGGTCTTCATGCCTTCGGCCGAGGCCCTCCGCATCCTTTCGCCTTCCCTCTCGATCATCTTCGACAGCTCTGGCGGGAGGAATCTTTCCGAATATGTCGAGGCCCTCATGGAATATCCTCCCTCTTTCTGCGCTGTCGTGCCAAGGATGGCGTAGAACCGGTCGTTCAATAGGAAGGTGTTCGTCGTAGGGTCGAAGTCCCAGTGCGCCAGCTGTGCGATATCCATGGCTGCCTCGAGCTGCTGATGAGCCTCCCTTATCTCGTCCAGCATCAGCTGGTGCTCGGTCATGTCGTGTACGATGCCGGTGACTATCCCTTTGGTGCTATCGAATTCCGCCACGCCATGCAGGTCAACGATCTTGCCGTCGTTCTGTCGGCGGACCTTGATGCGGACGTCAAGTTTCTCCCCCCGATTGATCAATCCTTCGAGCGCCGAATCCAACATCGCTCGGGACTCGGGCAAAGGCATCCTCATGATCTCGGCAAGAGTCGCTTTCTGCATGTCCATTCCGAAGAGCTTCATCGCTCCGGACGAGCCCGTGACCGTCCCGTCCTTCAAATGGATCTCCCAGTGCCCCGCCCCCGCTGCCTCCTCCGCCCGACGGAGCCTTTTCTCGGCCTCCTTGAGAGCATCCTGAGCTCTCCTCCGCTCCGTAACGTCCCGCGCGATCGCGAGGATAGCTGGCTTTCCGCGATAGTCGATCAACCTCGCGTTAAGCTCGGTCGTGATCAGCTTGCCTTGCTTCGTTAGCTGCTCCGTCTCGAAGACCGCGTTGCCGTTCTTCAAGACCTCATCGCTGTGACGCATAACCAACAGGGACGATTCGGGTGAATCTATCTGTTCCGGGCCCATGGCCAGCATCTCCTCCCGCGAGTATCCGAGCATCTTGCAGATCGCGTCGTTCGCCTCGAGGAATCTGCCGCCTGGATAGAATATCAGGATCCCGTCGTTCGCGCTGTTGAAGATCTCGCGGAACTTCAGCTCGCTCTCGTTCAGCTCCGCTCTCGCTCTTTCCCTCTCGGTGACGTCGGTGTCGGCCCCACGGTAGCCGAGAAGCGTTCCGTTCGCGTTCACGATGGGAGCGCCACTCGATTCGAGGACAACCTCCCTACCATCCCGGTGCTGATTCTCGTTCAGAAAGCGGCGGAAAAGGCGCCCTTGCGCGAAGAGTTCCTTCGTAGCCTCGGTGAGCTTCTGCCGTTTGGATGGCACGAAGAAATCGTAGTAGTGGTAGTGCCCGACCACCTCCTCCGGCGAGTACCCCAGCATGTTCTGGACGGCGGGGCTCGAGTAGATGTACAGACCGTCGGTGTCGACCTCCCAGATCCATTCCTCGCTGCTGTTCGCCACCTGTCTGAAGCGCTCCTCGCTCTCCCGAAGAGATGCTTCCGCCTTCCTGCGGTCAGTGATGTCGGAGATAGCATAGATGGTGCCGTGGAACACCCCTTCTTGGATCATGGGACTAGCGATCACATGAGCCCAGAACTCCGTGCTGTCCAGCCTCCTGAGGCGATAATCCTGGTTACCTGACATTCCGCGTGCGCGGCTGGCGAGGTTGTTCTTGGCGCGCTGGGCATCCTCGTCCGCGATCAATCCGAGGACCGAACGCCCATTCAACTCCCCATCACCGGCTCCGATCATCTCAAGGGCGCGCTTGTTGGCGAAAACGATCTTGTGAGCGCGGTCAGTGGCGATGATTCCCTCGCCAATCCCGTTCAGGATCGCTGAATGGGGTAGATCGAGCTCGACCAGCATCTCCCGGAGGCCAGTCATCGAGGCCGAAGCCCCGAACGGGATATTTAAGCGATTTGTATCCTGGTCGTGCTGTGATAATGTGGCCTCTGTATGTCACCGAATCGGCTGATCTGGACCTCTGCCGATGTCCAGCGGGCCTCAGCCGCCCGCCATCGGTGGGAATAGAATGATGTCATCGCCTTCTTTGACTCTCGTCGCCAGGCCACCGGTCTCTTTCACGCTCTTTCCGTTCACCATCATGCTCACATATGGACGAAGGTCGCCCTCGCTCATCGCCGCTCTCCCGAGCTCTGGATGCGCCTGCGCAAGCGCGGCGAGAACGTCCCCCGCGGTATCGCCCTTCGCCTCGATCTCCAGCACTTTCTCGCCAGCGATGTAGCGGAATTGACCGAACAGCTTCACACTGACCTTCGTAGGGATCCCCCCTCGCCATGCGGTTCGAGAGAACAGCAGGCACTGCAGCGCGAATCGCGCCTGATCTCCAGCTCGTGGAACTCCATGTATTCGCCATCGTATACCAGGAGTCGGTTCTCGAGCGTCCTCCCCACACCCGTGACGACCTTCACCGCCTCCGTGACTTGTAGGGCGCCGAGAACGCCGGCAGTTGCCCCCAGGATCGGGAAGACCTCCTTCGGCGGGACGTGTGGGAACACGCACTCCAGGCATGGAGTCCTCCCTGGAACGAAAGTTGACATGCGCCCCTCCATACCCCAGACCGAGGCATGGATGAAGGGGATGCGGTGTTTCAATGACGCACGGTTCAGCAGAAACCTCGTGGGGAAGTTGTCCACCGCGTCGACGATCAGGTCGTGCCCCGCGGTCAGATCTAGAACGTTGCCTTCATCGATCGTGCCCTTGAAAACGTTCACCTCGATGTGCTCGTTGATCTTCATCAACTTGTCCCGCCCGCTCTCGACCTTCGGCCTGCCCACATCCTTGTCCCAGTGAAGGATTTGCCTGTTCAGGTTGCTGAGATCCACGACGTCCAGATCCGCGAGCGTTATGTGCCCGAAACCTGCGACCGCGAGGTAGATCGCGACTGGGCTTCCCAGTCCTCCGGCGCCGGCGACGAAGATCCTCGCGTTCTTGAGCTTCCGCTGCCCCTCCTCGCCGATGCCCTTGATCAAGATCTGGCGAGCGTATCGCTTGCGGTCGTACTCGTCCAAATCCGCGGTGATGGGTCGACTAGGCGATGCCGTCGTCATAGTGAGGCCTCCCAGGATGTGCCTTCCGGATGAACCGGTGCTCGAATATCTCTTTCTCTGGCAGAAGGCGCGAGATATAGCTCATGTCCTTGAGCACCTTCACGAACACCATGGTCGACTGGACGTACTGGGACGGCAGCGCCGCGCAGTACTTCGGCGACACCTTGTATGTCTCGAGCACGTACTCCGGATCGACGGTCTGCACGAGGCGGGAAACGATCCTAGCCGCCGCATGTGGGTCCTCCCGAACGAAGGCGCAGGCGCGCTCGTGCTGTTGAAGGAACTTGATGACGGTATCATCGTCCCGCATCAGCGACGCGCTCACCAGAATCCCGTAGCTCGGGTTGTATGGCCACAGCTTGCTCGGAGGCACGACGATCTTGGTGTTCGCAAACCTTCTCGAAGCGACTGCCAGAGGAGGTGTGCCAATGGCCGCCGGAAGCTCTCGGTCGGTGATCGCCTCGAGCACGAAATCCGCCCACTGGTAGTTCTTGACCTCGATGTCATAGCCAGATTCTCGCACTATGTCCCGCGCGATCACATCGTGGATCGAACCCTTTGGGGGGGTGCCGATTGCCTTTCCGTCGAATTGCTTTAGCACCTCGTCGATGCTCCCTAGCTCCTCAAGCCCGAGATATTCGGCCTGCGCGATCATCACCGTGCCTTCGACATGCCCTCCTGCCACGCACTTGATCGGCACTCCGCGGGCGATGCCGACCACGGCCGGCGGCAAGCCGAGGTATCCCAGATCAATCATGCCGCCCTCGAATGCTTTGACAATGTCGGGGCCTGAGGCGAACAGCCTCCATTGGACGTCGAGGCCTTCCTTCTGCAGCCAGTCGACACCCTCCAGGATGAAAGAGGTATGGTAGAAGGTCGAGAGATGGCCGATGCGTAGGGGCGCGTCGCGCATGCTGATTGGAGGCACTCAGGACGTTCTTCATTGTTTTGTTGCGTGGCCCGGAACCCTACATTGATATCTCCGCATCTCGCCGAAACTAGGTGGCCCAACCCTACTGCGCTCGTTGCCGTGGATTTGGTGGGAACCAGCCTTGGGCCATGAATCTAGATCGCTTTTGCGAACCTGCTGATGATATCCCTCGGCCCCATGGGCACCAGCGGAACATCCGCGTTGCCCGCCTCGACCTCTGCAACGATTGCGCCGGAAGGCATTTCCTTGACAAGCTTGTGAAGATGAGAGACGGAGGAAGTCCTTCGCACCGGCGCTATACCGGCAGCCTTCGCGAGCTCGCTCAACTTGATCCCGCATGACGATGCGCTCGGCTGGCAACCCGTCGAGCCATAGACCCCGTTGTCCATGATAACCAGAAGATAGTTGCCCCGGGCCTTGGCGGAGATCGTCGTCAGGCTGCCTAGGTTCATCAGAATCGACCCGTCGCCGTCGATCGCTATCACCCTTCTGTCCTCGCGCGCGATCGCCAGGCCAAGACCGATTGAAGATGCCAAGCCCATCGATCCGAGCATATAGAAATTACGATCGCGATCGGCAACGCGGAACAGCTCCCTCGACGGAAACCCAAGGTTGCACACGATGAGTCCATCACCAGCCGCTTCGGCCACCGCTCGGATCGCATCGATGCGTCTCATTGCGACCTCCAGAAGGCATTGTCCAGGAGTATCGCGACCGGCTTCCTCTCCCCTATTGATCGGCTCCAGCCTCCGACGATCGCCTGTTCCGCTTCGCCCGGCCCCGGCTTGATCGCCGGAATCCCCATCGATCTCAGCAGCGGCTCCGTCAGCAGGCCCATCGGCACCTGGGCTGAGACCTCTTCGCCCTCGACCCCCCTGTGACTGACGATTATCAACAACGGGATTCCATAGAGCAGATCGAGCGAGGCGAGGGCGTTGATCGAATTGCCTAGGCCGGAGTTCTGCATGAGCAGTGCTGGCTTCATCCCGCCCAGGTACGCGCCGGCGCATATCCCGACACCCTCCTCTTCCCTCGAGACCGCGAGATGCCGGATCGACGTGTCGGCCTCGATGAGAGCTATCAGATCAGTCAGGTTGACGCAGGGCACGCTGGTGACTATGCCTATGCCGATCTTCTTCATCCCGGAGAAGACCTCGTTCGCTTGAGCATTCACTTGCAGTCACCCGAGCCATGGAGTATCATGCTCTCATGCCTCAAGCGGCACACCTCCTCAACTCCCTTTGCACATCGGAGGCGAGCGCCTTGACATCTGCTCCTGCTTTCTTAACCTTGAGATCGAAATGCAGTTGCGTCACACCTCGCTCCGCCCTGAGCAACCTCTCTCCCCCACCAGTAATGTTCAGCAGCACGACGTCTTCCGGGCCGACGCTTCCAGATTCGGCCGACTTCACCAAAGCGGCGACCGCGATCGCCGCCGCCGGCATAACGTCTACGCCCTCCGCTCTCTCGAAGAGCCTACGAGCGCGTTCTGCCTCGTCATTCGTGATTCCCTGGACAGACCCATGAGTGGATTTGAGGGCATCAATCACCCCTCCCTTCTGCGTGATCGGCGGCCTGCGGTTGAACAGCACCTCATCGTACATCCCCTTCGGGCATGCGGGATCGATCACGGCGTCCTTCAGAGCGGCGAGTATCGGCGCACAAGGCAGGTTCTGCGCAAGGTCCAGTACCGGCATCGCGCTCCCGAACCGCCCGTCCCGAATCAACCTCATCGACGCCTCCCAAGCGGCGATCGCTCCGGTCGCGCTCCCCACCGCCTGAACGTAGCGGTCCGGGATCCGGCCGATGGTGAGCGCTGCCTCCAGCATCACCGTCCCCATCCCGTCCCTTCGCGCGATGTTCCTTGCCCCTCCCTCCGGGACGAAACCCTCTAGGCATGCGAGCTGTTCAGCGAGGACGATCGCGTCCGTGTAGTCGCCATCGACCGCAATCGTGCAAATTGTCTCGTGTCGTGATCCTTCGCCAGGCAACCATATCTTGTTCATCGCTGTAGCCGGCACCACCAGCGCCAGAGGTCGTCGGGTGACTGAGCAGGCGTGCGCGAATGCTCGACCGGTGTTCCCGGCGGAGGCGACGACGAGGATGTCCTCTTTCCCTTTTTCGATGAGACGCTCGACCGTCGGCGCCGCCTCCAGCTCTTTGAAGCTGCAGGTATGGAAAAGGGCGTTCTTGTCAGGCCAATAGCCATTGAACGATACGAACAGGTGCTTGATGCCGACCTCGGAGGCGAAGCCCTCGCTACGATAGGTCACGCTTCTTCCGTTCAACGCGGGAATGATGTCATTGGTCGGCAACCAGTCGAGGAACTTCCACATGCCAGGAAGATCCCTCGGAGTCAATCGGATCGCCGAATACTCGGCCCTGAGGAAGTGTGGATCGCTCGGACATGTGATCGCATGCTGGTCGCATTCGGAGCTGCAGCCCAGACAGCGCACGACGTACTTCTTCATTGGAGGATAGCGTTGCGAAGCCGCCGTAGAAATACCTTGTCGACCGCTGCGACGCTAGCGATACTCGGAAAGTCCGATGCGCTCCTCCACGCTCCAAACATAGTAGCCATGGCGTTCCTTCCTCGCTGCATTGACGGTGAGCTCGTCCTTCTTCCCCAGCGGCTCCCAGAACGAAAGCCCTTCGAGCATTTCCCACATCTGGTACGAACGCTCCGTCTCCTCATAGCCCAGCTTCCTTAGAAGCGACCGGGACTCGCTCTTCGGGGACTCGATGCAAATCGTTTCGTCCTTTGTGTGGGAAATGAAATCCTCGAACATGATCGTCGCGATGCCGTGGTGCCTCATCTCCGGGCGGACGTAGACCTGATGAAAGGTCGTTGGGTACCAGACGACCCCGAGCGCGGAGAAGTGCCGATGCGGGTGCCCGTCCTCATAGATATAATATCCAGCCGGCTCAAGCAGCTCGGTCGAATCGACCCAGACGATCTTGGCCTTCTGCTTGGATGGTTCAAGAAGCGGGAATCCAGGGTCCGCCCCCTTGGCCTCCTCCTGCAAAGCCCTGAGGATGTACCGGTCGCGGTAGTCGCGCACTCCAGTGATCTTGACGAATGGCGCTTCCACGCACGATTTCGCCCTCTCCATCGGCACTGCGAACGATAGCCTAGGCTCGTTAGCGAAAGCTTGCAGACTCATCCCCTCCGACTGTCTGACAGATATCAGACATCTTAGCTATAATAGCTTTCGGAGAGGGCTCCGAAAGTGAGATATTGCGATGTCCAGATAAATTCATCATCGCCGCAATAGTCGTCAGACACTTCGGCATATCCCGGTGCTCGATTCAAAATCTCCCGCACAAGGCGAACGTCTTAAGACCAACACGCTCCGCTGATTTCTCGATCAACATGAAGCTCATCGATGTCGGTGGCGTCAGCTTGAACTACTCGGAGAGCGGGAACGGGGAACCGGTCGTCTTCTCGCATGGCATTCCGACGGACTACCGTGCGTGGAACGCGCAGGTCCCTGAGTTTTCAAAGGAATACCGCGTGGTCGCGTACAGCCGCAGATGTTCCTGGCCGAACTCGTCGAAGGACTTCAAGTCAAGCACGCTTGAGAACAACGCGAGCGATCTCGCGGGATTGATCCAAACGCTCGACGTTGGTCCAGTTCACCTGGTCGGGCACTCGTATGGAGGAGGAGCTGCCATTCGCGTTGCGCGCCTTCATCCGGAACTCGTGAGAAGCCTCGTGCTGATCGAGCCTTACATCCCAACCGTCGTCATCAAGGACCAGTCAAGCATGTTGCAGCGACTCTCCCTCCTGCTCCGCAGCCCATCCGTCGCCCTCGACGCGAATCGATTCAACAAACAACACTTGGCACCTGGTGTTGAAGCGTTGAAGACGGGCGACAAGGAGAAGGCGGCAAGGCTCTTCGCTACCGGTGTCCAAAACAACCCCGTGGCCTGGGAGATGCTTCCCCCTGATGCGCAGAAGATGATGATCGAGAACGGTGACAACGTGCTCGAATTGACCTCGCCCACCTCCCCGTTCTCGAAGGAGGATGCCCGCTCCGTGAAGCCACCGACGCTATTAGTGAGGGGAGAGAACGGAACGAAGTCGCTGGCGGCGATCGTCCAGACCCTGCACGAAAAGATCTCGAACAACCGCATGGAGGTAGCGCCCCTGTCGGCGCACTTCCCGCACCTCGAGAACCCCACCTTCTTCAACGAGATGCTGATGAAGTTCCTGGTGGAGAATAGAAAGAAATGAGCGAGAAGAAGCCGGATCGCACCATCACGCCGCAGCTCGGCGCACCCATCCCTCAGAAGCAAGGGCCGAACAAAGCGCTGGTCGTGGGCGTGGTCTTGATCGCGCTAGTGCTGGTTGTCGCGCTTCTCGCGGTCATCTTCTATGGACTGAACACAAACGGGAATGGAGGCGGAGGGGGGAACGGTACACACGTCGCCGAGCTGAACATCACCGTCGGCAGCGACATGGAATGGACGATGCACAACGGCTCCTCGGTCAACGGAGGCGTGCTGGCCATGTACCGCTGGACCGTCCTCGCGATACATGGCACAACGATAACGATCAACGAAACGACGACGCTGGCAGGAGTGCCTGCCTCGACGACGAGCAAGAACGTCACGAAGAACGACTTCCTCATCGGCCCGACCCCCATAGGCACCCTGTACGCGTTCCTGCCCTCACAGGGCACGCAGAACATCACCACGGTGTTTGGGCCCCGGCTGTGCGACGTCTACGGGGGGACGAACATCCTAGGCACTGGCGAGAACGTCAGCGCCTACGTCGGCCAATCAAACCTGGTAGTCTACCTCTTCAAAGCCTCGGGCAACTTCATCGGCATCGGCGGCTTCGGAGCAAACGCCGTCACGTGGGTCGTAAGCGGTGGCAACATACAAGGTCTGTAGTGGAGAATGGCTTCACGCCATCAGCAGCGAGGCGACGTAAGCGAATCCCCGCGGCTCGTTGCTCTTTGCTGAAGGGTCCCTGAGCATCGCGGTCTTCCTGCCCGCGTGCTCCGCGGCCAGCCATAGGTGGCAGAGAGCGATGCCCGTGCTCACCTGGTTCATCCTTCCTACGACCATCGATTTGTCCGCGAAAGCGTTGACCCTCGCGGCGTCACCGGTGAACAACCACGGCTGGTTATTCATACCCGACGGGGCCAGGCGCGCAGACTCCATGATACCATCGGCGCCAACCACCTTAGACATCTTCGCAAGCGGGTCGCGCTTGAACTCCGCGACGCTCCTGCGGTGGACATCCTCCCCTGGTCTGCCGAACGCGAGCATCGTGACGTACTCCATGCCGGATGGAGCGACTACCGATCCCGTCACCTTCGGCCCACCTTGCCAGCAGCTTCCGATTTCCTTCGACGAGAACCATAGGTCCATCTGCTGCATCATGAAGCCGGCGTTAGCGTGGCATCCATCCTTCGGCTCCGAGAAGAAGGCGAGGAAGTGCGGCGCCCCCACCTTGAACATGCCGCGCACCTGGTTCGACTCCACTATCCTGAGTTCGACGCGGATCTCAGGGAAGAGAGGCGCAAGTTCGGTCGCTACGGAACGCACGGACTCAAGCGTCTTCTCATCCAGCCTCTCAATCGCGTATGTCCTCACGGACTTGCGCGCAAAGATCGTCTCGTAGAGAGATTCGTGGTCCAAGACAACCGCCTTACCCCGCCCGACGCACCATCCACTATATTATCACAGCGTGCGCTGGTTCGCCCCGTTTCAGCAACCTTCAAGGCCGGACAGCGCGATGCCGCCCGAGCGAGGGAGGACCTTGGCCAGGAGTGAGGGGGACGTCAAGAGGAACAGAGCGAACGACATCATGGTGGGATTGGTGGTCGTCTCGCTCCTGAGCATAGTGTACGATATCACCGCGATGCCGGTCGGCCCAAAGCTCTCGGACGGCAGCTTCCTGGAGT
Organism: Methanomassiliicoccales archaeon; assembly: GCA_035506675.1. Lineage (GTDB taxonomy): Archaea > Thermoplasmatota > Thermoplasmata > Methanomassiliicoccales > UBA472 > JAJRAL01. The sequence goes on from DATJOX010000057.1 coordinate 83,009, forward strand.
ACAAGGACTACCTTGACCAGGTCGGCAACGATACGCTCCAGTTCACCGTCAACTTCACCGCGCTGAGCGTTCGCGGCGGGGATGTATGGGCGCGGGCGGTATTCGTCGGCGCCGGGAATGGAGAGACGCCATCGATCACCGAGAAGAACATTACGAGAGAGCAGTTCCTTGTGGGCCCGATGGGACCGGCGGATCTTGGCTCTCTCTCGAAGACTCGCACGGAATCGGTCTCCACCTACCTGGGCCAAAGGACCTGCGATGTATACGTTCTGGGAGACGCCTATACCAGCGAGGTCATCTGGGTAGGGAACAATGAATCGTGTACCAAATGCATATCACTACGTTCGCCGGAGAGGACCGACCCGCTCACGCCTACATCGTGCTCTTGAGCGACAGCAACGTACCTGACATATAGACCGCTAGATCGCTGAATCGAGCGACACGAACCTCGACGTGTGCGGGTCGTTCGCTGCGTAACGGAAAGAACCGCGCGGCACGATCATCTCAAAGGTCGCTCCCTGCCCCGGGACTCCCGTCTCTTCGATACGGATGCCGGTAATGCCAAGGATCTCCGAAACGAGCATCAGGCCTTGCGGGCCATCGTATTCCGGCCTCTTCTCGAATATCGCCTTCTTCTGGTTCACGGGGACTCCCACACCGTCATCACGATATGTGAGCAGTAGGACGCCGTCGTTCTCCTTTGCCGTCACCTCAATCCGACTCGCTTTCTGACCATGTTTGAGCGTGTTGTCTATGAGGTTGTAGAACGCCCGGTTCAACATCAGATCGGCGTAGACCTCGACGTCTTGCGCATCGACTGAGAACTGAACGAACTTGGACTCGAAACGCGAGACTAGGTCGCGCACCAGTGTGTCGACGTCCTGCCAGACCGGGGGCGAGCGGCCAAGGTTCTGATACTCCCTCGCGAAAGTGAGATGCATCTGGATCTTGTCGGCCGCGCCCTGCATTCGCGCGAGAAGCTCGCGCACGACGATCTGGCTATGCTCTCTTCGCGCTTTCTGGATGAGACCGCCGAGCACCATCAGCTGGTTCTGGATATCGTGCGATGTGATCCTCGCGAGAAGACGAAGCTTGCTCGTTGCTTCCGCGCTGGCGTCCAGCGCTCTCTTTCGATCAGTGACATCTTCACCTGAGCTCAGTGTTCCGATGACCTGCCCCTGTTCGTCTCTGAGAACGGCGTTGTGCCAGGCGATGAGCCTTTCCTCACCTGAGTGAGAGACTATCGGGTTCTCGAAGTACTCGACCGGCCCGATCTCACCCGAAATCAGCTTGCCGAACGTCGCCTCCACCTCCGGACGCAGCCGTGAAGGGATAGCGAGTTCCACCCAGTCTCTTCCGATCGCATCCTGGCACTCTATCCCGAGGATCTCGGATCCCTTTCGATTTAGGATCGTGATCTTGTGCTCTCTGTCCAGTCCGATGAAGATGAATCCTGCCAAGTCAAGATAATTCTGCGCCAAGCCGTGCTCGCGCGCGAGCGCCGTCTCGGCCCGCTTTATGTCAGTGATGTCGTGCATGATTGACCATCTACCGACTGGATGGCCGAGGTCGTCGCGGATCAGGTATGTGTTCATCATCACCGGAACGGTCGTTCCATCCCTGCGGAACAGCTCCTTCTCGACCATTCCCGAAGAACCAGTCGCGATCGTGCGACGCACCATCTCCTCCTGCACCTCGCGCCACCGGGGCGGTGTGATGTCTGTGGTCGTTAATGGCTCGAGCTCCTCGTCAGCGTAGCCAGTGAGACGCTTGAACCCCGAGTTGCACTCTACAAACCTGCCCTGCAGGTCTACTTGGATGTACGCGTCCGTGAGCGATTCGATGAGGGAGCGATATCTCCCTTCCGATTTCCTTAGCTCCGACTCCGCCCTCTTCCGCTCCGTGATGTCCCTGGCTATGCCCCACATGCCCATGGGCTTGCCATCGACATTCTTGATCACGAAGGCATGCAGCTCGACCGGGAACACGGTCCCGTCCTTCCGGATGTACTCCTTCTCGTAGACCTCGGAGTGCCCTCGGAGAAACGCATCAGCAACGATATTCTGTTCCATCTCGTGCCACTTCTGCGGCGTGAAGTCCGGATAAGTGAGATTGGCGAGCTCCTCAGTTGTATAGCCCAGCATGCGGCGGTATGCCTCATTCGAGTCGATGATGTGCCCCTCCATGTCGACGCGCACGTACGCGTCCTGCATGCTGTCGAAGAGGGAACGGTACTTGGCCTCCGAGCTCTCCACCGCCATCCTCATCACCACCTGCTCGGTGACCTCGTTCGCGACCACGAGGACGCCCTTTTCGCCCTCTACCTGGATCTGGTGATAGGCCATGTTCCAATAGGTTACGCCCCGCTTGAAGCCAGTGAAGCGGTACTCCTTTTCGACGAACGGGACCCCGGTGTCGGCGACCCGGTGAAGCAGTGCAGGCACTTCGGTGTTCTCGATGCCTGGGATGAACTCCTCCAGCCTCTTGCCTACCAGCTTCGCATCGCGATAGGGCTCGTCGAGGAAGTTCTGCTGATAGTGCTGGTTCATCAAGCGGACGCGCAGCTCTCTGCCGTCCAGGACGAGCACTCCCACGGGGGATTTGGAGAGGACCCGGTCCAGGAAAGCCTCGTTCTCTCGCATGGCGTCCTCGAGGCGCTTGCGCGAAGTCACGTCCCTGGCCACTCCCTGGATCGCCACAGGCACCCCATCTCGTTTGAGCACCGAGCTGCTTATCTCCACGGTTACATACTCGCCATCCTTTCGGCGTATGCGGTACTCGCGGGTCCCGACCGTCCTACCACTCTCGACCAGATCCTTGACCGCTGTGGTCGCGCGATGCCGATCGTCGGGGTGAAGAATATCGAGGAAATTCAGCTTCCGAGTCTCGTCCAGACCGTAGCCGAATTGGCTCACTCCTGCTGGATTGACGTCCAGGAAGTTGCCATTCAGGTCGTGGATGTAGTAGACATCGAGAATGTTGTTGTATAGCGAGGTGTACAGCTCTTCTGCTTGAGCGTGAGCGCGCTCCGCCTGGCGGCGCGCGATTGCCTGGTTGACGGCGTTCCCGAGCTCGGCGAATTGTGCGGTCGCCTCTCCGCCCTTCTTGATGTAGAAGTCCGCGCCGGAGTTGATGGCCTCGATGGCGACCTCCTCTCGCCCTTTTCCGGTGAAGAGAACGAAAGCGATGGTGGCATCGCTTTCGCGGACCTTGCGCAGGAATTCGATGCCGTTCATCCCGGGCATCTGGTAATCGGAGACGATGGCGTCATACCGCTCGTCTTTCAGCTTATCCAGTGCTTCCTGGACAGTGCTCGCGGTGTCAATGCTCGATGCTACTGTGAACTCCAAGAACTCCTTCGTGATCTCCAAGATGGCGATCTCGTCGTCAACGAGCAGGATTCTCGAAGCTCGGGCCATACGATTCTCTCTACGCCGTTTAGAGGCCATCCGTTCCCGTACTTAAATTATTAAGTCCCAGATTCTCGTTCGCGAGCGGTAACCGAGCAATCATTCGCGTGGCTAACCAAGAATTCTTAAGTAGGCGTGGATGCGAACTTCGTCATAGAAGAAGCGGAGGGCGGCAAGATGGCGAAGAATGAGCTTTACACGGTCGGCGTCTGGAAGGTCAAGAACGGGAGGGAGAAGGAGTTCATTTTGGCGTGGGCCGAGTTCGCTGACTGGAGCACGGAGAACGTGCCCGGCTCGATGACCGCTCGCCTGCTCCAGGACGAGTCCCAGCCAGGGAGGATGATCTCGTTCGGGCCTTGGGAGAACGCCGAGGATGTAGCGCGCTGGAGAGCGATGCCAGAGTTCAGGCTCTTCTTCACGAAAGCCAAGGAGATGTGTGAGGAAGTGAGTCCGGCAAACATGCGGTTGGTCGCCGAGACAGCACCGGTCGATAGGTCGCTCTGAACACTCGCCCTACTTCCAACGCAACAGTATCTTTTCGCGCTGGAACGTTCTGAGAGCCAGGTACATGACGAAGGCATCAATCAGGATGAGGGCTCCGGCGAAGAGAAGCATGTTTGTGATGCTAATGATGAGGAGGCCCGCGAGCCCGACGATGAAGAACGCCACTATCGGGAGTACGATGACCGACCCGATCTGTTGAGAGGTGCGAACGTCGGAGACGCGCGCGGAAACGATTACGTTGAAGAGCACACTGAGCACGCACACGAGGGGCGCGACCAGGAACACCCCCACGATCCATAAGGCGCTAGGTAGCAACAGGTACCCAAGGATGGGTTGGGTGATGACGTCAACGATCACGATCGCCGGGACAACCGAGATCCAGGTCACCAGCATCGACGGCACGAAGATCGCTAGGGTCTTGCCGAGGAGGAGCTCCAAGTCTGTTGTCGGCGTCGCCAGGAGCGGTTCGAGCGATCGGTTCAGCTTCTCCCCAACGAACGAATAGGAAGCGATGACCGTCGGCAGGATCGCCGGGATGAGAACGAAGAACATCAAGATCAGGTTCACGATGATGACGATGTACTGCGATGCTCCAGTCTCCTGCCCGACGAAGATCGAATCGCCAGTTCCTCCACCGATCATGTCGCTCGAGCGAATGTTGCTGTGCCAAACGGCCGAGTCCAATGCTGTGGAGGAATTGAACTCGCTGTCCCTGACGAACGAGTTCACGACCGTTGTGTTGTTGAACGTGCACCGTACAGCCACGCAATCGCTGAGCCTGCAGTTGTTGAAGGCGACGTTGTTGAACGAGAGGTTGTTGAGGTGGACGCCGTCGACGTGATTGACTATGCTGAGCCCGAGGTCGTAGGGGGTGCTCTGTGTCTGACCGCCGATGCTTGAGGCGGGCGCCAGGTACGCCGCCGGCAGGACCACTGACATGATGATGGGCATGAGAAACAGGGAATAGAGGATGTACTTGTTCCGGCGGTATTCGGAGAACTCCTTTCGCACTATCGTCCAGGCCTTGTCGAAACGCATCTACTGGCCCTCCATGAGCTTGAGGTAGATGTCCTCCAGGCCGTGCCGGACCTGCTCCACGCCGACGATCCTTGCGTTCATCGAACTTAGCAGCGAGACGATTGCCGGGTTGCTGCTCCCTGGGTCAACCAAAGAGACTAGCAGAGAGTTGTCCTCCTGCTTCGCATCGAGGACGGATGATAGTTTGCGAACCTCGGTCAGGAACTCCGGTCGGATCTCCTTGAGCGTAATGCGGGTGGTGCGACCGAAGAACCTCGAGGAGAGCTCGTCCGGCGCGCCCACTGCTAGCAGCTTCGAGCGGATCACGCCGATGCGGTCCGCGACCCGTTGCGCTTCGTCCAGGTTGTGCGTGTTCAGGAACAGCGTCGTGCCCTTCTTCTTCAGGTCGATGAGGAACTCGCGCACAGTCTTCGCGCTCTCTGGATCGAGGGCGGCGGTGGGCTCGTCGAGGAAGAGGTAGGCAGGGTCGTGAACGAGAGCCCTGGCGATTGCCACCTTCTGCTTCATCCCCTTGGAATACTTCCCGACCGCCTCTCTGCGGCGGTCGTACAGGTCAAGGGTCTTGAGCAGGTCGTTGATGCGCTTCTCCCTTTCCGAAGCCGGCACGTCGTACAATTTCGCGAAGAACTCGATGTTCTTGAACGCGTCCAGCGATTCGTACAGGCCCGGGTTCTCCGGAAGCAGACCGATGCTCTGGCGAATGCGCACCCGCTCGGTTGGTTCTCCGATGTTCAGGCCCCCGATCGACGCGGAGCCAGAGGTGGGCGTGATGAGGCAGCAGAGCATGCGCACCGTGGTCGTCTTGCCCGCCCCGTTCGGACCGAGAAAGGCGAACGCCTCCCCATCACGGATGCTGAGGCTGATGTGATCAACGGCGGTCAGACCGTCGAAGACCCTCGTGAGTTCGCGCGCCTCGATCATGATCGACCGGCATTGAGAGCCCGAGAGATAAGACCTTTGCCAGCGCGTCTCGAACCGATAGCGACATTTGCTCCTCTGTCCGGGTGGATCATCGGCACAAACGGTATGAACCGGCAGATGCATTGATTCTACAATAGTGAATCTTCGGACTGCGTCACCGGAGGTCCCTCAATTGACCCAGGCCAGAGCCAGACGTAACGCAAGGGGAACTTCGAAAGGGACTGTGGAGTCTACCCCAAAGGACGAGCCGGCTATGCTCGATAAGGCGGAATTGCTCGCTTCCGCTGTATGTGGTTCTCAAGACGCGATCATCACCAAGACATTGGATGGGATCATCACATCCTGGAACCGCGGTGCGGAGAAGGTCTACGGCTACCGCGCGGAAGAAGCCCTCGGCAAACCGATCTCCATTCTCCTCCCACCGGCTACTCGTGACGAGGTGCCTGCTATCCTGGAACGAATCTTGAAGGGCGAGAGCGCCCACCACTACGAAACCATGCGTCGGCGGAAGGATGGCCGGATGGTGCACGTTTCCATCAGTGTCTCCCCGATCAACGACCAGAGCGGGCGCGCCATCGGTGCCACTACGATCGCCAGGGACATAACCGAAGAGGTCAAGGAACGGAGACGCACCGAGGATAGACTTGCCTCCGCCTCACAGTACGCGCGCAGCCTCATAGAATCGTCGCTCGACCCACTGGTCACCATCAGCGCTGACGGCAAGATCACCGATGTCAACGAGGCGACCATCAAGGTCACAGGAATGCCGAGGGGGGAGCTCATCGGCACCGACTTCTCCACCTACTTCACCGAGCCGGAGAAGGCGAGGGAGGGCTACCAGCAGGTGTTCGCGAAAGGCTACGTCACCGACTACCCGCTAACGATCCGCAACAAGAACGGCGGACTGACGTACGTTCTCTACAACGCCAGCGTCTACAAAGACGCGCGCGGTAACGTGATCGGCGCCTTCGCTGCCGCGAGGGATGTCACCCAGCGCAGACAGGTCGAGCAAGAGCTCGCGGAGCAGCGCAGACGGGAACTCGAGCGCCTGGCCGAACTCGAGAAGTTCCAGCGACTGACGGTGGGCCGGGAGCTGAAGATGGTCGAGCTGAAAAAGCAGATCGAGGAGCTCAAGGCCGAACTTGAAGCGCGGAGGCAAAAGGGAGCGTAGAAGATGAGCACGGCTAAGGACTTCCCTGGGAAGAACGTGGACCGCGTCGAACAACCAGAGGAGAACTACCGGGCCACGTTGAACATCATCGAGGACCTCGACGAGGAGAGACTCAAGTCCGCCGGCACGCAGACCGCGCTCCTGAACATGCTCGAGGACTTCGACGAGGAGCGGGCGAAGGGCGCGGACACACAGACGGCATTGGTGAACATGCTCGAGGACATCGAGGACTCGCGCCTCAGAGCGGAGGAAACGAGGGCGAACCTGGCTCAGGTGAACAAAGAGCTTGAGGGGTTCTCATACTCAGTCTCTCACGACCTTAGGGCTCCGCTGCGCGCGATCAGCGGTTTCGCCCAAGCTCTGCGCGAGGACGAGGGCGACCGCTTGGACGCCGATGGGTTGCGCTACCTCGATCTGATCCAGGACAACGCCCATCGGATGGGGCAGCTCATCGACGACCTGCTGGCGTTCTCGCGCCTAGGCAGGCAGCAGATGGTCGAGGACATCGTGGACCTCGACGTGCTCGCGCGTTCGGTGTTCAGCGATCTCGCTCAGCAGGAGAAAGGAAGGGAGATCGAATTCGTCGAAAGCGGTTCACCAACGGCGCGGGGGGACGCCGCGATGCTGCGCCAGGTGTTGCAGAACCTCATCGGGAACGCCATCAAGTTCACACGCACGAAGGACAGGACGAGAGTGGAGTTCGGGTACGACCCGGAGCAGGGAGGTGGAGCGTACTATGTCCGCGACAACGGGGTCGGGTTCGACATGCAGTACGCCAACAAGCTGTTCGGGGTGTTCCAGAGGCTGCACTCGGCGAAGGAGTTCGAGGGTACAGGGGTCGGCCTGGCCCTGGTCAATCGCATTGTGGCGCGGCATGGAGGCCGCACTTGGGCGGTGGGGAAGGTGGACGAGGGAGCGACATTCTTCTTCACACTGCCCGGGAGGAGGAGTGAATGAACGAAGATGTCGAAGTCGAGATTGTTGTGGTGGAGGACGATCCGAACGATGCGGAGCTGATCCTGCGAGTGCTCAAGAAGCACAACCTGGCGAACAAGCTTGTGCATCTGGAGGATGGGGCGCAAGCACTGGACTACCTGCTCAAGAAGCCGCCATCGAAGCGCAGCAACGGTGCGAACCTGCCGAGGGTCGTGCTGCTCGATCTGAAGCTGCCGAAAGTGGATGGATTGGAGATCCTGAGACAGATGAAGGCGGACGAGCGCGCGAAGAAGATCCCAGTCGTGATCCTGACCTCTTCGAGAGAGGACAGAGACATCGTGAACGCTTACGCCCTGGGCGTCAACAGCTATGTTACGAAGCCCATAAGGTTCGATGAATTCGCAAAGGTCGTGTCCGATCTGGGCATGTACTGGGTGCTCATGAACAAGGCACCGCACAAGTGAGCTTCTCGCATGACCGACGCGGAACTGATCATACTTGCACTAGAGGATAGCCCCTCCGACTACGAATTGTTGCGGCGCGAGCTGCGTCGCAGCGGTCTGAAGCACCAGCTCGTCTGGGCGCAGGACAAGAAGTCGTTCCTCGTTTCGTTGGAGAAGAAACTTGACCTTTTCCTGATGGACTACTCGGTCCCTGGCTTCGAGGGATTGGAAGCGATGCACACGGTGCGCGGTTCCATGCCCCATCTGCCGGTGATTATCGTCTCAGGCGCGATCGGCGAGGAAGTTGCGACCGAGGCTCTGAAGGCGGGCGCGACCGACTACGTGCTCAAGTCCCAGCTCTCACGGTTGAAGCCGGTCATCGAGCGCGCGATGAAGGAAGCGGAACAACTGGCCCTTCGCGACAGAGCGGAGAGAGAGCTCGAGGAGACGAAGGGGCGCATGGAGGCGCTCGTGAGTCAGATGCCGGTCGGCGTGATGGTCGTCGACGCGGACAGCCTCGACCTCACGTTCATCAACCAGGAGGCGCGCAGGCTCCTCGGCGTCGATCGGCTTACCAGAGGCGAGGACGCTCCCGATCTGCTGTGGCGGATACCGTTCTACAACGAAATGGGCATGCCTATCCCGAACCGCGAACGCCCGGTGATGATTTCGGTGCATGAGGGGCGGGCGGTGCACAACGTGCCCATCACTATCGAGCGCGCCGATGGCATTCGGTTCCATGCGCACGTGAGCGCTGCACCAGTACGCAGCCGGGAGGGGCGGATCGTGTCCGCGGTTTCGATGATCACCGACGTCAGCGAGATGACGGAGATGCAGCGCCAGCTGGAGGAGCAGGGGGAGGAGCTCGCGCGTTCGAACGCGGAGCTGCAGAACTTCGCCTACATGGCCTCGCACGACATGCAGGAACCGCTGCGCATGGTCTCGGCATACCTCTCGCTGCTCCAGAAGCGGGCCGGGGACAAGCTCGGGCCGAAGGAGAAGGAGTACGTGGCGATCGCCATCGAGGGGGCGCTGCGCATGCGCGACATGATCGACGACCTGCTCACCTACTCTCGCGTCCAGACTGCCGTCCGGCCGCACACTTCGGTGGACATGGACCAGGCGCTGGCGAACGCCGCCAAGAATCTGAGCACGACGTTGTCCAGCAACAACGCGCTGCTACATACGGAGCCGCTGCCGACTGTAAACGGGGATGCGATCCAGCTCACGCAGCTTCTGCAGAACCTGATCGGCAACGCGGTCAAGTTCCATGGGGCCGATCCTCCAGAAGTCTGGGTAGGATGCGATGATGGCGGCGCAGAGTGGGTCTGTTGGGTTAGGGACAACGGCATCGGCATCGCGCCCAAGTACCACGAGTCCATCTTCGAGATGTTCCAGCGATTGCACACGAGGCAGGAGTATCCAGGGACCGGAATAGGCCTCGCGATCGCGAAGCGGATCATCGATCGTCATGGCGGGCGAATCTGGGTCGAGTCGGAGGAAGGCAAAGGAGCGACTTTCTTCTTCACTCTGACCAAGCAGAATGATCCTCCCACGAATCCATGAATCACTTCCTGCTGCCGAGGTTCACAGACCTTTCAGCGCCTTTCTGTTTAGCGTCCAGCTTGCGAGCAGCATGAACCCTAACGCGAAGGCGACGAGCACGGCAGCATCCAACAGCACCGGGAAGACCGCCGTCTGCCCCATGCAGTTGTTCAGCCCGTCCACCAGATACGTGAGCGGCGAGAAGTAGGTCACGATGCGCGCGGTCTCCGGCATCTGCGCAATCGGGATGAAGATGCCGCTGATGAAGATGAGAGGAAAGCGCACCAGGGCGGCGAGCATCATGATGTTCGCGGGCACCTTCCCAGCCGGTGAAGAGAGCGCCACTCCCAGAGCCGCGAAGCATACGTTGCCGAGGATGAACAGTAGCGGCAGGGCGAGGATGGTCGCAATCGGTATCGCGATTGGCAGGAACGCCGCTCCGACCCCGAAGACTATCAAGCTGATGATCAAGCCGAAGCCGGCGCCTGCGAGAGTGTCGCCAACGACTAGTAGCGGGATGCTCACCGGCAGGCTAAGCAGCCTCTCGAAGGTGCCCTGTTGCTTCTCCCAGGGAATGATGAGCGGCCCGACCGAGGAGGAAGTGAAGAACAGCGCCATCGCCAGGAACCCAGGGAAGTAGGTCGGGACGTCAAGCTGACGTCCGACGAAGAACGCGAAGAAGAGGAACGTAGGGAGGATCAGGCCGAAGATGAACACTGGGGCCTTGCGGTAGTAGATGCGCATGTCCTTGCGCGCCGTGACGTAGATGCCGCGGAGGGCGATCGAGTAGTTCATGCCTTGCCCTCCGTTAGCTTCACGAACACGTCCTCAAGTGTCGGACCGAGCGTGGTCATCGAGACTATCTTCAACCCCTTCTCGTCGCGCAGCTGCATTATCCTGCGGACCGCTTCGTCGGGGTCAGAGGTGTAGATGCGAAGCTTGTCGCCCGCCTCCTCCGCTCTAGTAACGCACTTGTCCGTGGCGAACAGCGAGCAGTCCACCTTCTGGTCGAAGCAGACCTCGACCGACTGAACACCCTCGAACGTGCTCCTCAGGCGCTCCGGCGAATCGATGACGACCACTTGACCCTTGTTGATGATGCATACCCTCTGGCACAATCGGCTCGCTTCCTCGATGTTGTGCGTCGTGAGAACGATGGTGCTCCCCTTCTTGTTCATGGCCTTGACCTTGTCAAGGATCATGCGCCTGCTCTGCACGTCGAGCCCCTCGGTTGGCTCGTCCAGGAACATCAGCGGCGGCTCGTGGATCATCGCGCAGCCGATGCTGATGCGCTGCCTCATTCCCTTGGAGTACTTCTTGACAGGATCGTCACCGCGCCCCGCCAACCCGAGGTCTTTGAGCAACGCCTCGGCGCGCGATTCGCGCTCCTGACGCTTCAGGCCGTAGAACCTCCCCATCAGCTCGAGGTTCTCCCGCCCGCTCAGGTCTGGGTACACGTTCCCCACCTCGGGGATCACTCCCATCTTCTGCTTCGCTTCCAGCGGGCTGCGCCTCATATCCATGCCGAGGATGGTTATCGAACCCGAGTCGGGTCGCAGCACTCCTGTCATCATGCGGATGGTCGTCGTCTTTCCGGCGCCGTTCGGTCCCAGGAGCCCGAAAAACTCTCCCTCCTCGACCGAGAAGGTTACTCCGCGCACTGCCTTGGTGTCCCCGAAACTCTTGACGAGATTCCTGACATCGACCGCGGGCATGCGACTATCATTCAGCCAATGAGCTATGGCGGCATCAAGATGACTGTGCCGGATGCGGGTTCACGGATGGATTGGATTGAGACGCACCGCCTCCATGTCAAGAATGACCTCTGGGGATCTAATCAGCCTTGTGCCTTTCGCGGTAGATTGTCAGGTTGTGAGCTCCGATAATCATGTCGAAGAACACGATCGCCAGGATCACTACATAAGCGCCGATCAAGGCGAGGGCTATTCCGGCCACCACCGAGGCTGCGAGGATGACGTAAAGGATGGTCGTCCCGTCCGATTCGCAATGGCACGCGATCTCTTCTTTCACGTCCATGATACAATCGACGCAACAGGGTGGCATTAATTGTTTCGGATGACAGCGACGCATCGCAACGATGCAATCAGGACCGCCACGCTCTACGTTTGTTTGGCCGCTACGTTCAAATACGACGATGCCTGGATTGATTGCCCGAATGCTGGCGACCACGCACTTGCTGTTCGTCATCCTCGTCATCCTCTGGTTTAGCCTGGACAGGTACGAGATACTGGCAGTGCTCACGTTCGGGGTCTTCATTGATCTAGACCATTTGCTTGCGTTGCCCGGCTATGTGGCTCAGACCGGGCTCGCGAACGCCCTCAACCCGGATGCCGCGATGACCTCGGGCGTGGTCTGGAAATCCATCCTTCACAACCCGATGTGCGCGGTCGTCATCGGCCCGCTTTCCCTCGGCTTCCGCTATGCTCTCCCGTTCGTCGTCTGGGGGGCGCATCTGTTCATGGACTGGGTGCAGATGACGTACTTGGGCGTTGCGTCCCCAACCGAGATGGTCTTGTGCGCCCTGATGCTCGCCGCCATCGGATATCTGGAGCATCAGAAGTACGCGGCGATCGGACCGAGACCGCAATCGCTGATGACGTTCTTTTCTTGGGAGAAGGGCAGAATGCTCGGCACGGTCAAGTCAGGCCTCACTCTCGCAAGGAACGCATTGAGATACCCGATGCCGAGGGCTAACTGACGTTATCCAGATCACAAGCGAAGGATGGTCTCTGCGACCCGGCGACAACCACCGGCACACTTCTTACCCTCATTCCATGCTCGTTGTTTGGATCAACGATGAACCCCCAACCAAGGGATGAGTGGTCGTTGGATGAGCGGCAGTTTCTATTTGCCAATTGAAGCGGCAAAGTTGATAGTCGACGGCACGAATGAACGTGCGGGGAAGCAGATGAGGTCAGGCACCAAGCTCGCGATTTTCTTCTCGATTTTCGCGGCGTTCGGAATATTCGGGACGGTGATCGGGGTCGGTTCATTCCTGGAAGCCCAGGATGCCCAGTCCTGGCCGACGACCATGGGAACGATCACGGACAACTACATTTCCCAGGATTGGCAGAGCGGCGACCAACACTCCCAGGGCCAGTACATCTACTATCCTAACGTCGTCTACGACTACAGCGTGAACGGGATGCGGTACACCGGGACGCGCATCGGGATTACGACCGGGGGATCGTCGGACAGGTCGTACGCCGAAGGAGTGCTAAGCTCGTATTATGTCGGAGCGCTCGTGACGGTGCACTACAATCCAAACGATCCGTCGAGGTCGGTGCTCGAAGTCGGAGGGATTGGACAATTCGTGGTCGTGCTAATCCCTCTGATATTTGTTGTGATCGGCTTCGGGGGAGTGGCGTACGGGCTCCGGTCGAACCGCACTGCGGTGACATCGGCTCCCATCCAGAACGGTTCGTCCGGGTACGCCATGCCGGCGCTGTCGTGGTCTCTCGGCCAGACGGACAATATCGGATGGGACGAGCACGTTCTCTGGAAGGGCACGCCGGTGAGAGCGGCCTACCTGTTCACAGGAAAGAGCACGTGGATGCTCGGGGGCGGACTGTTCTTCTTTGCATTTGCATTCGTCTGGACGACGATCGCCTTCCTCGGAAACGCCCCCTTCCCGGCGATTGCGATCGGGCTGGCCTTCGTGGGCATCGGGATCTTCTCGATCGCCATGGTGCCGAGGCAGGCATCGAAGACCTTCGAGGGGACGGAGTATGTCCTTACCGAGAAGCGGCTCATTGTAAAGGAGGGCGGCGAGGTGCCAACTACTCACTCCCTGGAGCTGTATCAGGTCGGTTCGGTGTCGGTTCGACGCAACCCCATCGACTATCTCTGCCATACTGGATCGATAGGGCTGAGCAAGGGGAGCAACGACCTCCGGGGAGTGACTGAGCCCTACAAGGTCAGAGAGCAGATCCTGGCCGCGGCCGCGCGTGAAAGGACCGCGGGCGTGATGGAGAAGGCCTATTGAGCTCATATCTCCAATCCGAACGCGTCCGCGAACTGCTCCATGCGCCTGAACTCCAGCAGGAACTGCTCCCCCTTGTCCGTGATCGAGTACTCCACCTTGTCCCCGTCCACGTTCTTCAGCAGCAGCCCAGAATCCTCGAGCATGCTCAGGTACTTCGTGAGACGGTCGTGCGAGAGATTCGCCTTGTAGAGGATGTGCGTCGGCTTGGCTGCCTCAGATTCCTTGACCGCGCGGAGGATGTCTGCGAAGATGCGCCCTTTTGAGCGATAACGTGCGCTCGGAGCGCGCTCGCTCATCTCGGCTTCCTCCACTCCAGAAGGAGCACCAATAGGAAGACGAACGCCGCCAGCTCGACGATCATGCCCGCGACGTACAGGTCCTCGGAGCGCGCGCTGCTGACGAGGATCAGCGCGTGGCTGACCAATAGCATGCCGAAGGTTATCAGCACAGCGAACGCGCTCCTCGACTTGCGCACGCTCAGGTGCACGACCTGCGCGAAGACGATCACGAAGAGCAGGACGATGATGACCGCTTCCAGCGCCGGATAGTACGACGGGAGGGCGATGGGCAGCGCGGCCAGGGCGGGCGCGATGGCGATCTCCCTCGCCGTCCGGAAATACGCGAACGCGAGGATTACAAAGGCGAGGATGCTGCACGCGTAGTAGACCAGGCCGCCGACATCCGTCACCGTAAGCCCCGTGAACCCGCGCGGGTAAGGCTGACCGAGGTAGTCGATACCCTCCGTCATCCCCGCGGCGAAGAACCCGATCGCCAGGAGAGCGAAGGCGAGGAACAGGTAGTACAGGGAGCGCTCCTTGATCCATCGGTAGCCGCGCAGCGCGAAGACCGCGATCGCCATCGAAATCAGTGTGATGGCGAGCAGAATCACGATGTCGTACGGCAAGAACCATCTTGGTGGGTACATGGACTCTCAGCGCGACAAGCCCGTCAACGGCTATACCCCGCTATGAATGATTCGTCCATACCAATCCTTCAATTCCTGAATATAGCGAAGACTCGCAATCCGATCCCACGGTGGAAGAATGAAGTTAGCGGACAAGCGAGCCTCCGTAGCGCTGGGACTGGTCGGACTTCTGATCGTGGGAGGTGCGGGCACGTTGGTCGTCGCGACCATCAATCCGTTCGCGGCGAACGTCACCGCCCCGGACCCCGCCCTGCAGCACAACCTGACCGTCCAAGTGGGGGCGGTAGTCGAGGGCAAAGCGATACCGATAATCGGAGCTGACGTCAGCGTCTGGAACGTGAACGTGAACAAAACTAATGACAGCGTGACGATCAAGTTCACGCGCGTGGCTCAGGCAGTGACCGGCACCGACGGCAACGTGACCTTCAACCTGGCCGGGGGGCAGTACATCGTGGTAGCGAACTACAGCGGGCTGCAATCGATAAAGAAGGTCAACCTCGGCGCCGATCTCAACCTGACGCTCCTCCTTCACAACCCTGACCGCCAGGAGCGCCACCACGGCTGCGGGTCGGACCCGATAACGGACTGGCCTGGAAACCAGAGCGCCGGTCGCGAGCGCTAGAGACAGAAACCCCTTCCTCCTCTCCTCTTTTTTCTGAACGCGACATCACAGCACACGCGATGCATCGCTACGCGTGGACGAATGCAACCCCAGATCCTCTGAATTGTCAAATCCGATGTCCGCATTCCTCCTGGCATGTTGCCCCTCGGGAATCGCCGCCTCGCGGGTCTGCTGCTAGCAGCCGGCGCCGTTCAATTCCTAACGCTCATAATGATCAGCGAAGCCCTAGCCCCTGGGTACAGCATTAAGTACAATCTCATCGGCGATCTCGGGACGATCCCCGAGTCACGCTCGACCTCGAGAGCCATGGCCCTCTCGGAGAGGGCGGGATGGAATTCTTCTTCGTCTACCCTAGCCTGCTGTTCCTGCTGGTCCTCGGAGGGTGCTTGATGAGCCCGGGCTTCAGTAGCAGTTCCTGAAGCGCTATCGCCCATAGCCTTCTTGACGAACGTGCCGATAGAATACATGCTTGGCGTACTCGGCCGTTGCGACATAGGCCGCCACTATCAGCCCCATCAACGCTAGGAACAGTGGTGGCAAGGGACTGAACCCGAATAGGTCTGGTCCGATGACATAGGGCAACAGCAGCGTCGCCACGACTATGGCGAAGGTGGAGATTAGCAGGTAGCGACCTGGACGACTCTTGATGAAGCTCCGCCTGGTGCGTATCACCAGGACGATAATCGCAGCGGAGGTTACAGACTCAACGAACCAGCCGGTCTGGAACTGCGTCTCCGACGCGTTCAGCACGAAGATAAGCACAGAGAAGGTGGCGTAATCGAAGATCGAACTGATCAGTCCGAACACGAGCATGAAGCGCCGGATGAACTTCATGTCCCACTTGCGCGGGCGATCAATCATTTCCGGATCGACGTTGTCGGTCGCGATCGTCGTCTCAGGAAAATCGGTGAGCAGGTTCGTGAGCAGCACCTGCTTCGGCAGCATCGGCAGGAAGTTCAGGAAGAGCGAGGCGCCGGCCATGCTGAACATGTTGCCGAAGTTCGCGCTCGTCGCCATGAACACGTACTTCATCGTGTTCGCGAAGGTGCGTCGCCCCTGTGCCACGCCATTGTTCAAGACGTTCAGGTCCTTCTCCAGCAGCACGATATCCGCGGCTTCCTTGGCCACGTCCACGGCGCTGTCCACGGAGATGCCGACGTCGGCGGCGTGCAGGGCGGACGCGTCGTTTATCCCATCACCCATGTAGCCGACGACGTTGCCGCTCTTCTTCAGCGCAAGGATGATCCGCTCCTTCTGATTGGGCTCGACCTCGGCGAAGACGTTCACCTGGTTGACCCTCGAAATGAGCGCCTCGTTGCTCATCTGTCGCAGCTCTGGTCCGGTCAGCATGTCGTCGTTTTGGATGCCGACGGTCTGGGTGACCGCCTTTGCGACCACGGCGTTGTCGCCAGTGATCACCTTCAGATCGACGCCCAGGCGCTTGAGCTCGACGAGGGTGTCCTTGAGGCCCGGCTTGATGGGATCGAAGAGGACGAGGAAACCGAGGTACACCATGCCCTTCTCGTCGTCCTTCGAGATCCGCTGCGCGCCGCTGACATTCTTGTAGGCCAGTCCCAGAACGCGATATCCCTGACGTCCATACTCTTCGAACGAGCTGTCGAGGGCCGAGGCGACCCCATCAATCGCAGAGACCGTTCCATCCGGCCGCTCGACGCTCGAGCAAACGTCGCGGATGTTGCGGTAAGCACCCTTGCTGATCATTACGCTCCCGCCATCTTCAGTTCGCACCAAAATCGTGAGGCGCTTGCGCACGAAGTCGTAGGGGACCTCGTCGAGCTTGCTGTAACCGCTCCCTAGTGAAGGGACGGCCTTCTGAATGGCCTCGTCGATCGGATTGGTGAAACCGGTCTGGTAGTGGGAGTTCAGGGCGGCGAAGAGGCGAACCTTCTCACTCTCTTTGCCATCGACGTCCTCCGCCCCCTTCAGCTCCACGATCGCCTGCGTCAGAGTTCCGGTCTTGTCCGAGCAGAGGACGTTCATGCTGCCGAAGTTCTCGATAGAAGAAAGGCGCTTGACGATGACCTTCGCGTCCGCCATGCGCTTTGCCCCGTTCGCCAGGTTGATAGCAACGATTGCGGGGAGCAGTTGCGGCGTTAGCCCAACCGCCAAGGCCAGGGAGAACAAGAACGAGTCGATGATCGGCTTCTGCAGCGCGACGTTGATCGCGAATATCGCGATCACGAGCAAGAGAGTGATCTCCATCAGCAGCAAGCCGAAGCGCTTGATGCCGTGCTCGAACTCGGTCTCTGGGGGCCTCAGTCGAAGAGTCTCGGAGACCTTGCCGAATTCCGTCGAAGGCCCAGTGCGTGCGACGATCGCGAGCCCTGTTCCGCTGACCACGTGCGTACCCATGAACAGCGAGTTCGAGCGAGCGGCGAGCGGCGCCTGTGGTCCGAGAGACCCGGCATTCTTCTCTACCGGATAGGTCTCACCGGTGAGCGTCGCCTCGTCCACGAAAAGGTCTCTCGAAGAGATGATGCGAGCGTCGCCAGGGATGACGTCTCCGGCGGCGACTGACAAGATATCTCCGGGAACGACCTCGGATGTGGGGATGACGACCTCCAGACCATCGCGGATCACTGATGCTTTCGTCTCCACAATCGCCAGCAGCTTCGCGACCGCGTCCGATGCCCGT
Source organism: Methanomassiliicoccales archaeon (assembly GCA_035506675.1). Lineage (GTDB taxonomy): Archaea > Thermoplasmatota > Thermoplasmata > Methanomassiliicoccales > UBA472 > JAJRAL01. Next base: position 101,186 of record DATJOX010000057.1, read on the forward strand.
CTTTCCTGCCAGAACCCGAGCAGGCCGCTCACCACGACGATACCGATGATTATGCCCGCGTCGGAGGGATCGCCTACGAACGCAGAGATGGCGGCGGCGATGAGCAGCAGGATTATCAACGGACTGCGGAACTGGTTCAGGAACAGGACGGCGGAGTTCGTTCGTTTCTTCGGCTTGAGGAGGTTGGCCCCGTAGCGTGCGAGCCTCTGCTTCGCATCTTCGGCCGAGAGGCCCCGGGCGCTATCCGATGTCAGACTCGACACCAAGTCCGATTCGCTGACGGACCAGAAGGGCTCACCCGTCGCTCCCGCAGCCGTGGCCATGTTGCAGTTACCGCGCTTCTATTGCAGCATCCCCTTAATGTAACTCTTGCGCAGCGCTCACCGACAACTAGCTTGGCTTGTCTCTTCGCCTGGCCGCTAGATTGAAGAGTATGAAGGCGGCGACGATGATGGCGACAGGAGGGATCGAGATGAGCAATGGGAGACTAGGGCTCGACCCCGCGGCACCGATTCCGACACCCGCAACATAGCCGAGAACCAGGCCGATCACGAAGAAGAACGCCGCTGGCGCCCATTTATCCCACGTGGATGCGTTCGCGTCCATGCTTCGCCCTCGTGCTCGTACAGCGAATCAACAAGATATAGGCGCAGGTTGCTCACCCCTCAATCGAGGGGCGCGAAGTGGTCAGGGCGAAGTGTCCGAAGTGCGGCGTCGTGTTCGAGTACAGTTGGCATCCCACGCTGGTGCACGTGTTCGACGTGAAATCGTTGCGTTGCCCTGCGTGCGGCAAGTTGAGCATGATGAAGACCGGGGTGAGCGACCCGGTGACCTGGCCTGGCGAAGAGAAGAGTTGAGAAGCACTCGCCTCAACCCGGCGAGTGCTCGATGATCTCCTTGAGCTGCTCGGTCGTCATGTCGAGCATGACCACGTCGCCCACCGTGCGCACCTGCACGGTTGGGATCTTCACCAGGCCGGACTTGAACTTGCGGACATCGAACTGCTTCTTCAGCTCCTTCGTGAGCTTCGCTTGCAGATAGGGCATCGCCCATCCGCGCTTCTCGTCGAAGAAGATCTCGTCGACCGTCCCGACCTCCTTGCCGCCCGAGCAGACGATGCGCTTCAGCAGGACGTCCGAGGACCAGCGCGGCACCATCATCGGGTCCACCCCGATCTCCTTGAGCCTGTCGAGCTTGGGCGCGAGCGTGATCACGTCCGCGATGCTGCTGATGTGGCTCGTCTCGAAGCAGAACCGGCCCGACCCGAACAGCGGCTTGCGCACGCCGAGCGCTTCCTCCAGGCCTTTGGTCACGAATACCTTGATGACCCGCCCCTTCCAGTTCTCCGTGTCCACTCCGATGCCTTCGACCGTTCCGATTACCTTGGCGTCGGCGCTCAGCACCTCATCGCCCACAACGTCCACTACTCGGATCGTCCCCATCACCCTCTTGCGTAAGAATAGCCTGGACCGACAGAAAAAGATTTGGGAGCGGTTCTCTCGCGCCACCGGACCGGCCTTTCACTTCTTCCGACGGCGTCGGCGCATGAACGCGTAGCCGCCTACCGCGAGGGCGCCGATGGCCACGATCCAGAGCGGGAGAACGAGCGAATCGTAATTGAAAGGCGCCGGGCCGAGATCAAGCGTGAAGGTCACCTGGTTGTTGTCCTTGCGCGCCTCCGTTATCGCATTCTGCCCGTCGACGGTGATGTTGAAGCTGTGAGCCCCGTAGGTCGGTTCCCATCCCACCGTCACGGTCTGTGAGTGCCCGGGCAGGAGCTGCGGGATGGTGATCGTTCCCCCGACCGCGACCCCATCCACCTTGACCTGGACCTTCACGTTGTCAGCGGTGTCGTTCCCGATGTTGCTCACCGTGACGTTGATGCGGCACATGGTGCCCACCGAGGGCGTCGATGGATAGAATACTACGGCGGCGCGGTCGACCGAAAGGTCGGGGAGGTAATACGCGCGAGCCCGCACCGAGAACTCGCGCGACAGCTGATTGTTCGTCTCGTTCGACTCCGTGATGGTGTTCGACGGGTCCACCTTGACCATGATGGTATGCGGTCCGGCAGCGCCCGCTGTCCATTGGACGGAGACGACCTCGGCCGCTCCCTCATCCAACGTTGCTATCCGGCTCAGGTTCAGTTCCGAGCCGTCCAGCACGAATTGAACGTAGACGTTGAATGCCGCTCCGGTGCCGTTGTTGCTGATCGTGACAGCGAACTGGACATCGTCCTGGCTGGTTATGGTCCCGGGAGCTGGGGTGATGACGATGGCAGTCGGCACGAGATCGGGAAGGTTTATGACGGGTACCTCGGCCACCAGGGTCTTCTGCGCGACGTTGTTCGAGTAGTTCGAATCGCCAGTCTGGTGGTTCTGATCGACCCTCACGGTGATCGTGTGCGTACCCAAAGGCACGAGGTTCCAGTTCTCGTAGACCAAAGCCGCTTGGTGCGGGTTCACGTTTATCGTTCTGCTCCCGAGCCACCCGCCCTCCCAGGTGACGTTCACGAGCGCTCCGAACGCGATGGCCTCTCCGCGATTGTATATCAGGACGCTGATGTTCACGTCGTCGCTCTCAAAGATGGTCGAGGGCGTGAAGGTGATGTTCTGAGGGGTGATCTCGAGGTCTGGGTGGAGCACCGGTGGCGGGGTGACCGTGAGTGACCTCCAAGCAAGATTGTTGCTTTCGTTCGTCTCGACGATGCTGTGGTTCGCGTCCGCCATCACGCTCACGTTATGCGTTCCGATCACCGCGTCCCAGGCCACCCTGATGGCGACCACGCCCTGCGCCGGCACCGTCGTCAGGTTCCGCGTGGCAAGAAGGGTCGAATCAATGCTCACGGTGACCGAGACGAAATGCGCGTCGGTGTTGCCTAGGTTCAGCACGTCGGCGGTGATGTTGACCACCTCCCCGACCAGCGGCGAGGACGGACTGAAGTCTATTCCGGAGGCTAAGACCGCCAGATCGAACGTCTTCGGTGCCTCGTTGTAGATCGTGATGCTAACGTTCGCGCGGTCCGAATACGACAGTCCATCGTAAGAGCGCGCGAAGATCGTGTAGTTCCCGTTGTCGTAGTCGCTCGCGTTCACCGGGTACGTCCAGTCTGGGAACGACACGATATCGACATCGGTCCAGGAGAGCACGGCCGCGCTGTCGTTCGTCATCATCACCTGGACCTGGAAGGGCGAGGGGTGCGACGGATCGAAGGCATCAGGGTCCGAGGCCGTTCCGGTGATGGTGAACTCGCCGGTGAGGTTCGCGTTGTTCGAGGGAGAGGTTATTGAGACCGTGGGTGGGATGTTCGGATTGTACTCGCTTCGGAATCCGAGTTTGTGGTGCGCCGGCGGGGTCTGCGAATCGTATCCCACGAACACTGTGTTGTTGTACGAGCAGACGATGTCGGGTAGGAACTGCTGCGTCCCTACGCCCGCGGGGTCGAATCGCGCTGAGGAGGAGAAGGAAGCCCAGGTGGAGGAGGTCGCGCTCATCACCTTCGGAGTCGTGAAACGGTAGTCCTCGTAGACGCAGGTGACTATCCCTCTTCGGTCGCAAGCGACCCTCGGCGACACCTGGCTATTGGTGCGCGCGGGATCATCGCTGACGAGGAAGGAGCGCGAGAAGGTGCTGCCGTTGTCGGAGCTCGTGGCCGCGCGCACGTTCCAGTCATAGACGTGCTCGCCGCGATTGTCCTGCCAGACCACCATGATCCGACCGTCGGGTGCGAAGCAGGCGTCCGGCCGGGACTGATCGGTCGTGCCGTAGCCGTCGCTCACGAGCACGTCGCCGGTGAACGTCTGACCCCGGTCCCGCGACATCGCGCCATAGATGTCATTAAGCGAGTTGGGCACACGGTTATCCTGCCAGACGACGAACGTCCGGTTCTCTTGGACGATGACTTGTGGGGCGGCATGCAGGACCGAAGCGGTCCCGGAGTGATCGACCCGGACAGGCGGCCCGAACGTCGAGCCGTTGTCCAGGGAGCGGGCGACCATGATGTTCATCGCCGTGCCGTTCTGTTCCGACCAGGCGACGTAGATCGTGGTGTTCTCGATGGCGACGCCTGGTGAGGTCTGATTGCCGGCCGGGGTGAGGGAGATGCGTTGCATTCCCGAGAAGTGCCTTCCCTGGTCAACCGATCTTGAATAGAAGACGTAGGTACCCCCGAGGTATTCCTCGGACCAGGCGACGAATATCGCGCCGGTGCCGTTCATCGCGACTGCCGGAGCGTCGCACTGCGCCGATGTCTCGGTCGGCTGGCTATTGACCCTTGTAATGGTGTCCCAGGTCGCTCCGCCATCGGTGCTGTAATTGCAGTAGATGTTCGAATAGCCGGAAGGGCCGGAGCGATAGGCGACGTAGACCGCCGAGACGTTGAGGTCCTCCCACACGGCGACACGCACGTCCTTCACGTCGGTGTCCACTCCAGGGATAGAGGGGCCTAGTCCGGCCGTCACGCTGATTGCCGGAAAGAGCAAACCGAACAGCAACGTCGCGACGATCGCGAGCGACAACCAAGACGAATTGGCTCGCATGCTGGTCTCTGTAATGTCAGGGGCGCTATAAGAAGTTCCGCGGATTCCATCGCGAGGCTTCGTGCAGAGCCGTTGCGCCATGCCCAGGTGTCGGCGCTATGGCCCTATGTCAGACCTCCGCTTCTCCCACCGAACGAACCTGCGCACCTTCCTATGCTACCAGAACCGCAATCGAGGCTACCGCCAAGATGCCGAGAATCATGAACATCACCACCGGGGCATACGCTTTCCTGTGCCAGTAGTATCCAGAGCTATTCAGGACGGAGTAGAGGAGCATGCCCATGCCGATCAGTAGGATCCAGGTCGAGCCTGACGTGAGGAAATTCAAGGCGCCGCCTGCGAGGAGGACCACTGCTGTCATCGCCTCGGCGCCGAAGTGCGTGAGGATCTCGCGCTTTGCCGTCCTGATCTCCGGTATCGCCTTGCGCACGTAGAGGACCGCCCAGAGGTCGATGATCAGGATTCCGACGACTATCGCGTACGCGGCCACGAGGTCCTTCGCATCCATGGGGGAGCATATGCGTTTTCGCTTTAACTGTTGGTCTCCCCGGTCGGCTACTGGTTCGCCTTGCCTTTCCCGAGTTTCATTTCCGCCCGGAAGTATTCCCATAGTTCACGGACGCTCAGGATGCTCAGGAAGTAGTTCAGGTCGTCGCGGTCGAACTCGTTCAACAACGTGAGCACGCCGAGGAATATCGTGAGGGTGTAGGCGCCCCATATGATCATCTGCAGCCAACCCCCCAAGGGGATGTCGTATGCCAGAGGGATCAAGGCCAGCCCAGCGACGATAGCCGCGAGGACGTGCAATAGAATTCGCACGTTGGAGCCCGTTCCCGTCAGCCTCCATACGATGTAGCGCATAACGACCCACATTATCGCATTCCCGATCAAGATGGCGACTGCCGCTCCTTCGTAGGAGAGGCCCAAGGCAGGAATCCCGAGGAACGAGGCCGGTACGAAGATGACCAGGAGGGCGAAGTTGACCAAGAAGGTCGCCATGGTGACCTTCGCGGAAAGATCTGGCCGATTGACGGCGAGAATCTGTGAAGAGTGGACTTGGTTCAGAAGGACAAGCATTGTGGTTAGTGCCATGAAGCGCATCGGGTCCCCGGCCCCCGCGATGTTCGAACCGAGCATCACTCTCGCAGTTTCGGTGGGAAAGAGTACTATCAACGCCGTGATCGGCATTCCGATCATCGAGATGTAGCGTTCCGCCTGCCAGGTGGTCGAACGGATTTCCTCCATGTTGCCATCCGTGTGCATCTTCGAGAAGGAGGGGAAAGTCATCGTAGCGACGGCCGAGCCGACCAGCGCGAAGATGCTCATGAAGACCTGCGCAGCGCTGTACGTTCCGACCGCAGAATTGCCATAATAGAAGCCGAGCATCAGTTTGTCCATGTTGCCCGCAACCGAGCCAATGACGCCGATCAACGCCAGCGGCAATGCGAACGACAAGTACTCCCGGTAGAGGGTAGGGCGCTTCAGTTTCACCTTGTCCCTAAACAGAAGCAACATGGCCAGCGACATCGCCGCCAGCGCTCCGCCCACGTATGCATAGGCGACCCCGATCGCGCTCGCAGACCCCAGGCAGACGATCGCCACCAGCGGGATGCGTATGATCGGATCGATGAACCCGACCAATTGGCACTTGAACATCTCCATCGTGGCGCTGTAGGTCGTCGTCACGATCGAGGTGAGGTTGTACAACGCGTAGTACAGAATGAAGAGTATGACCAGCGAACCTGTTGGACCGTCGATCCTGCCTCCCATGAATGTCTGCCAGAAAAGGAGACCGATGACCGTCACGATCACCATCATCGCTGTGAGAACGATCTTGATGACGATGTACGTCGAGACGCTGTCCGAGATGTCCTTCCCTTCGGAGATCTTCTTGACATGAGCGCTCCCGAACCCCAAATCGGAGACGGCGTTGAAGGTCGCCACCACGGACATCGCGAACATTATCGCGCCGTAGTTCTCCGTGCCCAGGTACCTGGTCATGAAATAGAGGCCGACGAACCCGAGCAACGAGATGACGAGGCGGAACGCCAGGTAAACGAATGAACGTCGGCCGATCACGCTATCGCCCGCCCGCATTCGCTCCAAGCTTCTTAACCTATCGCCCGCTGCTCCAGCTTTGCGGGTTCGCCGATCTGATCGGTCACATCGATCGTCCGAGAAGCATATCGCGCCAAGACTCGCCCTTCGCGCTTCCAGATGACGAAGCCATCGAGGAACCCGATCAGGCCTTTGCCGAGGACGTCGTAGTCGAAGAGGTGTCGCATCGCCGGGGTCAGGATCAGGTCGTGGGTCACCATCAGCCTCGGTCCGGGCTCTCCAACGGAAGCTTTCGACCAGGCCCAAGAAAGCAATCGCCGAGTGCCCTCTGGGCATGGCATGAACACGCTCTCGTCGACCTGTCGTTTCACGTAGGCGTCGACGAACGGTATCAACCCGAGCTCGGTCATTATCCTCGCCGCTTCCGCCGGCTTAAGGATGAAGGGGCCGCGAGTGCCGATCATCTGCGATGTATCGATCTCGACCTTCTGCCCGTATCCATCGGCGATGCATTCGCTCGTGCGCGTGCATCGAACCACGGGCGAGGAGTATATTCGCAGACCGTTGCGTCCGCGCAAGCGAACGCCGAACTCCCTCGCCTTCTTCTCCCCCACAGGGTTGATGCTCACCGTACTTGGGGTCAACTTCAGAAGCGAGCCATCACGGTCTGCGTGCCGAACGAGGATCGCGCATCTTGCGTCAAGCGAGACATCGGTCAGGTCGTCGAGAATGCGGAAATGCTCCTCCGCCATGACGCAGGTGATTGGTCGGAACTGACTAAACCCTTCCGTCAGCACGGAACGACGAGCACTGGGATGGATGCCCGGCGCACCACTTCCTCTGACACCGAACCGATCGTCAGCCCGCGCAGGTACGACTTCTGCTTCGTGCCGACCACGATGATCGACGCGTCGATCTCACGCGCCACTTCGAGCACGTTGTAGGCGGCGGTGCCGTAATGCACATGCGTCTTGATCTCGCACTTGTGCGACGTAATCCTTGACTTCATGTCCTCGAGGAACTTCTTGACGTCGCGGAAGCGCTTGTCGTCGCTCATTTTGTACCGGTCGGAATCGACCACGTGCAACAGCGTCGCCCCGTTCAGACCCCTCTCGCAGAGATCAGAAAAGAACGCCTCCAGGTTCCCGGAGCACATCGGGAGCTCCACCGCAACCAGGGCGTTCCGGAAAAGCGTCGGCCCGATGCGGCATGCCCTGACTGCTCCATCCGGCATCATCGGGTACTTGTCCAGCAGGACCGGTTTCGAGGTCCTACGGACGACCCCGAAGGACACGGAGCCGACGAAGAACTCTTCCGCCCTGCCCTTGCCGCCGGAAGCCATGACGACCATGTCCACGTCCTCTTTGTCCGCCTCATCGACTATCGCCTGGACCGGGTCCCCATCGCGGATGATCGCACGCGAGTCTATCCCCGCAGCGTTCATCTTCTGTTCCATCTCGTCGAACTTCTGCGTCTGTTCCTTGTCAAGCTCCTGCCCCTTCTGCTGTACGTGCAGCAGCGTGAGATGCTTGAGCCCGAGTTCCTTCAGCTCGAGAGCGCAGTCGAACATCGCCATCGATTCCTTCGTGAAATCCACCGGGATGAGCACTCGGTCTTGCATGCTAGCCATCTTACTGATGGCGCAACTAGCATTTTGACCTTTTCACGCATCCGCCGATGCCTCTGTGTGAGAAGATGAAACGGGCTTATGGCGACAGCACTCAGCGTCAGTGCCAACTGGTTAATAACAGATGCTGCAATTATTCGTCGGGTAGGGACATGCCAGAGTATGTAGTGCTGTCGCACTTGACGAGCGAAGGCAGGAAGACCCTCAAGACCAAGCCGGAACGACTAAAGGAAGTGAACAAGGAGATCACGAAGATGGGCGCGAAGATCCTCGCCCAGTACGCCCTTCTCGGGAGATACGATTTCCTCACCATCCTTGAGGCGGCGGACAACGAAACCGTCGCCAAGGTGATGGTCGAACTCGGCTCAAGGGGCACGTTGGAAACGGTCACGATGGCGGCCGTTCCCATAGACGACTTCCTGGGCGCCCTCAAGTGAGCAGAAGACCGATCGAACGCAGATTGATTGCAGCCAGCTTCGCTCACGAAGGGCTCTGTTTGCGCTCAGTCGCGTCTGTTCACCGTTGCTCCAGATTCTAGAGAACGAATGTGCGCGTCTGCTCCCGCAGGAACTGCTGTAGGTACCAGACCCCTCCAGTGCCCTTCCCCGTCGACCCAGATGCCTTCCATCCGACGAACGGCTGCGCCCCCACCATCGCTCCGGTGCAGGCGCCCCTCTTACGATTGGCGTACACGACTCCAGACTGAATGTTGTTCATGAAGTAGTTGAGGTCCTCGTCGTCCTCCGAGAAGATGCCTGCCGTCAACCCGTAGGGTCCAGAGTTGGCCATGTCCACAGCCTCCTCGAGGCGGTCGTAGCCCTGTGTGCACAGGATGGGCAGGAAGAGCTCGTTCTGCATCAGCCAATGGTCGTTCTTCAGCCCCGAGATGATAGCCGGCTCAACGTAGTAGCCCTTGTCCAGGCCTCCCTCGGTGGCGCGCCTTCCTCCGCAGAGCAGCTTGCCGTCTTTCGCGCCCATGGCGGTGAACTTCAGGTAGTCGTCGACCTTCGAGTCCTCAATCACCGGGCCGAGGTTGCACTCCTTGAGAGCGGGATGGGCAACCCTCAGCTTCTTCGTCCTCTCGACAAGCTCCTCCTCGAAGTCGTCGAGCATGCGGAACGGGATGTAGACGCGCGAACAGGCGGAGCACTTCTGCCCGCTGTACCCGAACGAGGAAGCGATGACACCATTGAGCGCCTTCTCCGAGTCCGCGTCCATGCAGACGATGACTGGGTTCTTCGATCCCATCTCCGCGATCACGGGGATCGGCTTGTCACGCAGCGCGCCCCTCATGATGTCGTATCCGACCGCGCGGGAGCCGGTGAACACGACGCCGTCGATGCCTGGATGCGCGACCAGCGGACCTCCGACGTCCTTGCCACTTCCCGCGACGTAATTCGCGACCCCATCCGGCAGGCCCGCCTCCTCGAGCAGCTTGAACGCTTTGTGCAGGGTGTATGGCGCGGTGGTCGATGGCTTGATGACGACGGTATTGCCCGTGATCAGCGCCGCCGCCGCCATCCCAAGCGAGATCGCCACCGGGAAGTTGAAAGGGCAGACGACCGCCCAGACTCCGTAGGGGCGAAGGAGCGACTCGCTTCGTTCGTTCGTGTACGCGGGCGGTAGCGGCGTAGCGTAGCCGTCGTTGCGCTTGACCTCGGAGGCGTAGAAGCGCAGGAAATCTATCGCTTCGTCGATGTCCGCGAGCGCTTCGTACCGGTTCTTGCCGTTGTCGAATGTGAGGGCCGCTGCCAGCTCGTACTTGTGATCACTGAGGACCCTCGCCGCCTTCTCGAATATCTTCACTCGCTCGGCATAGTCGGTGCTCGACCAGGTCCTGAACGCCTCCCTAGCCGCCCGGACCGCCTTGTTCACGTCCTCCTTCGTGCCCCTCTGGAATCTGGCCATGAGCACGCTGTTGTCGGCCGGGCTTCTCTTCTCGAAGGTCGCTTTTGATCTCGTGCCCTTGCCGGCGATTATGTTCGGGAGGACCTCCTCCTTCTCGAAATCCTCCATGACCAGCTTGATCGCGGTGTAGTACGTGTCATCGAAGCGCTCCTCGGCATTGTCCTCCACCTCGTGCAGGTATGTGAGCTCGTTCTTGAACGACATCCAATATTCCCAGGTGAACGAGGATGCGCGCGACATAAAAAGGCATCGCGAGCCCTGGAATGTGGTAGCACGGGTCAGGGTGCGAAACTATGTTATCAGGGAGAGCCAATCCGCTGCCGTGCTGGACTGGCAGAAGACCTTGGGCCAAATGCTGCTCGTCCTATTCTTGGTCACGCTCGGTTTCGCGTTGCTCCTGCAGGTCCCCTCGCTCCTCGACACAGACCAGCAGGCGTTTCTCTGGGTGAACGCGCACTACTGGCCTCCGCTTGCGGATGTCGCCGGAGCGATCACGTTCCTGGGCTCGCTCGAGATGGGGGCAATTTGGGTCGTGGCGCTGTACCTGCTGAAGCGGAGGGACCTCGCCTCGTACGTTGCCATCGCCGTAATCATCGAACTGATCTACGTGATACTGGCAAAAGACATCGTGAACCGCCCTCGGCCCTATGAGACGTACCCCCTTATCCCGCATTTCTACGAGACAGTGGGACAGTCGTTCCCGTCCGCTCACGCCGCGGGCGCGTTCGCGGTCGGCACCGTGCTCAGCGTCAAGGTCCGCAGATACGCGATTCCCCTGATTGGCATCGCCGCGCTGGTAGCTGCGTCCCGCGTCTACATCGGGGTGCACTATCCTCTGGATGTGATCGCCGGCAGCCTGGGCGGCGTCGTGATCGGCTGGTACTGCGCGAAGCTGGACGTGACCAAGTTCAGAGCCTATTTCAGACACCTCGCAGCAAGCCTGAAGACTCATGTCTCGGAATCCTAGAGGCCTAGATTGCGAGGAAGGCGAATTGCTTTAAGGGATCGAGACGTTCGCGTCGTCTCGCTCGGGGTGAAGTAGATGCCAGAGGGTCCAGGTCTGACGGAAAGGAGGGGTGTGCAGCTCACGCTCTTGGCGTCGCTCCTGCTCGGTTCGTCGTACGTGGCAATCAAGTCAGGGGTGTCTGAGATCGACCCGCTGCTGCTTTGCGCTATGACGGTCTCCGTCGGAGCCCTCGTCGTGCTTGCATATTGCGCCTGGAAGAAGACCCTGACCTGGCGCATCTTCCTCACGAGGGAGACATGGCTGGCCTGGCTCATCACCTTCGTTCTCCTAGGGCTGCAGTACGGAGGGCTCTCGCGCACGAACGCTTCGACTGGGGCACTTATCATCGGGTCAAACGTTCTCATCGTTGCGCCGCTCTCCGCGTTCCTCTTTCGAGAGCGCCTGACGCGCAGAAAGATCATCGGCCTCGCGGTCGGCCTTGGAGGGCTTTTTGTGCTGACGACCAAACTGGACGTCGGGGGGATGACTGGCGGGGCGCTCCTCGGCGACGTGATGCTGCTGGGGGCCACCATCTGCATCGCCCTGACCTACGTGCTCTCAAAATACGCCTTCAAGAAGATGACGTACGAGCAGTTCGTGCTCAGCACGCTCCTTTTCACCCCGCTCCCGCTCTTCGCGCTCTACTTGGGATTCGGCTCGCCCACGACCGTGGCTGCGAGCGCGTTGCCGCTGTTGCTCTACATAGGGGTCATGTGCACCGCCATCCCGACGCTCCTTTGGGTCAGAGCCCTGGAAGCGATCAGCATCACTACCTCGAGCACCATCATCCTCTCGGAGAGCTCGTTCGCGGTCATTCTCAGCATCCTTCTCCTGCACGAGCCCCTCGACGTTTTCATCGGCGTCGGAGCGGCGATGGTCTTCTCGGCAATCTACCTCGTATCGAGCAATGGGGCGCGAGACAGGACGTAGAGCTCCTGCCGCCACAATATCGAATTATCAAATATGCGAACAAGGGCCCGATTTTCACGCTTTGTAAAGCATCTGGCAGTGTCCAAAGAACACGAATCAAAAGTGATTCTCACCCCTGATTACTTAAATAGATACAACCGGGGTCTAAACCCACAAGGTGGACAACAGATGCATGCCCTCGAGACATCGAGACTGCTGACGGAGGAATACACCGCGAAGATCCTATTGGCGACCATGGGAAAACCGAAGAGCGCTTTCGAACTAAGCGAGCGTCTCAACATCCCGATCGCCGCCTGCTACCGGAAGATTCGCGTGCTAGAGGAAGCGGGACTACTGGTCTGCGACGAGCGCAAGTTGACGCAGGCAGGCAAGCGCATGAGCGTCTATCGCTCCCGGGTCCTGAACGCACAGATCGTCTTCGAGAAGAACAAGATCAAGGCGCGCCTGCAGATGATCGACGGAACGGTCGAGGACTACAACTACGACGTCGAATCGAACTACCTGATGAACGCCATCCCGATCGCCGCGCGGCCGTAGGCGGCTTGAGACCGATCCTAGTCACTTGGACCGACACAGGAAAGCCATGCAATGAGGCGCCTCGACTTCAAGCGGATCATCGAGGATGCGAACGAGCTGATCGTCCTTGTGGACGGAAGCGGCAAGATAACCTACGTGAACCCCGCCGTGCACAGGATCCTCGGCTACGAACCGGAAGAGGTCATCGGTCGGCCCGCCCACGAGCTGATCGCTCCCGATGAGCGTTCGATGATCCTGGACAGGTTCAGACGGCGAATGGTCGGAGAGAAGGTCCCGTCGCAGTACATTCTGAAGTTGCTCGCGAAGGACGGCGCGATCATCCTCGGGGACGCTCGCTTCAGCATCAACGAGGAGGAGCCAGAACATCGATTCTTGCAAGGCATCGTCAGGGACATCTCCGTCGAGGAGCAGCTCAAGCAAGCGGTGCAGAACGAGAAGATGTACTTGGAAACGCTCCTAGACAATTCCCCGAGCATCGTCGTTGGCTGCGACCTCGGCGGTACGGTCACGTTCTTCAACAAGGGCGCGGTCGCGGTAACTGGAAGGTCGAAGGAGGAGGCCATCGGTCGAAGGCTGCTCGAACTCGGGGTGGTGTCAGAGCCAATCTTCGCAAGGATCGTCAAGAACCCTGGCGGTCCGATGCCCGGTGGGCCCGTCGAGAGCATCGTGACTACGCGAGACGGGTCCTCTCGAACAGTGGGTTGGAGCTTAACGGAACGCAGGGACGAAACGGGCAAGGTGGTGGGAGTGCTCGCGATCGGCCACGACCTGACCGCGAGGGTGCAGCTGGAGAACGTGCTTCGCGTTCAATCGCAGCTGCTCGGGATGCAGAACGACATCGGCTTCCTGGTCTCTTCTTGCTCCGATCCGAGGCAGCTGCTCGACAAGGGCCTACGCCTCCTGATGTCCCACTTCGATTTCAAGCGCGGGATGGCATTCGAGCTCCTTAACGATGGCCGCCTGGAGCAGGCGGTCGCCGTCAACGCGAGCACGAAGGAGGAGCTGGAGACGGGCAGAGGAATGGCATCGAAGGCCATCACCGCCCGAGAGCCGTTCTTCCTGCCCGAGGACGCTGTCCTCCTTGACGTCGCGGACAAACCAATAGGCTCTATGACCGCAGTCGCGCTGCCGCTGAAGGGCAAGGATGCCATGCTCGGGGCGATGCTGATGTGCTGCGAGGTCCCGAACCTGAGCGCGGACGACAAGGCCGGACTGATCGCGGCGGCGGACATTCTAGGATACGCCTATCAAACGACGAAGTTGCAGAGCCAGGAAGCGCGCTCTCGGCAGCTCTTGCAGATCTACAACGACATCATGGTGCACGACGTCCTGAACTACCTCGTACCGATGGACGTGTACCTCGACATGCTTCAGAAGCCTGGACTGCCCGACGACAAGCGGCGGGCTTACCTGGACAAGCTCAAGCACAGCGAGGGGCGATTGAACGACTTCGTGCGCGATTTCAGAACGCTCTCGCACGCGGTTGATAGCGAACGCCCGCTGATTTCCACTTCACTGTTGCGCGCCGTTCAAGGCGCGATCGACACCTCCAAGAGCCGGTACGAAGGCGCCACCGTCTTCCTCAACATCGAGGCCGCCACCACGAACCCGGAGCTGATCGTGCTCGCCGACGAAGGCCTTTCCGAGATCTTCGTCAACCTCATCACCAATGCCATCAAGTTCTCCGAGCCCGAAAGCGTTCACGTAGCGATCGAAGCGAACCCGCTCCGGGCGAAGGTCGTGGTGGAGGACCGTGGGCCGGGCATCCCTGACGAGAGCAAGGGGCGGATCTTCGAGCGCGGGTACTCCAAGCCGGGCGACGTGAGGAAGAAGTCAACGGGTCTCGGACTCGCAATCGTTCGCGCACTGGTCGAGCGCTATCGGGGTAGGGTCTGGATAGAGGACCGCGTGGCGGGAGACTATTCGAAGGGCACGCGGTTCGTGGTCGAGCTTCCGCTCCCGTGATCAGTCGAAGAGCGTCTTCAGTCCGTCCTCGAGGCCGAGTTCCGGCGTGAACCCGAGAGATTTTCTTGCTGCCGAGACGTCGGCGACGCTGTGCTTGATATCTCCGAGGCGTGGAGCTGACCACGACGCTCATCGCGAAGGGCATCTAACCCGAATGAAGACAAAACATCTCCCGCGCGAACCGGTGTCGATCCGCGTCCGGCAGCCGAGTCCTGGGCACGTTCAGAGGGGTGGTCACATCTAACGTGGAAATGAAGGAGCGCGGGCATCTCCTCCGATCAAAGACCGGGGGAAAGGGGCTCGAGGCGCGGCGATTTACACTTCCAGCATTCCTTCCACTTGTTGATGTTCATCGCCCCACACTCGTTGCAGCGCCATGTCCCGACCTGCTCGAAGGGCGCGCAGAGCGCGCATTCCGGGCCCTTCTCGTCCTTCTTCTGCTCCACCATGTCATCACCAGATTTCCATTGTCCGCGAGGCCTCATCAACGTTGTCT
This sequence comes from Methanomassiliicoccales archaeon, assembly GCA_035506675.1. GTDB lineage: Archaea > Thermoplasmatota > Thermoplasmata > Methanomassiliicoccales > UBA472 > JAJRAL01. Next base: position 116,251 of record DATJOX010000057.1, read on the forward strand.
CGGGGCGCGCTCCTTCGCCATCATTATGTCTACCGTCCTTCCCAGATCCGTTTGGGACAATATGCCCACCAGGTTGTTGCCCTCCATCACCAGGGCGCGCCGGGCCTGCTTGGACAGCATCATCTTGAGCGCTTCGCCCGCATCCTCACCAGGGGCCACCGTCACCACTCCCATACGCACGATCTGACGCACCTTTGTGGTTGGACGGTCCGCCTCGCGAATGCGCAGAACGTCGTCGAGGTACACCATTCCCATCGGCAGCCCGTTCTCGAGCACGGGCATGCCCGCGTGCCTCTCCGCCATCATCCTTTGCATAAGGTCCTCGACGCTCGCGTCGATGTTGATAGTTGCGACCTGCTTCGTCATCAGGTCCCTGATCTTGTAGCCACGCAACGACTCGGTGATGCGGGTGACGCGCAGCTCCTCGTCCGCCCCCATGTAGATGAAGATCGCGATGAATATGAACCAGATGTTGTAGAACAGCCCTACGATCGCCATCACTATCGCAAGGTACTTCCCGATCGCCGCGGCCTGCTCGGTCGCCTTCAGGAAACTCTCGCGCTTCGCGAGCTCGGCCCTCAACACCCGCCCTCCATCCATGGGGAACGCCGGAACGAGATTGAACGCACCGAGGAGCAGGTTGTAGAAACCGGTGATGCTGATCGTTATCGCGATCGCGTTGACGAGAACGGAGCTTGAGGAGTAACCCATGATGATCGCGATGGGCGAGAGTATCGCCCCGATAACCATTGAAGTGGCGGGCCCGATGAATGCCATCAGCGCTTCGCCAGGGGCGTGCTCCGGCATCTCCTCGATCTGGGAGACTCCTCCCAAAATGAAGAGCGTGATGCCCGATATCTTGTAGCCTCGGTGAATGCCAACGTAGGAGTGCGCGAGCTCGTGGAGGAGTATTGAGATGAAGAATATCACAGCCGCGACCACTCCCCACAGCAGCTTGCTGACGTCGTCCAGGGGGAGACTAGCGTAGCTCAGCCTGAAGTAGAAGAAGTCGGGGCTGGAGAAAAGGGCGAAGATGACAGCGAAGAGCGGCAGGATGAGAAGCAGGGAGAAGTGTATGTAGATCGGGATCCCGAACAGTCTGGCGACCTTGAGGGAAGCGGCCATATACGGTTTCGATTCGAGCTCGCCCTACTTATCCTTTGTCAGCTTGTCGGGGGCCGCCAGTGGTGCTGTTGATGCGGAGTTGCGTGTTGAGGGATCTAAATGGCAGAGGCGATCCGGCAGCGCAGGCATGTTGCCCCCGTGCGGTGCTTGCACACGACCTTCTTCTTGTTCTCTATCGTCCGCTCGCTGCGGATTTCTGCATTCATGCTCATGCTCTTTTCCTGTATCGCTGCGTACGAAATCATAGTCATCAAACGCTACAACGCGGCCCCGGGACGTTGCCTTTGCACCGCCGTGCGGCGGCCTTTGGAGTCTCGATCAGACAAAATCGAGAACACGCTGGATCGATCGGGATGCCGTCCTACGGCGGTGGAAAGGTTTAATCCCCTCTCGGGCCTACGAATTCTCATGGCACTATACGAAGCAAGGATGCAGGTCGTCCACGACTGCCCCTACAGCTTGATCACTCGCATGTTCCCCGATGTCACCGTCGCGATGTGGTGCAACTCACACTCTCACGTCTTCGAACTGAGCGCGCCGGACGAGGAATCGCTCAAGCTGGTGGAGACGGAGATCGGCAAGAACTCGGCGCGCTATGAGACCGTGCGAGAGGGCACTCTGGCACGAATGGTCACTCGCGACTGCGACTGCCAACCCGGTGGGGTATCGAGCATAATCGCGCAGGAGGGCCTTTGGTCGGAGGAGCCGGTCATCTACCGTGGCGGCTGGGAGAACTATCATGTCATTGGGCACGACCGTGAAGCGTTCGGTCGCACCGTGAAGCGTATCGAGCGCGAGGGGGGCACGGTGAACCTCCAGTCCCTCCGACCATTGAAGCTCCGCGGTGCGGCGGACGACATGCTCATGACGACGTCGACCTTGCTCGCAGGGTTGACCGAGAAGCAGATCGAGGTCCTCGCATTGGCCAGCGCCAATGGGTACTTCGATAGACCGGCGAAGGTGGGGCTCGACGAGCTTGCGAAGCGTGCCGGACTGTCTCGTTCGACGTACGCGGAGCACTTGCGCAAGGCGGAGGGCAAACTGCTCGACAACGTCTGCCCGCTGGTCCAGATGGCGGCCTGCTGCGGCGGCTGCAAGTAGGTCAGTCGAGCTTCTTCAACAGCCAGGCGATGTTCTTGCCCAACGTGCGCATCGTCTTCTTGCCCTCCATGTCCTTCGAGAAATCGCCAGGTTCGAGGGCGTTCGCGACATTCCAGTAGCTCGATCCAGGCACGATCATCTCCGCGATCAGGAAGAAGTGATTGATCTCGTCGAAGGTGTTCAGCGAGCCGGCGCGTCGATTCACCGCCACCGCCGCCCCGACCTTCCTGCGCAGCATCCCGCCGTTCGCGCGCGTCACGAACCCGACGCGGTCGATGAAGGCCTTGGTTTGCGCGCTCATGCACCCGAAGTACGTCGGGGAGCCGATCACGATTCCATCCGCTCCCTTGATCATCTGGATCCACTCATTGATTTCATCGTCGTTGTTGATGCACTGTTCGTTCCTCTTTCGCCCGCAGGCGCCGCACGCTTTGCATCCAGCGACGTCCTTCGCGCCGATCTGCACCAACTCGGTCTCGATTCCTTCGCTCTTTATCTCCTTCAGCACCTCAGCCAATGCCGCGTGCGTGTTCCCCTTCGCCCTCGGACTGCCATTGAACGCGATGACCTTCATCGAACGCCTCCGTCCGATTGGAATCCATCGCCGCTGCTCATAATCGTGTCGTCATTTCAACGCGGATGCAGAACGACTTGAGAGCATCACGGCCCGTTTCTAGCCCGAGCGGTGAAGGATTATCAAAGTCGGAGTCGATAGCCCAAGCTGCGCAAGCTATGGTCAAGATAAAGATCTGTGGGCTCATGAGCCCCGGGGACGTGGAGGCGGCGAGGACAGCCGACTATAACGGATTCATTGTCGAATCCAAGGGGCTCCGGAATCTCACCCTGGAGAAAGCGAAAGAGCTTATGACGTCGTGCCGCACGAAGAGGGTCATGGTCACGAGCAGCGACGACGCGGTCAAGATCGCAAAATCCGCGGACAGGCTCCAGCCCGACGTTATCCAGATACATTCGCAGATGTCCCTGAAAGACATCGGGTTCGTGCAGAAGCGAGCGCCCGGTCAAGTGTGGGCACGCGCCACGGTCGGCGGCGGGAACGAGGAATCGAGGGCGAACGCTCTGAGGGAAGTCGCTCATTGCGTCGTGCTGCACTGCACCGGAAGCCGCATGGGCGAATCAAGGTTGAGGGAGGAATGGGCCGCCTGCGCACGCATCGCCCGCAGCCTGGACCCGTATCCCGTCGTCCTCGCTGGAGGATTGAATCCATTGAACGTCGGCTACGCCGTCCAGAGCGTTCAGCCGTTCTGCGTCGACGTGTGTCGCGGGGTGGACGCTCCCGACAAGAGCAAGGACCCGATGCTTGTGGCCGAGTTCATCGAGAGGGCACGGAATTCGGCGAAGTTGCTTGAGCGTTCTCGGACCATAGGCAAGCCGATGCACTCACCGTACTACGACGACCACCACTAGCTTCTGGGGGACATGATCGTTTGGCCTGCATCCTCGTTCGTTGCGGAGTCGTTGTTCTCTGGTCCTTTGCCATCTGTGGAGATGTGCGTGTCGCTGCCGCTCTTCGTCTGAAGGTGACCGCAGAACAGGACGTTGATCCGCAGCCCGACCTTCTGCTCGACCCTGGCGAGATTGATTCCGACCAGCGGGATCAAAGAGGTGTCGGTGTACAACACATAGTCTCCCCCAAGGCTCACCCCAAGCAGAGCGTTCTCCAAAGCGTGGAACGGATGATGCACGTCGATCTTGCCTTCGCGAACGAGCCGCCGGGCCTTG
>DATJOX010000058.1:0-22440 GCA_035506675.1 Methanomassiliicoccales archaeon
GGGCTCCGCTGCTCAAACCACGATTTCCATTAACGAGGTAAAGGAATCAAGCGACAAGGACTATCCACGCGTGCATTGGGACGGATCATCGTACCCTCGGGTGCGTAGCTATATGAAGCGACGGATCTCGTCCGTTAAGAGGTCAAGCTACGGCCCTCTACTTCATGCAAGGTAGATTCCTTTATTCCGTGAAGGAGCGGATGGGACCGCAACGCTAAGATCTTCGGACCAAGGCCATTTGCCCGTCCCTTGAACCGCCAAGATTCATATAGTGTCAAGGGGAAATTGGGTTAGAGAGACGAGGGCCAAAAGCCCATCTGGCTCTCTGACGAAGACGAACCGCGGAATTGTTTGGGATGAGGTTCGTTGGGGGGTATGAACGAATGTTGGACACAAGTAGTGTAAACTATGACGTGATCTTCCGACGCTACGACATCGAAACGGAGACCAAGGAAAAGCCCGAGGCAATCGCGGAAAAGATGCTGGGTTCCGTTTCCGACGCCAGGCTGAAGAAGGTTGCGGAAGACGTGGTCTTCATGAACTATAAGGGCGTGGAGGCCGACGTTAGGGCAGCTTTGGAGAAGACCAAGCCCGAGGACGTTATCGAGAAGGGACTCGTGAAGGGCATGGACGTCGTGGGCGAGCTCTATGGCCGCGGTATCTACTACTTGCCCCATGTCATGGTCGCCGCTCAGGCGATGGACAAGGGCATAAAGACCGCTGAGGCCAAGATGAAGGGCGAGAGGGAGGCCCGTGGCACCGTCGTAATGCACGTTGCCGAGGGAGACCCGCACGACATCGGTAAGAACATCGCAGCGGTGCTTCTGCGCTCGAACGGCTACGCTGTCTTCGACCTTGGCAGGGATGTCAACGTTGAGGATGTCGTCAAGGTCGTCGAGGAGAAGAAGCCGGACATGGTCACCGGAACCGCGCTAATGACCACCACCATGTCCGCGTTCCCGAAGATCGCCGACAGGCTGATCGAGAAGGGTATCGAAGTCCCGTTCGTCTGCGCGGGCGGTGCAGTGAACAGGTCGTACGTCGAGTCGTACCCGCTGGGCGTGTACGCCGACAAGGCCAACCAGGGACCGGTACTCGCGGCCAAGGCCGTCGAGGGCTGGGACTACAAGAAGATCCGCACCAAGTGGGACGACCTCGTGGGCGCCCATGGAGCTAAGTAAGGAGGTGCAAAAATGGCCATAAAGAGATTCACAAAGATGGAGTACAAGAACGCCGACGAGCTAGTCTTCGGTGAGGCCAAGTACCCCGTGACCTACGGTCTGGGCCAGAAGGCGGGCGCAGGGCACGTCATCCCTGAGATCAACTTCGCGCCAAGGCCTGGAGCGGAGAGGAACCCGGAGACGCTGCGCCGTGAGTATGTCGACTACATCACGAAGGACATCCTCGACCGCGCGATTACCCTGGGATTCCCGGCGGTCCAGCTTGAGAACGAGCACATATTCCAGATGGTTAACGACCCGCAGAAGTTCGAGAAGCCGGTCGTCGCAGGCCAGAAGGAGCTCATGGAGAAGTACCACGACGAGTACGGCATCGCGCTGTCCATCAGGCACACGATCGCCGACCCGAGGCTGTGCGAGAAGGGAATGAGGCCGAAGATGGACAAGGTCCACAACTACCCTGAGAAGGTCATCGAGTCCGCAGAGGTCGCTTGCGAGAACGGCGCCGATGTGCTCTCGATTGAGTCGATGGGTGGCAAGGAAGTGTCCGACTACGCCATCATGAACGGCGACATCAAGGCCTGGCTCTTCGGTATCGGCTACCTAGGCTCGATCGACATGGAGTGGCTCTGGCCCCAGCTGGTCGACATCTGCAAGAAGAACAAGGTCATCGCGGGAGGCGACACGAACTGCGCCGGTGCGAACACCTCGATGTTCATGGCCGGCGGATACCTGGACCGCGATGTGGCCAGGACCTTCGCTGCGGTCACCCGATGCATTGCTTCTGCCAGGACGCTCATCGCGTACGAGGCGGGCGCGACCGGGCCGGACAAGGACTGCGGGTACGAGGGACCGATCCTGAAGGCGATCTCTGGAAAGCCGAGCGCCCAGGAAGGCAAGGGCGCGCAGTGCGCCCACGCGGACCTGATGGGTAACCTCATGGCGCACACCTGCGACCTGTGGTCGAACGAGTCCGTCGAGTACCACCCCGAATTCGGTGGCTCTTCAGTCCAGTGCTGGCTGGGAGTCATCGGCTACGAGGCGGCTCTAATGACCACCGCGAAGCAGACCGGGCAGGACAAGGTCCTCAGGGACCTCTATGTGGCGGCCGACCGCTACAAGAGCCCCGAGGGCTTCTGCATCTGCCACGACAACGCCTACGAGATCGGCAAGGTCATCGTTGAGAACGGCGACGACATCTACCTGAGGTCCAAGGCCGCAGGCATGAAGGCCGCTGAGCTCATCGACGCCGCGAACAAGAAGGGTCAGATGCGCCTGAACAAGATGGAGAAGGACACGCTGAACAAGATCATCGTGGACCTCAAGTCTCTGCCAGACGACACCGACAAGTTCGTGGACTGGGCCCTGAAGACCTACAAGGACATCCCGATGTTCAACCCGAAGAACTACGGGCTGTAAGACTAACAAGTCTGCCAGAAATCCTTTCCCAAACCATTTCCTTTCCCCATTTTTTTTCTGATCATTGCGAGGGGAACCCATCAACTAAGTCAGAGGCCGAGCTCAACGGCGGCTCCCTTCATGCCCTCGAGCGCGACCGCAAGGAACTCCTCGAGAGGAATGCCCAGCTCGGTGCAGACCATTATCCTCTCCCTGGAAACGCTCCTTGCGAAATCCTTCTCCTTGAAGCGCTTCGCGATCGAGCTTGGTTTGACGTCGGCAAGCTTCTTCGTCGGCAGCACGAGCGCGGTCGCGATCACCAGGCCTGATGCGGCGTCGCAGCATACCAATCCTTTCTTCAGCTTCGTGTCGACCGGCACATGGGTATGCTCGGAGTTGTGCGCGAGGATCGCTTCGATGACCTCTGCGCTGACCTTGCCATCGAGCATGTCCTTGGCGACGAGGGTGTGATCCTCGGCTCCGTGGCACTTCTCGAAATCGATGTCGTGTAGGATTCCGACGTCCTCCCAGAGGCCCTGGTCCTCGCCCAAGCGCGATGCAAGACCCTTCATCGCCGCCCCGACCGCGATCATGTGCTTGACGTTGTTCTCCTTCTGGACGTTGGCGCGCACCAGCGCCAGGGCTTCCTCTCTCGACATCATGACGAACGAGGATGCGCGCCTCCGACGTTAATCGTTATTGTTCGCCCTTCTGCTTCTCCAGGAGGAACGCGGGCAGTTCGAAGCCGCTCACCGGTCCGGCCTCGACCGTCCATCTGGTCATCTGTTCGACCTGCCGCTCCATCCCTTTGCACAGTCCGGGGGTCAGCAGCTTCCGATGGTTGACCCTGCTTCCGACCGCGGTCACCGTCAGCGCGCGCATCACCGTCATCGGGGTCATGAGCTTCATGCCAGCCGCGTGGTCGACGGTGAAGCCCTTGGTGTCCGTCGGCACGACGAAAGCGCTCGCGGTCGGGACCCTGTCGAAGATCAGTTTGAGAACATAGAGGGTCACGGCACAATTGCCAGTCACTAAGACGGGCGAGTCGGGTCCGGGCGAGTTTAGCTCGATGAGCTGGGCTGGCACCGTGCTCATGCTGGAGTCCGCCTCGTGAACTTCGAGTGTGATCGAAAGCGGTCCAGCGAGTCCCTCCGACATCCTCAGCGCCATCTCAGGACAGTTCTTCACCGAGGCCTTCCCGGCGCTCAGCGCCTCCGCCATTTCCCGGCAGGTTTTATAGCCACAGCTTCCGCAGTCCTTCATCGGCAGGTATTTCAGGACGTCCTCCGCCGAGAGCCCGTAGAAATCGACCTTCTCGACCGTCATCTCTCCAGGTTGCCTCCGCCTACGCCTTCGCCCTCTTCATCGCGCCGATCGTCAATCCCCTGAACTTGAAGACCTTCTCCGGGCACGACATCTCGCAGCGCATGCACGCCGTTCCGCCGCAGAGGTCCGAGGCCACGCAGATGTGATATCCTCTCGGCGTGGACTCGATCGCCAGCGCGCGCTCGGGGCAAGCCTCTTTGCACTTCTCGCAGCCGATGCAGCCTTCGAACTCGCCTTCGACCTTCACGCCTATGTCGCGCAGAATCTTCAGACCCTTGTCTCCAAGCACTGGGATGTCGCGCTGCACGAGCTTCTCGACCTTCGCCTTCTTCAACTTCTTCGGCAGCTCTTGGATGCCCTCCATCTTGAGCATCATGTTGTAGCCGTCCAGGGGCATGCCCTCCTGCCAGAACGCGAGCTCCTGGATGAAGATGGTCTCGAACACCTTGTCGGTCGCGAACATCACGTGGTTCGCGCGTATCGCGCTCGCGATCGACTGAAGCTTGTCCATGACCTCCGGGTCGCGGACGATGTCGGTCGCCATCGCAAGCGAGGTGTTGCCGACCTGGTAGATCGTGTTGAAGGTCGGTGGGATGAGCCCTACCCTCTGGGCCTTGAGCGCGTCCACGTAAGTTCCAGACGCACCGGACATGTACATGCTGTCGAGCTCCTCGAACTTGACCCCCGCATGCTCGAGCAGGGTGAAGTGACCGGCGCGCATCGCGCCGAAGGTCTTAGCTGCCTCTTGGAAGTCGTGCTCGTCCAGGGTAATGCCGTTCATCAGGTGCAGCTTGTGGTCCGGCGTGAGGATCTTCGGAGGCTTCACTAGGTTCGTGTCCAAGCCGGCGGCTATCGCAGCGATGACCCCTGTGCCGGTGACGCCCAGAGCCTTGCCATGCATCGGTCCTTCCTCTCGAACGTCGCCATTCGTCAGGTCGACCAGGTCCCCGTCAACGGGGAGGAGGTTGTCGTCCAGCACCTTCATGCGCCAGTTGAACTCGTAGTCCATGTCCGAGATCGCGCCTGGAGAGGCGAGCATGCCGCTCTTGATGTGCTGCCCTTCGATCGCCGGGCCCGCGGCCGCCGATCCGGTGTAGATCTCATCGCCAACCTTGAGTGCCATTTCCGCGTTCGTGCCATAGTCCGTCACGAGGCAAGTCTCTTTGCGGTCGAGCAGGCCGGTCTTCAGCATCATCGCGAGCGCGTCCGCACCGATTTCATGCTTGATGGCCGGCGGAACGTAGAGGTCGGCCTCAGGGTTCACGTCCAGACCGAGACTGACCGCCTTCACTACCTTCGCGTCGCGCTTCTGCTGCTCCACGCCCCGGACCCTGAGCGCGTTCGGCATCGCGAACGCCAGGTCGCGTATCTCCATGTTCTGGAATATCGAGAGCTGGATCGGGTTGCCACAGATCGCCATTCGCTCGACGTGCTTCAGATTGATGTCCAGAAGCTTGAGCAGGCGGTTGGTCGCGTCGATCATCAATGCGTTGGCGACGTTGCGATCGACCTCGATGCAGAACGTGAGGTGGTCCATTACGTTCATGCCCGGGATCGGGTGCCTGACCGTGATCGCCGTGCTGATGATCTTCTTGGTCTTCAGATCGATCGCGTGCGCCCTCGTCCCGCTGGTACCCACGTCTATCGAGATGCCGTACTTTTCCGCCATTTTCTCACCCCAGTGAAATCATCTTGTGCTCTGCGCCCTCGTCATGCCCATCCTCGAGCTTGAGGATGCGCACCCTTCCGTCCAGTCCCTTGAGACCGGATTCGAGTACTTCCTTCGCCTGACAATCGTCGATGCCGATGGCGACAACCATCACGTTCATCGTGCCTGAGTTCACGAGCGATGCTCCAGCCGTGCCAGAGATGTCCGCCCCAAGCTCCTGGTCCACGACGTTGACCTTGAGAAAACCCTCGGGCAGGCGAACGAACGCTTTCAGGTGCCCGACCATTCCGCCGCGCGCGGAGACGTCCCTCGCCATTTCCAGGAGGTTCGCTCCGACGATCTTGCCGAGATCGTCGCCAGTGAGCCTGCCCTTTGCCTCGAAATGCGCCCTTGCTCCGTACGAGCCGGCGTTGGCGAGCTCCTTCGAGTCCTCCTCCTCCATCACATCACCCCGAGCGCCTTCACGAGCTCACCGAACCCTTGACCGGTCTTCGCCGACAGATGCACGATCGGCGGCTTCGGATTGAGCTCCTTGACCATTCCCTCAATCTCCTTGAGCTGCTCTGGCGTCACCAGATCGACCTTGTTTATCGCGATGGCATCCACTCCGGCAATCTGCCTCGAGAAGAACGCCTTGGTGTCCTTGAACAGCTTCTCCGCGCGGAATGCATCAACGAGCGCGACGCTGACGTTGCGCTCGACCTCGACCATCGAGGTGCGCACGATTGCGTTGATCTTAGAGGGGAGGGCCAACCCGGTTGGCTCAATGAGCACGATATCTGGCTTGAACTCCTTGGAGATGATCCGCAAGGTGTTCTGCAGGCTGCCAGACAACGAGCAGCAGATGCAGCCTTCAGTGAGCTCTACCGAGCGCAGGCCGTAGGCATCAATGACCGCCCCGTCAACGCCGACCTCGCCCACCTCGTTGACGATCACCGCTACCCTCTTCCCGGCCCCTCCGAGCTCCTTTCCGAGGCGCACAAGCAGGGTCGTTTTGCCGCTTCCTAGGAACCCAGCCAGTTGACAGATAATCATCAATCGTGAAACGAGAGTCGGGGTCATAAAAGTGTTGCCGGCCAGTCTCGATCCTTACGTGCTTTTTGGCTCTCCGGGCCCCGTAGCTACGCTTTTTGTGAGGGATGCCGCGTGACCCTGATCGCCTTCGCCAAGCTGACGCGCATGAAATCCTCTGCGGCGACGGTGCGAACCCCTGATTCCTCCTCGATGAAGCGGCGCTCCTTTTCAACGCCTTCATGCACCATCTTCGAGCCGAAGTGCGTGATGATCGCGATCTCAGGGTCGATCTCCTTGGCGAAAGCAGCGCCATCCTCCGAGGACAGGTGATGCCTGACACGGGAGCGGCGGGGACGGGTGACGCACATGATCAGGGCGCGGGCCCCTTTGTGCGAATTGACGACCTCGTCGACCAATTCCGAATCGCTGACGTAGGAGATCGCTCCCTCGCTCGTCCTGATGACGAATCCGACGCCGTCAGGGTCGGAATGGCGCGTCGGCGTCACGGCGATCTCGGTTCGTTTGACAGTGAGCTCGTCCCCGGGAACGAGCACTCTGGATTCCCCGGCGATGCCTCTGTGATAGCCTGATATCGCGGGCCCGAAGCCCTCGTGTCCTTCGATCGCGCTCCTCGATCCCGCAACCAGGCCGCGTTTCGTGAAGCTGCATCTGGTCATTCCTTCGATGAGCACCTCCGCATCTCCGTAGTGGTCCGGGTGCGCGTGCGACACCAGGATGCAATCGGTCTTCGCCGGGTCGAGGTGCATCTCGCGCATCGCCAGCACCGATCCCGGCCCGGGGTCGATGTGGATGTTCGCCCCGTCCTTGAGGTAGATGCCTCCGGTGCGGCGGACCTGGTAGACGGTGGAGAATCGTCCCCCGCCCGTGCCGAGGAAGATTATCGTGGCCACTTCGTTTCCTTCTGCTGCTCAGGCACGGTTCGCACCGACATATACCCTTCCCCGAGAGGCGGCAAAGTTGAAGAAAGCCCAGTGGCATCAACGCTCGCCATGTCGAGTCTGTTGGTCAAGAACGCTCTGATCCTCACCCAGAACGCCAAACGAGAGGTGCTCCGCGGCGACCTCTTGGCGGATGATGGAAGGATCGTTTCGATAGGGAAGGTCAAAGGGACCGCGGACGAGGTCATCGACGCCGACGGCGATCTGCTGATCCCCGGCTTCGTGAACGCGCATACCCACGTGGCCATGGCGATCATGAAGGGGGTCGCGGACGACGTGCCCTTCGACGCTTTCCTCAACCGTGTCTTCGCACTCGATGCCAGGAGGATAGAGAGCGACATTGTCGCCGGAGCGCGGCTTGGTTGCCTTGAAATGATCAAGGGCGGGACGACGACCTTCGTGGACATGTACTACTCCGAGGACGCGGTCGCGCAGGCGGTCGAAGAGACAGGCATCAGAGGGGTCTTGTGCTGGGCGGTGCTCGACAAGCAGTACACGACGCAGAAAGGCGTCCCGCTGGACAACTGCAAGCGCTTCTTCAGGAAGTTCAAGGGAAAAGAGCAAGTAATCCCTGGCATCGGGTTGCAGGGCGTCTACGTCTGCTCCGAGGAGACCTTCCTGGCCTCGAAGGAGTTCGCCGAGAAGGAGGACCTGCTCCTGCATTTCCACCTCTCGGAGACGAGGGGAGAGGTCTACGAGCACAAGCGCAAGCACGGAGCGAGGCCATGTGACTGGCTCGCGAAGATCGGATTCCTGAACGACCGCTGCCTGGCCGCCCACTCCGCCTGGTTGACGATCAACGAGATGAGGGCGCTGGCGAAGGCAGGAGCATCGGTCGCGACCTGCCCGGTGTCGAACATGAAGCTCGCGACCGGAGGGGTCGCCCCGATCCCCGAGTTCCTCAAAGAGGGCGTGAATGTCGCTCTCGGCACCGACGGCTCGACCACGAACAACTCTCTGGACATGTTCGGCGAGATGAAGACGCTGGCGCTCCTTCAAAAGAGCAATCGCTGGGATCCGACGATCGTGAGCGCTCAAACAGCGCTGGATTTCGCTACGCTCGGGGGCGCAAAGGCCATCGGCCTCGGGGACGAGCTCGGATCGCTCGAGGTCGGGAAGCGCGCGGACCTTGTGCTGATAGACACCAGGGCGGCTAACGTCGCGCCGATGACCGCGGAGAGCGCCGTCTCCTCGCTGGTGTACTCTGCTAACGCTGGCAACGTGCGTGGCGTGGTCTGTGCCGGTCGGATATTGATGCGCGATCGACGCGTGCTCACTCTCAATGAGAGGGAAGTGGTCGAGACCGCTTCGGTCGCGGCGCAAGACCTGAGGGCCAGGGCCGGATGAAGCGAGTAATATATCCTACCTCGGGGAATGGAAGGTCAGCACGAACGCCACACCCTTGGGTTGATTGTCCTCGACCGCGACGTTCCCTTCGTACCTTTCCATGATCTTCTTGACGATGTAGAGCCCGAGCCCAGATTGTCCGACTGAACCGTACTTGTACCCTTCTTGCCAGATCTTCGGCCTGATGTCCATCGGGATCCCAACCCCTTCGTCCGCGATCCGCACCTCGCTCCTGTCCTCCGAAGGGTGACTGATAGAAATCCTGAGCACCGGGCTGTTCGAATGCAGCGCCGCGTTGTTCACGATGTTGTCGAACACGGACGCAAGCGCCTCATCCGCGATCGCCGTCGCGTCTCCCACGACCTCGAACCTGATGCCCTTGTCGTGATACTTCGACAGGACCGCCTCTACGACCGGGCGGAGGTTGGTAGGTTTGAGCTGACGCGGGGAGACGACCATCTCCACTTCCTTCATCTTCTTGATGAGGTCGACGGACCTCGATACCGCGTTGATGGACGAGTTCAGGAACTTCTCGTCCTTCTTCATCTTGTAGACCTCGAGCCCGCCGCCGATTACCGTGAGGTTGTTCATCACGTCGTGCCGGAGGATGCTGTTCACGACCTTGAGGGTCCGATTGACGTCCTCGAGATCGCGTTTGATGAACGCCTGAATGACACCAAACTCGAGCGAGACCTCGTCGAAGTGCCCCCAACCTATCAACGAGTGCGCGCCATTCTCAAGAACGCTCTTCGCGCGCTGGGGGTCGGTGCTATCGAGGATCGCGACGATCGGGACCCTGGGCAGTTTGTCGCGGAAGAATCCGAGGATCGACGACTCGTTCTCCGAGCTTATCTGGACGATCGCGACCTCGGGATTCCAGCCGACGATACTGCTCACGTCTGCAACTGAGGTCGCGGTACGCGTCGCGGACGCCAGCCGATTGCATCTTGCCAGCACCTGTTCTATTGTCACTGCCATCCGTTCATCGGCGACGATCAGCGCCCGAACCCCACTGACCCTCAGCGACAGACGTGCTCCCCCTTTCCAGCGAGCAATTGCCCGCTCGATACAATAATGTTGCCCGAGCGCGACACAATCCTAGATTGAAGTGAGAGAAGTCCCGACTCCCGGATTTGAACCGGGCGCCTGCTGATAACGGCTGGAGACCGGCTATGCCGGCGACCCACTACAGTCAGCCGCTCTAACCAGACTGAGCTAAGTCGGGGTTCAAATCCCTATTACAAGAACCGTATTTTAACCTTCTTTCCAGGTCCCCATCAGGCCAGCCGATTCGCGAACTTGATTCAGCGGAACAAGACTTATATATATCACACCGTATACACTGGTTTTGTCGGACAAAAGGGGTCTATCCGACCTCTTAAGTCTCCTGGTGTGAGGATGGAGGACAACGAGCTGGAGAAGGTAACACTGCGTCTTCCAGTGCGGTACATCAGAGCACTCGACTTCCTGGTGAAGGCAGATGACTTCCCCTCGAGGTCGGAGGCGATCCGGGCCGCAATCCGCGACTTCGTCTATGACAGGGTCGACCTGGTCATGGACAAGGTCAAGAAGATGGAGGAAGCCGAGCGGACCCTCACGGAGATGGAGGCTTTCGAGCAGCAGTATCTCAACAAGTAGCCTGAGAAGTGGGATGGGATGCACTCTCTCGAGGCGAGGTTCACGATTACCTCCCCCCTTTTTTTCTTCTAATGGTGGCGAAAGCCACGTTCTCCTCAGGCGGTGCCTGGATCAGCGCCGCATCGGTCCCTTGCGCATCATGATGCGAGTGCCGCCGAGGTCCTGCGTGAAGCCCCACTTCTCGTATAGCTTCACGACGTCTTCAGTGCAGTAGAGCACGAGCTGCTCGATGCTTCCCAGCACCGGATGCGCCGCGATGTCCTCGAAGATCATGCGGACGAGCCCCTGGCCTCGGAAGTCAGGATGCGCCATCACATCGAAGAGCACCGCCCGGAAGACGTTGTCGCTGAGCACCCGCGCGAACGCCCGGAGCCTCCCCGTCTCCTCCTCGACAACGCCGAAAACGTAGTCCGTTCCTCGCAGCATCGCCACGATGTCCTCGCGGCTCCGGTGCGCGGCCCAGTAAGTGCCTCGATACATGTCCACTAGGTCATCGATCTGCGAATCGTCGACAGCGTGCACGAGCCTGAAGCCCATGTCCTTCTCCCGGATCAGCCGATGTAGCCGAGGTCCTCGCGCTTCGGTTCCTGCGGCGACTCGATCTCCTTCAGTTTCGAGGCGATCGCGTCGATCTGCTCGGCCTTGTTCGCGAGCTCCGTGAAGTCAACCTTCACGTTCAGGATGTTCGCGAGCACGCGCAGCACCGCCTCCGCCCCCTTCGGGTCGACGAAGTACCCAGACGTCTCGCCCATCAGGCACACCGCGGGCGTGCCGTAGATCTTGCCCAGCCCGAGCAGCAGCCCGCTCGCGCCCACGATCCCGCTCCCCGGCTCGCCCTTGGAGAACACCACGCCCTTGGTCTTCATCTCCTCGACGAGGCCCGCCTCCGTCGCAGCCCCGAGGACGCGCGGCTTCTCAAGCATCCTGCCGATGCCGTAGCCGCCCAGGGTGTAGATACGCTTCACGTGCAGCCTCTTCGCAAGCTGCATCACCTGGTCGGAGAGCTCGTACTGCCCCTCCGGGGTCAGCCCTTGGTAATCGCCTACCAAGAAGATGATGTCGGGGGTCTCGCCCTCTCCCTTCGAGTAGTAGAGCGCGTTGCTGACCAGCCTCACGATGCCGTCGTCGTCGAGGAGCACCTGAGGTGGGAAGAACTTGGAATAGATGTCGGCGAACTTCTTCGCCTTGCACTGCTCAAGGAGATGCTCGGCGGCTAGTTTCCCGACGTTGCCCACTCCCGGCAGGCCTTCAACCAGCACCGGGTCCTTCAGCTCTGGCCACTCGTGCACCACTGTCTTGATGTCATCCATTGAGATCGCCTCTTTCCTGTTTTAGCTTCCTTCTGTACTCGCCGTACCTGTCCTCGGGTGAGTAGCGCGGCGGCAGCGGCACGTCCGTGGCCGTGCCGTCCCGAGGGCACTTCGCCGCCATCGTGTACTCGTGGCAGCTCGGGCACCTCCGCAACAGTGTTTTCATGTCAGCCTCTTAATCGTGCAGGGAGTAGAAGAATCCGACGCCGGCTTGCCAGCATCACTTCTGCTCGCGATGGAAATTGCCTTCCCCGCCAAACTCCTTGACGGTGGCGATCATCTTGTTCGTGACCGCCTTGATGTCCTCCTCCGCCGCCTTGTAGTCAGGCGCCGAAAGCACGACGCGGTACCTGGGAGCGCCGATGTACTGGACAGAGACTCGCTCTTCGACCTCGTCCACTCCCGAGAGGAGGGCCTTCTTGATGCAATCCACGCCGTCCGGCGTGGGACACTTGAGCTCGATGATGCCCGAGATCTGCACGAACGGGGGAGTGACGTTCTCCTTCGCGACCGCCACGAACTTGCTCGTCCAGTCGCCTTCGAACCCGTTGTCGTCCAGCGCGTTCTCGTTGGCCGCGCACTGTTCGAACGCAGCGTATAGCGAACCGAACTTGTCGATCAGATCGTCAGCGAATTGCGAGTAGCACTCCTCTATGGTGATGCCGAGCCGTTCGGCCACGATCTCGAGCAGCTTCTCCGCCTTGGTCTCGTTCTTCCACTGCTGGATCTTCTCGCGCCGCTGGTGTTCGTTGACGGTCTTGAGGGAGAGATCGATGTGCCCCTTCGACGCGTCCACGCCCAATACCTTGCAGACGACCTTCTGTCCCTCGCGGATGTAGTCGCGTATGTACTTGACCCAGCCGGTGGCGACGTCCCTTACGTGGACGAAGCCTTCCTTGTTGCCGTACTCATCCAAGGTGACGAACGCGCCGAAGTTCTTCACATTCTGAACGGTGCAGACGACGAGCTCGCCTTCCTCGGGGAATTCGCTGGTCTTAGGCATCTAGTCTACCACCTCGAGCAACTGGCCCTTCATCTGGCCATTGCCGCCCGAGGGTTTTATCAGTGTCGAACCGCAGACGTGGCAGGCGACCGGCACCGCCGGCCTCTTGAACGCGATCTGCTCGTTGCTGCAGTCTGGGCATTTGATCTTGACGAAGTTGCCGGTGTGCACCATGCGGATCACTCCACGATCTCGAACTTCCGCGCTCGGAAGCACTGCTTCTGGTGCGCCTTCTTGCAGGTCTTGCAGCGGTACCTCAGCGGTACACGCTTCGTAGGCTTCTCGCGTCCCTCCGGCTTCGGTCTTGGGAAACCCCCGTAACCGGACGTGGCGCGCCTGAATCGCCGCTGCCCCCACTTGAGCTCGCTGGCCTTCTTCTTCTTGACCCTTTCCACCTCGTGCTCCCTGTGAACCTTGCAGAAGGGGCAGTAAGTGCTAATAGTTCTGGGCATCTTCATGGCATATCACCCTTGGACGCAAGCTGCCCTAATATGCATTTGATATATAAATCCTTAGCAGAGCGCAAACGTTCGGCAGGATGTCTGGCTGGTGAAGAAGCATCCTCGCGTGCAGTTCGATCGAAGAATGCCGCATTGGCGATGCCTTTGCCTACCGGGGAGACTCCCTGCTTTGGCGCCCGCCTTCTTTGCGATTATCTGTATAAATCAAGTATAATTTTTTTATAGCAGGTGGTGTTTCGGTTGAACGCAGCGATGCGAAACCGAGAGTGTGATTATCTAAATAGATACGATGAGCCAGCATTCTGCCAGGTATTAGATTGTCGGCTTGAAATAGAAAACGATATATATACAAAGGTAAATATTTGGATGAGTGGAAAATATGGTTGAGAGAGGCCTCAGCAAGAAGGACGAGGCGCTCGTGGAACTTCTCGTCAACACCGGGCTTCCCAAGAACGTCGCGAAGACCCTCGTTTTTCTCCGCAAGAAGGAAGAGACCACCTCTGTAGAGATCGAGATTTCGACCGCTCTGCGGCAGCCTGAGGTCTCGATTGCCATGCAGGAATTGAGAAGGCGCAAGTGGGTCACGAAGCGTGATATCAAGAAGGAAGGGAAAGGAAGGCCAGTTCACGCCTATCGTCTTTCGATCCCCTTCGAGAAGATCGTTGAGGCTCTTGACAAGGAAGAGAGGAAGCGCATCTAGCGCATCGAGAGCAACATCGAGCAGTTGAAACTGTTCGTTCAGTCCTAGGCCCGTCTTCTGATCTCCGTACCGTGCTCGGTGCCAACGACCACTTTTGTCGCCAAATCAATGAAGAGGCCGCTCTCCACCACGCCAGGGATCAGGTGAAGCTCGGCTTCCAGCAGCTCAGGGTCCTCGATCTTCTCGAAATGGCACTCGTAGACGAAGTTGCCGTTGTCGGTCTCGAACGGCTGCGCCCCTCCCTTGATGTTCGCGACGCAACCTAGCGACTCCATCGCCGCCTTCGTCTTCAGATGGCCGAAGCGTGCCACTTCTACCGGGAGGGGCGACTTCGTTCCCAGGATGTCGACGAGCTTCGAGTCGTCGACAGCGATCACTTCCTCCTGCGACGCGTACGCAACGACCTTCTCCCGGAGCAGGGCGCCTCCCATGCCCTTGATGAGGTTAAGGCTCAGGTCCACCTCGTCCGCACCGTCGATCGTAAGGTCCACGCCGGGCACATCGTTCACGTCGACAATCATTATGCCGAGGCTGCGCGCGAGCTCCTCGCTCGCTCGGGACGTTGCCACGCCGGTGATCTTCAGACCTTCGCCTACACGCCTTCCGATCGCCTGGATGGCGAGGTTGGCGGTGGAGCCAGTTCCAAGTCCGACGATCATGCCGTCTTCAACGAACTCCACCGCCCTCTCCGCCGCCGCCCTCTTCTTGTCCATTCGCTCACTTCCCCTTCCTGAAGTTCGCCCGCACCAGATCGACCATGTGTTCGAAGATGTAGAAGTCGATCTCCTTGCCCAGCTCGGCCGTCGCTTTGGGCGCATCTCCGACCATCCCCTGCGGATAGAGGCGCTCTGGGTCGGCGGTGATCATGAACTTGGGGTCCTTGAACTTGCCCTTCGCCCGCTTCGATTTGACGAGATCCGGGCGGACCGCGAGGACCCTCGAGGTCTCGATCAGGCCGCCATGACCGTCCGGGCACTCTGGGTCCCTCTCGATCGGGAACTTATAGGCGATGTCGTAGTCGGACAGGACCATCAGCTTCATGTCCGTGAGCCGGACCACTTCCTCGGCCGCATCCTTGATTGCGGACATATGAATCGTACCCGCGTGCCCGCTCACCACCACCAATTTGCTAATCCCGTTGCGACTGAACGAGAGCAGGATGTCCATCACCAAGGCCTTGAGCGTCTCCGACTCCACCCCGATGGTGCCAGGCATGTTCCTCGTTGAAGAGTGGTGACCGTAGCGGATCGGGGCGGCGAGCAGACCGTCGAGCTCGTCCGCGAGCTTCTCGCAAAGCGCCTCCGGCTGGTAGCAGTCGGTCGCCAGAGGCAGGTGGATGCCGTGCGCCTCAATTGCGCCCATCGGCAGAAAGACGATCGGATCCCTCTTCACGGCGTCCGCGAACTCCTTCGAAGTCATCTCCT
This sequence comes from Methanomassiliicoccales archaeon, assembly GCA_035506675.1. Classification (GTDB taxonomy): domain Archaea; phylum Thermoplasmatota; class Thermoplasmata; order Methanomassiliicoccales; family UBA472; genus JAJRAL01. The sequence goes on from DATJOX010000058.1 coordinate 15,428, forward strand.
CGATGCGCATCTCTTCACCCCTTCTTCTTCCCTAGATCCATGAGCGGCGTCCCGCACACCGGGCACTGTCCCTTCTCGAGCGAATCCTTGCCGAACCTTTCCTTCAGCTGCTTGTTGACTTCGGCCAGGCGCTCCTTTTTGATGCTCTTCTCGCACTTCGGGCAGTACACGGTGGAAGAACGCCATCGTCGTACTAATACCGCTCGCAGGAGTCGCTAGGCAGCAAGATATACCGGCTAATGGGTTGCGAGAAGCATGCGCTTGGCCGTGCTGTTCTCGGGGGGCAAGGATTCGACCTACGCCGCTGCGCTGATGGCGCAACAGGGTCATGAACTGAACAGGCTCGTCAGCATCGTCCCCGACGATCCGGATTCCTGGCTATTCCACACCCCGAACCTGCACCTTCTCCCGTCGCTCGCGAGCGCGATAAGAGTGCCCCTGGTCATCGAGAGGAGCGAGAGCAACGAATCGTGCGAGCTTGAGGCGCTCAGGAAAGCGCTGGAAGGGCTGGACGTGGACGGGGTCGTCGCTGGAGCGATCGCTTCCGACTATCAGTGGGACCGATACAACGGCGTGTGCGAGGGCCTCGGGCTCAGGGTCTTCTCCCCGCTCTGGAGGAAGGACCAGGCCATGCTCCTCAGGGACATGGCGGATGCGGGCATGAGGTCGATCATCGTGCGCGCTTCCGCTGAAGGTCTTGACGCATCCTGGCTCGGAAGGGAGCTTGATCCGAAAGCGATCGACGAATTGGTCGCCCTGTCCAGGTCAAAGGGCATCAATCCATCCGGCGAGGGAGGGGAGTACGAGACGCTCGCCCTCGACTCGCCGATCCATCGATATCCGCTGAGGATCGTCGAGCAGAAGAAGATCACGGCGCGGGACGGCGGAAGCCTGCTGGTCGAAAAGGTGTCCAAGGGCGCGCGGAAGGTGAGGTGATGCCGCATCGGTTCGAGGCGCATAACAAGGAGATGCTGCGCGACAATCGACGGATGGAGGTGCAGCCTGCGGGGGGCATCATCGCTCGCGCCAATGTGCAGAGGGACGAGGTGTGCGTGGACATCGGTGCCGGAGTCGGCTACATCAGCGCGCCGCTCTCATTTCTTTGTCAGGCGGTTGTGGCAGTGGACTCGCAGCTGGAGATGCTGCAGGCGCTCCGGAGCTCTCTGAGCGAGTACTCACGTTCGAACGTGTATCCGGTGCTGGCAAGCGCTGATGTGCTTCCTTTCTCTGCTTCCTCGTTCGATCATGCGTTCGTGGTCAACCTCTTTCACGAGGTCTCGAACAAGGACAGACTGGTGACGGAGATCGAGCGCGTCGTGCGTGCCGGCGGCAAGGTCACGGTGGTCGATTTTCAGAAGAAGCCGACGTCCTTCGGACCGCCGGTGGAGGAAAGGATGACTGCGGAGGAGATTCTCGCCTATTTCCCGAGCGTATCGCTGGAAAAGGAGCATTCCTTCGACGAGTTCTATCAACTCGAGCTGATACGGCTCTGATCAACGGGCCGCTTCGATGGCGGCCGCGAGCACGGCCTCGTAGTCGGGCTCGAAAGAGGGGTCGTCCCCGACCCAGCAGAACCTCACTTTCATCCCCTGGTCGACGACGAAGACCGCCCGGTTCGGTCTGCCCTTCATGTAACCCTCGTCCCCGAAGAGCACGCCGTACTTCGCCGAGATCTTTCCGTCGAAATCGGACAAGAACGGGAACTGCAGCCTCATGTGCTCCACGTAGGGCGCGTTGGCCATCGACGATTGCGTGGTGATGACGACCACGCTCGCGTTCGCGGCCACGAATCGGTCGTGCATCTCCCGCACGGCATTCATTTCGACGTTGCACATTATGCCCCAGACCGAAGGGACGAAAAGGAGGACCATTGGCCCGCGCTCGAGGAATTCGGAATCCCTGCGCATCGCCCCACGCTCGTCTGGAAGGGCGAACGAGGGCGCGGTCGAACCGACCCTCAAGGTATCCGAGTGGTCCATCGGACGCGAATCGTCTCTCGTCTATAATGTCGTTGCCGTTGATGGGTTGTGGCGCTGGCGTTTCCGTGAGGAGCAAGCTTCTTAGGAGCCTTACTGCCCTTGTTCATGCCTGGGAACAGCATGAAATTCCTTTGCGCCTACTGCAGCATCTACGTCTACGATTCCGAGAAGGGGGATCCGTCCTCAGGGGCAATGCCTGGAGTGGTTCCAAAGGACTTCCCTGAGGAGTGGCGCTGCCCGGTGTGCGGGAAGCCGCGCGAGTACATGCAGGCCGTGAGCGAGGACATCTACGCTAACAAACTCGAGCATTACAGCAAGACCTCCGCCGCGCTGCCCGGGGAGGTGCAGAAGCACGACATCAATTACTATCGCTCGGTCGCGCGGAAGCAGCTCACTGGCATCTGTGGCGAGTACAACGTGTGCAACGGCGGCCCGGACCGAATGTGCTACGGTCAGAAGTTCGGCGCTCCTATCGGGTTCGGAGGGGCGGGGCAGTCGAACACCTTCCACGAGAACTACCTGGCCCTCAAGAGATACAAGCTGAAGGAACGCCTCGTGAAGAAGCACGTGGACCCAGACCTGACCTTGACGCTCTTCGGGCGGAAGCTCGTCGCGCCGGTCTTCCCAGCGCCGATGTCGGGGGTGCGCAACAGCATGGCCGATGTCATGCCGGAGGAGGATTTCTATCGCGCGATCCTCAAGGGAGCGATGGCATTCGGCAATTTCGGGTTCGTCGGCAACACTGCGCTGGTCCCAGACGACACTGGATTGGAGGCGGTCAAGGAGGTCGGAGCGGGCGTCCCGGTCTTCAAGCCCCAATCCCAAGAGAGGCTATTGGATCTGCTGAAGAAATGCGACGTTCCCGAGGTGCTCGCGGTCGGCGTGGACCTAGACGGCGCCGGATCCACGACCTGGGCCAGGCTAGGCAAGCCGGTGTATCGTAAGAGCGAGGGCGAGCTGAGGGAGATAGTCGATTCGACCTCCAAGCCCGTGCTGTTCAAGGGCGTCGTCTCGATCGAGGACGCAAGGGCGGTATTTGATTCAGGGGCGGCAGCGATCGGCGTCTCGAATCACGGAGGACGGGTGCTGGACAGCGGGCTGGGGGTCGCGGACGTCCTGCCTGAGATAACGAAGGAGCTGAAGGGCAAGATCACGATCCTGGCCGACGGCGCGGTCCGCACCGGATTCGATGTGCTCAAGATCCTAGCATTGGGTGCCGATGCGGCGTTGATCGGGCGGCCGCTCGCGCGCATGGCGATCTCGGGGGGCGCAGAGGCGGTGCGCATGTACCTCGATTACGTCGAAGGGGACCTGAGGAGCGCGATGGTGATGACAGGATGCGACCGACTGGACGAGGCGACGCGCGATATCCTCACGCTCCTCCCCGAGCGTGAGGGCGGGCCGGATGCGTTCATGTGAAGGATTAAGTCCGGGTCGGCCAATCGCCCCGAAACCAGAAGGTGCAGCGAAACGAACGTGATCGAGACCCGTGGTCTCACGAAGAGCTTCGGCGAGCTGGTGGCTGTTGATCACATAGACCTCGACGTCGCGGAGGGCGAGGTATTCGGCCTTCTCGGACCGAACGGCGCTGGCAAGACCACGACTATCAAGATGTTGAACACGATCCTGCCGCCCACCGCCGGCTCGGCGAGAGTGGACGGTCACGACATCATCAGGCAGCAGGCACAGGTCAGGGCATCGATGGGGTACGTTCCTCAGATGCTCTCGGCTGACGGCTCGCTAACCGCCTTCGAGAATTTGCTGATATTCGCGAAGCTCTACGACATCCCTAGGACCACTAGGGTGGAGCGCGTCGATGAGGCGCTCAGGTTCATGGGATTGGACGAGGCGCGGGACCGGTTGGTGCGGACCTTCTCCGGTGGAATGATCCGCCGTCTGGAGATCGCGCAATCGACGCTGCACCGACCGCGAGTGCTCTTCCTCGATGAGCCAACTATCGGTCTGGACCCGGGCGCCCGCAGAACCGTCTGGCAGCTGGTCGAACGCCTGCGCGACGACTTCCACACCACTGTCTTCCTGACCACTCATCTCATGGAGGAGGCGGACGCCCTCTGCCATCGCGTCGGGATCATGCACAAGGGCAAGATCGTGGCGTTGGGCGCGCCATCGAAGCTCAAGTCTGACACTGGATCGCAGAGCCTCGACGAGGTCTTCATGCACTTCACCGGCGAAGGCGTCGAGGCCTTCGGCAGCTATCGCGACATCGAGCGCACGCGTAAGACGGCGAGGAGGTTGGGCTGATGGTGGAGGTCGTCAAGCCCGCCGGCAACTTCGTGAGGAAGGCGCTTGTGGTCGCCGAGATCGAGGCACGCAAGCTCCGCCACGATCCGACCGAACTCGTCACCCGGGCCATCCAGCCGATCCTCTGGCTGCTGGTGTTCGGGGAGGTCATCAACCAGGCTAGACTGATCCCCACTCCCGGCCTCACATATCTTCAGTTCCTCGCGCCCGGGATCCTCGCCCAGAGCGTGCTCTTCATCTCGATCTTCTACGGCCTGGCCACTATCTGGGAGAGGGATCTGGGGATCGTGCAGAAGCTGCTGACGACCACCGCGCCGCGCACCGCGCTTGTCGCCGGCAAAGCGCTCTCGGCAGGCATCCGCGCGATCTCGCAAATGGTCATCATCTACGTTCTGGCGATCGCGATCGGTGTGGGCATGGACCTTTCACCGCTATCGATCATCATCGTGGCGATACTGGTGCTGCTGGGGGCGGCGATATTCGCGACACTGTCGCTGATCATCGCATGTCTTGTGAGGACACAGGAGCGTTTCATGGGCATCGGGCAGATGATCACCATGCCCCTGTTCTTCGCGTCCAACGCCATCTACCCCATCGCCCTGATGCCGGACTGGCTGAAGGCGGTGGCGTACGGCAATCCGTTGACGTATCAGGTCGACGCCCTGCGCGACCTCATGATAACCGGCGGGACGACGGAGTTCGGCATCGTCCTGGATCTCGCGATACTGTTCGTTTTCGCCATTGCGCTCGTTTTGATCGGCGGGCGGCTCTATCCCAGAGTGGCCAGGTAGATGAGCCTGCAAGAAGAGCACGTTAATGTAGCCGCTGCTCGAACGGAAGGTGCATGACAGTCCTGCACGAGGACCGCACGCTTCGCGACAGGGTGCGAGTGTTCAGGGACAGAAACGAAGCTGGAAAGCGCCTGGTGCGTTCCCTGCACTTGTACTCGGAGACGGACGCGATCGTCGTCGCGGTACCGGCAGGAGGCGTTCCAGTCGCATCTGAGGTCAGCCATGGTCTTCATCTGATGCTCGACGTGATTGTCGCGCGCAAAGTGCAGGTCCCGGGCGAGACCGAAGCGGGCATCGGGGCGGTTACCGCGGACGGGACGTTGGTCCTCAACGATTCGCTGATCGCGGCGCTCAGACTGGGCGAAGACGCAGTGCAGAAGCAAGTGGCGAAGGCTCGCGATTCAGTCGAATCGCGCGAGAAGCTGTTCGGCTGCTGCCGAGTGCGAGGCCTCGCAAAGGGAAGGGCGGCTATCCTGGTGGACGACGGGCTCGCCACTGGCTACACCATGCTGGCCGCTGTTCGCTCCGTCAAGAATCAGGGCGCCTCAAAGGTGGTGGTGGCGATCCCTACCGCATCCGAGAATGCGCTTGATCTTCTGTCGAGGGACGTGGACGAGATTCATTGCCTGAACGTGCGCACCGGCAGATCGTTCGCGGTCGCCGACGCTTATCTGGAATGGCGCGATATCCCGGAGAGAGAAGCGGTGGCGCTGCTGCGGTCCTCGCTCCCGTGATGTGAAAGGGCAAGATCGCGCATCGCTGCGGTTGCGCCACAGGCCAACAGGTTCATGCCTTCGATGCTGGAGAATTCCTCCCTGAGGAATCGGAATGCGCCAAATCAAAAGATGTTGGCCGCCGTTGACGGGTCGAAATGCTCGAACGAGGCTACCCTGGCACTCTGACAGGGAAAACAAAAACAACCCGCAGAACACGAGTCAGATGGTGCTAGACGTCAAGGCGCATACTTGTGCGGGCGTCGGGATTCATGACGACGCTTAGCCAGACGGACGTTTTCTGATTTCATTTTCATCGAATTGCGTCTAAACCCTTTCTTTGCTTTCCTGCAGATCTTTGTCATCAGTTGGTTGATCGGGATTTCCGCCCCAGCAAACTTGCTGGCTATATGCCGATTTGTACCATTCCTGGTACATTGAGCCTGTCCGAGGATACGAGAGGTGGACCCAAGCTCCTTACATTTTCTTTCTATTCGCTCCGAGTGGAAGTTTGCGAACTAATCAGCGACATCTGAATCCCCAGTGCCCAAGAGGGGCAGGTCTTCATTTTGGACCTTTAGACAGGTATATATCCAACGAGTGCAAAGGAAGGTCACCTGGTGTGAAGAATGCCTGGCGACGTAATGTCACTTGTGTGTCCGGTCTGTGGGAAAGACTGTGGGAAGGCATGGCCAGATATGAGTTCGAGAGACTGCTTCTCTGAGCATCTGGCGCAGCATCATGGTGCGGCATGCAAGGCACCCGGGGAATGCAAGGCCGGCGATGTGGACTGCCCATTATGCGGGGAGATAGTGACTAAGGACGGGAAGGACACTGCTTCAGAGGACATGAAGAAGCATTTCGCTAAGAAGCACAGTAGAATGATGAAGAAGACATAGTGTTCTTCCCCATCTGGCTGTCAGGTCGTGATCAGAATCTTGGGCGATCCTAATCAAGTGATGCAAGGAGACAAATCATTCTCAACCATGCAGACGACGCAAATTGGCCTCGATAGCCGTAAACGACGATCTGGATGCTGCTCCCCGTAATCTCCATCCAGTTGGGGCATCAAAGCGAAGCGACGACTCGCAGACACAATGCCGCGATACAGAGAGCGAGCGCCGGTAAACTCTCTAAGGGCGGTGGAAAACAACATGTCGTCTGGGTGAATGAAGAGGACAAAGTAACCCCGCAGACGGGTGTGTTAACGCCGTTATTGAATTTCGAAAATGGGATAGTGGACGAGAAGAGTGGTGGGTCTGCCCGAA
>DATJOX010000059.1:0-221397 GCA_035506675.1 Methanomassiliicoccales archaeon
TCGTCTTTGAACATAATCGGGACGTAAATGCTGTCCGCCTGTCCAGAGAACAGGAGCATCTCCCTCGTTCCTAGGTCCTGCACCTTCTTGATGATGACGTACTGCAGCTCGGCCGGGCCGCGCCAATAGTTGTCGAACCTCTGCAGGAGTATGCGGTTGTTCGGGGACCAGTCCTTCAGGATGTAGGGGCCAGTTCCCATCTCGTGCCGGTTCATCCATTCGTTGCGCGTGAGCGACTGCGTGCCGCCGTTCGCTTCGACGTAGGCCTTCTCGACGACCGAGCAGGCGGTGTACGCCAGGATCTTCAAGAACGCCGGGTACGCAAAGAGCAGCTTGATCTCGACCTGCATAGGTCCGGTCTTGACGATCGCAGCGTTAATAGCGGCGGTCGAAACCGGCTTTGCAGGCTGGTAGTTCGGTATCGTGACCTGTCCCACCATCCAAGCGGGGCCTTCTGCATCGTTCATGATCAGTAGGCGCTGGAGCGAGTACACGACATCATCGGCCGTCACGGTGTTGCCATCGTGGAACTGCACGTTCGGGCGGATGTTAAAGGTGTAGTTGAGGCCGTCAGCGCTGAGCAGACCATTCTGAACGGTCGGAACCGCCGTGCACAGCATCGGCTTGAGCTCGATAGCGCTCGTTCCGTTGTAGAACACGAGCGTCTCGTACACTTGCTGAAGTATCTGCCCACCAGCGCTCTCGTAGTCCCATGCAGGGTCGAGAGACTGAGGCTCACCGATGGTCGCGTGAGTGTAGACGGTACCCGTTGGGGCCGTGCCGCCTCCCGCCTTGACGAAGATCGAGACACCGACCATGTCGATGTTTCCATCGGGGTCAGTGACAGTGAGCTGGATGCAGTAGACACCAGCAACTGCGAACGCGCTCGTGTTGCTGACCCCGTGCTTCACCGTCGACGGCGAGATGAGCCAGTCATACGCAGCGATAGCACTGGTGTTCGGGATGAAGGCGTTCGTTGCCGCGTCCCACGTGTAATCGAACGACAGGTTGCCGGCGAAGGTCACAACCGCACCGAGGTCGACAACGTTGTCGGCCGCGTCGGCGCTGGTGGTAACGATCGCCCTGGGCGCTGAGGCGTTCGATGGCGTGATGTCGCCGCGGGTCACGGAGACCCTGGACACATCGGAGACGCCGACTGCGTTACCATCATCCACAACCGTCAGCTGGGCGATGAAAAGTCCAGCCAGGTAGTAACTGTGAACGACTGTCGCTGTCGAAGACACATATCCATTGCCGTCGCCAAAGTCCCACTGATACGAAACAATCTTTCCGTCAGTATCGTTGCTCGCACTTCCATCAAAGGTCACTGCGCCCCCGACTGCGACCTCACTGCTGTCAGCAGTAAAGGCTGCGGTCGGAGCCGCGTTCGCCTTCTTCCCTCCCATTAGGAGCAGCGCTCCGCCAATGGCAGCTACGATAAGTATCACAACGATGACCGCTGCGATCAACTTTATCGAAGAGCCTTTGGAGGCACCCTCCTCCGGAAGGGGCTTTGAACCTTCGCCTTCCATTAGCTTTCCTCCTCTCTTTCGCCCTGCCAAGAAGCAGGACAGACTGCTGCGGAATAGCTGTTTTTCGCTATAAATAACTTGTCGGAGTCTGGAGTGCATCCAGTATGCCCGAGGATTTAGTCAGAAAAATGCTTCGAAAATGCCAGGTACGCGATGCCAGGGCGCGCGGAAAAGATGAGCCGAAACGTCAATTATTCGCATACTGACCGGAGTGCGATGCTTCGTGAATGTCGGATTTGCGAACGAGTGCTGACGCAGGCATCCCACAATGCATGCAACGATGTCGCCGATGGCCTTCCGCCCTATCTCGATTGGATCAGGGAATCGACAGAACGACGTGGGGAGGATTCCGCTCGCAGATGATATCCTTGGCCCAAGCGAGCTTGCGGCGCTTCACCTCGTCGCTCTTCCCTTCCTTCGGCGTCGGGTTGAGGAAGTCGAAACCAAGCAGATGCACCTTGCGCGCGCCGAAGTGCCTCGCGAGCTCGACCCCGCGGTCGCCGTCCGTAAATCCGCCGTAGTCCTTGACGAGGCCGAACGGGCGCGACTGCGTGGTCCCCGCCATCGGTCCTTTGATCAGCGGAACGACCTCTTGGATCGCCTTCAGGTTGTCGCCGTGCGCGTGGACGATCATTACCGCGCCCTTCTCGTTCGCTCGGAGCTGAGGTTCGATCTCACCATCGAGGTCTGTGACTATCAGGTCGGGCCAGATATGCTTGTTCATGAGCCTGCCCGTCGCCCCGTCGGCGCAGATGAGCGTGCCTCGAGGAGAGAACCTCTCCAATCCGCGGTCGAGGCCGGGAGCGTTGCCGCAGACGGTCACTTCCCACCCGATGCGAGCGCGCAGGCAGTCGTCGTCGCAAATCGATTTGCCATGCATCAGGCCTTCCAGCACACGCGCCGACCTTTCGTCCTCTTCTCTTGAGTACCCGAACTCGGCAACAATACTCTCGTAGATCGGTTCCCACTCGGAGTAGAGCAATTCGCTCCCCCTAGTCGGTCGGCTTCCCGGTCTCCTGCGCGGACTCTTCCTCGGTCGGGTGGGCGGCCTTGGCCCTCATGCTCGAGTTGAGCAGTCCGGCGAAGCTTGCGAGCAGGAATCCGCTCACGATCTCGATGATCACGAACCACTCGTTGTACAAATGGTAACGCAGGAAGTACATCGTGGCGTCGATCGCGCCCTGCCCGATGAAGCCTATCGCGAAGACCGAGAGTATCGTCACCATGTAGCTCCAGTGCACCTTGCTGGTGTTGAAGTACTGGTTGACGAACTTGCCCGTGCCATACGAGAAGGCCGCGAACATCCATAACCAAAGCATCGAGCCTAGGAACAGCAGGATCTGGAGCGTGATGTCGCTCGTCTGCGCGCTGTTGGCCGCATCGAACCCGTACACGATCCCCGCGATCACGAAGACTATAGCCAGCACCGCGAACGGGATCATCTGCGAGCCGGAGCGTATCGCCCTTCCGGCGCGCATGATCGAGTTGGAGACCCTCTCCCCGACCTTGTAGGCGTAGAAGATGAGGTACACTCCGAGGACTATCGCCAACGCCCCCAATCCCATCTCCGAGATGAGGCCGAACGACGGCGATGACATGTACTGGAACAGCTTCGGCAGGAGAGAGAATATGCCCAGCACCGCCAGGACCAGTCCTATCGGGGGCAGGATCCTCCGGCGGACCTTGTCGTCCTGGAGCATCTTCATCAGGATGTAGTAGGTGCCCTCGACCGTCGGCGCCTGCTTCACGAAAACCCGGCGCACGGAATCGACCTTGACACGCGAGGCGACCATCGGGAAGATGAACTCATCCTCGGCTCCATCGCTCACCAGCACGACGCGGTCCGGCTTGATGACCTCGAGCACGTTCTCGAGCTGCGTTGCCAGCGTGAGGTCCGACTCATACCCGACCTTCACGTCGCCGCAGATCGTGGCGATCTCCGCATCGATCCCCTTCTTCACCATCTCCTCGTAGATGCTGATGGCGGCGAGGATCGTGTTCAGGTCCGAGTCTTCTGGGTCCTTGAGGCCTAGAGCCATGGCTGCCTCCATGTTCTCGGTGCGACCGACGAACGGGCTGTGCAATCCCGCCTTGGATCCGAAGTCGTCGTCGCGGTCCACGCTCAGGACCAGGACCTTCATCGTTTGCTCTATCCAGAATGAACGTATTAATAGGTTTTCACTGGAACATCTAGTCTCGTGTCACTCGACTGCGATCTTGGCGGCCGGAGGTGTTTCGCCTGCCGCCGGGCATCTTTCCTGGCTTCGCTATCAGGGCGAAAAGGATTATTATGCGAGACAGGGGTTCTCGAACCGGCATGGACAAGAGGAGCGGGTTCAAAGAGTGCCCACGCTGCGGGCTGAGGAACAAGCCGACCGCACGCCAGTGCGACTTCTGCGGCTGGGAGTTCCAACAGATCACCGTCGTCGAGACCTGGGATACGCAGGTGAAGGCGCTCGAGAAGCTCGGCAAGGAGGCGGAGATACCGACTCTGGATGAGGAGACGTCTCGGAAGATCGAGGCAAGCATCGTCCACAAGCCCAGAGATGAACCAGAGCCAGAGGTCACACTCCAGCCTATGCCGGTCGAGCCACAGCCTGCTCCACTGCCCACCATCGAGGATGTTGTGGTGGGCGAGAAGAAGGAAGAGTTCATCGTAGAGGAACACGAGCCCGCTACAAAAGAAGAGACGCCGCCACACGAGTACGAAGATGCAGTCATCGGAGCGCGATTCGAACCTGTCGAACCCACGCCTCCGGTCGCGTCGACGGAGGAAGTCATCGTCGCCGATTCGAGCGACGTCAGCGAGCTCCGCGCCGAGGAACCGCCATACGTTAGTCAGAGCGCGCGACCGCGTCTGCCACTGATCCTCGTCACCGCGGGAATCGCGGTATACGCGGTGGCGCTCGCGCTCTACGCAATCGGGGTGGCGGGGGCCGCCCTTGGCTGGGCGATCGGCATCGCCGGGGCGCTCATCGTCACAGTCGGTGCATCGTTCTTCTATGACAAACACCCCAGCAGGTTCACGAGCGAGGATACTCTGGGAGTCGGAACGACCATGGCAAACGTGGTGCTCATCTGCCCTAAGTGCAACGAGCTCGTGCGCGAAGACATGAGCAACTGCCCCAATTGCGGGGTAAGCTTCCGCGGTGCCGGTTGAGGCGGGTTTTGCATGAAGATCGTTTGGCATGGGCACGCCTGTTTTGAGGTCGGGGGAACCCTCACGGTCGTGATGGACCCCCACGACGGCAAGTCGCTTGGAATCAACACCCCCTCGGCAAAGGCGGACGTGGTGCTCGTTTCGCACGATCATTTCGATCACAACTGCAGCCGTGTGATCCGGGGCGATTTCCCGGTCCTGAAGGATCCTGGCAAGAAGGAGGTGAAAGGGCTGAAGGTCATCGGGATCCCGGTCTTCCACGATGACCAGGAGGGAGCGAAACGCGGCCGGGTTACGATGTTCCTGTTCGAGCTCGACGGAGTCCGCTTCTGTCACTGCGGGGACCTCGGCCATCAGCTGAACGGGGAGCAGATCGAGGCGATCGGGGACGTCGACGTCCTCTTCGTTCCAGTTGGTGGAGTCTTCACTCTTGACGGAGCGCAGGCCCGAAGCTTGGTGAGATCGCTGAGGCCGAAGGTCGCGGTCCCGATGCACTTCCGCATCGGAGGGCTCTCGCTCTCGATCCAAACCGTTGACGGGTTCTTGGAGGGTATTCCAGAGCGGAAGATCCTTCGAGTCGGCAACGAGGTCGAGTTCGAGAAGAACGATCTTCCAAGAGAAACGGAATACTGGGTCTTCTCACCCTGAGAATCAGATCAGCCCAAGCGCATCCTCAACGCGCCCGAGCTCGATCGGGGTGCTGCGGTATCCGACGACGGCCCCCTTCGAATTCGCGACCATGCACGCTCCGACCAGCGGAGCGCCGTAGTTCAGGGTGCCGATGGCGGCGGGCACTCCGAGGGCCTTCCGCACCATCTCCATCTCCGCGGGGGTGGTCGACGGGTGGCAGAGCACGCCGAGGTTCGTGGCGACGCAGGCGGAACCGACCGTGCGGTGCTCCGCGACCGTCCCCTGCCGCACCTCGACCATCAGCGTCTCCTCGACCGCTCTGATGGTGGAGCGGCTGAGGTCGGGGTTCGCCAGCGCGCCATTGTCGTTCACGAGGATGTTGTTGCCGGAGGCGTTTACGGTGTCCTCGATGCGGTACACCGGGAAGAACTTCGAGAGGAACTCGACCTCGGCGTTCGTGGCCATGTTCGTGACCACCGCGCCGTTCGAGTTCAGCGAGAGGAGCGAGCCGATGAGGTTCGTGCCCGCGAGCGTGCACTTCTCCACCTGCACCTGCAACGCTTCTCTGAGGTCCTTGATAAGAGAGTCAGGCGTGTCCCGCGGCACGAACGCATAGTCCTCGTTCGCCGCGCAGTGCACGCCGACGTAAGGGTTTCCGAGATAGTGAGAAAGGCGCAACATTCCGAGGCCTGGTTCACTCTTCCGGTAGGGAGACCTCGACGAGCCCGTCCTCGAACTTGACCGCCTTCACGCGGATTCGCGCCGGAGGCTTCTTCATTCCCCTGTCCCAGATCTTCTCGTTGAGCTTCTGGTCCAGCCAGACGTCCTCGATGTCGGCCTTCATGTGCTTCGCGATGTACTCGCGAACCTCCAGAATCGCCTTCGAGGATTTCTTGGTGTGGGGCGCGGCCTTCGCGGTGAGCAACGGTATCGTGATGATCTGCTCTTCGTTCTCGTCCGCCATCTGCATCACTCCTTCAGCTTGTTGTGGCGCCAGCTCCGGCGCTTCGGGTGGCGGGTGAACGTGCGGTTCGTGCGCATCATGACCCAAGAGGGCACCCTGCGGTTCTGCTTGACCTTCCTGAGCAGGCGCGTCTTCATCGCCGTGGCTTTGTTCCTGGTCATACCTTCACTTCCTTTCGATTGTGATGTCTCTCTTCTGAGGGGCGACCTTGCGGAGGATCTGTTTGAGGGTGGCGTCGTCCACCTTGCTCTGGATCCTGCCCGCCTGCACGAGCGCGATAAGCTGGTCCTCGACCGAGCGCGCGATCTCCGGGTAGGCCATCTTCAGCGTGGCCATGCGGTCGCGCGCCTCGGGGGTCAGGATCTGACGCATGATGAGCCCTTTCTGCTCCTCGACCTGGCGCTGCTGCTCGGCGGCCATCGCCTGCCGCTCTTGCTGCGCCTGGATCTCCGCCATCTTGCGGCGTCGCAGTTGCTCCAGCTCATCGTCCTCCATGTCGCTCCCTCACTTCTTCGGTGCTTCGGCGATCTCCTTCGCCGCGGCGTCCAGCAGCTTCTGGCCCTTGGCGGTGATCATCCGGCCCTGGTTCTTGTTCTTGGCGACCAGGCCGCTCGCTTCCAGTTGCATGATGCACTTGCGCGCGATGTTCCTCGATCCCTTCACGGCCTTGTTCGGCCTCGAGCCCCGGTCCGCGAACCCGCCGTACTCCTCGGCGAGCCTCGACGTCCCGATTGGACCCATGATGTAGACCTTGCGCAGGATCGATGCCGCGCGCGTGTACCACCAGTCCTTCTGGGCTGGGGCCTTCTCAGTGTGCCTTCCAGTACGCACGAACTCCGCCCACTCCGGCGGCTTGATCGTGTCGATTTCCCGCAGCTTGACCGCTGTCTTCTCGATCAGCCTCTCCGCGGGCACGTCGTATACCGTAACCATTCGAACCGACCTCTGACGTTGAGCGTAACTCTCTCAACCGTCGGACAACTCACGCGGCCTAACTAGGTTGTATTATATAAGCATTCCTAGGTTTTCGGGCGACTGGGGAGCTCTCTCGGACGCTCTTGTGGCCGCGCCCAATTCGATGCGCGCCCCAGGTACCGTCTAGGATGTCGGCTCAGGTTGAAATACCCCGCGCCGAATCTAGCGGGTCGTGAGATACCTAGTCGGCATTACCGGCGCTTCGGGCGTGGCGTATGGCGTGAGGCTGCTGAAGGCATTGCCCCACGATAAGGCGCTGGTGGTCTCCGAAACGGCGGGAGACATTCTGAGGTACGAGACCGGCCTCGAACCCAAGGAGTTGGAATCGCTCGCCGACAAGGCATACTCCGACAGCGACCTGTTCGCCCCGGTCGCCTCCGGCTCCTATCGATTCGACGCCATGATCGTCTGCCCGTGCTCAGAGAGCACGTTGGCCAAGATTGCGAGCGGGATCGCGGACACGCTCATCACCCGCGCCGCCGCGGTAGCCCTGAAGGAAGGTCGAAAGCTCATCCTCGTTCCGCGCGAGGCGCCTGTGAGCGCGATCATGCTCGAGAACGAGTTGAAGCTCGCCCGCTTGGGCGTGGTCATCCTGCCCGCGTCGCCTGGGTTCTATCCGAAGCCCGAGTCCGTCGAGGACATGATCGACTTCGTCGTCGGCAAGGTGCTCGACCGGCTCGGAGTCGAGAACGACCTCTACCGCCGATGGAAGTGAGCGCGGTCAGAGCGAAATATCACGCTTTCTTCTCCCTCTCCGCCCTCTTCGCAGCCATCTTCTCCTCGCGGCCGACGCGCTGCAAGCGGCCCGGCGCCCACCACGCTTTCTTGCCCATGAGCACGATGGCGGCCGGGACGATGTAGGTCCTCACTATCATGGCGTCGAAGATGACCGCGAGCAGCAGCGCGAACCCGAACTCCTGGAGCATGGCGTTGCTAGAGATCATCAAGGAACCAAATGCACCCGCCATGATCAGCGCCAGAGCGGTGATTATGCCTCCCGTCCAGTCCACTGCCTCCACGACGGCGTGCTTGATGTCATTGTGCTTCTGAGCCTCTTCCCTTATCCGAGTGAGGATGAACACATTGTAGTCCATGCCGATGCCCATCAGCATCACGAAGAGTATGAGCGGTATGATCCAGAGGATGGGTTTGCCCAGCCAGTTCCCGAATACTAAGGTAACCGCGGAGAACGCCCAGGTGATGCTCATGGCGATGGAGACGATCGCGAACGTGGGAAGGAGAAGCGAGCCGAGCACGACCATCAGCACGAGGAAGATTCCGATGATGACGATGACCTCGATGTTGCCGAACTGCCTTGAGGTGCTCTGCCCGATGTCATAGAGCGCCGCGGTCTCGCCTCCTACCAGGATCGTCGAGCCGGCCAACGCGGGTAGGTTCGCTTTCTCATCCGCGAGCGCCTTTCTCATGTCGACGATGTGGTTCACCACGCTCGCTTTCTGCGGCTGCTCCTTGAGGACGACGGTGATGAGGACGCTCTTATTGTCGCTGCCCATGAACTGCAGCATCGACGCCACCAACTGAGTTCTGGCTTCTGCCGAAAGGTTGCCCAGGCCATGATAGTCGACCGGTAGGCCAAATGGCCTGGTGATGCTCGTGACCTTCTGCACGAGCGAATCGGCGGCGAGGGTGGCGGTGACATTGTCGACCGCGTCGAGATAGGCGCTATTGAAAGAACCATTCTGGTAGACGACGGTGTTGCCGATGATCACGACCTGAGTGGGCAGGATCGCTCCGGCACCGAAGTCCGTCGTCAAGGCGTTCATTCCCTGGATGCCCTCGGTGTTGCTCATGCTGCCGATGAAGTCGAAGCTCGTCTCCTGGGTGAGGAAGACGTAAGTTGTAGGCACCGACACCAGGACGGCCGCGAGCACCACCACTTTGGCGTGCTTCACCGAGAAACTGGCCGCCCGATGGAAGTAGCCGTGGTTGCCTTCTCTCTTCCTCTGCATCAGGTTCTGGGCGAACCGGTCCCACCTCTTGCCGGTCGTTGGCCAGAAGATCCGGTTGCCGACCAGCATCAGGACCGATGGCACCATGGTCAATGCAATGGCTAGGGCGACGATGATGGCCAGCCCGAGGAGAAGCCCCATGGTCTGAACGAACGAGAAATTCGTGAGGGCCATGGCCATGAAGGCGATGATGACGGTCGCCCCGCTGGTCACGATGGACTCGCCAGCCCATGTCACCGCGGTCTGCACGGCCTTCTCCCTGGTCGCGCCCCTTATCCGCTCCTCGCGATAGCGGGTCATGATGAATATGGAGTAGTCCGTCCCGACCCCCATCAGAACGGCGAAGAGCATGGTCAGCACCGTGAAGTTGATCTGAGCGATGGTCGACCCAATGATGAAGACCAAGGCCTGGCTGATCCCGATTGCCACGCCAACTGCGCCGAGGGGAAGAAGCTGCCCCAAGAACGAGCGGAACAGAATGCCCATGAGGACGATGATGATTATGATCGTGAAGGGTTCGATCAGCCCTAGATCGTTCAGCGAGCTCTGCTCCATGTCCGCGGATATGGCCGCATCGCCGGTGACATAAGTCCTGATCGTCGATCCCGTGCTCGCTTTGAGTGCTTTGATCTCGTCCCGGACGACGCCGACGTCATCGAGCAGAGGCTTGTCACCGTTGCTCAGCGTGTAGCTTGAGCTGACGGTGAAGGTCACCATCATCAGCATCGATTGCTTGTTGGAAGAGATAAGCCCGTTCACGAGCTGCGCAGGAATCGCGTAGGGGTAAGTGTCCAGGGTGCCCGCGGAGACGATAGACAAAGCGAAGGCGTTCGCGGTCGAGCCGTTGATTGCCGGCCCGAGATCGTATACCGCCTGCAAGAATGTGAGGTTGGTGATGCTCGCCATGTTGCCGACCACGTTGAGGGCAAGTTGGTGGGCGATCGTGACGTTGTCGAAGCTGGTGAGGTTGAATCGCCCCAGGACCGCCGACATCAGTGTCTTGACCAGCGCTTCCGAGCTTGGTAGGCTTCCGATGAACGTAGGCGCAACCGCGTTGACGCAGGTCGTTGCCCGATCGACGGGATTGGGTATCGCCGTCACGTTCCAGGCGGCGGCGAAGGCGTCATAGTAGCCGAAGGCCAATGCAGTGGTCGCCGCGTCCGCATGGACCGAGGCGAGGTAGGAGGTCAAGGCAGTGCTCGTGGCGGCGTACGCTTGCGCGCTCGAGAACGATTCGTTGCCCGAAGAGGCGCCGTACGCCTGAGCCCAGGCGTTGGCGTGCATTGCCGGCAAACCCCATAGGAGGAACGCCCCGAAGGAAATGTTCTGCTCGGCCATTCTCATGCCCGGGCCGATCTGCTGAATGACCTGTGCAAGTATCCCGATCGAGTAGGAGTACACCGAAGAGGTGGCCTCTAGATCCTTGATTTTCGGTGAGCTAGCGATCCGCTGCTGAAGAGCGAGGACGAAATCACGAGTGGGGGCGTCGGTGACGTTGTCCGACTGCAGCAAGACGATGATCGTTCCATTGGCGACGGAAGTCCTGAACTGACTCGATATCACGTCGTTGGCGTGGACGGATTCGTAGTATTCTCCCGAACTGAAACTGACATCGTAATTGACCGCCTTGTCTACGTTCAGAATTGCTGGCACGGAGACCAGCAGAACGACGAGCCAAATCACGATGATGGCCTTGTAGTGCTTTGTGACCATGCGCCCTATCCTTTCGAAGAGCATCGCGAATCCTCCTCCAGTCCGCTGACTTTTTACTACCGGGGTCATCGTGCCAAACTTCATAAGTCTGTTGTCACTTCGACAGTGACATGCCCGGTGTGGTGGACCATCTTGTCCGGCTGGGTCTCAGCGAGTACGAATCCCGCGCCTACGTCGCCATCGTCACTCTCGGAGAGGCCACGGTCAAGGAGATCAGCGAGGAGAGCGGCGTGCCTCGCTCACGAGCGTATGACGTCATGCATAGGCTGGCAGAGAAGGGCTTCGTCGAGGTGGGAAGCTCCTCGCCCCGCTGCTATCGAGCGAACGAGCCAACGGCAGCCTCAAGCCAACTGATGGAGGAGATCCGCCATGCGAACGAGGAGATTCTCCGGGACCTGAGTGAAATAGGGCGGCGGGCGAACGCGCAGGAGAACCCCATCTGGACGGTCAAGGGGGATTGGGCCATCGACCACAAAGTCAGCGAGGTCACCGAATCTGCCAGGAGGGAGGTGACCGTCCTGTGCTTCAACAACCGAAGCGTGATCCGCTATGCAAAGGTCCTTTCGGAAGCAGCGAGACAGAAGGACGTAACTGTCCTGATCAGCCCGCAGATCGATGGGTTCGACGGCCTGTTGGGGAGATGCCATCTGATGACTTTCGAGCAGACTGCCGTCTATCCATTCGAAATCGGAGGCGTGCTCGAGGACAAAGGCTTCGTGACGAGCGACGGGCGGTATTGCATCGAGATGCTGATGCGAACCGACCAGGACGTCTCGCTCCTACTGACCAGGGAGGGAGAGGCCAGACGTGCCATGGTCATTTTCGGGACCATCCTCAATGTGTTCACGAGGCAGTCGATCGAGCTCCTTGTGCGCGGTGCCGTGCCTGCCCCGTCTGGGCCTGGGACACCGACTCAAAACGGACGAGTCAAGTAGGCTCGCCCCCAATCAAACCACCTGAACGGCGACTTCAGCAGGTCAATGGGTGGCGGGCTGATATTATGAGACCTGGGTCTTTGTGCCTCGGGACGTAATCGCCGAGCCGCCAACCGAGCGACCGATAAACATATTCACTCGATGTAGATTGCCGGACGCCTCGGCTGCGCGGAACGGGACTTGCGCTGGGGGTCGACGATGTCTGGCTCGTCGGCGCCGAACACCAAGACGTCGCATCCGAACTCCGAAGCGAGGTAGCTTGATGCGCTCTTCAAGTACGCCCTCTCGTCGAAGTCGACGCGCAGCCGTTCGAGCTCCTGCTGCGAACGCTTCATCAGGTCCTCCGCGAACTTGCGCGCGAAGTCCGCCACTTCCTTGCCGCGCTTGCGCAGTTCCTCGTCCGCCATCGCTGCCTTGGTCAGCGCTGGTACGGCGAGTTGCTTCTTCGCCGCCAGTTCCAGTCCTTTGGCCGCGATCTTCTGCTTCCACGACGGGCTCGTGTACAGGTAGATCGACTTGGGCTTGATGCCAGTGACCTTGAGTATCTCGTTCGTGTCGGCGATGACGCGGCGAAGGCACTCCTCCGCCTCCTCCGCGCTCTGCTCGACGTCTCCGGGCGATGGCCGCGGGAACTCCGCTTGCGACACCAGTCCGTTGCCGCCGATGCCCTCCCAAAGCTCCTCCGCCAGGTGCGGCGTGACCGGGGTCATTGAGCGCACCCACATCTCAAGGACCTTGCCTGCGACCGCGCCGTTGCAGCCTCCCCTGCGCGAATACCAGCGTATGTCGTTGTACATCTCGAAGTAGACCTCATTCGCCAGGGAGCGTAGGTCGAACGAGCGCATGCTCTCCTGCAGCCGCGACATGCGCGAGCTCGCCCGTGACATCAGCCAGCGATCGGCGTCTGTGAGCTCCTCGGTGCATTCGAGCCTGCTCAGCTCGACGACCGCCTCGGTGATGCGGTCCAGGCGGCCCATGTAGTTCTCGACCGCCTCCTCTTCCCACTCCACGTCCGCGAACGGCGAGGCGATGTGGGCGTAGTACAGGCGCATCGCATCCACGCCGAATCGCTCTGCGGCGCCGGGGATCGGCTGCGCCCCGCCCTTGGACTTCGATATCTTGCCGCCTTTTCCGATAACGTACCAGTTGACGAAGATGCCCTTGGGCCAGTGTTGTTTCTCGAGTATCGCCACGTGGTTCATCAGGAACGCCGGGAAGTGCACCGTCATGTGCTCCTTGCCGCCGAGGTTGATGTCGAGCGGGTACCAGTACTCGACCTCGCGACGCATGTCCACAAGGATCGACGTATCCAGGCCCACCCCGGCTGCCAGGCTCGCGGGGTCCCCCCTGCCCAGGTAGACGAAGTCGAGCACATCCTCCGTCATCTGCTCGGCGCGGATCCTGCCGCTCGATGCGAAGTGCGATATCAGGTAGTAGGCGGGGTAGAGAGTGGAGTCGGAGATCGCCTCGATGATCCACTTCTCGTCGAAGGGGAACCTTGTGCCAAGCCAGTTGCCCTGACGAACGCAGGCGCGCTCGCGGAACCAATCCAGCACGCCGAGGATGTTGTCGTAGTACTCCTGCGGCATTATCTGCATCGAGCGCGAGTGCTCCTTGCTCGCCTTCGTCAGATCGGGATTCCCGTAGTCGATGAACCATTGATCTGGAACTTTGCGGATCACCACCTTGCCCCCGCAACGGCAGATGACCTCTTCGGAGAGGTCGTAGAACACGTCCGCCTCGCCGCTCGCGATCATCATGTCTCGGATCTTTTCCTTTGCAACGCTGACCTGCATGCCCGCGAACTCGCGACAGTTCCCATTCATGCGGCCGGTGTGGAAGCCAGCCTTGTAGATTTCCTTCTTTGCCTCGTCCAGGCGCTCGTCGCCGCTGCGCTCGATGCCCATGTTCTCCACTATCTCGACCGCAGGCAGCGGCCCCCAGCCCTTAGTCTCAATGATCGGAATCGGGGTTATCGACATTACCTCGTCGGGATTCAAGCCGTACTCGGCCATGGCCGCCGCGTCGTCCTGAAGGTTCTTGAGCGCGATGTAGTCGTCCGGCGCGTCCGAGGGTACGCTGGTCACAAGACCAGTGCCGACGTTGGGGTCGCAGAACGACGCCGGCAACACCATGATCTCGCGGTGTATGACGGGAGCGATGCACTTCGCACCAACCAGCGACCTCCCTGACACCTCTCCGACGACCTCAAGACCATCCTTTTGATGCTCGAGCTTGCCGAACGCCTCCTTGCTGATGACCCAGGTCTCGTCCCCATTTCGCACTTTGGCGTATGTGACATTGGGGTTGATCCAGAAGTTCGTCTGACCGAAGACCGTCTCGGGGCGGAGGGTGGCAGCGACAAGGAAGAGGCTATCGCACTTGAACTTGAGAAGAGTGTACTCGTTCGTCTCGGCGTGCCCTCCCTTCTGCAGGTCGGTCTCTGACGCGTCAATCGCAACTGGTCCGCAGTTGAGACAGGCAGGCGCGAAGTAGGGCTTCTGGATGAGCAGCCCTTTCTGCATGAGCTT
Organism: Methanomassiliicoccales archaeon; assembly: GCA_035506675.1. GTDB lineage: Archaea > Thermoplasmatota > Thermoplasmata > Methanomassiliicoccales > UBA472 > JAJRAL01. Next base: position 14,411 of record DATJOX010000059.1, read on the forward strand.
CTTGAACTGCCACTGGATGAATTTGCCGTACTCTGGGTACACCGTGGACGTGAATCGTCGCCAGTCCGCCAGGAATCCGAAGCGGCGCCAGTAGTCGTTCAAATAGACCTGATTGAAGAACTCGACCACCTTGCCAGCATCTTGCAGGTCGGCGAGTTTGTCTTCCGGGCAGCCGTTGTAAAGAAGGTACTCGATTGTGGGCGAGTCAAGGTTCCGCACCCTCTTGGCCAAGCTGATGGCGCCATTGCCGGTGGCGTGCGTGCCCACTGGGAAGAGGACGTTGTAACCAGTCATCCTCTTGTAGCGGGCGATAGCGTCCACGTAGGTGTATCCGCGCATGTGCCCGACGTGAAGATAGCCGGTCACGCCAGGGTACGCGAAGATGATCATGAACTTGGGACGTGAATCTGGATTCGACTCGTTGATCTTCTCCGAGTACCAACGGTCCTGCCACTTGCTTTCGATCCTCGTCCAGTTGCCTGCCATCCAAGCACCCTTGCCCGGTTATAATAGTAATCGATAAATAGGATTTCGGTCGGGTTCACTTGCCCAGCAGGGGCCAGAAGCACATTATCCAGATAGATAATCAGGTCAAGTATGACTTTGTATGACGGAAGGCATACACTTAAATACTCAAGTAGGACATGCATATGACAGTCCGCGTCGCGGACGATTGGTGAGCGTATTGGATGGAGAACGGATAACCCTAAGGCTCGAACCCGAGGACCTCGAGCTCCTGGACGGCTTCATCAAGAAGCATCCGGAGTATGCCTCGAGATCGCAGTTCACCAGGGTCGCAATCCGCGCATTCATCGAAGGGGCACAGGGCTCATCGGTCACGGAAGACAAGGACAACCACGTGGTAGTGGAACTGCCTAGGAAGGCGCTCTTCGTCATACAGGCGATGGTGCGCGAAGGCATCTACAACTCCGTCGAAGGGGCAATCGAGGAGGCGGTGCGCAGGGAGTTCCTCAGGCCCGAGCACTTGGAGGAGGTCAAGAAGAAGGTGCTCGAGACCCATGATGGTGTCAACATGCTTCCTTAGCGACGAGGACGTAGGAATCGTTTGGCAATAGCCAGACAGAAGGGATGGGGTGCACGGTTGCGGACAACCGTTAGGTCACCTGCTCCAAACTGACGTAAGGAGGCCTAAGCGTAGATGGACAAGAGCGCGCAGACTGAGCAGCTGGTAGCCGAGCTCAGCAAAGGCATCATCGAGCCGAAGATAACGGTCGTCGGCTGCGGCGGTGCGGGCAACAATGTGGTGCAGAGGATATTCTCGGACTGCCGCGACCGCGTGGAGACGGTCGCAATCAATACGGACGAACGGAAGCTCGACGAGATCGAGGCCGACAAGAAGATCCTGATAGGCAAGGACATCACCCAGGGAGAGGGCGCATGCGGATTCCCTGAAGTCGGTGAGTACTGTGCGGACCGCGCTCGCGGCGTCTTCAAGGACGTGCTCGCGGGCAGTGACATCGTCATCATAGTTGCGGGCATGGGCGGCGGCACTGGGACCGGGGCCGCTCCGATCGTCGCCGAGGTCTCGAAGGAGCTCGACGCCGTGACCTTCGCCATCGCCATCAACCCCTTCTCCTACGAGACCGAGAGGGTCAGGAGGGCGAGCGAGGGTGTGAAGAGGCTCAGGGAGATCACCGAGACGACCGTCGTTCTAGACAACGACCAGCTCCTGAAGTACGCGGGCGACTGCTCCATCGGGGAGTCGTTCGCTATCATGGAGAGGTCGATAATCAAGATCATCGATTCGTTGTGCAGCCAGATCAGCGAGTCGTTCATCAGCCAGATGACCCCCGAGATCGAGGAGATGGTCCATCAGATCGACGAACAGAAGAACTACGAACTGGCCAGGGTCGCAAGCCCTGAGACGGCGCTCATCCAGGCTTCCCTTGAGGAACTTCAGCTGAAGCAGCCGGAAACCCAGATCGAGAACCCTCTCTTGATTCGTTGATCGACAGAACGCAAGGCCTCCCGGGCCCGTGACAGGGCCCGTTTCATTTCTCTCCTCAACTCGTGAGCGACCGCTCTCTCAAATAGGCCAGCCTTCCATCAACGACATCGTGCGCGTAGGGGTGATCGTGAATCCCATCGCTGGAATGGGCGGCAGCGTCGGCCTCAAAGGCACCGATGGGGTCGAAGTCCTCGAGGAGGCGCGGCGGAGGGGAGCGCGACCGTCCGCCTCCCAGAGGATGACCAAAGCGCTTCAGACCGTCTCGAGTCCCGCCTCGATCGATTTCCTTTCCTGCGACGGCGAAATGGGCGGAGAGGCCCTTCGCGCGCTCAACGTTCCGTTCGTGAGCGTATATCGCACAAGCACCCCCACATCCGCGGCCACGACCCGACAGCTTTGCGAGGCTTTCCTCGCGAACAAAGTCGACGTCGTCATATTCGCCGGAGGCGACGGAACGGCAAGGGACATCCTTGATGCTATCGGGCTGAGGATACCAGTGGTGGGCGTTCCCGCCGGAGTGAAGATGCACTCGGCGGCGTTCGCGGTCACTCCCCAGGCCGCTGGACGCCTATTGTCCGAATTCGTCGAGGGAAAGGCGGATGTCAGGGAATCCGAGGTCATGGACGTGGATGAAGAGGCCTTCAGGCATGGCCGCCTCAGCGCCCGCCTCTACGGCTATCTGCTGACGCCCTGCGACCGCGAGCTGGTCCAGCCCATCAAGGGCGAGGTCGAGGGGCCTGACCTGGAATCAGAGAAGGAGGAGCTGGCAGAGCAAATCGTCGATCTGATGGAGCGGGGGACGCTCTACATCCTCGGGCCCGGGACGACGCTCGCGACCGTGGCGAAGGCCCTCGGCTCGGAGAAGACGCTCCTGGGCGTCGATCTGTTCCTCAACCGCTCAATCCTCGAAAAGGATGTGACCGAGAGACGCATCCTTGAGGCGATCATAACTCATCCGCATGCTAAGATCGTGGTCACTCCTATCGGCTCTCAGGGATTCATCCTTGGAAGAGGGAACCAGCAGCTCTCGCCGGAGGTGGTGCGTCGGGTGGGAATCGAGAACATCCTGATCGTCTCCACACCGTCGAAGCTGAGCACTTTCTGGTCGCTGCGCTCGGATTCGGGGGACCCTGATCTGGACAGTCTGCTCAAGGGGTACCGCAAGGTCCTCGTTGGCCGAGGGCGATGGAGGCTCGTTCCGCTCGCCTAAGGGCCGTTTCGCGCGATCGCGAATCCCGCGTCGAAAGCCCTTCCGTTGAGCTCGCGGAACTTCTCTCGCACGCTCTCGAGCAGGATCGACCTGACCTCTGAAGACTCGAGCGGCAACGCTTCGCTCCCGCAGAGGGCGCCGAGGAGCACGGAGTTCGCCGCAAGCCTCGTGCCGACCTTCTGGGCCTCCGCGCTCGCCTCGAAGCCCACTACTCTCAGGCCCGCCTCCCGCATGCCGCCGAGCAGCTCTTCGATTCCAGGGTAGGTCTCCTTGCCGCTGATCACGCCGGACGGAGGCACCGGTGTTGTGTCGGTGACTATCGTCGCTCCCGCCCGTGCGAACGGGAGAGAACGATACGATTCGACCGGTTCGAAGCCTAGAATGACGTCCGCGCCACCGAGCGGGATCAGCGGGCTCATGACGCCCTCGCCGAACCTCACGACCGATGAGACGCTCCCTCCCCTCTGGGCCATACCGTGCACCTCGCTCATCACCACTTCGTGCCCGGCGCGCATCGCGGCCTCCCCCAGCACCCTTGAGGCGAGCAGTACGCCTTGGCCCCCGACGCCTACGATCAGGACGTTGTACTTCATTTTGCCACCTCGATCGCGCCTTTGGGACAGACGTCCACACAGGCCCCGCAGCCGATGCACATGCTCTCGTCGATCGCCGCGACCTTTCCGTCGATGCGCATCGCAGGGCAAGCGAACTTGCCGATGCAGGTGCGGCAGAAGACGCACTTCTCCGCGTTCACAGTGTACCTGGTGCGCTCTTCGCCTCCCTTCTTCTTGATCGCGAGGGGGCAGGCCCTCCTGGCGATGATCACCGTGAGCTCGTTGTTGTCGAAGGCCGCCTTGGCCGCTTCGATGGTCTTCTTGAGCTCGTACGGGTCCACGCTGACGACATTGCGCACCCCGCACCCCCTGACGAGCGCCTCTATGTCAAGTGGCTCGCTGGCCCTCGCTCCGCTCCTTCCTGTTCCAGGATGCGGTTGATGCCCGGTCATCGCGGTCGTTCGATTGTCAAGAACGACGAGCAGGTAGACATGCCGGTTGAAGGCCGCATTGATAATTCCGGGGATTCCAGAGTGGAACAGGGTCGAGTCTCCGATGAACGCGACCACTTTTTGATCCGTGACCTCAGCGAAACCCCCGGCAGCGCCGACGCTCGACCCCATGCAGAGCAGGAAGTCAGCCATTCCTAGAGGGGGGTTGAGACCGAGAGTGTAGCACCCGATGTCCGTGCTGACCACTGCTTCTCTGCCGCCCAAGGCCCTCCTGATGGCGAAGAACGTGGCCCGATGCGGGCATCCGGCGCACAGGACTGGTGGTCTCACGGGGAGAGACACCTTGGCCGGCGTGAGGATGTTGCTGAGCCCTTTGACGCTGACAAGCTGCGAGAGCGACGCGACCGTCTCGGGATTGTACTCGAATGCGAGCGGCAGGTGCCCGGAGCGCTTTCCGATGACCTCGACGGATGGGTTCGCGTCCTTGGCGATACGCAGCACTGCATCCTCGAGCAGCGGGTCGAGCTCTTCGAAAACGATGACGCGGCGCTTTCCCCGAAGGAACTGAGCGATCGTCTTTTCTGGCAAAGGGTTCGTCATGCCCAGTTTGAGGAACGCGCAGCCGTTCAGGAACTCGCGGGCGTAGGTGTAGGCGACGCCGCTGGCGATCACTCCCACATCCCCTTCTCCTTCCGTGAAGTTGAATCGCGAACCCTCGGTCTCGTCCGCCATCAGCTTGAGCCGCTCGATCTGACGGGTGCGCATCATTCGAGCGAAAGCGGGAACGGGCACGAAGCGTTGCGGATCCTTGTCGAAATGGCCCTTGGCGGACGGAGCCTTGACATCGCCTAGCGGCACGAGACCGCGAGCGTGATTGACGCGCGTCGTTGTGCGGAGGAACACTGGGCAGCCAAGCCTCTCCGACAGCTCGAACCCTGCCAGAGCCATTTCCTTCGCCTCCGCGGGGGTCGACGGCTCAAGCATCGGCAGGTTCCCGAGGCGGGCGTAATGCCGATTGTCCTGCTCGTTCTGACTCGAGTGCAGTGAGGGGTCGTCGGCGCTGAGGATCACCATCCCCGCGCGGACGCCCGTGTACCCGAGGCTCATCATCGGATCGCTGGCGACGTTGACGCCAACATGCTTCATGAACACGAACGAGCGAACTCCCGAGGCAGCGGCCGCGCCGGCTGTCTCCATCGCTACCTTCTCGTTCGTGGAATATTCGAAGTAGAATCCGTATTGGGGCGAGATCTCGTCGAATATCAGACCGATCTCAGAGGACGGTGTCCCTGGGTAAGTGGATGCGAACCCCACTCCCGCCTCCAGGCACGCCCTGGCAATAGCCTCGTTCCCTAGCAACAGCCTTCGCTCGCCCTTTTGCCCCTCAGACAGCGGTGGTCCTCCCCTGCTCGCATCTCCACTTGAGCGCGGCGTAATCCTCATCGACCCTCTTTTGGATTTCGGCGACCATCTCGACTGTCAGATGCTTGTAGCGGCCCTGCACCTTCAGGTACTCGTCGACGGGCTTGTTCTTGACGTCCTTGGAGAGCGCATAGTGTCCGCCCTCGACCTCGTAGAGGGGGAACATGCCGGTGAGAGTCGCAAGCCTCGCCACCTCCACCGACTTCGAGGGGTCGATCTTCCAGCCGGGAGGACATGAGGAGAGCGCGTGAACGAACTTCGGACCCTTGATCTGTTTTGCCTTGCGCAGCTTCGCGATCAGGTCCTCGGGATAGGCGACATTGGCGGTCGCTCCGTAGACCAGGCCGTTTGCGAGCAGCATCTCCATGATGCGCTTCTTCGGGGTCATGTTCCACTCCCCTCCCTTCCCTCCGGGAGTGGTGTTCGTCCATGCATACAGCGGAGTTGCCCCGGACCTCTGGATGCCAGTGTTCATGTAGGCTTCGTTGTCGTACATGATGTAGATCATGTCCGTTCCGCGGTCGATGGCGCCTGACAGCGCCTGCAGGCCGATATCCACCGTCCCACCGTCACCTGCCCATCCGACCACGTTCACGTCCTCGACGCCCTTGATCTCGAGCGCCGCCCGGATCCCGCTCGACACCGCCGCGGTGCACTCGAACGGGTGGTCGATGACCGGTACCTTCAACATCGCCCTTGGCCAGACGCCCTGCACCACCGACCAGCAACAGGCAGGAACGTTCACGACCGTCTTCGGACCCAGGGCCTTCAGCGCGTAGCGCGAAAGAAGCGTCGCCCCGCATCCCGCGCATCCAGAATGCCCCTTGCAGACCAACTCCTCCCTCGGGATCGTGAACTTTGGCATCTCACCACCTCAAGCTGCCGTCGCGCAGCGCCACCCACTGGACCTCGCGGTCGATCTTGTTCTTCGTCGAGAGCACGAGCAGATCGTCCAGGATCCGCTCCAGATCCGCCTCGGTGATGTCCCTTCCACCCAGGCCTCCAATGTAACCCTTCACCTTCACGTCCCCGCCGAGCGTGTAAACCGAGCTCTTGACTTCCGTGTGGATCGGGCCGAACTCACCGTGCACGTACGAGCGATCGAACACGCCGATGGTGTGAACCCTGTTGGCTAGCTTCCTCAGCTCTTCCCCAGGGAACGGGCGGAAGGCGCGCAGCTTCACCATTCCTACCTTCTTCCCCCGCTCCCGCATGTGGTCGACCGCGACCTTGGCGGTGCCGGCGGCGGAGCCCGCGATGATCAGCAGAGCGTCGGCGTCCTCGCACCTGTATTCCTCGATGAGCGTGGAGTAGTCCCGTCCGAACGCCTTACGGAACGCCAGCCCTGCCTCGGTGAACTTCTTCTTGGAGCGCTCCATCGCCTGCCCGTTGTTATAGCGGAACTCCATCGCCCAGTCGGGCATGACGAGAGATCCGTATCGCCGAGGCTTGCGGAAGTTCACCTTGACGTCGGGGTTGAACGGATGGAGGTAGAAGTCAACCTCTTCGATCGCGGGAACGTCCACCTTCTCGAACGTGTGTGAGAGGATGAACCCGTCCTCGATCACCATCACCGGCAGCATGATGTCCTTGTCCTCGGCCACACGGAAGGCGATGAGCGTGAGGTCGAGCGCCTCCTGATTGTTCTCACAGAACAGCTGCAGCCAGCCTGTGTCACGCTCGCCCATCACGTCCATATGATCGGTCCAAATGTTCCACGGCGGCCCGAGCGCGCGCGAGACCACCGGCATCACGATCGGCCTCCTCGCTCCCGCCGCCCAGTACAGCAGTTCATGCATGAGCGCCAGACCCTGCGACGAGGTCGCGGTGAAGGTGCGCGCACCCATGTACGAGGCGCCGATCAGCGCCGCCATCGCGCTGTGCTCGCTCTCCACCTTGAGATACTTCGCATTGAGCTCGCCATTGGCTACCATCTCGGCCAGTTTCTCCGAAATCGTGGTCTGGGGAGTGATAGGATAGGCGGCGATCACCTCAACTCTCGCGAGCGCCGCCGCCTTCGCCACCGCTGCGTTCGCGGTCATCAGGTCGATCACAACGAAGCCTCCCTCACCATGGTGATCGCTCCGGTCGGGCACTCATTCGAGCAGATCCCGCAGCCTTTGCAATGGTCGTAATCGATCGCTGGGAAGTCTCCTTCCTCCTTCACCTCGGCGCTCAGGTCGGGGCAGAACTTCCAACAGTTGTAGCAGCGAACGCACTTGGACTGATCGATGACCGGCCGGAAGGTCCGCCAGGTGCCAGTCTTGACGCTCTCGGTGGTCTGCAGCGAATAGCTCGATTGCGGAAGGTCTCGATACGTCTCCACTAGCCCGCCCCCTTGACCGTTTCGAACGCCTTCCTTGCCGCCGCGGCGTTCTCCTCCTTCTTGCTTGGCGCGGCCCTCAGGATGCTCTCGACGATGGAATCGATCGGTACCTGGGGGCAGATCTTCGAGAACGCCCCGATTATCGCGGTGTTCACGATGGGCGCGACCTCAGTGCCGAGACCGAGCTCGATCGCGATCCCCGTGGCATCGACCGTCGTGATGTTGCCCCAGCGCAGGCCGTGGATCTCCGAAGGCGATTTCGGCGTGTTGATCAAGACGCTGCCATCGGGCTTGAGGCCGTGCAATACGTCGGTCATCCCGATGAGGCTGGGGTCAAGGACGACGACGTAGTCGGGGAAGTAGATCTCTGAATGAGTACGGATCGGCTTGAGGTCGATGCGGCAGAAAGCGGTCACCGGCGCCCCTCGCCTCTCCACCCCGAAGAACGGGAATGCCGCGGCGTGCAGGCGGTTCATCACCGCGGCGCGAGCTAGAAGCTCCGATGCCACCACCGCACCCTGCCCGCCTCTTCCGTGAAATCTTATCTCGATCATGCTGTTCAATTGAAAATCAGGTCATCATGGCGATATAAATCATTTGAGCCAGGCGTGTCACTGAATAGCAGAGGCGGCAGAGGCGATCGAGAATTACCGAAAACCGAGCGCACGACTACGAAGCAACGACAGCAAGCTAGATGTTCGGGTGCGCCGTGCCCCTTCCGCAATGTCCTTTCACTCCCTCGCTTTTCGCGCGTTCTGCCAGGCGACGGAGGACGAAAGCAAGGTCCGCAAGGCGCTGAATTTCGCGTCCGGCGTCGAAGAGATCGAGAGCCATTCATCGGAAGGCTATCACGGGAACAGGATCCTGATCCTCACCGCATCCATTCGCAATCGAAAAGGAATTGAGCTCTTCTTCAAGAGGCTGGGCGAGGAGGATCTGCTCCGCCTGCTAGATTCGCTCGAAAGGCGCGTGGATGATGACGGCAACCTCTTCCTGAGGCTCGACAAGCAGAAGGCGTTCATGGAAGAGCTATCACTTTCGGACGATGAGGGGGACGACGTCATCTCAGTTCGTGGCAACGTGAAAGCGTACCCGAAGAGCAGAGAGAGGGCGCTATCGGTCGTTTCGGATTTCCTCAACTCCGTTACCTCGTCCGGCATACTAGAGTGAGATGCCTGGAATCGCGTTTCGTGCTCGCTCCGGAATTACAGGAGCCCACTCAGTTTCCGTGTTCTGACGCCTTCATGGAACCAAGGTTTTTTATTGTCCAAAAAGAACAATCATGCAAGGTGGTCATTTGGCGAAAGAAATGACTTCGATGCAGCGATTTGAGGCCGCACTGAACCACCAGACGCCTGACTACGTGCCCGTGTCCCTTTTCGGGGGCATTTTTGAGACGCACTTTGTGCCGGGCATGGACGTCATAAAATACGGTTCGTCTGGCCTCAACATGGCGAAGGCGCATATCGCCTTCTACGAAGCGATTGGGGGGGACACAATATACTGCCTCTCGGACATGGGTCTTATTGTCCAGGGGTGGGGGGTTAGGATGAAGATGCCTGAGGCGCCAGACATCCACATGGCACTAGGCACCTTCGCAGTCAAGTCACCCGGCGACTGGGAGAAGCTCGATGTTCTCGACCCGAGAGTTGACGGCAGGATGAGGCTGTACCTCGATGCCTGCTCGCTCGTCCGAGACAAGTACGGCGACAAGGTCCCGATTGGGGTCTCGTTGCCAAGCCCGATCACGACCGCGACTCACGTGGCATCCATGGAGGACGTGCTTGTGCACATGATGACCGAACCCGAGGCGCTCAAGAAGGGGCTGAAGAACATCACCGAGACTATCGCCGCCTTCATCAACGAGTGCGTGAACAGCGGTGCCTACTTCGCGGGCTACCTGACGACCAGGGCCAGCAAGGAGATTACGACGGAGGAACAGTACCGCGAGTTTGGCGCGCCTTCGGATCGCGAGGTCTTCAAGAAGACCCCTGGCATGGTCCATATCCCGCACATCTGCGGTGTGGAGCCGATGTTCGATATCGTGAACGAGTGGGCCCGGGACTTCAAGAACGTGAAGGGAATCTCCTGGTGGGACAGGGGCGCGAAGCCCAACCTCAAGGAAGCCAAGGACAAGTGGGGGAAGAGCCTCTGCCTGATGTCCGGAATAGACCACACGAACACACTGGTAACCGGGACTCCAGCGGACGTCGAGAAGGAGATCGCCGACTCATGCAAGATCGCGATGCACGGAAGCGGGCTGATCCTCGCGCCAGGATGCGAGGTCTCACCAGTCACGCCGCACGCGAACATGAAGGCCGCGATCAAGTCCGCGAGAACGCACGGCAAGTACTGAGGATATCTGGGGCCCTCCCGACCCCAAACCCTTTCATTTTGCTTAGGCTGAGGCTGCTTCCTCGTGGAACAAGGTGACGTTTGCTTGCGAAACGGTGGAATTGCCCCGGCACAACGGTTTCGAAATCGCTAGTTTCGAGAAGGTGATGCGATGAAGCAGGGCTTGACCCTAGATATGGCGATAGTGAACGCCAACGTGATCACGATCGACCCGAAGAAGAAGACCGCGCAGGCGGTCGGAGTCAAGGGGGATAGGATCGTTGCGGTGGGCAATAACGAGGAAATCCGAGCGCTAGCAGACAAGAAGACCAGGATCGTGGATGCGGAAGGCAGGACCGTTCTGCCTGGATTCCATGATTCGCATATGCACCCCCTGCTTGTTGGTCATTTCGCGAACGGGGTTGTACTCAACGATGTGAAGAACATCCCCGAATTCCTTCAGAAGGTGAAGGAAAAGGTGGCGAAGACCCCGAAGGGCGCGGTCGTCCTGGGTTCTGGATGGAACCAGGAACGGATGGAAGAGAAACGCTATCCGACCAGATGGGAGGTCGACTCGGTCGCGCCCGACAATCCCGTGTTCCTGATCCACTGGAACGCCCACATCTACCTCATCAACTCGATGATGATGAAGCAGAAGGGCATCGACAAGGACACCCCAAGCCCGGATGGGGGGGAGATCGAGAAGAACGAAAAGGGGGAACCGACCGGCATCCTCCTGGAGAACGCTCTGAATCTTGTCGCACCAGGATTCCTCGAGACCGGAGCCGGCTTGTTCAGCTACGAGCAGAGCAAGGCAGCGCTGGAGTTCGCGGCGAAGCGTGCGGTGAGCTACGGACTCACCTCCATGGTCGACATCCTCGCTGGGGATGCTCAGGTGAAGGCCTATCAGGAGCTCGAGCGGGAGGGTAAGTTGCCGGTGAGAGTGAATTTCTACCTCGGCTTCCAGTACCTCAATCAAGCCGTCGATATCGGGCTTATGAGCGGGTTCGGAAGCAACAAGTTGCGGTTCGCGGGCGTGAAGATGATCACGGACGGCAGCCTGAGTAGCCACACTGGGGCCCTCAAGGAGCCGTACGCGGACGCGCCCGGCAACAGGGGAATCATGCGCGTCTCCAAGAAGGAGATCAAGGAAGTGGTGTTGAAGGCGACGAGGAACGGCATCCGGGTGGACGTACATGCGATCGGCGATCGCGCCATTTCCGACGTGCTTGACGTTTTCGAGGAGGTCCAGAACGAGGTCAAGCCGAAGGACCCCCGGTACAAGATCAGCCACGCATTCATCATCAGCAAGGACATGGTGGAACGGTTCAAGAAGCTCAACGTCGTGGCGAACGTGCAACCGGTGTTCATCGCGAAGGCCCAGAACTGGATCCCCAGGCTGCTAGGCCCGGAACGCGAGAAGAATGCGCACGTGTACAAATGGCTGATGGACGCCGGCGTTCACATGGCATGCGGTACGGATTCACCGATCGAGCCGGAGAACCCGATCATGAACTTGTACACATCCACGATGAGGAAAGACCAGAATGGAGTCCCGCCCGCGGGATGGCACCCCGAGCAGAAGATACCGATGGAGCAGGCGCTGAAGATGGTCACGATAGAGGGCGCCTACGCGACCGGCCAAGAAGACGAGAAGGGAAGCATTACCGTTGGCAAGCTGGCGGACTTCGTGATGGTCAGCGACGACCCGTTCCGCATCCCTGGCGACGAGGTCAAGGACATGAAGGTCTTGATGACGATCGTCGGCGGGAACGTCGTCTATCAGAAGGGAGGGTAGGCCCTCCCTTTTCTTTCGATATGTCGGTGAGGTCGTCTGCGTCTCGATTACTCATTTCACAGTGAAGCGGTCTGCGAGGACACGAGATCCTTAACACCTAGGCGACAACATCGCTTCCACGTGTGATGGCATGCAGCAGAATGCGGTATGCCTGAAGGGCATGTTTATATTCTCTGGTGCGCAATCCTAAGACAGTGATCGCGTAGCGATCCGGGAGGCAGGGGGAACAACCTAACATGGCTGGAGACATACTGCTTGGATTGCCGGCAATGTATATCGGCGGCGTTTTGACCGTCAACTTGCTGGTGATGATGGGGCATGGGGATCCGAAGGACGCGGCGATTTTCAACTTCCTCGTTGGCGCTTTGACAACTGTTGTGGCGCTGATGTGGTTGTTCGGTGCTGGACCGACGGGTAACGTCACAAGTTCACTGGTGGCCGCTCAGACACTGCTGTTCACCTTCACGTATTACTGGTTGGGATACAACTGGTACACCGGGAGGCAAGACAACCGCGCACTGGGCTGGTACTGCCTGTTCGTGGCTCTGAACGTGATACCGTTCGCGTACTATGCATTCGTTCCCGCATCGGGACCAGTGCTCTGGATTCTAGGGTTAAACTGGATTCTCTGGGGACTGGCATGGTTCAGCTTCTGGGTGGTCCTGGGACTGCAGAAGAACAGCTTCTTCAAGCCGATGCTGGCGATTACCTGGGTCGCGACGATCGTCGTTTGGATCAGCGGTCTGGGATGGCTCCTCGGCTGGTTCAACTTCTCCGGTCTGACCTGAAACGCTTGTTCTATTGAGGCGGGTAGCACAGCCCGCCATTTGTTTCTCTTTCACAACTTGGAACTTGCTACATACGCACTTCATCCAGTAGCTGGCGCAGCGGGCCGACAGGAATAAATACTCTGCCCTGGAAATAAAACTCAAGGGGTAATAGTGATGAAGTTCGGCTGTCCAATGTGTGACGCGAGCATTATCGGGCCAAATGAGAAGGTGTTGAGCGCAGAGTTGAGGGACCATCTTGCGGCGGCCCACAAGCTGGATGTTCCAGCATCGAGGGCAAGCGGCAGGGTGATGGGCAAGGGCAAGGAAGCTTTCGGGGCGAAGTCGACTGTAGCAGGAAAGAAGGTCGAAGACGCGTTCGGCGCCGAGGCCCACGGCAGGGAGCACCGATTGGAAAGAGTGAAGTCCAAGAAGATGGGGCTCACGCCGGTGATCAGCGTGATATGCCCATTCTGCGACGCTCGGATCGAGGGTGCGGACGAGGAAGAAGAGACAAACCTAGTGAGACAGCACATGATGGAGGAGCACAAGCTCTCCTAGGCGAGTGGCCTCAATTCACTAGCAAGGCAAATGATCGCATTCGGGACAATTGACGCCTCAGCGGTAACTCATCGGGGCTAGGAAAGGAATCAGGCTGAAATGTGAATCAGAGGCGGGATCCGCAGATGCGCAGAGGCATCCTACCAAGCGCCTCCATCAAACGACATGGATTCCTGACTTCGATCAACACTAGTTGGACGTTGGAATGCAGGGCTTGGCGGCCGCAGGCACGAACCCCGGCGAAGGCTTTATGCAATCTCCACGCATGAACGGTGCCAAGCAGGGGTAGCCAAGCTTGGCCAACGGCGCAGGACTTAGGATCCTGTCCTTAGTGGTCCGTGCGTTCAAATCGCACCCCCTGCACTTCACCGTGCCATCAGTACTTGTGGGTGATCAAGCGGCAGTTCGGGCATCGCTCTGCCTTAATGTGGACTATGCCCCAGACATTCGACTCGTAGATGCGTTCCCCGCCAATCCCGATCCTGCTCATGGAAGTAATCTCTTTCCTCCACTTCACCCCTGAGACCAGACTCTCCGTTTCCAGGAAGCCTTCCTCCATCGGGGTGCCGCAGGACGGGCAGTTCATTGAGGGTAAATCTCCTTCGGCGTATTAATATGAAAGGGGCTGACTGGTAGCCCGCCGTCAAGGACAAGCCACACGCAGTCGCGACGTTCCTAGGAGCGGAGCCACCAATGGAAGCGTAATAGGCAAGGCTTTTATAGAAGCATTAACACACTAAAAAGGCGAGAGTGAACGAGATGAACACGGGATTCAGTCAGAACAGATACGATTCATTGAAGGCAGCGGTAAGCAACAAGGTCGGGGTGGAGGACCAGGAGGCGGGTGAGCTTGCGCAGAAGGTCCTCAACTACTTCGGATATGATGAGGACATAATCGACAACCTTCTGGACCAGGAGGACCGGAGGCTCTTCTACTTCCTGCAGGACCTGGGCATCCTCAAGACGGCCTGGGAGGAGGCCATCCTTCCGACCGGCAGAACGTGGAGGATCTTCTACTGGTTCTTGAACACGGACAACATCGAGCACTTCGCCGAACAGGTGACCCTGGTCACTCAGCCCCTTGGCATCTACGAGTCGCTGCCTGACGGCGCCTGGTCCAGGCAGGAAGCTTAGGCAACACCCTTTTTTACCGACCAGGCAATCTCCACCCGGTGGCAGGGTGAAGAAGCGCAACATACTGATCGTCGTGATGGATGGATTGGGGGACAGAGCGGTCGCGCAGCTCGGCGGCATGACGCCCCTTCAGGCGGCTTCAACCCCGAACCTCGACTGGTTCGCACGCAACGGCGCGACGGGCATCGTCGACGTCATCTCCCCGGGGGTCAGACCTGGAAGCGACACCTCCCACCTTGCGATCCTCGGGTACGACCCCTACGAGGTGTACACCGGCAGGGGACCTTTCGAGGCCGCTGGCGTGGGACTGGTGGGAAAGAAGGGCGACGTGGCGTTCCGGTGCAACTTCGCGACCGTTGATGCCAACATGGTCGTGACCGACCGACGGGCCGGTAGGATAAAGGAGCCGGACACAGGGGAACTGGTCAGCGCGCTCCGAGATATCAATATCCAGGGGGTCGAGGTCATCGTCAAGGAAGCCACCGAGCACCGCGCCGTTCTGCTGCTGCGCGGTGATGGATTGTCCGCGGCGGTGAGCGATGTCGATCCACATGACGAGGCGAAGATCCACGAATGCAGGCCTTTGAAGCCAGAGGCGACAAGGACCGCCGAAATCGTCAATGATTTCGTCAGGCGTTCATACGATTCGCTGAACCGCCATCCCGTCAATCGCAGACGAGAGCAGAACGGCCTTCCTCCTGCGAACATTCTTCTGCCCAGGGGTGCTGGCGTCTTCCCGGACATCGTGCCCTTCATCGAGCGCTACGGAATGAGAGGCGCAGCGGTGGCCGGGGTCTCCTTGATCAAAGGCATCGCGAGGGTCTGCGGTCTGGAAGTCGTCGAGGTCAAAGGAGCGACCGGAGGCTTGGACACCGACATGAACGCCAAGGCGGACGCGGTGCTGAAGCTTCTCCGAGAGAGAGACTTCGTGCTCCTGAACGTCAAGGCGACGGACATCGCCTCTCACGATGGCGACGCGAGCAAGAAAGTGAAGGTCATCGAGAGGCTGGACGGCATGATGGGACGGATCCGGGAGGGAATGGGTGGCGACGTGGTGGTGGCGATCATGGCCGACCATTGCACGCCGATCGAATTGAAGGATCACAGTGGCGATCCCGTGCCCCTCGTCGTATACTGCGAAGGAATGGTGAAGGACGGGGGCGTCGCCTTCGATGAGGCCTCCTGCGCCAAAGGAGGCTTGGGGCGAATCCGCGGCAAGGACGTCCTCCCGATACTGATCGACAAGGCAGGCCGATCGGAGAAGTTCGGGGCGTAACCCCTCACGAGAAGGATATTATCGCTGCGGAAGCATCCGAAGCACGTGAAGTTCTGCTATTGCCCCGAATGCAAGGAGCTGCACCCTCGCAACTGGCGTTCCCGTGGACGATGCGAGCGCTGCGACAAGGAATGCATCATGTTCAGCGTGAAGAGGACTATGTGGGGAACAGCGATGTACGTCCTTGACGCAATCGCTATCGCGCTGTTGGTCCTGGACGTGGCGTACTATCAGAACGGCGCGCAGTGGGCGAATTTCATCTCGGTGATACCGGAGAGCACCCTCCTTGTCCTGATCTTCGGAACGATCATTGTGAGCTTCGTATTCGCGTACCTGGATCTGCAGAAGACGACGGCGGAAGCAAGGCGGAAGGTAGAATCCGGCAAGCTGGCGGTGGTCCGATCAGAGGCGCCAGGCAAGCAGTCTTGATTCGATCATGGGCTCTTGGCTGAGCACGATAACAGACGCGACGATCGAGCGATTGGACGGAACCTTTTCCCCGAATGATGCCTCTGCCGCTTGGGACCTGACGACCCAACACCAGTGGAGTGATGTTGGCAGCGAAGCGTTGAGGATCTTCGAAGCAATCGCAACCAGCTCCTTACCGAACTCTACAAATGAGCCATCTGCTCCAAATCTGGACATCAAGGCGTTCCCGATCCGGAGCGGAGATCTATCGCTTCCACGGTCATCGGAGGCGTCCAGGCAGCATTCGAGAAGCGTGTGATGGCAACGCGACAGGACCTCGGAGTCGCGCGGATCCGCCTCGGACGGCAGGTGGGTCAGAGCAGTGAGCAGACCGGCGGACGTGATTGAGATGATCATCAAGAACACCAGGGCATCGAATAGAGCCAACTGGGCACGACAGTTCATCAGGACCACCAGACGTACAGCTCAAGAATGCCTGCCGTCACGATGCTCGAGGAGGTTCGCACCGATACCGAAGCCCGTTCGGTTGCAATCTGCCTCGCTTCGTCAGGCACCTTGCCGCTCCGCGAGATCTCGATCGCGGGACGATCGTCGAACAGAAGATCGACGACTAGGAGGTGACCTGAGGCGGTCCCGGCCATAGCGCGAGTTCGATTCGCAAGACCAGGGAGCTTGGACAGGTCAAGGTTGCCCTCCGCGTCGAATGCGGGGTCTGAAAGAAGCGTCTTCATCGCGCGCCTTGCCTCCTCCGCCCTTGCATCGGCTATTCTCTCGTTCTGTGCGCCTACAAGCGCCCCTGAAATCGTGGCGATGAAGAGCGTCGCGGCCACGGTGACGATCATGACCGCAAGGGTGGCTTCCACGAGGCTCGTCGACGCTTTTCGGTCGATACGCTTCCATCCTTGCATGATAGAACGATGAACCAAGACCGTTTTCTCTTCCGGACTACACGCAACCTACTTGACCCCGCGCAGGTAATGTCCGGCCGTTATCGCACCTACCTTGCGCTTGATGGCGCTCTTCTTGCTGACATCCCTTGCCGCGAACGCGCTCGCGACCAATCCCGCGAGGTCGGGATTCTTCCTTCTGAGGTCTAGGCCGAGCGAATCGATCCCCATGCCCTCGAGCTCCTCGACGAAGTCGAGCAGCAGGAGCTCTGCGGAATTGAGCACGTGGGCGTATCCTTGAGGGTCTCGGTAAACGGGGAACGACGCTCCGCGCTCGTCTATGAGCGACCCCTGCCTGATCCCTGGATCCTTCGTGATCATGAGCTCGATCCGGCCGAATGCCAGGACCTCTAGTCTGCCCGGATAGTAGGAGGCGAGTTCCCTGAGATCGTTCTTGCTGAGCTCAACGGACGCCGTGCATTGATAGAAGCCCGGCGCGGCTAGCGAGTTGAACAAATTCATCGAGTAGTGGCCGAAGAGCCGCCGATCGTGGTACCTCGCGGCCTGGTCCGTCGAGCAGACCATCACCGGTCCCTGATCGACCTCTGGAATGATCGGCGAGACGCGCGGCAGGAGCGGGACGAATTCCTTGCCGGCGTCGCCGCACAACCCCCGCGCCTCCTCAAGCCTTTCCGCCCATTCATAGTAGACGCGGTCAACGAATGGAAGGACGCGCGCGAGGGTCTTCATCGAGGAAACGTAGGCGGAGAGCTCCATGCGCCTCTCCCCTCTTGCCCGCGACCTGATGTTGAGCTCATGATGGGATGCGCGAACCGTCAATGGCTTCAGCGCGGTCTCATCGATCGCCCTGTCCAGTTGCTCGAACTCTCGGTCCTTCGTCTTGTACACTTGGTACTTGCCGTCAAGCAGGCGGAAGGGGATGCGCATCTCGCTGCCATCCTTCTGCACCCCGAACCCCCCGACCTTCTCATCCCCGCGATACAATGTGAGCCCGTCACCGATCTTCAATCGTTCATCGACGCCCCTCAGTCGGCCCTCGCGAATGAGCACCTCACCGAGGAAGAGGCCACGCGACTCCGGATTGGCCCTGCCCACAGGGTCGGCGCACAGCAGATACCCGCCCGAATAGCCGCGGTTGTAGGCGACCCACATAAGCTCCTTCTCGCGCTCCGTCACCAGAGGGCTCTCGCCCCTCTCGGCGCGCACGAGCGCCTGCTTGTATGCCTTGGTCGTGTAGTGCACGTAGGCTGGCGAGCGCATCCGCCCCTCGATCTTGACGGCCGCCACGCCGAGCTTCTTCAACCCGGGAAGCGCGTCGATGCAGAACAGGTCCGACGTGCTCAGCAAGTAGCCGCTCTCTTGGCCGAGGCGATAGCGCTTGCGACACGGTTGGGCGCACATGCCACGATTCCCGCTCCTTCCGCCCACGACGCTCGAGAGCAGGCATTGGCCAGAGAAGCAGTAGCAGAGCGCGCCGTGCACGAAGACTTCCAGTCCGATGTCTACCGAGGACGCGATGGCGCCAACCTGTTCAAGAGTGAGCTCCCTGGCGAGTATGACGCGCTCCAGCCCGCTCTCCTGCGCCCATCTCGCGCCCTCCGGTGTGTGGATCCCCATCTGGGTCGAGGCATGGATGGGAATGCCGACCTCATCCCGGGCGAGAGGGATCAGGCCGCGGTCCTGAACGATTGCGGCGTCAGCGTGGACATCCTTCAGGAACCATAGGTAGTCGAGGGCATCGCCGAGCTCGGATTGTTTGACAAGGGTGTTAACGGTGACGTATACCTTCACCCCACTTTCGTGCGCCAGGGCGATCGCGCCTGCGAGCTCCTCATTCGAGAAGTTCTGCGCGAACCTGCGGGCCCCGAACCTCTTGCCTCCCAGGTATATCGCGTCTGCGCCAGCGAGCAGCGCCGCCTTGAAGGCCTCGATAGAACCCGCCGGCGCGAGAACTTCCATGCCCCATCATCCTTCCACTGCCTAATAACCGCTCAGGTCGCGAAGCCTGAAGGTAGCCGTCATGGACTACGGCCCCGGGAGTCTTTATGCAATGAAGGAAGGACGATGAGACTGCCATGGACGAGGGGTCGCTCGAGCGACCGCAGCCTCCCAGGCGGAGAGAAGCCCAGCATCAGTCGGGGAGCACTGAGAATCGATTGTGTGCGTTGCCGCGGAATTCAGAGCCTCGCAAGCAAGGCATGCCTCCGCTGCGTGCTCACCTCGATGGATAGCCGCCAAGTCGAATCAATCGAGCTCGATGGAGACTGGGAGGTGAGCTACGGGGAGAGTGTCGCTTCGGCGCTCGCATCGCTTTCGAGGGCGTTTGTGATGGCTTGCGGGTGTCTGAACTCAGCGCGCCTGAGCGAACGGTGCAGAACCTGCCGGTCATCTCCAAACATCCTGCTTTCAGGGCTCCTAGAGGATTTTCCGTCACTCAACCGCCCGGCACTCAATCGAGTTGTGACACCCCCCAAACTCGGCGTTGAGTGCGGCGGCTGCATTTCTGACACTGAGCGAACGAGGGCAACGCTGCTCCAGGCGGTGCGCGATCTCGATTCCCGCTTGGCGAAGGAGCTCTACCTCGTCTCCGTTCCTGCAAAGGTTGAGGCCCATGTCGACGATCCAGCGAGACCACGCGCGAATCCCAAATGATCAGCTCGGGTTTCCCTCTTTGGAGCGGTTAGTGAAGAAGCAGGAGAGGAGACGCCCCCGATTCTCGCGATTCTGGGTGAGCGCCAATCCACCGAGGGGATGCGAGCTGCTGGCCCAGTACTCGGTGGGAGATGCCAGCGTATCGGTGCTCAGGAATCCAACGGAACTGCGCTATCACTACCTGCTCATGCCCTGGGAGCACACCGCCCCTCCCGAGCTGTTGAGACTGGCCGGCCGGGTGATCGACGCGATTTCCTCTAGGCCACCCAAGATCGACCTCGGCGACCAGGGCGCACTCCGCAATGCGATAGCAGACATCGCTCGCGATGAAGCGGTCCGCCTGAATTCAAGCGCAGGGGTGAGGCTGAGCTCCCGGGACAACTCCGAACTCGAGAGGCTCGTGCACTGTGTCGTTCGCAATACGGTCGGCATGGGTCTCTTCGAAGTCCTGCTCGAGGACGAGCATGTCGAGGACATCTACGTCGACGCCCCCTCGTCGTCCAATCCCGTTCACCTGGCGTTGAACGGCATCGCCGGCAAGTCGTCGATGATCCGCGCCACCACGAACATCATCTCCAGCGACGAGGAGCTCGACGGTTTCGTGTCGCGTCTTCGCTTCCAAACTGGCAGGCCTTTCTCTGAGGCGTTCCCGACACTTGAGACTGACCTTGGGTTCATGAACGCCAGGGCGACGGTCATTGGCCCGCCGCTTTCGCAGGCAGGACTGGCTTTCGCGATCCGGAGGCATTCCGGCAAGCCCTGGACACTGCCTCGGATGGTCGCGGCTGGTACGCTCGATCCGTTCTCGGCCGGCCTCCTCTCGTTCCTGGTCGACGGACGAAGTACGATCCTGTTCTGCGGGCCGCGCGGCGCAGGCAAGTCCGCCCTTCTGTCCGCCACCCTTTTCGAATTCCCGACCTCTCATCGCGTCCTCACGATCGAGGACACGCCAGAGCTGCCGGTGAAAACGATGCAGGCTCTCGGGTTCAAGGTGCAATCGATGGTCGTGGAGCCTGCGTTGGGAGAGGACGCGGAGGCCAAGAGCGAGTCCGCGCTGAGGGTCTCGCTGCGCCTGGGCGAGTCCGCAATAGTCGTTGGAGAGGTGAGAGGAAAGGAAGCAAGGGTGCTATATGACTCCATGCGCACCGGCAAGGCGGGCTCCAGCGTCCTGGGCACGATACATGGGGATTCGCCTTCTTCCGTCCTCGACCGGGTCGTGCATGAGATGGGCATATCACGACAGGCGTTCCTCGCCACGGACATAATCGTCTGTCTCGGGCTCTATCGAAACAAGGGCTCGCAGACCTCGGAGCGAAGGCTTGTCCAGATCGTCGAGACCCCGACGGGCGAGGACGACGACTTCAACATACTGGTAGCATTCGACCCGGCGACGGGTCGGGCGGTGGAGAGCATGGCCGCGAAATCGAGGATAGTGGCGCACATCGCCGCCTCGTGGAACATCTCATACCTTGAGGCCCTGCAGAACATCCAAGCGCGAGCGGAGTTGCGCGAGATCCTGCTCGACAAATCGAGGAGATCAGGGCCTGAGTACCTGGGGGCAGAGTGGACCTGCCGGGCGAACCAGTTCTTCTGGGAGAGGGTTGAGAGCGGAGCCGCTTATCACACTATACCGAACGAGTTCCGACGGAAAGTGGGGGCTTGATCATGGTCGGAATAGCAGCGTCCAGCATTCGAGCACCAAACGGAGACCTGCTTGACCGCGTCCTGATGCCGAAAGACTCGATGGAGTTCAGGGACGCTCTCGCAAGATCGGGTCGGACATTCTCCCAGCTCAGAACCTCAGTGCGATTGGCATATCTTCGCGCGCTGGCTGCTTCCGCGTTCGCCGCTGTCGGCCTTTCGCTGGCCTTCGGTCCCGCCGGGATCCTGTACGGCCTTTGCGTCGCTGTTGCCGCCCCGATCGTCGTCGCGAGCAGAGTGGCCTCCGATCCGAAGCTGCTGAGGGAGAGGGAGGAGAGGGCGGTCCTGCGCGAATCCCCTTCGGTGATCGGCACAATCGTCATGTCCATGTATCTCCAGCCTTCGCTTGAGCCGGCGCTGACCCTCGCCTCGCAGCAGGAGGGGGTCATGGCCTCTCGAATGCGCGCGTGTTGCTGGGACGTTCTCATGAAGAAACAGAGAAGCACGGAAGAGGCGATCGGGCGGTTCGCAGCTTCGCTCTCTGAGATGAACGACGACCTGCGTCAGTCTCTGCACTTGATTGTGGCGGCGACCTACGAGTCCTCGAGGGAGGGGGTAGTCAGGAGCCTTGACCGGGCCAACGCGCTCGCCCTCCAGGGAATCAGGGAGGCAGCGGAACGGTATTCCAGCTCCCTTCAGACTCCGACGATGCTCTTGTTCTCCGTCGGCGTCCTCGTTCCAGTGCTGCTGTTCTCAATGCTGCCCCTGCAGGCGTTCGGCTCGATCGGTGCCCCTAGCGAAATGTCTCCGATGTACGGACCGAGCACTTGGCAGCTAGCGTTCTTGATGCTCGTGTTGTTGCCCGGGTTTTCGCTCTACTATTCGAAGACCATCATAGAGCGGAATCCAGTTCGGGCCGGTCCAGGATCCAACTCTTTCAATACACGGGACCTCGCTTTCGCGACCGCCGCGAGCATCCCGGGGGTCGCGCTGTCTTTCTTCACCGACTTGGTCTCGACGATGCCCCAGATCGCCTTGTCGATCATCATCGTTCCTCCGTGCGTGGTCGTCGTGGCGCTGACGAGAAAGGCTCACGCCCAGCAGAGAAAGGACGCGAACGACCTTGCAGATCTGATTTCTAGCCTCTACCAGCTTGGCAACAGACTCTCCGGCGGGGCCACCTTGGAAAAGGCTCTCGAGGACCTCTCGGTGGTACGCCGCGGCGGCTGCTTCAGCTCTTTCGCGACGAAGGCGCTAGCACGCACGAGACTGGCGCGAATCGACATCGCTGGCGCGCTCCGCGATGACGATGAACTACGCTCCCGATTCCCTCAGTTTCAAAGCGCCTTGTTGGCGGTATGCGAGAGCTCGCGTCGGGAATCGCGCGCCGCCGGCTCCATAGCCATTAGCTTGGCGAGCAATCTTGACGATCTGCGCAAATGCCAGCGGAAGGCGGAAGAAGGGTTGCGCGGGACCATCGAGATGATGCGCAGCACGAGCGCTTTCTTCGCGCCCACGATATTCGCCGTGACCATCGGGCTGTTCTCGATCGCGGAGGAGTTCCAGGCCTCCGCAATGACAGAGACCTCTACCTTGACCTTGATCGCCGGGCTCTACCTCATCGAACTGGTGTTCTTCGTCTCGTACTACTCCGCTTTTCTGAGCGGCGAGAACAGATGGAACGAGGCGGTGTACCAGTTCACGAGCCGCACTCCGGTCGCCCTGATCATATTCAGCGCAGTTTCAGTGCTCGCTCATGAAGGTCTGACTCGACTTCTGTGACGGCGAACAGGGTCTCCTCGCGCTCGTTGTAGAGCCCCATGGCGACGATCTCCTCGGTCTCGCGGTTCATGGTCGAGTCGATGCGCTCCTTGATCTCCGGTCGTAGGGCGATCTCAAGCAGCTGCTTCTCGTTGAAGAAATGCGCCTTCGCCTCGCCTCTTTCCTGGATCGAGATGTTGCCCTTCCCGAGCGTGCATCCGGACGAGAATTGGATGCCGTCGACGACGCAGGACATCGGCGGCTTCGGGCCGGTGAACGAGACCGCCCAAAGCTTGCCCTCGAGCCGGTGCCTCGCGATCAGGCCCATGCGATACCCGACGACCACGTACGGCCCCAAATGCCCGTGGAACCGCTTGAGTTGCTTCAGCTCGTCCGGCAGACTGTCCATGCACCGGGTTAGACCCACACCCCGTAATATCCTTTCTCGTGTTGGCCTCCCTCGGCCCAGCAAGGGAACGATGCGAAGGATTAACTAGCGAAGGCCCGCTTGGTGAGACTCCATGTGGAGCGAGAAGCCGCCGCTGAAGAGGGCGGAGACGGTCATCCTCATCATCTTCTCCGCTTGGTGCGCCCTCGTCTTCATCGCGCCATTCACTTTGGCTCCTGGGACGCTCACCGATCTTTCCGGAAGGGTGGGGTACATCGACCATCCCCAATTGTACGGGCAGCTCAACCCGCTGGCGGCGGTGGTATACTGGCTCGGGGATGCCAATTGTCATCAGATGGCCTCCCGTTCGTTCTTCCTCAACGGCAACGAGATGCCATTTTGCTCCAGGGACGTAGGCATCTTCATCGGTCTGGTTGTTGGGATGATGGTGGCGCTCGTCAGAGCCCCCAAGCTCAAGCTCTGGCTAATCATGATTGGGTTCGTGCCGATTCTCATAGACGGCGGCGCGCAGCTCGTGACATCGTATTCATCGAGCAACCCTCTCAGGCTCGCGACCGGCCTGATAGCTGGCTTTGCCTCGGCGATGCTCATCCACTACTTTGCGGTCAAAGCCCACTCATCGGCATCGCGCAGAAAGCCGAGCGTGAGCCCCTGAGGGACTCGCTGCGATATGTCTGGCCGAATAGCAAAGGTATAAATAGCCTCAGCTTTATCAGAGGCGAGTAGACAGACCCATCTTTTCGAACTGTTTTGCAGGGGTGTGATGGATTTGGACAACCAGCAGCAACTAAAGACAGGCACGACAACCATCGGAATCGTCAACAAGGACGGTGTGGTCCTAGCGTCGGAACACCGGGCCACCATGGGTAATATCATCGCTCACAAGGAAGTCCAGAAGGTCTTCGAGATCGACGAGAACCTAGGGCTCACGACCGCGGGACTGGTCGGGGATGCTCAGCTCCTCGCCCGCTACATCAAGGCGGAGGTCGAGCTCTACCGCCTGAAGCGTGGGAAGATCATCAGCGTGAAGTCCGCTTCGACTCTCCTTTCGAACATCCTGCATCGCGGAGGCGGGGCGCAGGGCTACTTCTACGTAGGCCTGATCATGGGCGGCGTGGACAACACTGGGGGACACGTCTACGGCATCGACGCCGCGGGCGGATCCATCCGTGACGACTACGTGTCCGTGGGTTCTGGTTCTCTCTTCGCGTACGGTGTCCTCGAGGACAGCTACGAGAAGAACATGAGCATGGAGCAGAGCGTCGAGCTGGCCATGAGAGCGCTGATCGCGGCGATGAAGCGCGACTCGGCCAGCGGCGACGGGATGGCGATCGTCTGCATCTCTGATGAAGGGTACAAGGAGATGACTGATGATGAGCTACGGAAGAAGGCGGGAAAGATGGGGTTGGATTACCCCAAGGCCCGCTGAAACCCTTTCGTACCTGATTTCCCTCGTATTGTCTTGACAGATTTCCGCAAAAGTGTGAACGGTTCATGAGCGCTGAAAGAGTACTGGAAGAGGCCAGAGAGCAAGTAAGGAAGATCATCCCCTCGACCATCAACATCACTTCCATCGATTTCGAGGGTCCTCTGGTCGTCATTTACACTAGGGATTTGGAGACGTTCGCCTCCAACAACGACATCATCCGCCAGCTGGCTCAGGGGCTCAGGCGCCGGGTCGCGATCCGACCGGACCCGACGATCCTGGCAGATCCGGAATCGGTCGAGAAGCGCATCCGTGAGATCATCCCCGCTGAGGCGGAGATCACTGACATCTACTTCGAGCACGACACCGGCGAGGTGACCATTGAGGCGCTCTCGCCTGGGTTGGTCATCGGCAAGCAGGGCGCAGTCCTGAACGAGATCAAGAAGGAGGTCGGCTGGGCACCGAAGGTCGTGCGCGCGCCTCCGATCCCCTCGAAGACCGTCTCGGAGATACGCAACTACCTTCGCCATGTCCACGACGAGCGGCGCACCTTCCTCAACAAGGTCGGGCGAAGGCTCTTCAGGCAGAAGATCGAAGGCGAGACCTGGCTCAGGATGACTGCGCTGGGTGGCTTCCGCGAGGTTGGTCGGAGCTGCACTCTGCTCTCAACCCGCGAGAGCAAGATCCTCATCGACTGTGGGACGATGCCGGGCTCCACCTCCTCTCAGCAGGAGACGCCTTATTTCGCCGCCCCGGAGCTTCAGCCGCTGGACTCGATAGACGCGGTCGTGATTACGCACGCTCACTTGGACCACTGCGGCTTGCTGCCAGTCCTATTCAAGTACGGCTATACTGGCCCCATCTACTGCACTCCGCCCACCAGGGACCTGATGTCGCTCATGTTGCTGGATGCGCTCAAGGTCTCCTTCGGAGAAGCGAAGAAGGCGCCGTACGAGTCGGCTCACGTTCGCGATGCCGTCATGCGCACCATCCCACTGAAGTACGGCGAGACGACGGACATCGCGCCCGACATCAGGCTCACCTTCCAGAACGCTGGGCACATCCTTGGCTCGGCGGTCTGCCACTTCCACGTCGGCGACGGACTGTACAACATCGCCTTCACTGGCGACATGAAGTTCGAACGAACCTGGCTTTTCAACGCCACGGTCAACAAGTTCCCCCGCCTCGAGACGCTCGTGATCGAGTCGACCTACGGCGGTTACCATGACATCCAGCCGAGCAGGGTGGATGCCGCGAACCAGCTCAAGTCGATCATCGAACGCGCCCTCGAGCACAAGGGCAAGGTCGTCATCCCGGTGTTCGCTGTCGGGCGTTCCCAGGAGGTCATGCTCGTGCTCGAGGAGCTCATGCGCACCGGCAAGATCCCGACCGTTCCGATCTGGCTCGACGGCATGATCTGGGAGGCGACGGCGATCCACACAGCCTACCCGGAGTATCTCAACTCACAGCTGCGCACGCAGATCTTCCAGATGGGGCAGAACCCGTTCCTATCGAGCATATTCAAGCGCGTGGACTCCGTCGAGACAAGAGAACGCATCTGCCACGACCCCGACCCGCAGATCGTGCTCGCGACCAGCGGCATGATGAACGGCGGACCGGTGATGGAGTACGTGAAGACCTGGGGCGACGATCCCAACTCCTGGCTGGTCTTCGTGGGCTACCAGGCGGAAGGCACTCTCGGAAGGAAGATACAGAAAGGGGTCAGCGAGCTCACCCTGATGGACAAGGGCAAGCCGGTGACGGTCGCGTTCAAGCTGAACGCCGAGACGGTCGATGGATTCTCTGGCCACTCGGACCGCCGGCAGCTGATCAACTACATCGCCACTCTCGAGCCCAAGCCTGAGCGCATCGTGATCGGTCACGGCGAGGAGCACAAGTGCACGGATCTGGCGAGCGCACTCTACAAGAAGTTCGGCGTCGAGACGAGGGCGCCGATGAACCTCGAGACCATCCGCATGAAGTAGTTCAGAAGGACAGCTCGGTCCTCGCTCCCTTCTCGCCAAGCAGAACGACCCTCGAGTCCGCCTTCTCCTTCAGGAGCGCCAGACCAAGCTCTTCGCCGAGCTTCCTGCCGAACTCGGTCACGGTTGCATGCGAAGGCATGTTGTCGATGCTGAGGACGTTCCTCGACGCTCCGACGAAAACGAACCCTTTAGGCTCAATGAAGGTCGGGTCGGCCATCCTGTCCAGGGCCGCATACTCCTTCTCCCAGCCGAGATTCTTCTGCTGAACGAGCGTGTGCCTGATCACGGTCCTGGTGCTGAGAGAAGGAAGGAGCTCGAGGGACTTCCTGATCTTCTGCCACCCGTCAGGGATTCGTGGTTGGCACACGTCTTTGTATATCTGTTCATTAGGGGCGGCGACGGTGACATAGAGCTGGCTCGGAAGAGGGTCGAGGTTCTCGAGCGCTTCAGGGATCGTGCCGTTGGTCACGAGGAACGTCGTCATCCCTCGCCGATGGCACTCCTCGATGAATGCTCCTAGGTGCGGATAGAGCGTCGGCTCTCCGGCAAGCGAGATCGCAACGTGCTTTGGCTCAAGAGCCTCCTTGAACTTCGCGAGGTCGCAACGTCCGTCGCCAGGGTACCCAGAGATGAGAAGTTTCTGCTGCCGGAGCAGCTCGTCGAGCATCGCCTTCGGCTCGTCGTAGTCTTTCGCCCCGTCCTCGAACCCTCTGATCCTCCAGCAGAAGATGCAGTCGTGCGTGCAATCGTGCACGACGGGGGTCATCTGCAGACAGCGATGCGAGCCGATGCCGTAGAACTCCTGCTTGTAGCAGTGACGCCCCTTGAGGAGCGACTGGCCGAGCCAGTGGCAGAGCTTTACCGCTCCGTGCCTGCCCGCCATCTTGTACTGCTGCTTGTCCAGCTTAGCCTTCAGATCGTCGCGCATCTTCCACCGTCAGAACTCGAACAGGCTCTTCTGCTGCGTCTGGTCCTCTTCGCTCCCGGGTTCGGGGCGGGGGGCCTCCACCTCATCGATCTTCGTCGGCACGAGGTCGTGCTCGTCCTTCTCCTCCCCCTTAAGCTTGCGAAGCACGTCCTGGAAAAGGTGCTTCACCGCGCTCGAGTCCACCTTCTCGTCCAGAACGAAGGCGGCCTCTTCTTCGTCGAACTCCATCTCGATCGTTGCAGCGAGACGGAACTCGCGATCCTGCTTGTAGAGAGCGGCGAAGTAGGGAAGGATGTCCGATACCGCCTGCGCCGAGGAGATGTGGCACGTAGCTCCCAGCTTGAGGCCGACTGATCGGCGCGTGTTGCGCATGAACTTGCTGCGCGAGAGCTTGCTCAGGATCAGTGGGAACTGAAGGCGCGCGAACTCGTGATACTGACGCTGTTTCGCCGCGCAGACTCCGTACGAAGTGAGGTCGGTCGCGTACGACCAGAAGCCGTAGTAGTTGCGGTTGCGCACCCTCCCCAGGAACATGTCCGCTCGGGCGAGCATCTGGTAGGAACGGCTCAGGTCCTCGGGGTCGCGATAGACGACCGGCACGTTCTCGTCGACCCACATGATCAGGGTCTCGG
Organism: Methanomassiliicoccales archaeon; assembly: GCA_035506675.1. Lineage (GTDB taxonomy): Archaea > Thermoplasmatota > Thermoplasmata > Methanomassiliicoccales > UBA472 > JAJRAL01. The sequence continues at coordinate 42,985 of DATJOX010000059.1, forward strand.
GGTCGTCGTTCATGTTCTGCATCATCGTTCGCGCGCGGGAGGGGCTCGTGCCGTGCAGTATCTCCGCCATCAGGTCGTAGTTTGATTTCGAGGTGAGGCGATTGTCCAGCATGTCTGGCTGATCCTCTCTTACCGTCGTCGCTCCCAGGCCCAGCGCCTGAAGGTCCCGCAGCGCCGCCCTGAGGTCCCCGTTGCTATTCTTCGAGATGAGTTCGAGCACCCGATCCCCGACAGCGATCCCCTGCTCTTTGGCGACGCGGCGCAGCACTCCCCGGACCGTGACCGCTTGGATCTTCGTGAACTTGATCTGGAGGGTATGGCTCTTGATAACCGAGCTCTTGCGGCTGAGGGCGTAGAAGTCGTTCACGATGAGGATCACCGGCTGCCGAGTGCTGTGCACAAGCTCGGCGATGGCCGGAACGCCTCCCTGGTCCTCCCGCCCGAAGATGTTATCCGCCTCATCCAGGACGATCAACTTCTTCCGGCCTTCTTTGGACGAGAGATAATCGCCGGAATCGGTGAAGGTGTCCGCGAGCGCCCCTCTCAAGGCGATCCGCCTGATCGCCTCCCCATTGCGGTGGTCGGAGGCGTTCATCTCGACCAGCCCCCAGCCGAACTCGTTCGCAAGGGCGAGCGCGGCGCTGGTCTTGCCGACGCCAGGAGGACCGATGAGGACCGCGACCGGTTTCGCCGGCCGCGCGGATTCCCATTGGATCGCCCAATCCTTCAGCTCCTTGACGGCCTTGGGGTTGCCCACGACGTCGGCCAGGCTCTTTGGGCGATAAAGCTCGGTCCAATCCTCGGACATCATGCTCCTATCCACGGGGCCGATATAAAATTGCGCCACGGCTCATCGCAACTGCCGCACACTATATCCCGCTCCAGCGGTATCACGTCGAAAGCATCTGAGGAGACTTGAGCAATTGACCGCGCCCGTTATCGTCGTCTGCGATTTCGACGGCACCATCACTACCGAGGACACAGCCGAGCTCGTTCTGAAGGTCTACGCCGACGGCGACTGGCGCGAGCCCGATCGCTTGCTCGCCCGAGGGAGGATCTCGCTCGAGGAGTGCATGCAGCGGCAATTCGCGATGGTGCACGAGGACCCAGCGGAGATACTGAAACAGACAAAGGAGAGGATCGTCCTGCGCCCGAACCTCCCGCAGCTGGTGTCGTTCTGCGACCAGCAAGGATATCGGTTCGTGATCGCCTCCGCCGGTCTGGACTTCATGATCCATCATTTCCTGGGCGAGCTCGGATTGGGAGGTCTCGAGGTCTTCGCACCAAGATCGAGCTATGACGGGAGCGTCTATCTTACATTTCCAACGATCAAACACTCCGCAGCAAGAGACTTCAAGGAAGACCTTGTGCGCTCCGAGCACGACGCCGGCGTAAAGGTCATCTACATCGGTGATGGGATTTCGGATCTCGACGCGGCGACCGCCGCCGACGAGAAGTTCGCGGTGTTGAACCGGCGCCTGCATCGATCACTGCTCCATTCTGGCTGCCGAGTGCGCACTTTCCGCGACTTCGCCAGTGTGCAGAAAGACCTCGAGAGCGATCTCGATTCGCCCTGCACGCCCTGCCGAGACAGGACGAGCCCTCGGACTCGTGCCAAGAAGAATGAAAAGTGATAAAAGGAAGGGGTTTGCGCCTGGAGGCTACTTGCGCACCCGGAAGAACCAGTAGACCACGATCACTACCGCGACGATCAGGATCGCCGCGAGAGCTATGACCGTATAGTCAGTCGCTGGTGCGGCCGAAGCTACCGATGAGGCGACGCCGACGCCCACGTCGTTCATCGCCGCGACGGCGTAGTAGTAGGTCTTGCCGTTCTCGAGGCCAGTGTCAGTGTAGCTGGTCCCGGTGGCGTTGCCGATGAGGACCAGGTTCGACTGGTTGGTGCCGCGATAGACCTTGTACAGGGTCACTGGGACCCCACCAGACGACGCGGGTGCGTCCCAGGAGAGCTTGACCTGTCCGTCGCCGTTCTCGACCCTGAGGTTGAGAACCACGGACGGGACCGTCGCCGGGACCGCGCTCGCCGTCGTGGACGGAGTGCCTTGCCCTTCGAGGTTCGTGGCCACGACCTTGTAGTACTCGCGCACGCCGTTCGTCAGACCATCGTCAACGAACATGTGCACCGAGCCGGTGACCGTCGCGGCCAGAGTCAAGGCCGCTTCGCTCGGTCCATGGAAGATCTTGTAGTTGAACAGGGGGGCGCCGCCGTTCGAATCTGGCGTCGACCAGGTCACGGTCACGTTGCCGTTGCCTCTGAGCGCCGCAACGCCCGTCGGAGCGCTCGGGGCGTTCACGAGCTGGATCACATTCAGGTCCTGATCTGACTGATCAAGATAGCTGGCGAAAGGCCGGCCGAATTTGTCAAGAGCCATCTGACCGAAGACGCCAACGTTCGGGAAACCCACGACCTGCCTCATCCAGACTCCCTCAGGGATGCTCTGGTAGACGACCATCGCGACGCTTGTAGAGCCCGCGGTGTTGTCTTGGTAGGCGACCTGGACGACATCGTCCGGACCGATCCCGATCGAGCACCACCCGACAACCATGTTGGACTCCAGGTTCTTGTGCACCCATGATCCAGTGGCATTCGTGTTGTACCTCAGGAACCGGTCCGTTGGGATGGAATACAGTGCATGCAGGTGTCCCCCACTGTCGATCGCGAGCGAGGCTCCATAGTTGGAGAATCCGACCAAGGAGCTGTCGATGGCAGCGCTCTGCCAAGTTCCGTTTTCATTGGTGGCGATCCTCGCCTCGCTGCTCGTGAAGTACAGCGCGTGGAGCTTTCCCTTTGCATCTTCTACCATGCTGACCCCGCCCGTCACGAAGTTCGTGGAATCGATCGAGGTCGTCGACCACGTTCCCACCGTGTTGTTGGAGTACCGGAGCTGGTGGCTGGATTGGTCAACGAAAGCGATGTTCACGTGACCGTTCGCGTCTACGAGAATCGATGACTCCATGGCGCCGGCATCGGTGACTGTCTGGTTCGACCAGGAGCCGCCTACGTTTGTGGCGTATTTCAGCGTGTGCGCGTTCCCATCGTAGTACGAGATAAATGCCTTGCCGGCGGAGTCAACTGCGATCGAGGTCGTCCACCCGTTGAGGTAATGGAACGGATCAGCGACCGCCGTCGTCCATCCGGTGGAGGTGTGTTCGGCGTAGAGCAGGTCCTGCGAGTCGCCCATGTAGGCCACGTGGATGTTGCCAGCGTTGTCGACGGCGATCGAGTTCAGGCCGCCAACACCGTTCGTTGCATCCGCCACGCTACGATACCAGCTAGTCCCGGAGTTGGTGGCGTAGGTCAAGGACGCGGTACCAGGATCTCCCTGGTTCCACTGGTCGTACATCACGTGCACCTTGCCATTGAAGTCGACGGAGACCGATGAGAACCCACCGGCGCCGGGCGTGGCGCTGACGACGTCGTGCTGCCAGACCGACGGCCCACCGACCGCAATGTGCAGGTTGTTCGGGCCAGCGGCCGAGTAGTTCATGTAAGTGACGTAGGTGACATCATTCTGGCCGACGACCATCGAGGGAGTGAAGAGAGAGGCGGGATCTGCCCCAGCGAGCGCCGAGGTGTCCCACGTGACTCCGCCATACTTTGCGAAGTGTAGGACGTGGTCGGCAGTGCAGAACACGACCTGAGGCACGCCCGTGCTGTTCAGCGCGAGGGCGTTGGGGCCGGTCGCTGTGGCGCTACCAGTCACCGCTCCTCCGGTGTATGTGTTCGCCGAGGCATTGACCGCGGTCGCGAACTTCAGGTCGAGGTCCGTCGAGTCCCAGTAAATGATGTTGACCCTTCCGTCAGATCCAATCGCGAGACTGCTGAACTGCCCGACGTTGTTCAGAGGATCGTCGACCGTGCGGTTGACCCAGGCACCTGCCGACATGTGCGCGAACTTGAGCGCTCCGCCGTGGTCGGCGTCATAATAACTGATGCATGGATTTCCGGACGTGTCGAGCGTAATCGAGCTGTACTGGCCAACAGAGCCGCTGCGGTCGACCGTTACATTGACCCATGCGCCGCTCTTGTCCGTCGCATACTTCAGTGCGTGATTGGTCGCGTCATAGTAGCTGATGTGCGACTTGCCGTTCGCATCAATTGCGATGTCGCAGAATTGCCCCACATTACCAGAATCTACGGTCATAGTGACCCAGGAGCCGTTCGCGTCCGTTGCGTACCTGAGCTTCTCGCCTATTCCATCATAATAGGCGACATGGAGCTTTCCCGCGCCATCAACCCCGCTCGAAACGTAGTAACCAGTGAGTCCGCCGGCGTCTACTGTGCCTGTGCGCCATCCCGTCGTCGGGGGCAGGACAATTACGATCCCCTGCGCCCCGCTGCTCGCGAATACGCCCGCGAACATTATTGGCGCTAGCATCAGTAGAGCAAGCACTAATGCTCTGCTTCCTTTTCCCATCCTTCTGCCTCCAGGCGTTGACCTAGATGTCAGAAGTATGCGACGGCGGCTATATAAACTCATAGACGTGGCTCAAGGAGCCAGACATACCGATTCATGATTGTTGACATGATCCGAGATGCACGATAAGGAGTCTAGCACTAATTGTTTATGTAGATTCGATATTATCTAACATTGCAAGCCTTCGACCGTTATCCAATCGGCCCTTCGGGCAATCTGAACGGACAGGAAGGCCTTCTCTTGAATCTTCAGCTATACGAATCAACTAAGTAACGATAATTACATTATTATTTGACGTTGAGCGGTATTTGTACAGAAGTGGACATTGAGGTCGACGCCACGGGGATCAAGTCTCTTGGCAATAGAGATAAAATGCAGCACGCTTCCAGAACCCGGATCGCTTGGCCCCCACCTATTCGACGGGGACGAAGGCAATTGAGAGCCCAGCCATCGGCCTATGGTATTATCTTCCAGAGCGAGTGGTCGTGGGACGAGCGCTCCAAGAGGTTCTCGAACCTGCCACATGTTGACGGAAATGAGTTCGCAAGCTCGACTGTATATGTCTGTGCATTAGCTGATTTCTCGACTATATTCAATGTCGTATCGAATTTAGATTAACTAATATTGACTATTCTTCGATTGCACAGTTGTGGGCATCATCACATGCAGCTAGCTTTGGTTCTCCTTCTCCTCATACAGATCGCACAGTTCATTGAGGAACTGGTCGTAGGTTCTCCGGAACTTCAACTTGTAAAGCCGGTCCCTTGTCTCGGGGGTGAGTTGAATCGTTGTCTTGTCAGCCAATATGAACGCCTTCTGTGCGCAGTATTTGTTTACCTAGTATTAATGATTCACATATTGCTATGAGAACTGTGGTGTATGATAGTTAACTTAGTACACCTAACTCTATTTGCTTCATTACATCTATGTGGATGATGCATTCGTTTGGACATTTTCGTCAACGACGGTCTCCCGAATATCACCTTGGCGGAGGGGGTTTGCGGGTCCCTAGGCCTGAGAAAGGACCTCGAGGGCAGGAGAATGGGCAGTCTTAGGGTGCAGGGGCCCTGCCGAGCTCCTCGAGATGACGAAGGTATATCCGCCTTCGATCCTCATACGCCGCCCGGTTCATTCCGAACGGAACGTACTCGGACACGGTCCACTTGTTCTTCACAAAATCAAGCTTTGTTCTGTCCGAGAGTCCTTTCAACATTCCGAACTCGACGCGATCGCTCACATCAGCGAACTTCACCGTCGACCATACAATAAGTTCCGGGTCATGCGTGCCAATGCAGAAAGGCCGGCCGCTGTCGAGCAGGACCCGTGCCAATGACTTGAACCGACCCTGGATATCCTGAAAGTCGGTGGCGTCACCCGAATACGCACCCTTCACGAGACGGATCCGCGCTCGCTTCTCGAGCATGCGTTCTAGGTCCTTGGGTGTGCGATCGAGGTAGGCCTGGAGTGCGATCGTGACTGGGAAGGCCTTCTCCCTGCACGATTCCGCGCAGCTCAGCGTGAAATCGACGAGACTCCTCCCTTCCATATCGACATCGAAACCGACCTTCCTGGCTGCAGCATCCTTGGCGATTCTCAGAAGATTCTCCAGGCAGATCTCTTTGTTGTGTGTGTATCCCAGTGCGCTGACTTTTACCGAGATCGACGCATAGAGGCGCTCGGTCGCTATGGAGTCGAGGAGGTCCAGATACGCCTCCGTCGACTTGTATCCGTCATCCTTGCTTGAGGTGTCCTCTCCAAGGATGTCGAGCACTGTCTTGATCCCTTGCGAGTTGCGCGCCTTGCACCAGAGAAGCCCAGAGTGCCAGTCCGGCAGCGCCCACCGATTCTCGAGCTCTTCCACGGACACGCTATTGGGCGCACGATGTAGAAAACCGTGCCGCTGGTCGATTGAAGCGAGCAGTAATGGCCAGTGCGATTCGGCGCTTGCGCCCTACAGAAAAGAATGAAAAGGGATGGAGGGTCGAAGCCCTCCTCGGATTGGTTTGGATGTTCGTGCGCGTCTACTTCTTGATGAGCAGCGGCAGGATGCACTTGCCTCTCATGACCAGGCAGCAGATAGCTGCAGCCATGTACCACGAGAGCAGCGAGTAGATCAGCCACAGGGCGCCCATGAGGCCCATGTACGAGCTGTTGAGGCCATTGGTTGCCAGGTCAGTGTACAGAGCAGCGGTCGAGAAGAACGCGAGCGCCGCAATGATCAGCAGGATCGGCAAAAGCCTCACTGGCTGCATGAACGCGATAAATGCGTCAATCAGCACGACAATCCCGATCAGGGCGCAGAGCATTGCAACTGCGGTGTTGTCGAGTCCAGCCAGGCTTACGAAGCTGCTGTTCAGGAAGAAGAACCCGAAGAAGAACACTGCCAATGGTCCAAAGATGGCGGTTCCCAGCAGGTTGTCGTTCACGAATGCCACGCGCGTTACGATAAAGGTCGCTACTGCAACTGGAAGGGCGACGGCCGCGACGATCGCAAGCGATGCGTAGGCCTTAAGCCCGAATCCCGCCACGAGGAACGTGAACATCGAGACAACAAACAGTCCCAACACGTCCGCCATGGCGTACTTCAGCTGCATTGGTTTCTCATCTGCCATTTTCTCTCTCCTCCTTTGCAACTAAAGGGAGGGGTCTGACCTTTGGATTCCAATCCGAGATCGCACCCCTATTCCCTTGTATGTCCTTGGACCGCCAAAGCAGTCCTTGCTTTGCTATACCGCGAAGAGAATAATATAAGCTTTATCTATGTCAGGGCCCCCGGACTGGTTCTCCATGCCACATTTCACGGGGGAAAGGAAGACTCGAACCAAATTTGCCATAAGCTTTATATGGATTCAATCATTTTATTGGGGACCCCAAGAAGAGCTTTCTTGTTCCGGTTTCGCCATGAGCACGGCGTCTTCGACGCGATCTTAGACGGAAGCGCCTTCGGCCGCGACCGTCCCAAGGGTTGCCGCATGCTTCCACTTTCCGACACGCTCTCTATCTGCTGATCTTATCTGGACCTGATCGAAGATCTCCCTTGTGATGATGGGTTCGTGGTCAGACCTTACCACCAGACCATCCCAACGCAACCATCCAGCATAAATCGGATTGTGCAACAGCCTTCCCACGGACCACTTGGTCCAGGTGTTTCCCCTCTTCGTGCCGATCTCCTGCCTATTGAGGTTCCAGGCAATCCATCCGATCGAGTTGCCCTCGAGGTAGGAGAGGAACATCTCGCGAACGACATGCGCCTCCTCGTTTACTACCACTAGCTTGCCATCTTTGAAATCGTAGCCATATGGATTGTTGAAGCCAGCGAGCCCGGATCCGGTCTCCGCCTTCTGCCTCATGCCCATGTACGTCCGTTCGCCGATCTGCTCGCTCTCGAGCTGAGCGATGCGCTGGATGATATCTACTACGAACCTGCCCACCGCCGTTGAGGTGTCCAGCGACTCGTTCATGCTGGTGAACTTCTTGCCCCATTTCTCGAGGTTCTCCATCATGATCATGAAGTTCTTGCTGTTGCGGTGGATGCGGTCCATCTTCATGACCAGGATCACATCCCAGGAATCCCTCTCCTCTATCATCTGGTGATATGCTGGCCTCTTTGTGTTGCGACCGGAGTGGCCCTCGTCCCGGTATACCTTGGAGATTTCCCAGCCCTGGGCTTCACAATACGCTTCCAAACGCTCATCCTGGGCCTCGAGCGAAAACCCTTCTTTCGCCTGGTCCTCGGTCGACACGCGAATGTAGATCGCGACTCTAGGCATCCTGGGTCACCTCTTCAGGGATGCGAACCGCGTTCACAGGGGTGGTTCGGCACCTGGTTGACAAAGCGTTCTGCGCTTCGGCAAACTCATTCGAGCCCACGATTGGGTGGTGGCGGCCCTTCCTGAGGATGCCGTCCCACTCCACGTATCCACAGTACAGCGGGTTGCGCAGGATCGCGTGGACCGCCCCTTTCTTCCACGCCTGGTTCTTCTTCGGGCGTATGCCCCGCCGGTTCAAGTCCTCCGAAATGTTGCTTAGGGACTCGCCGTCGGCGCACCGACGGTAGATCTCGCGCACAATTCCAGCCTCTGGCTCTATGACTGTCAAATGATGGTTCTCGTAGCGATACCCGTATGGCTGGCCGAACCCCAGGTATCCAACGCCCTTCTTCGCCTTATGGGTCATGCCTATCTTGACGCGTTCGCCGATCTGCTCGCTCTCTAGCTGGGCGATGCGCTGGATAGTGTCCATCACGAACCGGCCCATCGCCGTCGTCGTATCGAAGGACTCCTGCATCGAATTGAATTCTTTCTTGGCCGCGTTCAGGTCATCCATCATCACCGCGAAGTTGCGACTATTGCGATGAATGCGGTCCATCTTGAGGACCACAACGACGTCCCAGCGATCCTTCTCTCCCATCATCCGCGAGTAGGCTGGCCTTTTCACATCTCGCCCGCTGTAGCCGTCGTCCACGTATTCCCCGGCGGACTGCCAATTCCTAGCTTTACAGTACGCATTGAGACGCTTGAGCTGGGCAGGTATGCTGAACCCTTCCTTCGCTTGGTCCTCGGTTGACACCCTGGCGTACAACGCAGCCCGCATGCCCGACGCCTCCACGCTGGATTGAAATTAGGCAGCCATCCCTAGCTGACGATTGTCAGACATGTTTTTGCTTATTATAAATATTGTGTCATACTGATGTACACATATATACGTTCACAGTGACACGTTTACTTGTAAATGTAGAATCGTTACAACATTGAATAATGCCATGTCGATGCAATCTACAGGTTTATGCCCGAGGAGCGGATGCTACTGGCCAATGGAAAGGCAGGATGATCTCGATTCACGCATCGGAGAGCTCCGCGAGGAAACCGGAGGCCTGGTTGCGGACGAGACCCTTCACAAGATCGTACGCAGCGAAAGAGGGATGCCAATGATCGCGAAGAGCAACACGAAGAAGGTATCTGAGCTCAAGGACAGAGAGGAGATCACGATCGAGCTCGAGGTCACGAAGATCGCGGACGCAAGGGAGTTCGAGAAGCGCACTGGGGGAAGAGGCAGGGTCAGGAACCTGAATGTCAGGGACGAAACGGGCAGCTGCCGCTTGGCGCTTTGGGACGATGACGTGAACCTCGTCGATACTTTGGCCATCCAGGTCGGGACGAAGCTCAGGTGCGAGGACTGCTACGTCAAGAAGAGCGATTTCGGGACGGACGTGACGAAGGGGCGAAAGGGCAAGATCGAGAAGCTCTGAGCGCAAAGCGGAGCTTCGGCTGGATCCTCAAAAGATGAAGAACGAAGGCGTTTGATTCTACTTCTTTCGGCGAACCACAACTACCACTGCCACCCCGACTGCTGCAATAGCCACGATCGCGATCAAGGCGACCACCGCTAGATCAAGTCCGAGGTTCGACCCGCTGCCCTGGTTCGACAGCGAGTTCTGGTAGCTCTCGATTGAGTTGACCTGCTGCTCAGCCGTTGCCGGACTGGTCGCTGGCATGTCCAGACCCATTCCGGTCAGCTGGCTCGGAAGCACTCCCCCCGTATCCGGGATGGTCGCGTTGAACATCGTCAGGAACTTGACGTCGTCCGAGTAGTAGAACTTCTGACCGCCGTTGACCTGAACTTCGTATATCGTCACGAGCCCGTAGAATGGTGTGGTCCGGGTCTCGTTGCCGGTGCAGTGCATGTCCAGGTTCACCGGGATGGTTTTTGGCACAAGGGTTCCGTTGTTGATGCTCCCTGGCATTGAGAGCTTGCTTAGGTCGACCGGGAACGAGGATATCCCCAGATCCTGGAGCGTCTTGTTCTCGAAGATCGATTGCTCGATGTTCGCTGGAAGACCCTGCACGTCGACGTTGCCTGATAGCGACCCGGTCAAGGTTCCGGTCGAGTTGACCGTCCATGCGTCGCCCACGTTCAACGGGAACTCGATGATGTTAAGTGATGGCTCGAATGCCAGGTTCAGATTGACGTCAACGTTCACGCTGGCACGGATGTGGTAGTCCTCGTAGGCCCAGGTGACGTTGCGGCCCGAAACGGTCGCCTTCGGGATGTTGGTGAGATCTACGGACGCGATGACCGTCCCCTTGACTTCCGCCGCCACGTTATTCACCGCGAACGTGTGATTGAACGTCGTCACGGTGTCAACGACTAGCGCCATATTCAGCACCACATCCACCCCCACCGTCCTTTGCGAGGTGGGTTTGATGCCGAGGATCGGATAAGTGCCCGGCTCGGGCGACAACATGCTCACCTTCGCGTGCACTTCGCCGTTGAATTTCACGGCGAGCTTGCCTTCGAGCTTGTACTCTGAAGTGGTCGCCTCTGTCACCTTGAATAGAATCCAGGCTGAACCATTGGCGGCAACGCCGAACTGCTCCAGCGTCCCCGAATCAGCGATCCCCCCGATCATGCCGTGCAGCGTCGATGACAGGTTCGAGCCCATGTCGAACGCCTTTCCCATCGCCCAGGAGTCCCCGACCTGCCATTGCGGTGCCTGCGCGCCCTCCGCCGAGACGGGAACGGCGAGCATGCCGAGACAGAACAATGCCGAGAACGCGAGAGCTAGACTCTTGATGTACGTAGTCCTCTTCACGTCATCCCTTCCAGTTGCCGTTCGATTGCTCGTTCAGCATTTGAACGTTTCGCGGATAGTATCAGCTCGAGAGCCACGCTAGATCAATGAAAAGTTGAAATGTAAGAGGTTTCGTTGAAAGGTTTCACCGTGCTTAACCCATCATTCCCGGTGGCATTCCGCCCATTCCCGGGGGCATGCCGCCGCCCGGTCCGCCCGGAGGCGCCGGTGGGGCCTTGCGCGAGGCGATGACGTCGTCGATCCTCAGGATCATGTTCGCGACCTCGCTCGCCGACTTGACCGCCTGTGTCTTGACGCGCAGGGGCTCGATGACGTTCTCCTTGAGCATGTCGATCGGGTTGCCCGAGTTGAGGTCCAGTCCGGCGTTCTTGTTCGCCTTCTTGCCCTCGTGCGCGGCCTTCAGCTTGATGATCGTGTCCATCGCGTCCAGGCCCGCGTTCTCCGCGAGAGCCCAGGGGATGACCTCCATCGCCTGCGCGAATGCCTCGATGGCCAGCTGCTCCCTTCCGCCGACGCTCGCGGCGTAGGATGCAAGCCTGAGCGAGAGCTCGATTTCCGGAGCGCCGCCGCCCGGCACCGCCTTTCCGTCCTCGAGGGTGATGCCGACGACGCGCAGCGCGTCGTGCAATGCGCGCTCGACCTCTTCGACGACGTGCTCGGTGCCGCCGCGGATCATGATCGAGATGGCCTTCGGGTTCTTGCAGCCGGTGATGAACGTCATGCTGTCCTCGCCGATCTTGCGCTCCTCGACGATGCCAGCGCAACCGAGGTCGGTCTTCTCGATCTCGTTGACGTTGCCGATCATCTTCGCGCCCGTGGCCTTGGCGAGCTTCTCCATGTCGCTCTCCTTGAGCCGGCGAGCCCCGTAGATTCCGTGCTTCGCGAGGTAGTGCTGGACCAGGTCGTCGATGCCTTTCTGGCAGAATACGACCGTGGCGCCGATGTCCTTCAACCGGTCGGCCATGCGCTTCAGGGTCGCCTCCTCCTCATCGAGGAAGCGCTGCATCGCCTCCGGGTCACGGATCTGGATCTTCGCCTCGACCTGCGTCTTGGCGATCTCCATCTGACCGGAGATGAGCGCGATCTTCGCCTCCTTCACAGTTTTCGGCATGCGCGGGTGCACGCGCTCCTTGTCGATGATGACGCCTTCGACGATGCTCGTGTCGGAGATGCCACCGCCGGTCTTCTTCTCCACCTTGATGTTGTCGACGTCGACCTCGAACCCGCCGTTCTTCTGCTCAGCGACCGCCTTCACTGCCTTCACGGAGAGGTCCGCGAGGAAGACCTTCTGGCCACCGACGCTCTTGCCGGTCATGGCCGTCGATGCGATCTTCCTCAGCATGTCCTCGTCCTTCGGGGTGATCTTGACCGCGATCGTTTCCAGGATCTCGACGGCCTTCGCCGCTGCCATCCTGTACCCGTTCGCCAGGATGGTCGGGTGGATGTTCTGCTCGATCAGGCCCTCAGCCTTCTTTAGCAGTTCGCCCGCCAGAATGACCGAGGTCGTGGTGCCGTCCCCGCATTCGTTGTCCTGCGTCTTCGCGACCTCGACGACCATCTTGGCGGCCGGGTGCTGCACATCGATCTCCTTCAGAATGGTGACCCCATCGTTCGTGATCACGACGTCCCCCAGGGAATCCACGAGCATCTTGTCCATGCCCTTCGGTCCCAGGGTAGAGCGGACCGCGTCAGCGATGGCTCGGGCCGCCGCAATGTTGTTGTACTGCGCGTCCCGGTTCTTCGCCCTCTCCGTGCCCTCCTTGAGCACGATGATGGGTTGCTGTCCTCCACCTAGTCCGTAAGCCATTGTAAACACCGTTGCCCCGGTATTTCTGTGCTTCTATATAACCGTTGTCCGTGTCGTCAGGGCATCTGGTCGATTGAGCTAAGGTCGCTCAGCAGAACCAGACTTTCCTTGGCTCGACGCCGTGATGCGTCACCACGCTCTTCTTCTTCATAAATAGCATGATGCGCTCCTGCGAGCTGGCTATGCCGCTCTCCTTGCAGCCCTGGAAGTAATCGCCGCAGTTGAGAGACCGCCCCCACTCGTTTATCCACACATTGCCGACCTCGAGCCTCTCCGCGATACTCATCGCCTTCCTCATGTCCTGCGTCCAGATCGTCGCTCCCAGGCCGTATTCGGAGCGGTTCGCCAGCTCGATCGCCTGGTCCTCGGAATCGACGATCCTGATTGAGCAAACAGGACCGAACGTTTCGTGGCGGATCACTTCCAGATCGTCGTTGTTGACTATCAGGATCGTTGGTTCATAGTAGAATCCCGGCCCGGGCCGGGGCTTGCCTCCGATGAGCAACTTCGAGCCTGCCGCCACGGCGTCCTTGACGACTTTGTCGACCCTTGCTCTCGATTCCTCACGGATCATCGGCCCAACCTGCTCCACGAGATTGAGCCGAGAAGTAATATCCAGTAGCCGAGAAGTGAATTGGTCGGCCATCTCCTTCAGAACGTAGACTCGCTTGACGCGCACGCACACCTGTCCGGCGCGCGAGAAGGTGCCTGTGGATACGCCTCTGGCCGCCTGCTCTATGTCCGCATCCGCGCAGATGATCCCCGCATCGTTCCCTGAAAGCTCCAGGATCAGCGGCTTCACGCCCGCGTTCTTGATGATATGCTTGCCAGTGGCAAGCGAACCTGTGAAAGCGATCGCGTCGACGGGCGCCTTGACCAAGACCTTGCCGACATACGGCCCCCCCACGACCGAAACGCAAACGTCCTCTGGGATTCCCGCCTGATGCGCCAAGTCGACGATCCTCAGCCCGGTGAGGGTCGAGTGCTGTGAGGGTTTGAAGACGATAGAGTTGCCAGCCAGCAGCGCGGGGATGAAAGTGATCATGGTCTGCCAGAACGGGTAGTTCCAGACCCCGATGTGGCCGATGACCCCGTGAGGCTCGTATCGAATCAAAGCTTCAGTGTGCTCCCAGATCGCTTGGTCGAGCGGATACTCGCGGTCGACGAGGGCCCGGTAGCGACCGATATAATGCGAGAAGCCGCGCATCGCGCTGTCGTACGAAGCGGCGATCGTCGGCTGGTTTATGCCGGTCTCAAGGGAGGCGAGGCGCACGACCGACGACTTCTCGGCGATCAGCACCTTCTCGAGCTCTAGCATCCTCGCGATGCGATCCTCCTTGTCTAGCCCATTCCACCAGCGCTTCTGCCCGCTGCGGGCTCTCGCCACCGCCTCGCGCACATCGATGGCCGTGCTCGACTTCGTCTTCGCAATGACCTCGCCGTTCCTGGGATCGATCGAGGCGACGTACACGCGCGTATAATCCAGAATCGGGCTTTAGAACCTTCCGCAGCCGTGAGGTTAGAAAGCGCTCTCAACGGCCAGGCCGCTGCGGCGGCATGCCTCGGCGACCTTGGCGACCGAGGCCTCGAGCGCGGAGGCCGAGGTCGCCGAATTCTCGAACCGCGACCATCGCTCCCCTCGCATCCCCGGCATCGCCTCGAACAACTCCATCATGCCCAGCCGAAGGCGGAGCCGGTCCGTCATCACCCTCTTCGCTCCGGTAGCTGAAATTGCCTCCGCAAGCTGTTCCGCTCCCGAATCCGTGACGCCGGGAATGACCGGGCCGACGAGAACGTAGGCATCGATCCCCTCTTCGACCAGCCTGCGGACCGCCTCCAGCCTTCTCGAGGGAGAGGGTGCATGGGGCTCGAAATCCAAGGCCTCGTCCCGATCCAACGTCGTGATGGTCACGCCGACCTCCGCCCGCGGGAGATGCCTGATGATATCAACATCTCGCACCACTAAGTCCGACTTCGTGAGCAGGCTGCAATTCGCTCTCTTTGCGGCCATCACCTCGAGGCATCGTCGCGTGAGCGCCAGCCTCTCTTCGACCGGTTGATAGGGGTCTGTGACGGTGCCGAGGCCGATCGTTCCGCCATTCCTCACCAGTTCTGACGCCAACAATCGTGGTAGGTCAAGCTTCGCCCCGACGTCGCTCCATCGGCCTCGTTCGATCCCCAGGACGAACGGCGCGTAGCAGTAGACGCAGTTGTGAGCACATCCTTGATATGGGTTCAGGGCGAAATCGAGGCCAGGCAGCTTCGAGCGGGAGAGCGCACTGCGGCATGCAATCCTCCTGACTTCCACTCCAGCCCGCTCAGGCCTCGCCCCCTGATCGAACGACTCCAGCTCACGCATAGTCGTCCAGCCTCCGCTGGCGGACGTAGTCTGCGAGGATTGCCGAAGCCCTGATCCACCTCGGTGTCGGGATGTCCATGCGTGTCGAGACCTGCTTGAGAGCATCGTCGAGACTGCTGTGCAAAGTCGGCTTCTGCTTGAGCGTCTCGCGCACGTTCTCGCGCACGTTCCACACTCCCACGGGCATGATGTAGCCTGGATGCGCCTCCCTGAGGATCACCGCCCCTGCCTGCCGACGTTCCTTCTCCAGGAGCTCGTTGACCGCGAGACGCGCGGCATAGTAGCAGCCACCGATCTCCGCGTACTCCGACCGTCCCTCAAAGAACTCGTGGCTGGAGATTATGTCAATCTGCTTGCCGAGCGGGTTCCACGCCGTGTTCGGATACCACGCCTCGACCAACTCGTACCTCCAGGAGGTCGGCATGAGGATGATGCACCAGCGGTTGTCCAGCTGGGTCCATTCATAAACGCGGAACTCGTTGATAGGATTGTACGTCTTGGTCTTCTGCAGAAGCGTCTTTCCAAGGATGTCGTCGACCGCAGTAATGCTCCAGCGAGTCGGGACGAGCTTTCTGTTCTTCTCGATCCCGAACGCTCCGACGCTGAACGCCTTCTGGATCTTCGAGACCAGCACTCCATCCTTGTACAGGAACCTCACCGCGTCGGCGGCCCTGAGGTCGGTGTCGTAGAACGCCTTCTCGACCTTGTGATCGTACTTCGGATTGGTGATCTCCATCTGCGCGACCCTGGCCGAGGGTCCGAAAGGCTGGATCTCATCGTCCATGACGATCTTGCCCGCCGGCCGCTTGGTGAAGCTCACCTCCACATCGGGGCAGTTGACCGATAGTGCGAGCTCCCGGGTGTAGTCCATCACCCTCCCGGCGTTCTGGAACTCCTTCACGTCCACGCGGAACTTGCCGCGGACGAGGCGGAAGCGGAAGTCTGTGATCTCCTCGATGCTCTTCCCCATCCACCGTTCCGGGGTGTCCATCAGGGAAGTGTCCCCGAACTCCGGAGGCACCAATGGTCCGATGTCCACTTTCGGATATCCATACCTTCCAATGAAAACGCCTGGAGGGGACGACCCCGCCATGTCGAGCGAGTCAATCAGGCGCTGCGTGCGCTGATGGGAGTAGAACTTGACCATGAGCGGGCAGCGCGGCTTCCCGCACAGCATCTTCGTCCCCTTGCACAGAGAGCACGGGCTGTTCCCGGAATGAGGCATCACGAACGTTCCATTGTCGTGAACGAGCGTGTCTGGCATCGGCGTCAGGATGCTCATCGCTGCAGCGTTCTTCTCAACAAGGACCTCGATATTTGACCTTTGCCTTGGAAAGGACGAAAGTGCCTACCCCGCCCAGGCTGCGAAACTGTACCCTTCTTTCTCGGCGTAGCGGCCCTTGACCATCCTGATGTTCGCCCCCTCGAGAACGTATGAGCGTTCGTGGAGCAGAGGGTAGACACGCGATTGCGTTGAGGAGAATCGCACGAACAGCCTCTTCCTCCTCTCCTCCTTCACCAAATGCTCGCATGCCGACAGCAAGGCCTCGAAGATCTTCTTCTGAAATCGCGATTGCGAATCCACGAGCATCAGCCGGAGGGAGGCGTGGTCGGCGTCTGCCGGGTAGAAGTCGTGCACCACCGCCAGCCCGCCGATCCGCCCTCTTTTTTCGAAGACCAGGCACTTGCCTATCTTCTTGTTCAATGCCATCTCGACCTCGTTCGTGAGATCGAGCGAGGGATGCATGCTCCTACTCAGCTCCAGAATCCTCTCCCTGCAGTGACCGAGATCCTCGATCTCGAGCCGACGAACACACTCCTGCGACTCTCTCGCCAGCTCCTTCCCGGACATGATGAACGTCATCTCTTTTGGCGTGTACCCGAAGCGCAGGTAGAAGTGCACGTTCCTCAGGAAGTAGGGCATCGTCTCCAGTCCCATGACCCCGCAACCGGCTTTTGCGAGATACGATTCGCTCGCCTGCATCAGACTGGTGCCAATGCCATGACCCTGCTTCTCGGGGAGGACCTCGAACGGCCCTATCCAACCCGTTCCGCCCCACACATGCGAGAACGCCGACCCGACGACGACGCCGTTCTCCTCCGCCACCAAGCAACCCTGCGGATCCTTCCACCTGTAGGCCTCGATGATCTCACGCGGACGGAACGGATAGCGCACCTTTCTCCCAGCATCCTTAGAGGCGACGTCGGACCAGGTGCGCTGCCCGACCGTCCTGACCTGCTCGATGTCCTCCTCACTCATCGGCCTGACGACGACCTGCATCGGATCACTCGCCGCTCCCAACGCCTTCCCTGCGCCTCAGGCTGATCAGTGCGGCGGTGGCGCCGGCTCCAATCCCATTGTCGATGTTGACGACCACCAGTCCCGGAGAGCAGGTCTGAAGCATCGCTAGCAACGCCGCCTCGCCCTTCCCCCCCATGCCGTAGCCGACGGAAGTGGGCACTCCGATCACAGGTACTGGGGAGAAACTGGAAACGATTGTCGGCAGCGCCCCCTCCATACCGGCGACGACGACCAGTGCGTCCACGTCCGCTTCGAGCATGCGCTGCAGAGGCTCGAGGAACCGGTGGAACGCAGCCACGCCGACGTCGTAGGCGGTAAGGACCTTGCAGCCCATCGTCTCCGCGACCAGCCTTGCCTCTTCGGCCACTGCGACGTCCGACGTGCCAGCCCCGAGAATGCCGATCAAGCCCCGCTGTCCCCGCTTGCCGTGACGATCGACCACGATCACTTTCGCCTGCTCGTGATAGCGGACACCTTTCCTGCCCACGCTCGCGACAACGCTCGCGAAGTGCTTCTTCGTCGCGCGCGAGACCAGGACCGCCTCCCTATCCTCCAGGACCTTGCGAACGATCTCGGCCACCTGCGTCGGCGTCTTGCTCTCCCCGAAGATGACCTCGGGGATGCCTTTGCGACCCTCGCGCGCATGGTCGAAGACCGTGTGCCCGCCCACGCTCTCGATGAAATCCAATCGCAGGAGCTTCTCCGCCCTCTTCGCATCGATCTCACCGCGGGCGTACTGGGCCAGCACTTCCTTTATGTCCATTTGCTTCGCAGTGTCATAGGGCGCTAGCAAATAAAGATTAACCCAGCCGCGAATGGAAGGACGTGGTCCAGAACACGACCGTGAAGCTCAGAAAGGTCATCGCTTCGACGGGCTCGGCGCTTGTCGCGTTCTCCGGCGGGGTGGACAGCTCGCTTTTGGCGGCGATGGCGAAGGGTGCGCTCGAAGACAAAGTGATCGCCGCCTTGGTCGTAACGGAGCTCGTTTCCTCGGAGGAGGTAGAGGAGGCGAGAGCGACGGCAAAGGAGATCGGGATCCCTCTCGAGATCGTGAGGCTCTCAGTTCTAGGCGACAAGGCCTTCGTCGAGAACCCACCCGATCGATGCTATCACTGCAAAAGAATGATATTCGAAGCGCTGGACGAGGTCAGAAGGGACCACGGTCTCGCCGTGCTCATGGACGGCACCAATGCCGACGATGCGCGCTCCGACCGACCAGGGCTGCGAGCATTGAAAGAGATGCGCGTGCGCAGCCCGCTCGCGGAGGCAGGAATGAGCAAGACGAGCGTCAGGAGGTTGGCGTCCTCGCTCGGTCTGCGGGTCGCCGAGAAGCCTGCGAATCCGTGCCTCGCGACCAGAATACCGTTCGGCGAGAAGGTCGACGCCGGCAAGCTGAGGCAGATCGAGAGCGTCGAGAGCGGACTGCACGACCTCGGGTTCTCGCAAGTCAGGGTGCGCCATCACGGTTCCGTGGCGAGGATCGAAGTGGCCCCTAAAGATCTAGCGCGGCTTCTGAGAAGAAGGAAAGCGGTCGTCAAGATCGTGAAAAGGGCGGGGTTTACGTACGCGGCTCTGGATCTGCAAGGGTATCGGAGCGGATCGATGGAAGAGTCGCGAAAGCAGACTACATCCTCGATCTCGTGAACTTGAGTTCGCGCAGCAGGGCGGTTGGCGAATGGGTCGGTACCTCGACCTCCCACCACTTGATCCACTTCCTTTCCGCGGAGAGCGCGGTCACGCGCTTGAGCGCACCAAGCATGTTGTCGCTGATCCGGAGCTCCTTGACGCTTCGCTCGATCTTGCCGTCCTTGATCAGGAACATCGCGTCCCTGGGGATGGTGGAGAAGTCGCCGGTGCGGTAGTTCTGGTATCGGAGGTACCAGTCGTTGGTGACGTAGATCCCGTTATCCACTGAGGAGATCAACTCGTCGACGGTCTTCGATCCTGGTTCGACTACGAGGGAGAACGGCGAGGGCGCTACCAAACCGGCGTTCGCGGTGCTCTCGACCCCGAACTTCGTGGCCGTCGAGCTGTTGTGGAGATAGGTCCTCAGGATGCCCTTTTCGATGATGCATTTCCTCCTCGTCGGTAGGCCCTCCGCGTCGAACGGGAAAGAACCATAGGTGCCGACGGCGGTCGCGTCGTCGCAGAGAGTGATGGCTTCCGAGGCGACCGGCTCGCCGATCTTGTTCTCGAGGAACGAGAACCCGGCCTCGACGCTGAAGGCGGATGCCATCCTTCCAGTCTGCGAGATAAGGCTCGCGAACACCTGCGGTCCGAGAACCGCTTGGTATGCGCCGGGTTCGATGTTCACGGGGTCGGCGGCGAGCTTCGCGAGTTTGCCGGCTTCCCTTCCCGCCCCGGCAGCGTCGAAGTCTGCCTCGCGACCGGCGATGATGACCGAATGCCCCGAGGCCGTCGAGGTGAGGAACGCGCGCAGGGAGAGCTCGATCGTCGACTTCTTCGCGCTCGCGAAGGCATCGCCGCTCGTTTGCATGGTGACCTTCGAGTTGTCGGCGATGAGCGAGCCAGCAACCCTCTCGATCCCCTGGGCCCGAGCCTCGTCTATGGCTATCTTCACGTGCGCCATCAGCTTCTTCGGATCGGTGGTGATCGGCTCCGAGCTCAATAACGCTGGATCGTAACTGAATGGCCCCTTAGGGAGCACGAACGGATCGCCGGATGGGCCTTTCTTCGCCGAGGCGACCACGTTCCTCGCCGCCTTCTCCAGCCCCCTTCGCGATAGATCGGCGACGCTGATGCCCGCTTTGCGCCCCGAGTCAGCGACGAACACCGACACCGTCGTGTCGCTGAGCGCGTTCGCGATGTCGATCGAGCTGCTGGAGAAGCGCAGCATCGCGTTCTCCGACTCGGTCACCGAGGCAACGACGTCGGAAACCCCCTCGGCCTTGCAGGTGCGCAGCAGGAGCGCGCAGATCTCGTCGGATCTCACGCGGATCCCCCCATGCGCACGTTCCTGAGCCTGATATGAGGTCCTCCGGTCCATACCGGCACGCCCTGCATCGGATCGCCCTTCCCGCAGGTGGCCGCCGAGAACTGCAGCTCGTTGCCCACGGCATCGACCGCCGACCATAGGCCAGGGGTCGTGATCTCAAGGATCGGGTTCCTGATCATGCCCCGGAGTTCCCCGTCCTCGATGCGGTAGGCCTCTAGCCCCACGTACCGCTGGTTGTAGCGCCGATCGTCGATGTTCCACTCCATGAAGTTCTTGAGATAGACGCCGAACCTGACCCCTTCCAAGAGCTCTTCGAAATCCAGGTCACCCGGCTCGACGAAGGTGTTGGCCATGCGCACGATCGGCTCGCGGTTGTACGCTGTGGAGCGGGAAGCTCCGTTGGAATGCACCCCGAATTCCGCCGCGGTCTCGCGGTTATGAAGGAATTCGGTGATCAGGCCCTCCTTGATCAGGTACCGCTTCCTGGCCTTGACGCCCTCATCGTCGAACTGATAGTAACCGTAGGAACGAACGATGGTCGGATCGTCCACGACGTTGACCACCGCGGACCCGACCTTCAAGCCGAGCGCGTCCCTGCCGAGGTACGTTTCCCCCGCCTGGGCCGCCTCCCTTCCGAGTATCCTGTCCGCCTCGCAGGGATGCCCGCTCGATTCGTGCGAGACGATGCCGACCACCTCTGGACCGAGCACGAGGTCGCTGGTCTCCTCCTTCATCGCCTCCGCCTTCATGAGCACCTTCACGAGCGCCTTCGATTCCCTCGCGGCCAACCCCACCGGGTCCCAGCGTTCGACGTTCTCCCACCCTCCGGACTCCCCGAGGTTCATCATTCTCTGCGCCGTCCCCTTCGCGGCGTCGAAGGCTGTGAGGAAGATGTCCATGGAGATGCGCGGCGTCGATGACTCCGCCTTGACCCCATCGGTGTTCAGGATGCGCTTCTCGGTCACGAGCGTGTCCAGGGAAACGTAGCGACCTGCGAGCTTCGCGCCCGCCCCCTCTGCGGCGCTGACTCCGGCCTCGTCGACTTCCTTCAGCAGCCCGATCCTTCCCTCCAGATCTACCGCGTCGAAATTGACTCTCGGACGGATCTCCGCCTTCCCTTGATACAGATCCGCCTGGCCCATCGCAATCGGCTTGGCACGCAGTCTCGACGATGCTTTCGCGGCGGCAGCGGCGCGCTTCACCATCGCCCTCAGCTCCCTTCGGCCCATCTGATTCGTCGCTCCGAACCCGAGCCCTCCTCCCACGATCACGCGCACGGAGATGCCCTTGCGGCTCTCGAACGAAGAGACCTCGGGCACCCCGTTCTTTAGCAGAATAGACTCTGACTCGTCCGACTGGTAGCGCGCCTCCGCATGGGTGGCGCCCCTTGCCTTGGCCAGCTCGATTACGAATTCCAGCAGGTCTTCCATCGGCTCACTCGCGCGTTCAATCCCACGACGGCGTAGATAAGGCCTTTGCCGTCGAGCTTCGCGCTAAAGCCTAATACCAAGGCTGAGAATAGAAGCTTCCATGCGCGTCTCCGTCACGATCCTGCAGTACGAGCATGGCATTATTCGGCAGGTAATGGACGTGCTCGCAGAACTTGCGAAGAGAGATGAGCCGGAGAAGCACCGCGCTCAGGCGAGAGGGATTGTGGAATTCTCGAACGACTTCATCGACAGATTCCACCACGCCAAAGAGGAGAGGTTCCTGTTCCCCGAGGGAGTGAAGGAGAAGGCGATAAGTGACGCGGAGCTGCAAAGGCTCCTCGACGACCACCGCAAGGCCCGCGAGATGATCGCGAATCTTCGTAAACAGGTCGATTCAAAGAGGAAGCTCGGAAAGGCTTTCGCGACCGCCGCGAAGGAGTTCTCGGAGCACATGGCAGCGCACGTTCGCCACGAAGAGGATAGCGTCTTCCCGACCTTCGAGGAAGCCATCGACATGGACCGAGACATGCAGTTGGCGGAGGAGTACGAGAGATTCGCGGGCGAGTTCGGTGCGGACTTCTCGAAGCGCGCGGAAGACTTCTCGGTCAAGGTCCAGGACGAGGTCCTCGGGCCTGGATACTACAAGGGGATTGGTTAGGTTTCTCGCCTCTCGGGCCGAGAGCGTTCGCTCGTCCTTCAGAGATAAAGAAAAGATGGAAAGGAAAGGGTTTGGTCGTTACTTCTTCGACTTCTTGCCGCGCACGAAGAACAGATAGCCCAGGATCGCAGCCAGGACGACGATCACGACCACAACGATCGGTATCGTGTAGTCAGCGGTCTGGTTGATGGCGACATTGCCAAGGTTGTTGCCCGCCAAGCCCGGACCGAAGGTCGCGCTCTTCGTCGTGGTGTCGAATCCCGACTTCGTGATCTTCACCTGGTAGTCCCCGCCCATCGGCAGCACGATAGCGAAGCTGCCGTCCGCGCTGGTGTTGGCCCAGACCGCCGGCATGTCAGGCATGCTCGGCATCGTGAGCTCTAGCGTGGCGTTGGCGACCGGGTTGCCGTTCGCGTCCTTTATGAACCCGATTACCTGCACCTTCGTGCTGAAGACGATGGTCTTGGTTCCGCCCAGGAGGTTACCGGCCAGGTCCTTCCCGCTCACGGTGAGCGTGTAGTTGGTCGAGTATACCTCGCCTGACGCGTGCCAGGTGACGGTCTTGTTGTCGGTCGCCCAAATCGCGGAGCCAACCGTAACGCCGACGATGCTTACCGAGGCCTTGTTCATCTGTTCCGAGAAGGTCACGGTGATGTCGAGGTTGAGGTCCTTGTCCGCGCCGGTCGGCGACTTCGCGCTGATCGTCGGAGCGGTCGTATCCACCGTGAACGTCACGGTTGAGCTGTTGTGGTTCTCGACCGCATCGTAGGCCACGATGACCACAGTGTGCAATCCGTCAGCAAGGCCAACGAAGGTCGCGTTGAACGGCCCGGTTCCGTTGAACTTCACGAAGGCACCACCGTCGATCGAGTACTCAGTGCGGTTGATCGCCGTGGTGGGATCGGTGGCGTTCCAGAAGACCTTCACCGTGGAGATGTTGGTCAGCATTCCGCTTGCCGGGGTGCTGATCACCACTGTCGGCTTGTCTGCATCGGTAACGAAGGTCACCGAGGCTGATCCGATGTTGAATGCCGGGTCCATTGCTCTCACGGTCACAGTGTGCGAGCCGTTGTTCAGCACCAGCTGAACGTGGTTGTTCGCGACCGGGGTCCAGGCAATGCTGCTGCCTACCTTGTAGAAGTACTGCAGCGGCGCGTTCGCGTCGGTGGCGTTCCAGAAGATCGTCACCGTCGTGGTGTTGAACATCTGGCCCATCGTCGGGGAGCTGATCGTGACCACAGGCGCGATCGTGTCTATCGTGAACATCTCACTGACAGACGCGTTGTTGCCCGCGATGTCGAAGCTCTTCACGGTCACTGTGTAGGCGCTGTCGTGCAGGCCGGTGAACACGTACGATAGCGCGGTCGAAACATCGATCCAGCCGCTGTCGTAGCTGTCGTTTACCAACCTGACCTCATTGTGGTCCACTCCGGTGGTGACATCGTTGGCGGTCCAAGTGACCTCCATCGAGGCCGCATTGACGACTGCGTTCGGGTTCGGTGAGGTGATCGCCAATACAGGTGCGGTGGTGTCGACGGTGAAGTTGGTGGTGTTGACTGCCACGTTGCCCGCCTCGTCGGTCGCCGTCACGGTGAACACGTGCTTACCGTCCGCGATGCCAGTGAAGGCCCAGCTGTTGAGACCAGTCACGTTGACGGCCGCCTCAGCATCGATGTTGGCGAAGACGGAAGCAACGAAGCCCTCCTCATCAGTGGCGTTCCAGTACAGTGTCACGTCATGCGTCGCATATATCGACCCGTTGACCGGGGACGATATCACGAGGATGGGTGGGAACGCATCGATGAGCACCGACACGCTGTCGGTGGCCATGTTTGTGGCGTTGTCGATCGCTATGATCGTAACCACATGGTTGCCGTCGCTCAGGGTTATCGTCGCGGATGTAACGCTCCAGTCGCCCAGGGTCGTGATGTTTCCTCCATCCACCTGGTACTGGTACTCAGCGATGCCAGAGAGCGAGTCGGTGCCTTCCCAGACAAACAGGACGCCGGGCACGTTGAATGCAGCGCCGTCCGCAGGATACTCGATCTCGATCGTCGGGTTGACCATGTCGATTCCGAAGTGCGTCTCGGCAGTGAATGTGTTGCCCGCAGCGTCTTCAGCCATCACGTAGATCGAGTAGTTGCCGTTGGTCAGGTTGTCACCTATGACATCGAACGTCGTGACGTTGAACACATCGCCCGGAAGCACCATGAACCAGGAATCGGCAGTATCATCGTTCTCGATGGTGACGTTGAAGCTCACCAGTGGCGAGCCGGTTCCATTCGCGTTCCACTCAGCAGTGAAGTTGAGGACGTTCAGCCATTGGCCGTCCACAGGCATGGTTATCTCGACGGTCGGCGGCACTGTGTCGATGACGAAGTCGGCCATCTCAGAGTAGTTGTTGCCGGCTTGGTCGATCGCCGCGACCTCGAAGGTGTAGTTGCCATCAGCGAGCTCGACTCCGCTGTTGAAGGAGGTGATGTTCATCCCAGAGGTGATCCCCGTGACGTTCACCCAGTCGTTCGGTACGCCTTCGACGATCAATCGCGCCCAAACGCTCGCAACGCCACTCATTGAGTCAGAGACGGTCCAGTTGGCGTTGAAGTATTTCACGTTGAGGTATGATCCATCAACGGGCGCGAGAATCTCGACTTCCGGCGCGACAGTGTCGACCATGAAGCTCTCCGTGTCCGAGGCGACGTTGCCAGCCGCGTCGTATGCGGTGACGCTGATAGTGTAGTTGCCATCGGATAGGTTCGCTCCGACGATGTCACTGAGCGCCAACGAGGTCGTGTCGTTGGTAACGATCACATACCACATTTCGGCTGTGTCAGTGTTCACGATGGTCACGTTGAGGTGATCGATCGGGGCTCCGATGTCAGGAGCCAAGATAACGTTCCATTCAACCGTGAAGTTGTTGTTGTTCGTGATCAGGTTCTCGGTCGGGTAGAGTATGTCCACTTCTGGCGGTACCGTCGCAACCTTGAAAGCCGCTTCGTCGGTGTAGGTCGTGCCAGCGCGGTCGGTTATGTTGACTTCGAGGGTCCAGCTGCCATCGGTGAGGTTCGCGAAGTCATCGGTCAGGTTCGTGATGACAATGCTCGTGTTGGTGCTCACGTTCACCCATCCGGATGACCAAGTCCCGTTCGACAGCCGCACATCGTAATGATCCAAAGCGGATGCCGTCAGCGAGCCGACCCAGGTCGCTGTGAAGTTCACCTGGTTGGTGTAAGAACCGTCCAACGGGAACGTGATGTCGACCAGTGGTGTCACTGTCACGGTTACTTGGGAATAGTTGCTGTTGCCGGCCTTATCCAATGCCGTTACGTTGATGTTCCAGTTCCCATCCGCCAACGGAACGCCATGGGTCACGTTTCCAACAGGCATTGAGCGCGCGTTCCCATCATCAAGGAGCATTGTGTAATGCGTGGCCCCCTTGCTGATGTCTATGGTGAAATTGGCGAGCGGGGAGCCAGTCCCGTCCGCGTTCCAGGAAATCGTGAAGTTTGTCGCGTTTGTTGCAGAATCATCGACAGGTGAAATCATTGCGATTGTTGGCTTGACCGTGTCGATGGTGAACGTCACATTCGCGACGTTCCACACGTGTGGACCGACCTCTTCAGCTACGGTTCTGACATTCACGGAGTATGTTCCGTCTGCGAGCGGGCCAAAGTCTGCGCTTGAGTTGTCCGTTTGGTTATACCATGCAGACCATGAACCGTCAGCATACACTCGAGACTCAGTCCAATTGTATTTGTTTGAGAGATCCGTGACTGTCCAATGAACGGTCACCACATTGTCATTTGTGTAGGTGTTGTTTGACGGCGAATCGATGGTGATGTTATAGAATGTAAGTGGAGGTGCCGTGACATCTCCCATTCCATTCGTCGGGAGAGCTGCCGTAGCTCCTCTCATCCCATCGGCTGCCGCCCCCACGCTGCCCACGAGCAGCGCGCAAAGCATCATCAGGCAAAAGCCCGATGCAATCAGCCGCATTTTTTTCATTTGTTTCTCATCCCTCCGTTTTCGAACTCCAGAGATTGTACTGGGGAGTTCCCTTTGCAGAGCCCATTTTAGTGGACGTATTTAATACGTCGGCCATAGCTCGCAAACTCCGACCTGAGCCAGCATACCGTTCCTGCGTGAAGCCGATGCTTCGCCTTACACCAATCGGTGTGAGGCCGCTCTTGTACCATGTCTCGATGTCGAGTGAGCGAAGTTGAGAAGGCGCCGAGGGGGAGATTCGAACTCCCGAGGAGTTACCTCCAGTAGCTGACTCGGAATCTGAGGATCACTCGAGGCTACCGCCTTTCCGGGCTAGGCTACCTCGGCGCGGCTTGTGCCAATGTCATCCACCTATTTCTAGCTTCTACCCGCGCAACGGGCATCTGTCAGCAAGTGGTATAGCCACCTTCGGCGATTCGGGCAGGAGGTCGATGATCACAGTCTGCGTGACTCTCGCAGGGAAAGAGAGGAAGGTCGAGATGGCGAAGGACAAGACGATCGAGGACCTCTTCGCCAAGCTCGAGCTGTTCCCGGACGCCTATATCGCAATCATCGGCGAGCGCCCCGTTCCGCTAACGCAAATCCTCCACGACGGCGACCGCCTCCGGATATTGAAGGTCGCCTCAGGCGGCTGAGAATGCTTTCTAAACTGCCGCTATCTCTTGCTGTCTTCACCGAATCGAATCCGTGGAGGACTCTCCTGGGCCGACATATTTATATAAGGCCGCGGGAACTAGAGGGCCGGAAAAACATCCGGGCTGAACGTCCGGTTAGTGCATAATCATGATCACTATCACCCATTCACATCCTCTCATAGGATACCGTAGGGGTAGGTTTGACCAAGACCCGCTTCGACCGACTGGCCGAGCGCGGGCGGACGAGCGCTAGACCAACGAAACGGCGGCTTGTTTTTCCGAACAGAAGCAAAGGTGCGAACAATGAACATTGATCCCAGTACTACCAAGTACCTCATCAAGGCCAGATTGAACGCTGACGGAATCGTCGAGAAACCTGACGTCGTGGGGGCGATCTTCGGGCAGACGGAGGGTCTGCTCGGGGACGAGCTCGACCTGCGCGACCTGCAGAAGAGCGGCAGGATCGGCAGGATCGAGGTCGACGTGCACTCGAAGCAGGGCAAGTCGGAGGGCGACGTGCTGATACCCTCGTCGCTCGACCAGGTGGAGACCGTCATCCTCGCCTCCGCGCTCGAGACCATCGATAGGGTCGGGCCGTGCAAGGCAAAGATCGCGGTCGAGTCCATCGAGGATGTGCGTGTGTCGAAGCGCGAGAAGATCATATCCCGCGCAAGGGACCTGCTCACCGACCTTATCAAACAGTCGAAGACGAGCGGCATCGACCTTACCGAGAGCGTCAGGCAATCGGTGCAGGTTGAGGAAGTCATCTACTTCGGCAAGGAGCGGCTGCCTGCCGGTCCGAACGTGCCCGACTCCGACGCGATCATCGTTGTCGAGGGCCGATCGGATGTCCTGAATCTTCTCAAGTCCGGCATCAAGAACGCGATCGCGGTCGAGGGCACGAACATTCCGAAGAGCATTAGCGACCTTTCCAAGGAGAGGGTCATCACCGCCTTCGTCGACGGCGACCGCGGCGGCGAACTGATCCTGCGTGAACTGTTCCAGGTGGCCGAGGTGGACTTTGTCGCCAGGGCCCCCCGCGGTCACGAGGTCGAGGAACTTACCCAGAAGCAGATCATGAAGTGCCTGCGCAACAAGATCCCGGCGGAGCAGTTCATCGAGATGTTCGGTCTCGAGGCCGATCAGGTGCTAGCCTCCGGCAAGAACGGCGAGAAGGCGGGCATAAAGCGCGCAGAGATGGAAGAGAAGGCCGATCGGGCGGAGCGCGCGGAAAGGGCGGAGCAGTTCGAGAAGCCCGAGCGCGCGGAGGAGCCGAGGAGGCAGGAGCAGCGCGAGCGACCCCAGCGCCAGGAGCGCCCCGAGCCGAGACCGGAGCGACAGGAGCCCCGGCCTGAGCGGCAGGAGCAGCGCGAGCGGCCGGAAAGGCAGGAGCGTGCGGAAAGGACGGAGCGCCCCGAGCCAATGATGGCCGAGGAGCCAGCCGAGGAGCGCCGCCCGGTGAAGAAGCTCAACGCCGCGCAAGAAAAGTTCAAGGGGATGATCAACGAGCTGGCATCAACCTCGAAGGCGAGGCTGATCGGAGCGAGCGGTGGGGTGGTCAAGGAGGTCCCGGTGAAGGAGCTCGTGAACACTCTCAAGGAGGGCAACGCCGAGCCGCTCAACGCGATCGTCTTCGATGGCATCGTGACGCAGCGCATCCTCGACATCGCGGCCGAACAGAAGATCGGCACCATCATCGGCACGAAGATGGGCAATATCACCAAGCAGCCCGCGAACGTCGAGGTCTGGACGAAGGACGACCTGAACTGAGGCAGCCATGAAGACGCGGCCGAAGCTACCCGATCTGAGCAAGGTCTCCACCACCGCCGACATCGAGATCCCCCAGGACCCCCTGGAACGGGTCATCGGTCAGGACGAGGCGGTGGAGCTTGCGAGGATCGCGGCAAGCCAACGCCGGCACCTGCTGCTCGTCGGTCCGCCAGGCACGGGCAAGAGCATGATCGCTCAGGCCCTGGCACTCCATCTCACCAGACCGACCGAGGAGGTACGGGTGGTGCACAATCCGGAGAACCCGGAGCGCCCGCTCGTGGAGGTGAAGAAGGAGGACGAGGTCCGCAAGGAGTACGAGTCCAAAGAGTTCGCCTCGGGGGACCTTCTGGACCCGAAGAACGCGCCGGTCAACGTAGTGGAGCGCCTAGGATATCGCTGCCGCAACTGCGGCACGTATTCCTCATACAAAGAGCGCTACTGCCCCAAATGCCAAAAGCTCAAGGGCACGGATGCCGCCGCGGGAGGCAACCCCTTCGGCGACCTGATGAGCGGACTGCTCGAAGCGTCGATGATCGGTCAAGCCCCTGGCGTTAGCATCCCTGGGAGGGATCGGGTCACCACCACTCGCAACCGATTCGGGAAGGAGGAAGTGGTTGTCTTCGAGCGCTCCGGGGAGATGATCAGGGTGCTAGACCAAGGAGCGCTGGAGAAGCGTCGCGAGCTCGAGAAGGTCAGCCCGCGCAAGGTCATCGTCCCCATTGGAAGGAGCGGCTTTGTTCTGGCCACTGGCGCGAGCGAAGTCGAGCTGCTAGGCGACGTTCGTCACGACCCCTACGGTGGGCATCCACAGCTAGGAACGCAGCCGTTCGACAGGGTGATCGCGGGCGCAATCCACGAGGCGCACCAGGGCGTGCTCTTCGTCGACGAGCTCTCGCACCTCGGGCACTTGCAGCGCTTCATCCTCACGGCGATGCAAGAGAAGCGCTTCCCCATCACCGGCAGGAACCCCCAGAGCTCGGGCGCGAGCGTCAAGGTGGAAGCGGTCCCTTGCGACTTCATCTTCGTGGGCGCGTGCAACATCCAGGATCTGGAACAGGTGCTTTCGCCGTTGCGTTCGCGCATCAACGGGAACGGATACGAAGTGCTCGTGAACACGAGCATGCCGGACACCGATGACAACCGCGCTCGTGTCGCTCAGTTCATAGCGCAGGAGATCGCGGTCGACGGCAAGATCCCGCACGCGGATAGCGAAGCGGTGCACGCGATCTTGCAGGAGTCGAGGCATCGCGCGAAGACGATCGACGGGCAGAACGGGGCCCTCACCCTGCGGCTGAGGGAGCTTGGAGGCTTGATCCGGGCGGCCGGGGACCTCGCGTCGCTCGAGTCCGCGCAGCTCATCAACAAAGACCACGTCGAGAGAGCGACCAAGCGCAATCGCTCCGTCGAGGAACAGATCAAGGACCGCTATGGGTCTTATACGAAGGGCTTGGGGACCGACATCTCGTCGTCGCAGAAGGAGAGGTCGCCCTACTACTTCTGGAACGAGCATCCGCACGACGACAGCATGTTCCACTGATTCAGAGGAAGGCGGTCATCCGATAGGCGTCCTCGCCGTTGGTGTAGTAGCGATCGATTCGACCCGTCACCTGGAACCCGAGTTTCTGATAGAAGCGGATCGCGGGCAGGTTGGTGATGCGCACCTCGAGAACGATCTGATGTATCCCCTTGTTCGATGCTTCCTTCTCGAACGCTCGATAGAGCAGCGTGCCCAATCCCCTCATTCTGTACTCCGGGGATATCGCGAGCATCAATACGCGCGCCTCGGATCTGGACATCATGATGCCGAAGATGAAGCCGATGATCCTCTCGCCGTCCTCGAGAACGATGAACGCCTCCGGCCAGTAAGGGTAGATCTCCTCAAAAATCGACAGGGAGTAGTTCTCGCTGAGGGCTCCGCAGGCCAGGTCATACACCTGGGAGAGGTCCCTGATAGCGAAGGGACGCATCATCACGTCGAATCGCTAAGCTTCACCGTCTCTTAATGGTTTTCCGGGCAATCCAGGCAATTGGGCCGATGGCGAGCGCCGCAAGAACTGCCCAGGGCGCGGATCCGGCCTGTTCGGCCGCGTCCACTTCGACCTTGATCCACAAATGGGCAGTGTTTCCGAAGGTGTCCGTCACCGTCAGAAGCAGCTTGTGGGGCCCGGGAGCAAGAGCGAAGTAGCACCTCGGCCCGCTCCAGTCGATGGAACCATCGCCCTCCAGGTCCCACGCGAATGAAGCTATCCCAGCTGCATCGTAGGAGGCGCTCGCGTTGAGCGACAAGTGCGCTCCCTGGTCGACCGTCACGGATTCTGGGACCCCCACGATGGTGGGAGCCGTGGAGTCCGGGATCCAGTCCTCTTCGAACGCCGATGCGAAGAATGAAGCCAATTCCGCGCTCTCAATGACCAGCCCGGTCTCCCTGTTCCTATCGAACGGGCCCGTGCCCCAATTGATGCTTGAGACCAGCACGGTGTCGTCAACAACCAGCCCCTTGTTGTGGATGACAGAGAAGTCGTGGTACGGGGTGCAGGTCGCCGCTCGGAATTGCGTGAGACCGAGCGCTTCCGCTTTCGCCATCAGCGCCCTAGCGACGTCATCGTTCGTGCCCGCCTGCCCGACGCTGAAATAGGAACCGTCAAGGAGCACGCGCACGCTCACTCCTCTTCCTGCAGCATCTAGCAAGGCTTTCACGACCCTCCCGCTTGCCAGCTTCGGCTCGATCGATAGTTGCTGCACCAGGATGCGCCTGGTAGCATTCTCGATTACGGAGATGATCTCAGGTTCAGATCCTCCGGGCGAACAGATCGCTTCCACGTTGGCGCGATAGGAATGGCCTGGACCCTCCGGAGCGATGAGGCTCTCGAAGGCCCTGCCCTCCCCGCTGCTATTCGACGTCCACGGAACGATGTCGAGGCGGCTGGAATTGAAATCGCGATTGAACAGGTCCTCGAACCAGGAAGCGATCTGTGGGCTCTCGACGCTCACACCCCAACCACGATTGTCGTCAAGCGAGTCGGCCATCCAATTCTCCGAGGTGAGGAGCACCCTTCTGGAGTCGATCACGGCGTACTTGCAGTGGAGGAAATCGTACCGGCGGTAGCCTTCGAACGACTCTATCAGCCGCACGTCGCAACCGGCGAGGTGCAGGGCTTCGAGGAGACGCTCCTCGGTCGAAGGCCTTCCTCCGACCGGCTCCCCTTCCACCAAGATCTTCACCTCCACTGCCTTCGCTCTCAACGCAAGAAGCTCAGCGCCCACCGCCTCGTCCCCGATCTGGTATATTGCGATGCAGACCCGCTTCTGAACGTATCGGAGTTCATTCACGATCGCATCGCGCATTCCCTCGGGGCAGGTGAACGCGCTCACCCATCCGACGTCTGAATATGGCTCGATGATGGTCGAACCCGGCACGGTCAACCTCCAGTCCGTAGCTGAATCCGTGTCGTTCTGTGCCGTTCGAAGGAGAGCCTTCCCGGCCCCGGGCTTGGCGATGGGATTTCCTATCCAGCATGGGGGCGGATCTGCCTTTCCGTAGCAGAGGGCGTCCGCGACCGAACCATCTGGGCGCAACAGAATCACTTGGTCGCCTTCGTCGGCGAGGCCGAACCTTCCCGATCTCGTGATTTCGGCCGACGACGTCGCAATTGCGCGATGGTCGGGCTCAAGCCTTCGCTGGATATCGAGATCTGTCGTGAGGGTGATGGACTCGCGAGGCTCAAGGAGCAAATGACCATAGACGAAAGTTCCTTCTCCGTCGGTCACCCGCCATCCGAAGAGGTCGGTCCGACTGCTTCCCTCGCTCTCGATGCGGACGGACTCCGCGGGAAACTGCACCATCACCTCAACGATGAGGATTTGGGGCGCTTCGACGTGAGGGGAAGGAGCCAGGCCGGCGGGAGGCTGCATGGAACAGCGCGGCGGTTCGTCCGTCACAGGACTAATGGACGAGAGGCACTGCTGCGAGATAGGAAGGAGGACCAACAGAACAACGATGCAGGCCGCGCCTCTCATCCGGGGCTGAAAAGGCAGAGGGTTCCGAAAACGCGAACCGCTACTTTCAGCCTATTCAAATGCTCTTGACCAGGTCGAGAAGCACGGCCTTCGGATCCTTTGCCCGGACGACCCCGGAGGCCAACAATACCCCCTTCGTGCCGAGCTCGAGCGCGCGCTTCACGTCGCTCCCATTCTTCACTCCGGCACCGCAGAGAACGGGGATGCGCGCGTCCACACTACGCACGGCGCTCACTGTCTTCTCGACGACCTCCGGCCTAGCACTTGTGACCGAGACGTCCCCTCCGATGAGCTCGGGGGGTTCGACGGCGATCATGTCCGGCCCGAGCTTCGCAAGGTCGGCCGCCGTTTCTGCGCTGTCGGCGCACACGCAGCTGATGAGCCCGGCGCCCCGGCACGCCGCGATGATCAAGACGATCTCCTCCCTCGCGATCCTGTGCTCGGAGTGATTGACCAGCGAACCGGCCGCTCCGGCCGCTTTGACCGCAGACGCGGTCACCCACCCGGTCGCAGCCCCAACCTTCCTGGCTTCAACGTGCTGCGCCATGACAGGAATGGAGACCGCGCTCGCGACCGCTGATAGCTCCACCGTCGGAGGGCACGCGACGACGTTCACGCCGGTCGATGAAGCTACCTCCTCGCAGAGCTTTGCCAGTCTGAGAGCGCCCCTGCCCTCCACCTCGGAGTACGCTTTGAAATTGACTATTACCGTCGGCGTGCGCAGCTCAGTCAATGTCCTCCATCCTCTTCGTGAGCTTCTCGAGCACCGCGGGCCGGGTGGTGTACTCCATCTCCTCGGGGCCCAGGATCGAGGGCATGAACGGCCCATGCTGGCGGATGTAGATGCTGGCTTTGACCGCCTTGCGTCTCGCCTCGTCCCAGACGCTTCCGGCAAAGAAGTCGACCGGCTTGTGAACGCCTGGAGGCGAGTTCGGCTCCTCAAGGCCCTGGAACTTGCCGTTGCTGATCTGCAACCCTAGGCACACGATGCGTGGCGGACCGTCGAAGTAGGTAGGGTCGGAATCGTCGACCGAGCAAGGATACCAGGCGCCGTAGTGAGAGCCGCGCATCCAGCCGGCGACGAGCTGCGGGAACATGAACGGCTGGAGCACCTCGCCGACCGCGGGCAGTCCGCTCTGGCAGCGAACCAGGCAGACCGGATCGTCCTTGCCGACGTACTTGCCGGCGCACAGATTCAGCTTCTCGGTGCTGACCACCGACGCCACCCCGATGGATGGGTCCTTGCTGAAGACGCGCTTGATCGCATACCTGGTGGTGTCTCCGAGGAGGCTCAGGATGTCGTACGTCTCCTCGGGCGTCGACATAACGATCTTCTTGCACTTGAACACGTCCACGATCTCGACCTTGAAACCTTCGTGGGCGCGGGGATCGATCACCAGGCCAGTGGTCGTGAAGGGGTCCATGAAGATGCGAGAAAGAGGAAGGGAATAGGAAGAGGGTTCGGTCTTGTCGGCCATGAAGAAGAGCACCGGCTCTGAGCCGCGCTCCACGAACTCCATCTCCGCCGCGCCTGGTCCTGCTCCGCGCACGTTCCCGGAGAACGCGTCCTTCAGAATGTCCTGGCCGGCGGCGTAGAGCTTCATGTCCTTCGCCGCCTTGGCGGCCCTCATGAACGCCTCCCACGCGAGCCCGTGCACGTCCTTGTGATTTTCGCCCTTGGTGTGGGCCATATACAAGTTGATGTCGTCCCCCACCCTCGTCACGAAGAAATCGTTGATCACGCCCGCCTTCATTCCCTCGCGTAGAACGTCCTCGCAAAGGGCCATCATCTTGGGGTGCGGCTTGGAATGCCCGACCACCGAGCCCACGTCGGCCTTAATAACTGATACTGTGACCTTGTTCGCCATGTGGCCATCCCTACCATTGAGCGCTCAAAGAATACAATAACCGTATAAAAAGACTTACTCGCCAGCCACTCCTGCTGGCGGATGCGTTCCGGTCGGGACTCTCAACCGACCGTGATCGCGCTGACCGGACAGGCGTCCGCGGCCGCGGCGGCGCAAGCCTTCTTGTCGTCCGGAACCTCGCCCTCGCACTCGCTTCCCTTCTTGTATGCGGGCTTCACGCACGACTTCCCTTCCGCGCCCTCTTCGAACACGTCGGGGCATTCGTCGTTGTAGCACAGTCCGCAAGCGGTGCATGCGTCCTGGTCGATCTTGACTTTGGCTGGCATGAGGAGTCGTATTGAAGCGATGAGTATTATAAGGTTGCCGGAATCCCTCACGATGACCGAGCCAGGAGAGCGCGGACCGAGGCTCAGCGTATAAATATGGAAGGGGCGTATCACCGGGCGAGGAAAGGGCGATGAACGGCACCGAATGGCGCGATTCGAAGAGCATCAATGCGAACGATTTCGAGAAGGAAGTCGTCGTCGAAGGTTGGGTTCAAGAGACCCGGGCGCTCGGCGGGATCGCGTTCGTCATCCTCCGCGACCGCCACGGCACGATCCAACTCGCGATCCCGAAGAAGAAGGTGACACCTGAGCTCTTTGCAGCGCTCACGTCTGTCTCGCGTGAGTCGGTCATCCGGGTCGTGGGCACGGTCAAGCAGAGCGCGCAGGCCAAGGCCGGTTTTGAGATTATCCCATCTCAGTGCGAGGTGCTTTCGGAGGCGCACTCGCCGCTTCCTATGGGCGTTGTCGACAAGGTCTCCGTCGAAATGGAGACGCGCTTCAACCAGCGCTTCATGGACCTGCGCAAGCCCGAGATCAGGGCCGTCTTCGAGCTGAAGTCGCTGGAACTGCAGCTCATCCATCAATACCTCGTCAAAAAGGGGTTCGTCGAGGTCTTCACGCCCAAGATCGTGAGCTCGGGGGCGGAGGGCGGAGCGACCCTGTTCAAGCTCGACTACTTTGGCCGGCCCGCCTACCTGGCACAAAGCCCACAGCTCTACAAACAGATGCTGATGTCGACCGGCCTGGACCGGGTATTTGAGATCGGCCCGGCGTTCCGAGCGGAGCCCTCGGACACGATCCGTCACGTCTCCGAGTTCAGCTCGTTCGATGCGGAGCTCGCCCACATCACCTCGATGCGGGACGTTCTGGACGTTCTCGAGGGATGCATGCAGTTCACTCTCGAAGGGATGGCGAAAGAGGGCGGCGAGCAGCTCGCGAAGCTCGGAACGAGCGTGAGCGTGCCTCGCTCTCCCTATCCCGTGCTCACCTACTCGGATGCGATCGACATGCTGGTTGGCGAAGGGTTCGAGATCAGGATGGGCGATGACCTCGGGACTGAGGGCGAGAAGCTCTTGGGCGACATCATGATCGCCAAGGGCAGCGACATGTACTGGATCGTCGAGTACCCGGAGGCGGCGAAGCCGTTCTACATCATGGAGAAGGACGACACACCGTTCTCGTTCTCCTTCGACCTAGATTATCGCGGGCAGGAGATCGCCTCCGGCGGGCAGAGGGAGCACCGATATCACGCATTGGTCGAACGCATGAGGAAGAAGGACCTGGATCCGTCCTCGTTCGATTTCTACCTGAACGCTTTCGCGTTCGGCATGCCCCCGCACGGCGGATGGGGGCTGGGAGTGGAAAGGCTGCTTCAGAAGGCCCTCAACCTTCCGAACATACGTGAGACGATACTCTTCCCGCGCGACAGGAACCGCCTGACTCCTTGACGGAAGCATCAGTTCATGGCAAAGAATTGAAACCGTCGCACCGCTCTGGGGTTTCTAGATGCCCGACGATTCGGAGTACGAGGCCAGCCCCGTCGAGGATGCGGAGCTCCATCAGGAACCGGAGGAAGCCAACCGGATCTCCTTCTTCGTCTCCGGCGACCCGATCCCCAAGGGCAGCATGAAATCGTATTACGTCAAGAGCATGAAGCGCGTCGTGACCACGAACGCGAACCCCAATACGAGCACCTGGCAGCAGCGTATCGCATACGAGGCGCAGCGCGCGAACGAGAGCAGGCGCGTGGTGTTCTACAGTTGCGATTCGAACTGCGGGTACGAGGTCGAGACGGAGTTCCGGTTCGCCCGCCCCAAGAGCTTGCCGAAGAAGCACAAACTGAACACGAAGAGGCCCGACCTGGACAAGCTGATCAGGACGGTGCTCGATGGGCTCGCTTCTCAGATAATCTACGACGATTCGCAGGTCGTTTCGGTCAAGGCCTCCAAGCGATACGTCGTCGAGGGCGAGACCCCTGGCGTGCTGATCACCGTCAACCGCGTCTTCGATCACAGATAGTGTTACGGTGCCGCCGCGGGCAGTCTGCACTCATAGGGTTCATCATCTCTCGCGATCAGCTGACCCTCTTCTCTTCATCCTGCCATGACCGGAACGCGGCGCACCTGGACAGAAAGCGGTGGCTGGGTATTTCACGCTTCGCGAGCCTCGGGCGACAGATAGATATTGCACCGCCTTCGTAGTTGGCGTGGTAACATGCCAGCGGCCATCGTCCTAATAAACGCCGAAGTGGGCAAGGAATCGGAGATACTGGGCAGGGTGTGCAATCTGCCAGAGGTGAAGAAAGGATACCTCGTCTACGGCGTCTACGATGTTGCGGTGACAGTCAGCGCCGAGACGATGGAAGGGCTGGAGGGCGTCATCACCGAGAAAGTGAGGAAGGTCCCGGGGATCCGTTCCACGTTGACCCTCATCGTGAGTCGCGAGTGCAAATAGTCTATTAGGCGAAGAAACATGCCACCCGACACGATGGCTCAGCCAGGGATGGGGCAGGCACCGAAGCGCAAGGCGGAGTCACAGAACGTCTACGAGAAGGACGTGGACACGCTCATCCAAAGACTGATAGTCGGGGCGAGCGTCGTCGAAGAGGAGAAGATCCTGCAGCTGGCGCTGAGGCTTAAGGAACTGCGTGACAGGAACATGCTCAAGATCAATCACTCGATCCTCGAGCTTGTCGTCGCGAAGAATCTGATCTCGGCTGGCTACGACGTCAACCTCGAGCACACTCTTGAGAACGGACTGACATGCGACGTCTGCGCCCGCAAGGGATTGGGAACATACATTGTCGAGGTCGAGACCGGATATGTGCCTCCGTCGCACGCCCTCGACCCAGTAGACTACATCAAGGCGCGCATCGCCAGCAAGATCGCGCGCTACTCGGGCCTCTGCAACCGATTCGCCCTCGGTGCCCCCCCGCACTATGTAATGCCGATCCCGCGCATGCTGACCAAACCAGCGAGGTTCCGCACCTCGGACGAGGTCGCCCAGGTCAAGCGCTATTGCGACATGTACTACACGAATCCGCCGATAACCACCGAGGAGATCCTCAACGCCCACATCCACACGGTCCAAGTGATAGATGTCGACCGGCTTCTGATCCAAGAGATCGAGCCTGGGGCGTACATCGACCGCGCGGAACAGTGGTACTCCTGAACAGCGTTCGGCGGGCGAGGGCACGACGGACCAAGAGTTGATTAACGTTGGCAGGATTGACGAGCCGTCATGGCAGCCGCTGGCGATCCGCTATTGTTCCTTGCGACCATCGCGTTCGTGTCGCTCTCGGGCGTGATGGCGCCGGGCCCGATCTTCGCGACCACGATAACGAGGGGGTACCAGGACGGCAAGGCCGGACTCAAGATCGCCGTCGGGCACGCAGTCGTGGAGGTTCCCCTGATGGCGGGCATCTTCTACGGCCTCGACACGCTTCTGAAGAACGATAGCGTGTTCTTCGCAATCGGGCTGGTCGGGGGCGCGATATTGCTGTACATGGGCTACGACGTGATCCGAACCCGCGAGCGCCAGGTCGCGGCCGGAACGAAGGATGGCAGAAATTCGTTCGTTGCCGGCATCGTGATGACCGCGGCGAACCCCTACTTCATTCTCTGGTGGGCGACGGTGGGGGCGGCGCTGATCGCGGGGGCGGTGGCCTTCGGGCCGATCATGCTCCCCTTGTTCGCAGGCGTGCATCTGGCCTGCGATTTCGCTTGGTACGAA
Source organism: Methanomassiliicoccales archaeon (assembly GCA_035506675.1). Taxonomy (GTDB): domain Archaea; phylum Thermoplasmatota; class Thermoplasmata; order Methanomassiliicoccales; family UBA472; genus JAJRAL01. The sequence goes on from DATJOX010000059.1 coordinate 81,881, forward strand.
GGAGTCTCGTTCGCAGTGTTCCGCTCGAAGCGCGCCTTCGGGACCAAATGGCACAAATGGCTGTTCGTGGCCTCGGGCGCGATCATGCTCTTCTTCGGGCTGTACTTCCTTGCGAGCTCCATCGGAAGCGTGCTCTGAGCGCCACGGCGATTCATTTTAGAGTAAAAGGGGCATATCTGGCGAACGAGATGCCAAAGTCGTACAAGGACTACAAGATCTACTGTTGCTTCACCCTCAACAGGCTGGTCTCGGAGCTCGGCATTGACCTCTACCAAGAGGGACTGGAGGACAAGCTCGACGCCATCCTCGCGGCTAACGACCGGGGCATCTCGAAAGAGGAGATCAAGCACGAGATCCGCTCGAACCACTTCATGACGAACAAGGTGCTGGAGAAGCTGGTGGAGGATGGCCTGGTGACGATGGACCAGCATGATGGGCGCTACTACGTTCGAATCACCAAATCGGGGGTGCTCTACATCCGCAAATACAACGAGTTCTTCCTGTCGATCTATCGCGAGGAGATCAGCGAGCACTTCCAGTATCGCGGTATGCCTCACTGGGCGCGAGGGGCGGAGAAGTAGGCGACGTCGGCGATGAACGGAATGAACTCGTAGGTACCATCCTCATTCTCGATGAACAGCTCCAGCGAGGACGCGAACTTCGATCGGCGATGCGAGAAAACGATCGGAGCACTTGTGAGCTCCTCGTACGCCTCATCGCTAAGGTCCTGCCCCGCCTTCCTTGTCCAGAGGGCGATCACCCGCGAGGGCGGCATTTTCGTCGCATTGGCAACGTCTTGAGCGGACGCTTTCAGGGCGCGCAGATCCTCAGGGCGCGGGGGGCTACCGAAGACCTTGATGAAAAGCTGATACCCTGGATATCCGAAGCCGAGCGTTCTCCAAAGCGAGCTCGAGCTGGACGAGAGATATCCGTCGAAATTGTAGAATACTCCTGTCTCACCCTTGAGGATCGCCGGTGTCTGGTATTTCCTGGCAGCTATCGCGCCCTGCATGTTTGGATTCCTTTGCCGAAGGTACTCTAACAGGCGGAGGACAGCAGTGTCCCCTTTCGGTGCGTAGATAATCGGATCGTCGTTCCTGACCCTCTGGATCGCCGCATGCCTCAGCGAGTAGTAACGCATGAAGTCGTTCAAGTTGCGGAGCATCGCCAGAGCGAGGATGCCTATGACGAACAAGGCCATCAGCAGCAGGCTGACGAGGAACATGCCTCCCAGAGTGGCCAGGACGAGGGCGAAATCGATCAGGAGCCAAATGCCCATGAAGACGGTGGCATAGGTGACGAGCTTACGCACCCGGGGCACCTCCCTGTTCACCTCTTCAGCTAGGTCGAAGATCGCCGATATTGGGTTGTCGACCGCTCTAATGTCGCCTTGGCTCATTCCTTTCGAACTCGGATTTCCTTTATTTAAAGGAGGCAGGAAGATTCTTGAGTAACACTCCTTCGTGCCCGTACTAGTTCGTTCACTAGCATAGCTCGCATCTGAGGCGGATTCCTCATGAAGGCAACATACATCGGGATCATGGCGCTCGCGGTCGTCGCTGTCATGCTCACTGCAGCAATGGGCGGCGCCGTGAGCGCGGCGTCCGCGCCATCATCCGCGGACCGGATCAGGCTCGAGACCGGGCACACGAACGAGTGGAACGGGGGAGACTACGTCGCGATCAACATGACCGATGGGGTCAATTTCGCGTGGTTCGGGGTCATCTACGGAACCCAAGAGCATCCCGCCCCGATCACCCTGGTCAGCACGACGCTGAGGTATCTGGGGGGAGCGGAGGTCGTGGGGCCAAACGGCAACACCATAGCCAATCAGGTACCTATCCCTATTCTGACCGCATTCGGACAGTCGCTCTTCGCACTTCTAGAGTTCGACGACGTGGGCTACAATGTCCCTCTGCTTGGCAACTACGGCGCCGGCAATGGGCTGTTCGACTTCAGCGGCCCCAACCTTTGGTCCGGCGTTGGATCATCCGAACCCGTGTACAAGTACGTCGACCTCAATCGCTCCTGGACCCTGTCGCCGATAACAGAGCACGACAGCGGCGTCAACAAGTCGTTCGAATTCTCGCTCTACGCGCTCAACGTCACCTACGCGAAAGTCTGGGACCCGGTCGCGAAATCCTACCGCGCGGGAACGCCATCGGACGGCGTGGTGGAGAAGATCGAGTTCCGCTTCCACATAGATGCGACTCAGGAGACGGTCACCGCCGCGGTGCCTTTCTACCGGGTCACGGTGAACGATGGTCACGTGGTAGGCTCGGAGCAGATCGCCCCGCGCAACTTCACCGCCAACCACGTCGATTGCGGCATCAAGTACGATCATATCATCGAGGGTTGGGACCCGTATCCAGGGGCGGTCAGCCCGAGGCTGATGCTGGAGAACGTGGTCGCGTTCGGGGTCTTCATCCCCAAGGCGGTTGAAGAGTGGTACAACGCGCAGTTCGTGAACCAGCACATCCCCAACGCGGCGCACATCGACTATGTGACCGCGAACGGAAGCGCCGAGGTCGCCGACCAGGGCCAACTGCCGGCGAAGTCGATCAAGTTGCTGAGCAACACTCAGATCAGCTCAATGGACAACTGGGCCCGCGTCGGGAGCCTGACATGGGTCAGCAACGTGACGGTGGACGGCAAGAACGAGTCGATGTACTATCAGATCCAGGCCGGCGGGAAGGACATCCTGAAAGGGGAGAATGGTGGCAAGGTGCGAGCCCTGCTGATCCTCGGCGGGTTCATCTATCCAATGGGCACGAACATCACTCACGATCCCCAGTTCACGGGGGAAGCGTTCCAGCTCAATCTTAACGAAGGGCTGAAGGCGCTGTTCTTCGTCCTGATCGTAGGCGTGGTGTTCATCGCGGCGTGCATGATCACCGCCCTGTTCCTGATCCGTAGGCAGAACCGCAGGACGAACGAGAAGTTCGACTATCGCCCTCCACCCGGGTTCCGTTGAACCCTCTCAAACCCCTTCTTTCTTCTTTCCTCGTCAGTCGCCGCGGCCCACGGCCATCATCTTTTCCAGGGGTGCTCGGGCCCTCGAAATCACTTCGGACGGCAGCAGGATCTCGTGCTTGCCCTTGTCAAGCGCCGCCTCGACCGATTCCAGACGGATGCGCTTCATGTTTGGGCAGACCGCCCCCTCGAGCGCGTGGAAAACCTTACCAGACGTCTCCTTCTGCAGGCGGTGGAGCAGCTCTCTCTCGGTGACGATGATGAACTCCTTCGCGGGGTCCTCCTTGACGAACTTGATCATGCCCTCGGTGGATTTGACGGCGTCCGCCATGTCCAGCACCCCCGGGCGGCACTCTGGATGAGCCACGACCTTCGCCTCGGGATGTTGGGTCTTCGCTGCCTTGACCTGTTCGGGGCTTATCGAATCGTGGGTCGGGCAGAAACCCGGCCAGAAGACGAACCGCTTGTCAGGGACTGAGCGTTTCACCCACTTACCTAGGTTCTCGTCGGGGACGAAGATGATCTCCTCGGCGCTCAGCGATTTGACCACCTTGACCGCGTTGGCAGAGGTGCAGCAGATGTCCGATTCGGCCTTCACCGCTGCGCTCGTGTTGACGTAGCTGACCACGGCGGCGTTCGGGTGTTCGCGCTTCATCGCGAGTAGTCCGGGAACGTCGACCATCGCCGCCATCGGGCATTGCGCGTTCTCCTCCGGAAGGAGCACCTTCTTCCCCGGACTCAGCACTTTTGCGGACTCGGCCATGAAGTCCACGCCACAGAAGACGATCACGTCGGCGTTCGTCTTCGAGGCCTGCACCGACAGCCCGAGCGAATCCCCGACGAAGTCAGCGATGTCCTGGACCTCAGGCCGCTGATAGTTGTGAGCCAGTATTATCGCGTTCTTCTCGTTCCTGAGGGCGAGGATGCGTTCCTCAATGCGCATGGTCCAGCGAATCCAGGACGGCGTATTAATATTGTCTGCCGGGACTGAACCATTAGTCTAGAACTCGGCCATCTCATACGCTCGGTCCAGCGCGTCCAGCTCCTTCCGCATGAATGACCATCCCGATGCGCCGGCATTCGCCTCGAGCTGCTTCACGTTCTTCGCTCCGGGAATCACGAGCACCTGCGGCTCACGCAACAGCCAGGCGAGCGCTCCCTGAGCGACGTCCTTTCCGTGCGCTGCCGACGCCTGCTCCAGCGCCTTCAGGAGGGGCTGGGCGGCCTCCAGCCTCGAACGCCGGAAGTAGCGGTTCGATCGGCGGAGGCCCCCGACCTTGTCTCCCGGTTTGTACTTGCCTGTTAGCACGCCTTGTTCCAGCGGGCTCCAAGCGATGAGCGACACGCGCTCCTTTTGGCAGTATGACAACATCCCGTTTTCCTCTGGGACGCGATGAAGTAGGTTGTAGCGAACCTGATTGGAAGCGACGTCGGTTCGCGAGAGGTAGCTCCTCGCTTTATCGAGCGTGTCCACATCGAAGTTGCTCACCCCGATCTGGCCGATCTTGCCGTCGCGCACCAGCCGCTCGAGATCGCGCATCGTAGCGCGTAGCGAGAGCAGCGGGTTGCGGAAGTGGACCTGGTAGAGGTCGACGTATCTGATGCCCATCCGCTCCAGGCTCCTTATTGCATGCGAGTAGACGGTCGACGGTATGAGGTGGAGCGGCAGATACTTGGTAGCGATGACGAACTGGTCGCGCGGGACGATATCCCCGATGAGCCTCTCCGACTCACCCAGGCCATAGACCTCCGCCGTGTCGAGGAAGTTGATGCCCAGTTCCACCGCCCGATTCACCGTTTCCTCGATGTCCCTCCGGCCATACCCCTTGCCGTATTGCCAGTAGGTCGTCGATCCCCATGACCAAGTGCCGAGGCCGACCTCCGAGACCGACGGACCGTCCTTGCCCAGCGTTCTGTATTCCACGAGCGCAAGGACCGTATCGCCCGATATTTCAACCCGCGCACCACCAAACGCGTCGAATATTGACGAGGCGAAGACGAACTAGCAAAGTATATGACTGGACAACCGAATTGAATGAGAGCGGAGCATGAAATGAGGATAAAGAACAACCCCAACTACTGCAAGGGATGCAACATCTGCGTCCTCGTCTGCCCGATGAAGGTCTTCGGGGAAGGGGAGGAATTGAGCGAGCGGGGCTACGTTCCGCCGACCATCCTGTACCCCGAGAAGTGCCCCAACTTCAAGCGCAAGACGAAGAAGAACGCGGTCTGCGAGATGTGCATCCTGAGCTGTCCAGATCAGGCGCTTTCGCTCGAGGAGGAGGCGGAACCCTGAAGCTGCCGAAGGGGAGCTACTTCATGCAAGGGAACGATGCGTGCGTGGAGGCTTCCATCCACGCGGGGGCGAGGTTCTACGCCGGCTACCCGATCACACCATCGACGGAGATCGCGGAGGGCCTAGCGCTCAGACTGCCCGAGGAAGGGGGCGTCTTCATCCAGATGGAGGATGAGATTGCCTCGATGTCCGCGGTAATCGGCGCTTCTTGGGCTGGAGCGAAGGCAATGACGGCGACGTCTGGGCCTGGATTCTCGCTGATGCAGGAGAGCATCGGATACGCATCGATGACCGAGACACCTTGCGTCATCGTCAACGCGATGCGTGGCGGACCCTCGACAGGCCTTCCGACGATGGTCGGCCAGGGGGATGTGATGCAGGCACGCTACGGCTCCCACGGCGACTATCCTATCATCGCGCTCGCGCCCGCTTCAGTGCAGGACATGTTCGACCTTACCGTGAGGGCGTTCAACCTCTCCGAGAAGTACCGTGTGCCTACCATCCTCCTTTCCGACGCTGAGATCGGCCACATGCGCGGCAGGTTCTCCGTCGCTCAGAAGGTCGAAGTATACGACAGGATATTGCGCACCGACCGGGTGTGGCACGACGGGTTCGCGTATGACGAATCTCTGGTCCCGAAGTTCCCTGTTTTCGGGAAGGGCTCGAGGGTGCATGTGACGGGGCTCTCGCACGACATCGCCGGATACCCTCGAAGCGAGGTCGAAGTGCACGAGGACCTGGTGCGGAGGCTGCACGAGAAGCTCGCGATCCACCTCGAAGACATCTGCAAGATCGAGACCCTTCATCCGAACTCGAAGAAGATGATAGTCACATATGGATCGCCTTCGCTCGCAGCGAGAGAGTACGTCGCCGGACGAGAGGGCGTTGGTCTGATCGTCTTGAAGACCATCTGGCCGTTCCCTGAGGACCTCCTCAGGACCGCGATCGAGGGTTCAAAGCAGGTCATGGTCGTCGAACTGAACCTCGGACAGGTGTTCCACGAAGTGGAACGCGTTGCGGGCTGCATGGGCTGCACGAACGTCACCCTCCTTTCGAAGGTGGGAGGGGAGGTGACCGCCCCGAGCGAGATCGAGGCGGCTTTCGGAGGCGCGTCCTGATGGAGTTCTTCGACCTCTTTCGCGAGGACCGCTGGCCGCATATGTTCTGCCCAGGCTGCGGGATCGGCACGGTGATGAACTGTTTCCACCGTGCCTTCTCCAACGTCGGCATGGACCAGGACAAGACCGTGTTCGTCTCGGGGATCGGCTGCAGCTCCCGGATCGTTGGATACGTCCGCGCGGATTCGATCCACACCACCCACGGACGTGCCCTTGCGGTCGCCACGGGGATCAAGTTGGCGAATCCAGACCTGAACGTTATCGTATTCTCGGGGGATGGCGACATCGGCGCGATCGGGGGCAATCACTTCATCAACGCGGCCAGGCGCAACGTTGACATGTCCGTCTTCTGCATCAACAACTTCATTTACGGCATGACCGGCGGCCAGGTGTCGACGACCACTCCCTATAAATCCTTCAGCACTACCACGCCTTACGGCAACAAGGAGGTCCCCTTCGACCTTTCGGAGCTCGCGGTGACCGCCGGAGCGAACTACGTGGCTAGGTGGACGGTGCGCAACGTCAAGGAACTCATGGCATCGATGGAGAAGGCGATGCAAAAGAAGGGCTTCTCCTTCGTCGAGATCGCTTCGCCCTGCCCGACGTCCTTCGGGCGCAAGAACAGGATGGCCGAGCCCAGGCAGATGTTCGAATGGTTGAAGATCGTGAGCGTGAAGCGCGAGAAGAGCGTCGCCTGGGGCCTGGACCAGCTCGACCTGAACGTCGGGGGCCAGATCTCGGTCGGCGAGTTCATCGAGAGGAACCGCGCGCCGTACGGCGTGATTGCCTAGGTTCAAGTTGCGAGACTGCGCGCGAAAGGATTATGGTCAGAGAACTGGAATAGGCCGGTTCGCTAGCGGATGGTAAGATGAAGTACTCACAGGGGAAACAAGGGAGGGTCTTCGTTCTGCAGCTTGAGAACGGGGAGATCATCCACGAGAGCATCGAAGAGTTCGCCGCCGATCGACGAATCACTTCTGCCGTCGTCTGGGCGGTCGGAGCGGCGGACGACGGAAGCAAGCTGGTTGTCGGGCCTTCAGACCCACGCTCCACGCCCGTCAAGCCTCTCGAGACGCTCCTCTCCGGGGTGCACGAGATAGCGGCAGTGGGAACGATATTCCCGAATGAGCAGGGCCGACCAATCCTTCACATGCATGCCACCTGCGGACGCAAGGAAGAGGCGAGGACTGGATGCATCCGTCGCGGAGTGAAGGTCTGGAAGATGCTCGAGGTCGTGATCTTCGAGATGATCGATGTGCAGGCGCGCAGGGAGCTCGACCCAGTGACGGGATTCCAGATGCTCAACCCGAGACGGCCGACGATGACCGACCTCTCGACGATACGCTGAGCCGTCAACGATCCGGATCAGGGAAGCGCATCACAATTGTCGCCCCCGATGGCAAGGAGTCCTCGACCGACACCCCACCGCCGTAGCGCTCCATCGTCTTCTTGACCAGGAATAGGCCTATGCCAGAGCCAGCCGTCTGCCCGTAGCTGAAGCCCTCATCGAAGAGCTTCGGCTTGATCGAGTCGGGGATTCCGGATCCGTTGTCGCTCAGCCTCAAGACGATCTCGCCTTGGGTCCGCGCGATCGCCGCCTTGATCTCCGTCGCCTTTCCATGGATCGCCGCGTTGCGAACCACGTTGTCGATCGCCGAGCTGAGCGCGTCATCCGCAAGGACCGTCGCGTGGCCGTCAACGGTGTGGTCGATCATGTGCCCGCGGCAGGCCTTCTCGACCGTCGCGTGGAGATCCGTGCGCCTCAGGTCCCCGCCGGCAAGCGCCATCTGCTCGAGCTCCTTCATGCGCCGCACCAGCTCGATCGAGCGATTCACCGCCTTCATGGCGTTCGTGAGGTACCGTTCCTGCTTGGTGCGCTCGTACATGTCCAGCGAGCCAGAAAGGATGGACATCTCGTTCATCGTGTCGTGGCGGAGGATCCCGTTGATCAGTCCCAAAGCCTCGTTTAGATGAGACATCCGCTGCTCCATCCGTTTGCGCTCGGTGACGTTCGATGCCACCGCGACCAAGCCGAGCCCGCCATCCGATCCAGGCATGGGCTCTGCGGAGAGGCTAATGATCATCTTCGACCCGTCAGGAAGGTTGCGCTTGATTTCGACTTCATGGAGGGGCTCCCGCGCCATCATCTTCGCGTTCAGCTCCCCCATGTCCCTCCGGTCGAAGTCCAATGAGGCCAAGGTTGGTGTGCGCTCGGTCGGGTCCCAACCGAAGAGCTTCTGGGCGGCGGGATTCCATGAGGTGATGCTGCCGTCCCGCTCCAGCACAAGGATGGCGGTCGGCGAGGCGTCGATCATCCCCTTCAGCTTCCTTTCCTCCTTCACGGACTCCACCTCCGAGCGTTCATGCTTGGATGTGTCGGAGATGAGGGCGTAGCCCATTGTCTTGCCCCTTACTCGTAGCGTCCCCGAGAAGACCTCGACCTCGATCACCTCCCCGTTCGCTTTCTTAATCGTCACCCCTGGCTTTGCACCCCCGGTACCGATGAGGCTCGAGAGCGTCTGCGAATGGCTGCCGTCGAGCCCGAGCAGGAGGTCCTGAACCCTTTTCCTCAGCAACTCCTCCTTGGAATACTTGAAGAGAGCGCAGGCGGCCGTGTTGCCGTCCTCGAGCAGCCCGCTCTTGATGTCCACCAGGATCATCGCTTCCGCGTTGTCGTGGAAGAGCTTCTCGTACATCTCCTCCGACTCGCGCAACGACTCCATCGCCCGTCGCTGCGCCACTGAGCGCTGGAGCATGTTCTTGAGCTCGGTGAACTGAGCGCGCGGGTCTCCTCCCTTCTGGAGGTAGAAATCGGCACCGTTGTTGAGGGCGTCGATGGCCACGTCCTCCCGCCCTTTGCCGGTGAAGAGTATGAAGGGCGTGTCGCGGCCCTGGTTCCTGATGGTCTTCAGGAACTGGATGCCGTCGACGTTGGGCATCTGATAGTCGCAAATGACCGCGTCGAACGTCTGGGTCTCCAGACGCACCAGCGCTTCGAGCGGCGAGGTCGCGGTCTCGACCTGGATCTCTCCCTCGTGCTCCAGGAATGCCTTCGCGATCTCGAGGAGTGCAGGGTCATCATCGATGTAGAAGGCAATGATCGGCATGTTCCGCGGGGGCGGACATTGCTCAGCCCCCCGATATTACTTGCCGTCTCGCTCTGGACTGGAGAGAGCATGCGAAGGCGGTTCGGGAGGGATTATTAGTTGAGGACCGTATCAGACAAAAGGGGGACGGCGTGAAGGCGACAGTCAGGTTCGCGGGCATGGGCGGGCAGGGCATCATCTTCGCGGGAATAGTGCTTGCGAGAGCGGCTGCCCTGTATGAATCGAGGAACCGTCCGATGTTCGCCGTCCAGACGCAGTCGTACGGTCCGGCGGCTCGAGGAGAGTCTTCGAAGTGCGACGTGGTGCTTTCGGAGGAGGAGTCGTTCTACCCCTTCGTCGACCGTCCCGACTTCCTGGTGGTGATGTCCCAGCCCGCCTACGAGAGGTTCATCGATCAGACCCATTCCGGTACCGTTGTGATCCTCGAGAAGGAGTCGGTGGAAGGACGACCGGACCTGACCTATTACGACGTCCCGGCGATCGCCAAGGCAAGGGAGCTGGAGGAGCGCGGACCTCCGAACATGATCATGCTCGGAGCCTTGGTGGGCATCACGGACCTCGTCAGCCAGGATTCGGCGATCGATGCCATTGAAGACGTTAGCCCGGTGGATGCCGTGGACGGGAACATGGAGGCTTTCAGAGAAGGCGTGCGTTTGGGTCGCTCGATGGTGTATCATGAGTAAGCAGAGCAAGGTCTATGACCCCTCCATCGTGTACCTGTGAGGGTGCTGCATTGGACCTTGATTCCATCGCCCGGTCGGGCAGGAAGACGCTCTCCGAGGCCGAAGCCAAGACATTGCTAAGGGAGCACGGGGTCAAGACCACTGCGTTCGTCATTCCTGAGCGCGAAGAGCTCCAGAGCCTGAACATAGAATTCCCTGTCGCTGTCAAAGTGTGCTCTCCCGATGTGATGCACAAGTCGGACAAGGGCGGCGTCTTTCTTGATGTCAGGAATCGAGATGAGCTGCGGCTTCGCTACGATGAGATCCTAGGAAGATTCCCAGGAAGTAAGGTCCTCGTCGAGCCCATGGCGAGAAAGGGTTTCGAGGCGATCGTTGGCCTTGTTCGTGACAAAGGATTCGGGCTTTGCATACTGTTCGGCAGCGGAGGCGTGCTTGCGAACCTCATTCAGGACGCGTCCTTCCGCAAGCTCCCCGTCACCGCGGAGGATGCCGCGGAGATGATCTCCGAGACAAAGGCGAAGGCGGTGTTCGAGGGGTTCCGCGACCTCAAGGCCGACCTCAGCTCTACCACCAGGATGTTGCTGGCGGTCTCAGAGATGGGAACGCGACTGGGCGACAAGATCGACCAGATGGACCTTAACCCGGTGATACTAAGAGCGGATGGATACGAGGTTGTGGATGCCAAGGTCATCCTACTCTGAGGTGCAAGGATGAACAGCAAGCGCGAAGAGCGAGCGGCCAAATACTTCAACTGCACGATGCGCGAAAGGGCGGTCTTCGAGGCCGGCATCAAACTCGGTACGATCTACCATCAATTCGTCGGCACGCCGCTCTGCGCCGCAAACGTCGACATCCTGGAACGAGCGATAGAAGATGGTGTCAAGGTGCAACCGTTCGTGGAGGATGTGAAGGTAAGAATCGATCGGCGAGCGCTCCGCAAGAAGAAGGACGCCTATGATTACCAGACGCTCACCGGTCCGATGATGAACGTTGCCCTGAAGATCAGGGTGGAAGGCGTTCGCGTGACGGCGGAGATGCGATTCATCGAGGAGCTAAACTATCCTCTGATGTACGTGAGCGAGGTGTTCGAGCAGTAGGGACCGCTGAGGTCGACGAATATTACGGAATCTGATATAATCTGCCTCTCGCTGCTCGCGTCGCATCTTCTCTATCCAGTAGGTCGGGCGGAACGGAAAAAGGTAGTTAAGCTAGAATGGCCATACCGGTAGTCCGTCAGCTTGTAAGTGGAGTTGGGGCAGCGCGCGTGCTCCACGGTGAATTGGATGAACAACATCAAAATTGGCATCACAGGGCTCCCTGGGGCTGGAAAGACGCATGCCCTGATCAAGGTCATCGAGATGCTCGAAACCGAGGGTGTGAAGGTCGGCGGGATGATCACCGAACCGATCGTTGAGGACAGCCGGCGCACTGGTTTCTACGTCATGGATTGGCGCACCAAGCAGAAGTCGGTGCTCGCGCACACCGACATCCAGAGCAAGTTCATGGTGGGCAAGTTCGGTGTCGACCTCACGATCCTCGAGACCGTGGGAGTGGGGGCGTTGATGAAGGCCTGCGAGGAATCCGACGTCATCGTCATCGATGAAGTCGGGAAGATGGAGGTCGAGAGCGAGAAGTTCGTGAGCGCGGTCAAGGCGGCCCTCGACGTCGAGAAGCCGATGCTCCTTACCCTCCACAAGAAGTCGAGGAACCCTCTTCTCCAGGACATCAGAAGGAGAGATGACGTGAGGATCCTCGAGGTCACGCCCATCAATCGGAACTTGCTGCCCTACAAGATCATGAAACTCATGAAGGGCGAGCTGCTCTGATGCCCCTCGCCGATTCCGTCGAGGTCAGGGAGGGCTCGACCCGCCTCCTGGTGCCAAGGGCACATTCTCAGAAGGGACCAGGAAAAAGGGTGGGCACGGTATTCTTCAATTCTCAGATGGGGTTCAACCGGGATGTGTCGGTGATGCTCGTTCGGGCGATCGCCGAGGACGGGCAGAAGTTCCTGGACGCGATGGCAGCAACGGGAGCAAGGGGAGTAAGGGTCGCGAACGAAGCGGGCAGGAAGTTGACCGTGGTGCTCAACGACAAGGACGCGCGCGCCCTCGATTTCATGAACGCGAACATCGAGCTCAACAATCTGAATGACTGCACTGCCGTCAACCAGGACTTGCGGTGCCACTTGGCCTCGAGCGTCTACGATTGGATCGACCTCGACCCATTCGGCAGCCCAGTGTATTTCGTGCAGGCGGCGCTGCAGGGGCTCAAGCGCAACGGGGTCCTCGCGATAACGGCCACCGATACCGCTCCTCTGGCAGGCACGCACGCCAAGAAGTGCATGCGAAGGTACATGGCAAGGCCTCTGCGGTCGCCGATCGGCCACGAGGTCGGCCTGCGCATCCTGATCGGGTACACAGCCAGAGAGGCGGCGCAGCTCGACATGGGCGTGCATCCACTGCTGTGCTTCTACGCCGACCACTATTTCAGGTGCTTCCTCCGGGTAAGGACGACCGCGGCAGCGGCAGACGCTTCGCTTTCGCAACTGGGATACCTTGACTACGACGCCGAAACGCACGAGCGGGCCTTCTCTTTCGCCAGCGGCAGGTATGGGCCGATGTGGGGAGGGCCGATCGCCGACGATGACGTTCTCACCAGAATGGAAGCGACGGCCGGCCTGCAGCACACCGCCAGGTGCCAGAAGTACCTGGACTGGTGGAGACAAGAGGTCAAGGTCCCGTTCTTCTACGAGAACAACGAGGTGGCCTCACTTCTCAAGCTCTCACCTCCTGTCCTCGACCGCATCGTGAGCGAGCTGGCCCAATATGGAAAGGCGAGCAGAACGCACTACTCACCGACGGGGTTCAGGACCGACCTCCCGTTCGAGGAAGTACTTCGAATCTACCGCAGTCTGGCCTGACCCTAGACCCAATTCTTTATCTAACGAATGTCCGATTTGCAGCGCGGTGAGCGCTTGGGGTCTCTGGCGGTAGTGGGCACCCAATGGGGCGATGAGGGCAAGGGCAAGATCACTGACTATCTCGCGCAGGACGCCGACCTCGTCGTTCGATTCCAGGGAGGGGCCAATGCCGGACATACGATCGAGATCGAGAAGGAGGTCTTCGCCCTCCATCTCCTGCCCTCTGGAATCCTGAGCCCCGGGATCATAAACGTCATTGGGAACGGCGTGGTCCTAGACCTCGAGGAGCTGGAGAAGGAGATCGCCGTTGTCAAGTCGAGCGGCCGGTCGGTCGACGGGCTACGCATCTCGGACCGTGCGAACGTGGTGATGAAGTACCACCGAGCTCTCGATGGGCTCGAGGAGAGAGCGCGAGGATCGAAGAGCGTCGGGACCACCAAGCGCGGAATCGGTCCCTGCTACTCGGACAAGATGGCCAGGAGAGGGATCCGGGTCTGCGACCTGCTCGAACCCGAAGCTCTCAAGGAAAAGCTCGATATCATCTACCCGATCGAGACGAAGATCGCAGCCAGCCTCGGCGGCGAGGCATTGCCGCCGAAAGAGGAACTGTTCCGATCGCTTGTGGATTATGGACAGAAGTTCGCTCCCTACGTGTGCGACGCGTCGGTTCTCGTCAACGACGCGATCAAGAAGGGCAAGAAGGTGCTCTTCGAGGGCGCCCAGGGAACTATGCTCGACGTCGACCATGGCACCTATCCGTTCGTAACATCTTCGAGCTGCGTGAGCGGGGGGATCTGCACTGGCGTGGGCGTGGGGCCTTCCGCCGTCGGTGAGGTCGTGGGAGTGGTCAAGGCATACACCACCAGGGTCGGCGAGGGACCGTTCCCTACGGAACTGGTGGGCGAGGTCGGCAGGTACCTGCTCACGAAGGGAGGGGAGTACGGAGCGACTACCGGGAGGGCAAGGAGGTGCGGCTGGTTGGACCTCGTGGTATTGAGGCACGCCGTCCGCTTGAGCGGCATCACCTCGCTCGCGATTACCAAGTTGGACGTCCTGAACGGAATGAGGACGGTGAAGGTCGCGACCGCGTACAAGATCGACGGCAATGAAATGAAGGACTTCCCAGCCAGCCTTCATCGCCTCGCGAGAGCCGAGCCGATATACGAGGAGCTCGAAGGATGGGAGGACTGGCCGGAGGGACACTCAGGAGAGGTGGCGAGAAGGGGGTACGAAGCCCTCCCAAGGCGCATGCGCTCCTATCTGGACTTCGTGTCCCGAAACCTTGAGGTGCCGATCGGGATCATCGGCATCGGCAAGGAAAGGAATGAAACGATCGACATCAGAGACAGAAATGCGCACTGATGATCGGGGATGTCACTGATCCAGCATCATCCTGGCAATTTCCGCTGGCGCAGCCGTGAATAGGGCTGGATCGGCGCTGGGCACTACACCTTCCATCATGTTCTTCTCTTCGACGCGGTGTTGCAGGCTCCTGCCGAGAGTTTTCGCCCCAACAACCTCAAAGTCGAGCCTGGACGACAGCAGCATCTCGAGCTTCTCTCTGCCCACCTTCGTGCCCAGGCCGCCATTCAGGTACGCCCTTGTCGCCCTCGAATCCGTCCTCGGAACGATCTGAACCTGGCGCTCTGACAGGATGGTGCTTAGCAGCACCGCCTCTGATCCGGGAACTGGATTCGCGTCGCCCTCAAAAGCGTGATGCAGGTCCGAGATATCGTCGGCCACCTGAAGCACCCTCCCGAGAGCGTGCCCGTAAATGGCCATCGCCTCGACGAGATCAGAATCGGCGCCGCCAGCGAGCGCCCCGAAACGCAACGCTAGGCTGAAGAGCGCCCCGGTCTTCTGACCGACGATCCTATCATAAAGATCCTGGGTCTGAATGGCCGGCGTCGCCTCGAGCAAAACACCCTCGACCATGCGTCCGTGCGCGTCAGCCAGCAGCGCCGAGTAGGAGGCCCCGTGCCTCGAAGCGATGGCGTACGGAAGGGAGACTATTCCCACCATCCTGAGCAGCGCCTTCTTCTCCCCGTCGGTCACGTGCAGGGCCGGTCCACCCCTTCTAGCCAGGTCCTCGTCTAGAATGTCATCGAGTATCAGACTTGCACTGTGGGCGATCTCGATCGCTGTGGCCAGGTCGAGAGCGACCTCCCTGCCGTTCGGCGGCGAGAGCGCATCGAAGGCCAGAAGGGTCATGCCCCCTCTGATTCGCTTGCCGGCGATGAGGAGAGCAGCCACCTCCTGTCCCTCTCCCGCCTTGCCTATGGTGGCGAGGTTGGCTGACACTCGCTCATCGATTCGGGGGGCAAACAGGCGGACATACGCTTCGAAAGGTCCACGCTCTGGCCTGGTTCCCGGTCCCGATGTACCGAGGACATCACTTTCGCTCGTTGTAGATGGAAGCGCTATCTCTCACACCCCCATCAAAGCGAAGAAGACCGCCAAGACGGCGGCGTATACGATCGAAGTGTAGAGCTGACCGAGGCGGAGGGGCCCCGCCGCCGCCTCCGGGTCCATGACCTTTCCAGCCAGGAAGTCGAGGCGTAGTCGGTCGACCCTATGGCCATACCAGATGAGCACCCCGAAGAATATCCCCGCGAGACTCGCGAAGATGATCGTCGGGCCAGGTCCGATCTGGTCGAAAAGCAGTACAGACGCCAGAACCGCGGCGAACAAGCCGATTGATGGGTAATAGGTACACCAATGCAGCCGCGGGAATGCGACAATGGAGGTCCGCTTGTCGTTCTTCCTGTCGGTTGGGAAGTCCATGCTCATCATGCTCAGGAAGAACGAGGACGCCGCGAACCCGAAAACGATTCCAACGAGTAGCGATATCGCCGAGAGCTCACCTGAACCGATGTACGAAATCACGAGCACCGTGAGCGTGTTGATCGGCACACCCAGATAGAGCTCGGTGAAAGGGCGGTACGCCAACCTGAGCCGAGAACTGTTGTAGCCGAGAAGGGCCCCTACGCCGTAGCTCGCGGGCAATACCAGTAGCGGCTGTTCGACGATGAGGATGGCCAGGATGGCGAAGATCACAAGGATGAAGCAGGCGCTGAGCCAAGCGGTCTCTTTGATCGATATCCGTCCATCCACGATCGGCTTGATGCGGCCAGTGTCTCCGATCGGCGCCTGTCGATCCAGGTCGTAGTCTATGATGTCATTGAGGGGGTGGGCAACCCACTGGATCAGAATGACGGCGGCGATTGCGAGCATCATCTCCAACGGTGCGATGATTCTCCCTCGCGAGAGGTAGAGGGCCAATCCTGTTCCGACCGCTGCGCCAGAGATGCTCCATCCGGCCAATGGCTTGATGCGCGCGAAGTCAAAGATCACCCTCGGCTGCATCTCACCGACCTCCACGCGAAACCCCGGGTCGGCGTCAGATATGGACCCAGACGATCACCCCGGCCATCGAATAGATCACCACTAAGTGGATTGCGAGCAGACTCCACATCAGGTGATGATCCTCTGTCTTGGTGCGCTCGTAGAGCTCGAGCATGATGTATCCTAGCAAGGTGCCCACCGCGAGGAGAAGAAGTGGAATGACTGGATCGGAGACCGCAGATCCTGTAGCGGCCGATTGGGCGAGGTAGGCGACCGGCGGAATCGCTCCGTAGCCGAGCGCACCAAAAGCGACTTCATGGAACTTCCAGACCTCGAGCCCATAAAGGCTGCAGAAGAAGACGCCAGCAATGACGCCCAAGAATGGCAGCAGGGTCGAGTAGTAGAGTGAAGCGGTCAGGCCGACGAGTACTGCGGCGGCGAACATCGTCGTGGCGAGAGCGGCGAGAGCGCGATCACTGAAAACGGTGCGCCACGGTTTTCCTACCCTGACCATGTCATCGAGCATGTGCTCCCCGTAGAGGAGCAGGCCGACCACGAGCAGGGAGAGCCCGAGCACCAACGGATCGAAGGTCGAAGAGGAAAAGGCTCCGAATACCACGACCGATAGGAACGCGAGCATGAAGGGCACGTGAACGAGCGTCGCCAGTGACCCGACCACCGATCGATTGTGAACGAGGTGGACGTACCAACCGAGTTCCCTTCCCTCCACTGGAACGCGATGCTTGACCCGGACCGCCGTAGCCGTATCCATCAGGACCGACCTCGGCTCGTATCGATCGCCCTCTTGAACAACTGCAATGCCTGGACCGGGCCCAACTCTATCCCAACCCGCTTGCTGTGGGAGGTGAAGACCCTCACGTCGCGGAGAGGCGGCACCCTTCCCTTGACCATCTTTTCGAGCGCCTCCCGCTCCCGCCGCATCCAATCGTACTTCTTCAGGACCGAGCTCTCGTACCTTCTCAGATCGTCCCAGTGATCGATAAGTAGCTCTGCGCATTGCATAGCGTACAGGTTGCCGTCCGCGCCGAGAGGGCCAACACTGCCGATGCTCTCGCCCACTCCGACGACCTTGCCATTCGTGAAGGGACGGGAATAGAACGGGGATGATAGGCGGACCCTGGAGCGGCACTTGCAACGCGGCTTGTACGCCGCCTGGGCCTCGCCCATCGTCGCCAGGGGCCGATACGAATCCATGTCCGCCGCGAGGTTTCCGAAGCCCATGTGGAATTCGCCGTCGCCGAGCGGAAAGCACCATTCGTAGCCGAGTCCGGTCGTCTTGAACCAGAGGCCGAGGTCGGCCTCGCTCCTGACACGATACTGCACGCAGTCCGCGATCAGCTCCGGTCCGATCGCCGGACCGAGATAAGCTCGTTCCACTCCGGTGGCGTCGACCACCCTTTCGAATGCGTCCAGAGGTATCGGACCAAGGTGAACTTCGGCATCTTGCACAAGGTCGTGGATCAGTCGAGGCTTGTCGATTATCGTCATGTCCGCCTTCAGCCTGACACCATCGATGACGATGTTGTCGCGGAAGGCGATCCTGTATTCATCGGGTTCGAGGAATTTCGAGGCCAGGCGTTGGTATTCCTTGTACGGCGCCACCCCCCATGCGCACGGTTTTTGGCCACATTGGTTCGTGGGGCGAACGTCGAACAGCTCGACGTCGGAGAAACCTGCGGTCATGAGCGATCGATAGAGATAGGAGCCCGCGACCCCCGCCCCAGCTATGGCAACCCTCAGCGCTTATCCGCTCCCCGAGAACGTCCCGCGAGTCTAACATTCCACCCGCCCGGTTAAGAGCCTTTGGAGCGGCAGGGCCACGTCAAGGCAGCTTGGCGATGTCGTAACCCTTCTCACCGATGGGCTTGGTCGCGTCGATCCCTACCTTTGAGGTGGTCCCTTTCGCGCTGGGGTCGAGGGAAGAGCCGGCGGCGTTGTTGACGACCAGCAGGCCTCTGCTCGCCTGGAACCTGGTAGCGATCGCCCACTCCACTTGGCGGTCATCATAGATATCAACGTCCTCGTCGACGACCACGACCCTCTTCATCGAGGGATGGCCCGTGAAAGCGGCCATGATCGCGTTCATTCCGTCCCCTTCCTTGTTCTTCGTGATCGAGACGACACC
Source organism: Methanomassiliicoccales archaeon (assembly GCA_035506675.1). Taxonomy (GTDB): domain Archaea; phylum Thermoplasmatota; class Thermoplasmata; order Methanomassiliicoccales; family UBA472; genus JAJRAL01. Next base: position 100,469 of record DATJOX010000059.1, read on the forward strand.
ATGAAGCCAGCAGCATCCGCCCTCGGTGAGCCGCACCCCGTGTACATGGGGCACCACCTGGCCCACGGAACGGTAGATCATCGGTTCGCGCGGAAGGCCCATCAGCAGGTAATGCTCGAGACCGCCCGGCAGGACGATGTGAAAGACCGGATCGCGACGCGCGTAGACCCTGTCGATCTCGACCACCGGTTGGGTCCTGACGTCGTCGTAAGTTCCAGTGATGTCTACGAACGGCCCCTCGTCGACCGTCGCCTTCGTGATGCGACCCTCGAACACGTATTCTGCGTGCGCGGGAACGAGCAGTCCACCCCGGGTCCTCGCTACCTCCAGCGGCTGGCCGGCGCATTGCTGCATGATCGATGAAGCGATCTCGAGCTCGTCCTGAGAGTAGTCGGTCGAGGTGGCGGCCGCTAGAAGGACAGCGGCTTCCACTCCAACGCAGAATGCGACCGGCAGGTCCTTGCCCTTAGCGATCGAAGAGCGGTACATCGTGTAGAGGTGCCTAGGGACCAATCGAATAGCGAACCGGTGCGAATCGAGGAGCATCAGACGATGGAACGAGACGTTGCGCTTGCCCTCGAACTGTGAGACGGCGACCGCCGAGGTCACGTACCTTCCACCGTCTCGAGGATAGAACTTGGGGATCGGAAGGGTGGTGAGGTCGAACTTCTCCTTGACGTCGTCGAAGAACTCTGGGTTCTTTATCTCCACCGAGGACGATGGATGGGTGATCGCCTGCAGTAACTTTGCCGGCAGCTCCTCCCGCTCGACCCCGAGGGCGGCGCTCATCCGCTCCCGCGTGGAGAAAAGGTTGCCGACGGCCTTCTGCCCGGCAAGGCTATTGAAACGCACCGGGCGTTCCGGGTTCTCAAGGAGCTTGCGGGTGACCTCGTATTCCAGGGCCACCTCTTCTTGCACGACCACCGCGTCCTTGAGGCTGGATAGGATGCCGCGCAGCGACATGGTTCGGTAATCGGCGCCTTTGATATAATATTCTCCACCAGCGAAAATCTGATAGGCGTGCACGCGATGCGACGGACATGGACGACTGGATGCTGCTCGGGCTCGTCGCGGGTCTGCTAACGACGATCGGATTTGTGCCGCAACTCATCCGTGGATACCGGACGAAGCGCATGGGCGACGTATCCCTGGCGATGCCGGTCGTCCTCTCATTAGGGATGTTCCTCTGGTTGATGTATGGGCTAATGAAGAACGATGCTCCGATCATCATCTGGAACGCGATTGCGTTGATGTTGAACCTCGCCATCGTGCTCCTAAAGATCAGGTACGCCGCCTCCAAGACAGCCTAGACCCAGCCACGCCTTCTGATTTCACCTCGGGAAAGGTAAAATAAGGCGGCTTCGCAATCGCGGCCCGATGGCGAACGACGAAATCGAGAGCGTGGTCAGGAAGTACGCGCTCCAGAACGCGGTCCTCTACGGCGGCAGGGCCAATCCGAAAGCCGTTTCCGGGAAGGTCCTGGCCGAGGAACCGGCGCTCCGTCCGCGAGCAAAGGAGATCATTCCGATCATAGATGCGGTCGTCAAAGCGGTCAACCAGATGTCCCCGGAAGAGCAACGGAGGACGCTGGAAGGGATCGACGCCTCGCTACTCAAGAAGGAGACCAAGGAGCGAGTCCACGCGCTCCCCGACCTGCCCGATGTGGTGAAGGGCAAGGTGGTCATGCGTTTCGCACCCGGACCTTCTGGCCCGCTTCACCTGGGGCACACGCGCGTCGCGATCCTCAACGACGAGTACTGCCGGCGCTACGACGGTTGCTTCATCAATCGCGTGGAAGACACCAATCCAGACAGGATTGATCCAGACGCGTACGACATGATCCCCGAGGACCTGGAGTGGCTCGGCGTGAGGGTCAACCAGACCGTCATCCAGAGCGAACGCTTCGAGATCTACTACGATATCGCGCGCCAGCTCATTGAGATGGGGCACGCGTACGTGTGCACCTGTCCAGTGGACGATTGGCGGGCGCTGAAAGAGGAGATGAGACCTTGCCCGCACCGCGACCTTCCACCGAGCCAGCAAATGGGAATGTGGGAGAAGATGCTCGCGGGAGACTTTGAAGAGGAGAAGGCTGTGCTGGTCGTGAAGACCGACCTGCATCACCCGAACCCGGCGATCCGCGATTTCGTCGGCCTGCGCATCGTTACCTCGACCCCCCATCCTCGCACTGGAACGAGGTACTGCGTCTATCCGATGATGAACTTCAGCGTGGCGGTCGACGACCACCTGCTCGGGCTCACGCACGTCATCCGCGGAAAGGACCACCTCAACAACACCCACCGCCAGGAGTACATATTCAACTACTTCGGCTGGAAGCGTCCCTGGTACCACCACTACGGGCTCGTTTCGATACCGGAGACGATCCTGAAGACGTCAACCGTAGGCAAGGGTATTAAGGCCGGGGAGTACACCGGCTGGGACGACGTACGCCTCGGGACCGTGCGCGCGATGGCCAAGCGGGGGATCCAAGCGGATGCGATCCGCGCGTACTGGATCGACTGCGGCATAAAAGAGGTCGACGTCGAGTTCACTTGGGACACGCTCTACGCTTACAATCGGGACCGCGTGGACAAGCTCGCCGACCGCTACTTCTTCGTATGGGATCCCGCGCCGCTGGACATCCACGGCATCAACCGGCTCGAGTCCTACGCCCCGCTGCAACCCGATTTCCCCGAACGCGGGGTCAGGAAGTGCGTACTTGAAGGCGACCCCATCCGGATTCACGTTGTGAGGGACGACCTGAAGCTTTTCGAGGAGAGGGGCAGGATCCGCTTGAAGGACCTATGCAACCTCGAGATGCGCGATGGCAGGGCGACATACGTCGGCAACGATCTGGCCGTGCTGAAGGATGGGGTCAAGATCATTCACTGGACGCCATCGGGGTCAAGTTCGTGCCAAGTGTTAATGCCCGATGGGACGAAGCGAGTAGGACTGGTCGAACCCTTTGTCAATCCTGAGGAGGAAAAAGTCATCCAGTTTGAGCGCTTCGGATTCGTGCGCGTCGAGCGTTCCAAGCCCGACGTGCTGGCATATTTCGCTCACCAGTGATCAGAGCGCATGGAAGAGGAAGTGCGCAACCCCTCCGAGAGCGAACGCGAGCACGACCGATGCGGTCACAACCTTCAGCGCGTCCTTGAGGCCGAACTCCCTGGTCATTGCCGCGAACGCCGCCAGGCAAGGCATGTAGGTCGCCATCACGAGCGCAAAGACGAACAACTGCTCTGGGTTGAGAACCAGGTACAGCTGCGACGTCCCGAACAGCACGACCAGCAGCTGCAACGCCATTTCCTTTCGAAGTATCCCGAATATCAGCGCGACGATCATTACCGGGGGCAGACCAAGAAGTCCGACCGTGAGGGGAGAGAGCGGCCCGACGAGCGCCTCGAGCACGTTGAATTGCATCAAGACCTCGAGCACCAGGCTCCCCACCAGCAGGATCGGGAAAGCGATGGAGAAGAAGTCCTTCGACCTCGCTTTCGTCTTGTAAAGAACGTTCCTCCAGCGGGGCACCGTGAGGTCCGGTATCTCGAGCGCCAGGGACGCCGGCTCGTACCTCATCACCTTGTGCAGCACGCGCCCGAGCACCAACAGGATCGCCAGGAGGATGAGGTAGATCAGGATCGCGTATGAATACCCGGCATTGTTGCCGACGGTTCCGATGATGACGGCGGTCTGCGCCGAGCAAGGCACCGCCATCACGGTGATGGTCGCGAGGATCAGGCGTTCGCGACGCGACTCCATCACTCTGGTCGCGAGTATCGCTGGCACGTTGCACCCCATGCCCACGATCATCGGGATGATGGCGCGTCCATTGAGCCCTATCTTGTGCATCACTCCGTCCAGTAGCACGACCACTCGCGGCAGGTATCCTGTGTCCTCGATTATTCCGAGCATGAGGTAGAACACGATGATGTAGGGAATGACGATCGCCATGATCGCCTGGATGCTCAGGTCGACCCCTCTGCCCAAAGCGATTCCCACATCCCCGCCGAGGGTTCTGCCGACGTCCACGAAGAAGGAGCCCACGAGCGCGTGGTATCCGGTGAGGAGAACGTTCTCGAGGAACCCACCCACGAAGACGATGGTCACGAACAAGCCGGCGAGAACCGCCAGCATTATCGGGATGCCGGTCGTTGGACGGATGGTGAGCGCAGATATCCTGTCTGCGCGGGTCTTGACCTCCGGTTTGGGGGCGATCACAAGTTTCGCGACCCGCCCTGCCTCCCCGTACCTGTCCCGACTGATATGGATCGAGATGTCCTCCCCGTGCTCCCTCTCGAAATCTCTCCGGACCTGTGTGGCCGAGTCAAGGAGGTACTGGGGAAACTGCTCGGTGAAGAATGGATTCCCTTCCAGGAGCTTAATCAACCCTCCTCGGATGGGGAACTTGCCGATGCGGTCGCCGAGCCCAACCGACAGCTCTTTCAGGTCGTCCTCGATGTGCCGGTCATACCTCACCGAGAAGGTCGAGGGCCCGAACTCTGACTTCACCAGCTCCTCAACGAGCTGCTCGACGCCTTCTCCGGTCAATGCCACGGTCGGCACGATCGGCACGCGCAGCCACTCCTCGAGTTGCGTGACGTCGAGAGTGAAGCGCTTGCGCGCAATGTCCATCATGTTGAGCGCGACGACGACCCGAAATCCGAGTTCGATCAGCTGAAAGAGAAGGACGAGCCCTTGTTCTAGCCGGCTTGCATCTATAACAACGACGACGACGTCCAGTTCCTTCTCTGCGAGCAGGCGGGTAGCCACCTCCTCGTCCTCCGAGCCCCCGGCTAGGGAGTACGTTCCCGGTAGATCGTGGAAGTTGAGGGTCTTGCCGTGGTGGACAACAGCCCCCTCCTGGAATTCGACCGTCGTCCCCGGATAGTTCGAGGAGATCACTCCGATGCCAGTTAGGCGGGAGAAGAGAACCGACTTGCCGACGTTCGGCTGGCCGATCAACCCGATCTCCATTCAAGAGCCCCCATCTATTTCGCCGTCTCGATCGCGCGTTTCCTGGACACATGCCGGTGCACGAGCACCGACCTCGCGAAGTCCTTCGCCAGAGCGATCCGGCTCTGCTCCAGCTTGACGAGCAGTGGACCGCCCATCGGGATGCGTTCTTCAAGCTTGACAGTTCTTCCTGGCACGAAGCCCATCGAGATCAGCCGTCGAAGATCAGTGGATTCGGAGCTGCGCAGGCAGACGATCTCCGCCGAATCGCCGTCGTTGAGGGTGTCGAGAGGTACGCTCGGCTCGGTATCGCAGGTAGCGCAGTCCTTGTCTAGACAGGCCGGAATGGGCTCGCCATCTGGACAGAATTGTGGATTGTTCGTCAGCTGGCATATGGTCTTGGCGGAGTCGTCGGAGATCACGTGCTCAAGCCGACACGCCTCCTCGTGGCTCTCGGTTCGATTGGCTCCGACGATGTCCACGAGAAAGCGTTCCAGGAGCCTGTGCTTCCTCTTGATCTTGAGAGCGACCTCCATCCCTTTGTTTGTCAGGGAGGCACCATGGTATTTTTCGTAGTTTATGTAGTGGTCGGCGGACAACTTCTGGAGCATCTCGCTTACGGATGCGGGAGTGAGCTTCATCGCAGCCGCGATATCGCTTGTCTTCGCTAGCTTGGAATGCTGTGTCAGGTCGTAGATCGCCTCGAGGTACTCCTCTGCTATCTCGCTCAACATCGGCATCGACGACGTCAAGTGCGATATATAAAATTTAGGCACCCCTAAATCTAAGTTGTTGAAGGACTTCGGGGCGACGCATCTAAACATCCCTGAACGGTACGAGATCGCAACAGGTGCAGAAATTGCACATCGTTTTGAACGAGAGTGTCGTCAGCCCATATCGCTCCAGAATTTCCTTGTGCGCCCGTGCTAACTTGAGCATCCTTTGTGGCTCGAGCGCGGGGATCTCTCCCAAGGCCTCTTCGAGAGGCGCACGGTTGATGTCGTTGACGCGCAGTGGGCGAAGGCTCGCAACCACTCCGATCCTTGCGAGCGCTTCGACCCCAGTGAGGACGTTCTCGTCGCTCTCCCCCATCCCATAGATGATGTTCGAACAGACCTTCCCTCTGCCAAAGACCTTCACCGAGTGTTGCAGGGCAGTGAGGATCCAGTCGAGATCCAGCTCCCCGCACACCTTCTGAAAGATCTCGCGGTCGAAGGATTCCACATTAAGCTTGATCTCGTCCGCCCCGGCCTGCTTCAGCTCGTCGATCTGTTCGAGGTCATCGACATAGGGCTCAACCCCGATAGGGACGTCAGGAAGCCTCTGCCTCACCTCACGAACGACGAAGAGTATCTTATCCAGGGTCTTCCTCGGCGAGCCCACGACGGCGGAAGTGAGCGCGACCGCCTTGAGGTCGGACCGCTTCGAAAGATCCAAGATCATCTTCACGATCTTCTCAGGCGTAAGGCTCTTTGTGATCTGCTTCTCGAGCCTTCTCGAGGTGCAGAACTTGCAGTCGTAGATGCACTCCGTCTCGATGTTGAAGAACGCCTGTTCGGGCGCGTGAGCCAAAGTTGGCTGGATGTGTACGTGCTCGAGGAACGGTTGTCCTTCGCGGAGGATCTCGTATTCGTTCCCGCGCTCGCGCAGTTCGAACTCTCCTGATTCCCGAGAGATGGACTTCTTGACACGATGACCCTCGAACTCGAGCACCACCCCGACCGACCCCGCACCCGGGCCCGCGGTCGACCGACTTGGAAGAACCGGAAGTCTGAGGTCGCCAGGGACCTTGACCCGACCCCCGGCGAGCAACTCCGCCTTCTTTCGCGCTCCGTTCACACTCTCTTCCATTTCGCGCCCTCGCTCGTGTCCTCGAGCTTGATGCCTTTCTCCGCCAACTGATCACGGATACGGTCGGCCAGGTCGAACTGCTTCCGCTTACGCAGTTCCTTGCGAAGTTCGATCAGAATGCTCATGACGTCTCCCAACGCCTCCTCACCGCCCTCCTCCTTCGGCAGGATTCCGAGGACTCCGTCGGCCTCTTCAAGGAACGCGACCAGATTCATGACGCCCTTTGTGCTGAGCTTCGATTCGGAGAGCAAGCGGTTCGCGTCCCGCACCAGATCGAATAGGGCTGCGATCGCCGCTCGCGAATTGAAATCGTCGTCCATCTGGACAATGAATTCCTCTTTGGCTGCGGCCACCATCTTCTGCGCGTCCTCGCTCCCGACCGCAGTCTTGCCCGCGTTCTTCAGCTCGAGGTAGGTGTTGTGAAGGCGCTTCAGGCTCGACGCGGCTTCGTCAAGCGCGGCTTCCGAGTAAGCGAGAGGGCCGCGGTAGTGCGTGTTGAGGAGGTAGAACCGGATCTCTTCCTTGGTGTGCTTCTCGAGCACCTGGCGGACGGTGAAGAAGTTCTTCGTCGACTTCGCCATTTTCGCTTCCTGAACCTGGAGCATGCCGTTGTGCAACCAGTAGCGGGCGAGCGGTTTGCCGGTCACGCTCTCCGACTGGAGCATCTCGTTCTCGTGGTGTGGGAAGATTAGGTCGTTCCCGCCTCCGTGGATGTCGATCGTGTCCCCGAACAGGCCCATGCACATTGCCGAGCACTCGATATGCCACCCTGGCCTCCCCTTTCCCCAGGGGCTGTCCCAGGAGACCTCTCCTTCTTTCGCCCCCTTCCACAGCGCGAAGTCCATCGGGTTGCGCTTCTCCTCATCGATGCTGACCCTTGCTCCCGCCATGAGCTCGTCGACCTTCATTCCCGAGAGGCGGCCGTAGTTGGTGGCCTTCTCCATTGAGAAATAGACGCTGCCGTCGTTGCTGCGGTAGGCGAAGCCCGCGTCCTCGATCCTCTTCACTAGGGAGATGATCTGTGGAATGTACTCGCTGGCCTTGGGATAGAAGTCGGCGCGCCTGACGCCGAGCGCGTCCGCCTCGTGGTAGTACCGCTCGATGTACATCGCCGACAGCTGCAGCGGGGGAACACCCTGCTCGTTCGCGCGGTTGATGATCTTGTCGTCCACGTCGGTGAAGTTCGTGGCGTGGCGAACGTTATAGCCGCGGGAACGGAGGTAGCGCGCGATCATGTCAAATACGATCATGCTGCGGGCGTGCCCCATGTGGATGTCATCGTACACCGTCACACCGCAGACGTACATGTTCACGACGTCGTCGTTCAGCGGCTGGAACAGTTCCTTACGCTTGGTTAGCGTGTTGTACACGGCAAGAGCCACGGGGACATCCTCGCCCAAGAAATGCCCTCGGCCTATTTATTTCTCCTTTTGGAGCGACTCTTCCAGCGCGACAATGCGTTTCTCCATCTCGACGAGGTGGTGGTTGATGTCCACGAAGGCGTCCACGAGCGGGTCAGGCAGCTGGTCGTGTCGCAGATCGACCTTCGTTGTCACACCGTCGCGCCTCACCACCTTTCCCGGGACGCCGACCACCGTCGAGTTCGGGGGGACGTCCTTGATCACCACTGACCCAGCACCGATCTTGACCCCTTCTCCGACGGTAATGTCCCCGAGGACGACCGCGTGCGCTCCGATGGTCACGTTGTTGCCGATGGTCGGATGGCGCTTCTTCCCGCGGTCCGCGCTGACGCCTCCGAGCGTTACCCCCTGGAATATCGAGACGTTGTCCCCTATCACCGAGGTCTCCCCGATGACGACCCCGGAGGCGTGATCGATGAAGAACCCTTTACCAATCGTGGCACCTGGGTGTATGTCCGCGCCGGTAAGGAAGCGGGCGAAGTAGTTGACTCCTCTCGCCATGAGGAAGTTGCCTTTTTGGTAAGCTCGGTGTGAGAGCCGGTGGAATATGATCGCGTGCAGCCCGGGAGAGAACAGCAATGCCTCGCGGTAGGTCTTCGCCGCCGGGTCCCTCTCGAGGACGGTGTTCACGTCTTCCTTCCAGCTCATGGACTCACTGTTGAAACAAATCCGTGCTCAAGTATCTTTGCCCGGAGTCTGGCAGTACGGTCGCGACCTTCCTCCCTTGCCCGAGTTCTTCGGCTATCTTGAGTGCTACATGCACGTTCGCGCCTGCGGAAATGCCAACAAACAAGCCCTCGAGGCGCGCGAGTTCCCGCGAACGCTTCTTCGCGTCGTCGTTCGAAACGGTGACGAAATGGTCGACGACCGACCGATCGAACACCTTCGGCACGAACCCTGCCCCGAGTCCCTGGATCTCGTGAGGGCCCCTTTGCCCTCCAGACAGCACCGGCGAATTCAATGGCTCGACCGCGATGACGATGCATTCTGGACGCGCCTTCTTCAACGCCCTACCGACACCCGTGACCGTTCCGCCCGTGCCGACTCCAGCGACGAAAGCGTCCACGTCGGGCAGGTCCTCCAGGAGCTCCAGACCGGTCGTGCGCTCGTGCATGGATGGGTTCGAAGGGTTCTCGAACTGCTGGGGCATGAAGGTGTTCTCCTGCTTGCAGCACACGTCCTCCGCGCACGCAACCGCACCCCCCATCCCCTGGCTTGTCGGGGTGAGGACGAGCTCGGCGCCCATCGCCTTGAGGAACTTGCGCCGCTCTTCTGTCATGCTCTCAGGCATCGTTAGTATCAGGCGATACCCCTTCACCGCGCATACCATGGCCAGACCGATGCCGGTGTTGCCAGATGTCGGTTCGACCACGCACATTCCGGGCTTGAGGACTCCCCTCCTCTCTGCGTCCTCGATCATCGCCAGAGCCGCGCGGTCCTTCACCGATCCGGTGGGATTGAGAAACTCCAACTTGCAGTGGACCTCGGCGGCGCCTTCCGGCACCATCTTGTTCAGCTTCACCATGGGCGTGCGGCCCACCGCCTCTAGGATGCTGTTGTACCTCATTCGCGCACCAGCGAACACAGCGTATCGGGGGTGCGAATCTTAATCCTACCGCGGACCACGAGAAGACCCGTGCTTCCGCGTTGGAGCAAAGAGCTTTAGTACCGGCCAGACCGCTCCAATCTCTATGGCGAAGGAGAAGCCGAAGAAGCAAGCGGACAAGGCGGTCAAGGAACTGAGCGACAAGATGTGCGGGTTCACTCCTGCGACGCTCTATCACATCAAAGAGCACAACCCCGAGCTGGCGGTCCTAATCAGGGACATGGACAAGATCGTCGTCGAGGACGGGGCGCTGGACCGGAAGACGAAGCGCTTGATAGCGCTCGCCTGCGTGGCCGTGCGCATGTGCGAGGACTGCATCTATCCCCAGGCGAAGGTCGCGAAGAACTACGGGGCCAGCAAAGAGGAGATCCTGGAGGCCCTACAGGTCGCCGTGCTGACTGGTGGCGTGCCCACGTGGTCGGTCTCGAAGAAGGGGATCAGCAAGCTGTTCGAGGAGTGGGAGGACTAGGCGTAACCCTCGGGCGTGGGCCCCGGACCCGGTCGGCCGACTTGCTTCAGGTTGCCGTCCCTGTCATAGGCGAACACTAGGTAGTAGAACAGCCACCAATGGTTGAAATCGAGGAGCTTCATCCGGGCGGCGCGCGAATGACGCTCTGGCACAATGATGACGAGCCTCGCCTTGTTCACGAGGGGGCGCAAATACTCGCGACGCCTCTCCGGTTGCTTCCAGGATTCGGGGGTTTCTACGAACTCCTCGCCAATCACCGCCCCTTCCCAGATGATGAGGATGTGCGCCCTGCCGTCCGCGGTGAAATGGTGCGTGATCTCGGCGTCGGGGAACGGAGCCTTCACTTCCTGCTTGATCATCTGCACCCGCTTCGCGACGACGGCCTCGATGAGGTCCCGGCCCTTCATCGCGCGGGGAAGGGTGCGCAGTGCTATTCAACTTGACGAGGGAGAAGTGGAGCCGGGACCGCGATTTGAACACGGGTATGCGGATATCCGCCAAAGGGCTGCAGTCCGCCACATGGCCGCTCTGTCATCCCGGCGCTAGCGTGGAACAACAAATCTATCGTACATATATGTTTTCGTGACCCTGGTGCGTGGGCCATCTCACACAAGTATTATCGAATCGTCGCGGATTCTAGGCTATGCTTCCCGACCACTGCAAGGACGTGTCGGTGCGCGAGGTTGACTTCGAGCTCACGAAAGAGAATATCGATCGGCACACGACCGGGAAGAAGGCGTATACTCGGACCGAGTACATCGTCCTCCGTCACGGGAAGGAGCACGCGGTGGTTCGGGTCTTCAAGGAAGGCGGCACCGAGCTGTTCCGGCCGATAAGCGCGCACAAGATCGTTTCCCTTCCTACGGACACGGTATTCATCAAGGACGAGAACGTGGACGTGCTGAGTCGCGCGCAGATGGTGAAGGTGGCTTTGGCCCACCCCGGCAAGACTGTCGTGGTGCAAGGGCTTTTCAACCACGTCTCATTCGCCTCCGGCAGGGAGGCCATCGAACTCAGGGTCCTGGATGTCGTCCCGCCCGCGCCCTCCAAGCTCTCCGTCCTCGTTGGCAAGGCGCTCGACGTGGGGCTGGTGGACCTTCCAGTCGTCCCGATCAACGAAGAAATCGATCTCAACCGCCTCGAGCTTCAAGTCAAGACCAGAACAGTCATGTTCCCGTGCCGCGCCTCGGGGATAACCACCGAAAAGAACGTGCTGTTCCTGGACGAGACTCCAAGGCTGAAGGAAGAGGTCACGCTGGTCGGATGCGACCTTTCTCGCCGCATCTTCCACTCGCTCTACAAGCAGAAGCCTATCCACGTGAACATGTGCCCCCGAGATCTGGCGCCCAAAGACGGGCGATATCGGATCGTGAAGTGCTGCCGCGTGCGCGAGGGCTTCGAGATCGAAGGGACGACGGCGACGGTGCCCTGGGGGGCGACCGTGCGAGAAGTTGCGGACGCAATCAGCGCGCTGCTCAGGAACGCCGTTCCTGGCTGAACGACCTGGCGAGGGCGAAGCAGCGGAACGCCTCCTCCTTCTTGCCGAAGTCAAAAAGCAGCCTGCCCTTGAGCTGCAGCGCGTCCGGGTCGCGGGGGTATTCGCGAAGGTGCTCCTCAATGGCCGCCATTGCCTTCGTCGGTTGCCTGTCCAGATAATAGCGGGAGGCTCGCTCCACCGAGGTCTCCTCGACCTCGATCACCGAGAGCATCGAGGCCTTCGCCTCGCGCTTGATGACCTCGATCGCGCCTTTCGAGAGCCATGGGTATCGCTGCTGCAATAGCCTGAAGAACGAACTCGCCTCGGGCTCTTTGAACTCTGTAGTGCGCCCCTTGAACGCTGCCCTCGGCACGTTGATGGTCATGTTGCCGTGGCGGACGAAGATGAAGTTGGGGTTGCCTATGCTCCCTACCGCGCCCGACACGCCCCACGAACGACTCGCTTGGCTAAGGCTCTGTCGGATTGCAAAACGTTAATTGAGGCGAGGGGCTTAGGTCAGCTCCATGGAGCGGTTCGCGCTCAGCCCATACAACCCCCGCTTGGACCTGAAGGACGTCACCATCTACGACTCGACCCTGCGCGACGGCGAGCAGATGCCCGGCATCGCTTTCAGTCTGGAGCAGAAGATCGCCATCGCGCGCAAACTGGATGCGATCCGCGTGCCCCAGATCGAGGCCGGGTTCCCAGCGGTGTCGGAGGGCGAGAAGCGCACCATCAAGGCAATCGGGAAGCTCGGGCTGGATGCGGATATCCTCGCGCTGTCTCGGGTGGTAAAAGGGGACATCGACGCCGCGGTGGACGCGGGCGTGGACATGGTGCTGCTCTTCATTGCGACCTCAGACATCCACCTGCGCTACAAGTTCAACAAGCCGAAAGAGTACGTGCTGGAGAAGGTGACGGAGTCGCTCGACTATTGCCGCACCCGAGGTATCCCCGCCGCCCTCAGCTGCGAGGACTCCACCCGAACGGACCTCGACTTCCTGTTGCAGGTCTACCACGCCGCCGAGGAAGGCGGCGCCAAGCGCCTGGGCATAACCGACACCGTCGGCTGCGCGTCCCCGGAGGCTATCAGGACTATCGTCACGGAGGTGCGCGAGCGCTTCAAGACCGCGGTGTCCGTGCACCTGCACAACGACTTCGGGCTCGCGCTCGCGAACGCGGTCGCGGGAGTGGAGGCGGGGGCGAAAGCGGTCACTACCACTGTGAATGGCATCGGGGAGAGGGCGGGAAACGTTCCGCTGGAGCAGTTCGTTTCCACATTGAAGTTCGTGTACGGCGTTGACATGGGCATCGACCTAACGGAGCTGAAGGAGCTCTCGGACATGGTCGCGGAGTACTCGAAGATCCCCGTCTGGAGGCACCAGCCGATCGTCGGGGACAACGTCTTCTCGCACGAGTCCGGGATCCACGTGGCCGCTGTCCTGAACTGCCCCCTGACGTACGAATCCATCCCACCAGAGGCGGTGGGGAATCGCCGGCACCTGCTTCTAGGAAAGCACTCCGGGGCGACCTACATTCGGAAGCGATTGGACGAGCTGAGCATCGAGGCGACCGACGATGAGGTCGCGAGGATCCTGCAGAAGGTCAAGGCCCTTGGAGAGATCAAAGGTCGAGTAAGCGACGCGGACTTCGAGGAGCTCGTGAAAGAGGTCATCCATCCAGAAGAGCACTTCAAAGCTTGATGCGCAAGCCGCATTCGTCGCGCTTCCATCCGCCGAACTCCTGCATCTTCGCGAGCTCTTCGAGCGTGAACACCGGGCCATCAGCGCAGACTCGCTTGCCTCCGATCACGCAGGAGCCGCACAGTCCCGAACCGCACTTCATGTAGCGCTCGAGCGAGAATTGTCCGGGGAGCGCTTGTTCCTTGCAGAAATCGACGACTCCAGCAAGCATCTTCTCCGGGCCGCAAGCGTAGACCATGTCGTACGTTCGCTTCTGCGCGTGCCTCTTCGCGAGGTCGACGACGGTACCATGCATCCCCTCCGAGCCATCGTCGGTGGAGACGTGCACCTCCCAGGATTGCTTCCTCGCCCTCTCCACGAATATCAGCTCGCCCTTCTTCCTGGCCCCTATCAGGATATCGACCTGCTTCTGGTCGCCGATGAACTCCGCGACCGGCAGCAAAGATGCGGCTCCGGTTCCGCCGGCGATCAGCAACGCCCGTCCGGGCAGAACATCGTACCCATTGCCATAGGGGCCACGCACTCCGATGCGCGATCCAGCCTTCAAAGAGCAGAGCGCTTTGGTCGCAGTCCCGATCTCGCGCACCGTGATCCCCTTTTCCCCGTAGACAAACGAGGCAGTCATAGGCACCTCGTCTAGGCCGGGGATCCAGACCATGAAGAACTGTCCCGGTTTCACGTGGCGTTCGAGCGGGAATCGGATCGTGCACATGCCCTCTCCCTCACGCTCCACGGAAGAGACACGCACCATCTGCATCCTATTCATGCGCCGCCCCCACCAGCTCCTTGAGGCTCTTGACCCGGTTGCGTTCCATGTATTCGGATAGGCCCTCGTTGATCTCAGCGAACACCCCGAGCCCCTTGCGCCCGATGGCGCTGCCGATCTGCACCGCGCTCGCCCCCGCCATGATGTACTCGAGCGCATCTTGCCATGTTTCCACGCCCCCGACCCCGATCAGCGGCACCCCGACCGCCTCGTGAAGATCGTAGATGCACCTCACGCCCACCGGCTTGAGCGCTGGACCAGAGAGCCCGCCCCCTTTGTTCGAGAGGATCGGCCTCCTCGCTTCGATGTCGATCGCCATCGCGCGCAAGGTGTTGATCGCGACGATGCCATCCGCGCCGCCCTGAACGGCCGCTTCCGCGACCTCCATCAAGCGATTGGTGTTCGGGGTGAGTTTTGCGAAGATTGGGATGGATATCGAGCCCTTTACCGCCTTGACTATCGCCTCGACCGCACCCGGGTCGACGCCGATCTCCATCCCCAAGCCCTTGGCGTGGGGGCAGCTGAGATTGAGTTCGACGGCTTCCGCGCCATATTCCTGCAGCCTGTTCGCGAGAAGGGCGAAGTCCTCGGCGGTGGCGGCAAAAACGCTACCGATGATTGGCACTTTCGCGCCGCAAGCGACCCTCATCTCCTCTCGGAAAGCATCGATGCCAGGGTTCGGCAGGCCCATGGCGTTGATGTACCCGTCCTCAAGCTCCACCAGGGTAGGGTTCCCATAGCCCTTTCTCGGCTCGAGTCCTACGGATTTGGTGACTACGGCGCCCGCCCCGGCCTCTATGACGGCCAGGAGCGAGTCGCCAGTCTCGCCCATAATTCCAGAAGCAAGAATGAGAGGGTTGGCGAGTTCAAGAGACGCCACCCTGGTCGTGAGATTGCCCATCGTATCCGGAGTCTATACCTCGAGCTTAATAAAACTCTTGCCGTGGCGTTGGAGGTAGTCTTTGATCGCGAGATGGAGCGCGTCTGCGGCCAGATTAGAGCAGTGCATCTTCTGGGGCGGGAGGCCTTCGAGGGCATCGGCGACGTCCTGTCTCGATATCTTCATTCCCTCGTCCAGAGTCTTCCCCTTCGCCATCTCAGTGATCATGCTGGATGTGGCGATGGCCGCTGCACAGCCGAACGTCTTGAACTTGACGTCCACGAGCACGTCGTCCTTGACCTTAATGTAGATCCACATCAGGTCCCCGCAGTTGTGGACGAGGAAGCTGTCAGTTGTGTATGAGTGATGACCTTCCACTTCGAAGTTCATGACCTTGCCATCGTATGATATCTTTTCAACGTGAGTGATAGGTGTGTGAAGGTAGCCGTTCGCAATCCAGGAGTGAATCTTTGCGGGTGGGCTCTGAGTATATGCCAGTCCCAGAATCGAGAAGAGTCTGGCGAGAGAGTCTCGGTCGCCAACGTGGATGCGGAACGCTTCCCTATGATTCACGCCATCGGTAGTTCGCGGTGCTTCACGATAGACCGATGGAATGATCCCTAAGCGCAATAGAATCGTCTTTATCTGGCCAGCGAGCTGGAATGACACCGTACTGTACTCTGCACGCGGTTTGCCATCTGTCCAGACATAACCGTCGCCTCTCCACAGACCATTGATGATGTGCTGCTGCTTTGAGGGGGGCAGGAATGTGAAGAAATCTGGCATCTTCTTGTTCTGTGCTCCCTTCCCAAACCAGGATTCGAAGGTTCTTGCGATACCCGCGCTGTTGACGACTATTGTCCCGGTGTTCCGCTCCGGCTTAAGGTGCGTAATCGCATCGACACCAAACTTGTCCCTGACGATTCGCTTGATGTCTTCGCGATATTCACTTTCGTCGATGTGGAAAGTGAAGCAAACGTGCGCCTTTGTCACCTTGGTTACCGCGTTTCCCTCAGCGATGAAGTAGCCACAGAGTCTGAGGAAGTCTGCGTCAACCTTGACCGTCTTGGGCAACTCGTGACTTCTGTAGTCGAATCTCTTCCTGGCGGCGTCCAGTGCAATCGAGTCGACGTCCTTTTCCTCACCTAGGACGGGATAGAGTGCCACATCCCTCCTGACCAAATCCTCCGCGTGATACCATTGAGGCTCAAGTTCCCGCTTCTCTTTGGTGTAATTGTACTTGTGACCTCTTGGACGCTTGATCGCCAGAACGAGATGGTCATCTGTCATCCCAACTGACCCTAGCTTGTTCTTGAGCCGGACGATCTTTCCATTGAATTCAGTCTCTGACTTCTGGGACACCGGGGAGTACTCTCCGGAGTGCGTCAGGACTCTATCTCCGACCTTAACGCAATCCATCTGCTCCAGGTGGTTGTTGAGCTGGATAGAGGTGCCTGAAACGAGGCAAACGGGGTTGCCTACTTTGCCAACTCCGTCGGCATCCGGAATCTCTCCCACATTCCTCGGGTTCTGGAAGTGGTCCATGACCTTCTCTGAGTACGCCATCAATGGTCACACTCCTTGTCGTCGAATCCCTTGTAGTCTTCCCATGTCTTCAGGGGAGACATTTCTCTTAATTTGCCGACGACGCCAGGCAATGTGTCAAGGAACGCCTCGGCCTCTAGCATCGTGCTCTTCTTGCTTAGTGAGACCCTGAGCGACCCGTGCGCGAACTCCTGCGGCACTCCGATCGCGGTGAGGACGTGCGAGGGCTCGAGGCTCTTCGTCGAACATGCGGAGCCAGTGGAGCACGCGAACCCTTTCGCATCGAGCTGCAGCACCATCGATTCACCTTCGATGAAGTCGAAGCGGAAATGGGCGTTGTTGCAGAGGCGGTTGGTCCTCGGTCCGTTCAGATGCGCGTTCGGAATCGATGACATCGTTCCTTCGATGATGCGGTCCCGGATCGCCTTCATCCGTTCCACTGCCTCCGGCATTTCAGCGATTCCGAGCTCGATGGCTTTCCCCATGCCGACGATGCCGCTCACGTTCTCCGTGGAGGAGCGCAGCCCGCGCTCGTGCCCTCCACCGTAGACTGTCGGGCGCAGCCTCACTCCCTTCCTAACGTACAGCGCTCCGACTCCTTTCGGCCCGTGGAACTTGTGCCCGGACATCGCGAGAAGGTCGATGTTGTCCTTGGTGACATCCATCGGTATCTTCGTGACCGCCTGCACCGCATCCGTGTGGAACAGCGCCCCCTTCTCGTGAGCGATCGCGCCGATCTCCCTGATGGGTTCGATGGTGCCGATCTCGTTGTTGGCGGCCATGATGCTTACCAGCAGCGTCCTCGGGGTCATCGCTTCCTTGACGCTCTCGGTCGAAACGAAGCCTTCCTTGTCCACCGGCAGGTAGGTCACTTTGAACCCCTGCGTCTCCAGGAACTGACAGGTGTGAAGCACGGCGTGATGCTCGATCGCGCAGGTGATGATGTGGTCCTTCTCCTCCTTTTCTCGCGCCACGAAAGCGGCTCCCTGCAGCGCCAGGTTGTCCGACTCTGTTCCGCCGGATGTGAAGATGATGTCCCGCGCTTGTGCGCCGACCGCCTTCGCCACCTGCTCTCGCGCCTTCTCCATCGCCTGATACGCTTCCCTGCCGAAGGAGTGCAGGCTTGAGGCGTTGCCGTACTTCTCGATGAAGAACGGAATCATGGCCTCCAAGACCCTCGAATCCACTTGGGTCGTCGCGCTGTTGTCGAAGTATGTTCCGCTCATTTTCCCAACGGAGAGTGCAAATGCGAAGCAGATATATTTATTTGGTTCACAATCGTTTAAAGGGAGCTCCGAATAGCGCCAGTGTTCTTCCGGTCGACAAAGGGTATTAACTTCCCGCCCCATTCCTGCAACCGATGGACGTGGCCAGGGTAAGACAGGACTTCCCACTTCTGGAGAAGCACGGCGACGAGATAGCGTATCTCGACAGCGCCTGCCAGACCCTCCGACCACGCCAAGTAATCGAGGCTATGAATGAGTACTATCTCGAATATCCAGCGTGCGGCGGCAGGAGCGTTCACCGCCTCGCCACTCAGGTCTCCATCAAAGTGGACGAGGCGAGGGAGAAGCTGGCTGGATTTCTCAACGCCAGATCCTCGGAGGAGATCGTGATTACGAAGAATTGCACTGAAGCGCTCAACTTGGTCGCGAAAGGATTCGGGCTGAAGCGCGGGGACGTAGTGCTCGGAACCGACGTCGAGCATAACAGCAACCTCGTCCCGTGGATGCAGGTGGAGAAGCAGGTCGGGATCAGAAGGGAGTTCGTGACCACGCCTGAAGACGGATTGTTCGACCTCGAGCGTTTCAAGGCGAAGATATCGAAGAAAGTCAGGATGGTAAGCTTCGTTCACGTCAACAACGTGACCGGAACGACGATTCCGATCAAGGAAGTGGTCGAGATTTCGCATGACCACGGGGCAGCAGTGATGGTTGACGGCGCGCAGGCGGCGGCGCATATGGAGCTGGACGTGACGAAAGACGACGTTGATTTCTACGCGCTATCCGGACACAAGATGCTCGGGCCTGCAGGCGTCGGGGTGCTCTTCGGGAAGAAGGAGCGGCTGGAGAAGATCGAGCCCTTGATCACCGGAGGGGGAGCGGTAAGCGCCACGAGCTTCGAGAGAGCAGATTTCTTGCCCCCGCCGGACCGGTTCGAGGGCGGATTACTGAACTACTCCGGAATCATCGGCACGGGGGTGGCGGCTGACTATCTCAGGTCGATCGGTCTTGAGGAGATCGCCGCTCACGAAGCCCGACTGAACAAGATGGCCACTGAGTCGCTGGAAGACGTGAAAGGGGTCGAGATTCTGGCACCCCACGATCCTATGGCGAGGACGAGCATATTCTCGTTCAACGTACGGGGCATGAGCTCGCACGACGTCGCGATGATCCTCGACGACATGGCGGGGATCATGATCAGGTCGGGGATGCACTGCGCCCACCCTTACTTCGTGTCGCGAGGCATGAGCGGATGCGCGAGAGCGTCGTTCAGCGTCTACAATGACCAGGCCGACGTGATGAGGTTCTGCGCGGCCGTGAAGGAACTCGCGTCGACCTTCTCAAGGTAAGCAATTGATCGTCCGCTCGCAGGGTCGCTCACCGCGCGCACCTGAACAATTTCGCCGGGCCGGAGAACGACCGCCTCCACGCCGATCGGAAGCGTGATCGTGATCGCGCCGGTCGCGATGCCCCCTTCGTAACGTAATGCAACGAGCCCTGGCTCAATCAACAGAGTCGAATCATCATCTGGCAAGAACTTGGAGACAGCGATCTTGCAGCAGTCGCCGGGAGTCATCCCGATGCCTTCCACCACCTCAGTGAACTCCGCCAGCAAGTCCCGAGCACTGCTCGCGTGGCTCACCTCATCGATCATGGACATAGGGGCAAGGCAGCAGGCGATAACGCTGGCGCCGGCCAGGACCATGAACCACCTGGAAACGAGGAAGTCTAGCGTGGCATCACCCGAGCACGCACGAAAACGTCGGATCCATCTGCAACGCACTCAAGAAGCAGACGTTCTTGGGCGAAATGCAGCGTGATCGGCTTGCCCCCATCGACGACGATCGTGATTCTGGGATCGAGCATGTGCTCGCGCACCACGGTCGAGCCATCCAGCAAGGCGGTGATATCAGGGGGCTCCAGCGAGTCTCGTGCCCCACCAAGCTGTATGATTGCGTTCCCTCGCCGGTCTGCCTCCATGTCGATGGTGCGGACGTTGCCAGGTCCGGAAAGGAAGCATGATTGGGCAGCGGACTTGACCTGCCTTACCGCCCTTCCAAGCTCGCCGATCGCCATCCCCCTTTGATACGCCGAGAGTGAGTCGGCCACCGCTGGCATCATCAGAGCGATAAGAAGGAATCCGACGAGGAGCTTCAGGGGCATTCCCTCAAGCCCTCGCTTGTCCAACCTCATCAAATCACTCTGGGATCACGGGAATCGAGAGCGTCACGGCGGAGACGTAGTTGCTTTTCACGACCGTCACCGTCACGAAGGCGACCGAGTTCCCGTACTTGCTGACCTTTAGCGAATCGAAGTGTGCGACGCCACTCCTGTCGGTGGTCGCGTGAGGCACAGCGCCTTGGCCCGTCTCGATCCCTCCGCCCTCGAGGATCACAGTCGCTCCCTCAACGCCGTTGCCCTCGTTGTCGAGCACGGATATCGTCATATCCAATCCGCTCGCGGTGTAGGTTCCGTCCCCGTTGTCATCCCCGGCGACGATCTCCAACGGGTCCGAGACCAGCGTCGAGATGCTCTTCGGGGCGGACAGCCCGCTCGTCCATCCGAGGATGATGGCCATGCTGATGCCCGCGACCATGACTATGATCATGAGTTGCAGGGGGAGGCCTTCGATCCCCGCTCTCTCGTCCCTTCCGATGTGCTTGCGTCCTCCTAGCATGATATCGCTACGGATTCCGCAGGAGGGCTATTGTCCGACACGACTACTCGTAAGCTGACCGCCTAAACCCTGTGAAAAGGTTAATAGGCGTGGCCATAATACCGAGAGAAACCGTATCACGCTGAACTTGACCAGAGGAAGCGCCGTGTTCAAACGACTGCTGATCGCCAACCGTGGGGAAATCGCAATACGCATCATGCGCACCTGCAGGAAACTCAACATTCCGACGATCGCGATCTACACCCCGAACGACCTTCACTGCAAGCACGTGCTGCTCGCGGACAAGGCGGTCGAGCTAAACACGAGCAAGAACATCATCGGCTACCTAGACATCGACGCGATAATGGAGATCGCGGAGAGGATGCAGGTGGATGCGATCCATCCTGGATTCGGTTTCCTGTCCGAAAAGTCCGAGTTCGCGGCTCGCTGCGAGAAGGACGGCATCGCGTTCATCGGACCAAGCGCCAAGGCCATGTCCCTGCTAGGCAGCAAGCTCGATGCCAGGGAGTTCATGGAGAAGCTGGGAGTGCACACCACCCCCGGCACGCTCAAGCCGCTCGACAGCGTGGACGAGGCGAAGCGCGAGGCCGCTCGCATCGGCTACCCGATCATGCTCAAGGCGGCGGGCGGGGGCGGCGGGCGGGGAATGCGCGTCGTTGAGAAGGAGGAGGACCTGGAACAGGCGTTCGAATCCGCCAAAGCAGAGGCAGACAAGGCGTTCAAGGACCCGAGCATCTTCATGGAGCGAAGGGTCGTCAGGCCGCGCCACATCGAGTTCCAGATGGTCGGGGACAGCAAGGGGAACGCCTACTGCCTAGGGGAGAGGGAGTGCTCGATCCAAAGGCGGAACCAGAAGATCGTGGAGGAGACGCCTTCGACGGCCGTGACGCAGCAGCTGAGGGAGGAGATGTTCCCTAAGGTGGTGGAGGCCATCGAGAAGGCCGGCTACCGTTCGCTCTGCACGCTCGAGTTCCTCATGAACGAGAATGGCGAGCTCTACTTCATGGAGGCGAACACGCGCATCCAGGTCGAACACCCGATCACCGAGCAGGTGACTGGGCTCGACCTGGTCGAACAGCAGATCAAGATCGCCCTGGACAAGGATGTGAGCGGCCTGCGCGACGTGAAAGCGAAGGGAGCGGCGATGGAGTTCCGCGTGAACGCCGAGAACCCATTCAACAACTTCTTCCCGTCCGCTGGCAAGATCGAGAAGTACATCGAACCGACCGGAGAGGGGATCCGCGTCGACTCCCACGCATACGAGGGATACGTGGTGCCTACGGAGTTCGATCCAATGCTGGCGAAGCTGATCGTTTGGGGGAAGGACCGCCCTGACGCGCTGTCGCGTTCGCGCGATGCCCTGGACAGGTTCACGCTCACCGGCATCAAGACAACTATTCCCTACCACCGGCTTGTCGTGCGCACCAAAGCGTTCCGCTCAGGGCAGTACAGCACGGATTTCGTGCGCCAGCACCCGCCCCAGGAGCTGCTGAAGCAGGAATCCTTCGCGCTCTACGAAGGCGAACCGGACTGATCCTCCAGACGCACTTCCGCCACAGTCGAATAAGTCGGCCCGCTGGGACTGAGGACGCTCTTCTTCAGAAGAATTGATTGCACGGTCTCGCGGCCGAAGTCGACCTTAGCGAAGTCCTCCGCCGCTTCCGCGGCCGATAGGGAAGCCCTGGGGTCCTTGACTCTCGCCATCGTCAGATGCGGCCTGAAGGGTCTGTTCTCTTTCTGGAAGCCGACGTCGGCGAGTAAATCCTCGAGGCGCGCCGCCATCACTCCCAACGGGTCCGCTCCCTCGAGCCCGGCCCAGACGACTCTTGCGTTCGAACGCGAGGGGAACACGCCACTTCCTGCAAGCTTCATCTCGAATGGCTTGACCCCATCGATCGCAGATCTCATCGCCTCGACGATCTTCGGAACGAGAGACTCATCGGTCGGGCCCAGGAACTTGAGCGTTATATGCACCTGCTCAACGTCGACCACTTTGATCCCTCTTACTGTGGACAGCCTGGCGTGGAAATCGCGCAATCGGTCAGTAGGCCGTACTTCGACGGCAATGAAGCCCCTGAACGGCAAGATTGTCGGGAGAAGCATTGAGTAGAACAATCAAAAGCTTTGCCAGTCTCGAATTCGAAATCAGGCCAGCCGACAACACCTATTAAATCGGCGCTCCAATACCATCCCCCATGGACTACGACCTGGTGATCGTGGGGGCAGGTCCAGCCGGATTGACCGCGGGGATCTACGCCGCCATGAGGAAGCTCAAGGCCATCATCATCGAGGCGGGGGAGCCCGGCGGGCAGCCGATCAGCGTCTACCCAGGGAAGGGCATCGCCAATTACCCTGGCATCGAGAATCTTGAGGGCAAGGAGATGGCCGAGCGCCTGATCGCCCACGTGTGCAAGGTCGGCTGCGATCTGCATCGGGAGGAGATGGTCGAGGACATCCTGCCCGACGGCGAGACGCTTCAGATAGTCTCCAACAAGGGAAGGTACTCAACGAAGGCGGTCATCATAGCGATCGGAGCGGGATTGAACCGCCCGAAGAAGCTCGGCGCCAAAGGGGAGGATGAGTTCCAAGGCAAGGGCGTCAGCTACAAACTTCCCGACAAGACCGAGCTTCACGACAAGAACATAGTGTTCGTAGGCGGCGGAAATAGTGCGCTCGAGATGGCGCTGATGGCCTGCGAGGTATCGAACGTGTGCCTGGTGCATCGCAGAGAGGCGTTCCGCGCGGACGCCTGCTACGTCGAGCGCCTTGAGCCGTCAAAGGTCAAGACATACATGTGCTCGGAGATCGAGGAGATCAAGGGCCACGAGAAGGTTGGGAGCGTCGTGATCAGGACCGGAGACCCGCCAATCAGGGAGGAGATCCCCGCCGACCTGGTCATCATCAACATCGGCTTCGCGCTCGAGCAGGAGGACGTCGGGAAGTGGGGAATGAAGCTCGACGAGAATGGCGGTATCATCGTGGACAGCGAGATGAAGACCTCGAGAAAGGGGGTGTTCGCCTGCGGCGACATCGCCAGCTACCCTGGAAAGTACAAGCAGATCATTACCGCCTGCGGTGAGGGGGCTACGGCGGCGAACAGCGCGTACAAGTACTTCCAGAAGCCGTACTGGGCCTGAGCTTCGCTCACCCAAGAGAAAATCAAAAACCGAGTGGCGCTTGCGGCGCCCTCGTTCGCCTACTTGTTAACAACGATCGCGGAGTTCGGGCACTCGTCGGCGCAGGCGCCGCACTCGGTGCAGTCCGACTCGTTGACGACCGCTATCTCGTCGACCTTGATCGCTCCGCTCGGGCAGGCGTCCTCGCAGAGCCCGCATCCGACACAGTCCTCGGCCTTTACCTTGGCTGCCATGAATGAAACCTCTTGCCACGTGAAAAGAGGCGTGATATAAAACCCTTGCTGCTTGGTTTGATTGGCAGATTGAAATATCCAAGCGGGCATGCATTCAACCATGCGCTATGCCTCTGGGAAGGTCCTCACGAAGAACGGCTTTATCGAAGGTTACGTGGGGTACGAGGCGGGCGTCGTCGTCGAAGTGGGGGAGGGCAAGAAGAGAGGGGCGGCGATCGAGGGGGTGATCGTCCCCACCCTGGTGAACTCGCACACCCACATCGCCGATTCCATCGTGCCACTGGACACGAAGCTCTCCATGGAAGAACTGGTCAAGCCACCGCACGGTCTGAAGCATCGCGTGCTTAACACGGCAACGGAAAAGCAGCTCAGGGATTCGATCACCCGGGCGAGCGTTTTCATGCGCCGGCGAGGCATCTCCAACTACATCGATTTCCGCGAAGGTGGACCAGAAGGAGCGCAAGTGCTCGCCACTAGCTTCGGCAAGCCCCGAGCGACGATCTTCGGAAGGCCTAGGGAACTGAAGTTCGACCCGGTTGAGATGGAGGCCCTGGTCGAAGTCGTTGACGGGATTGGGGTCTCGAGCATAAGTGACTGGGACTATGGGGACCTGGAACAGGTCGCGGGGTTCGCTCGCTCCCGCGGGAAGCGGTTCGCGCTGCACGCATCAGAGCGGGTCCGGGAGGACATCGACCGCGTCCTAGCGCTCAAGCCTGATTTCATTGTGCACATGACGAAGGCGAGCGTGGAGGATCTGCAGGCGTGCGCCGAGAAGGAGGCGCGCATCGTCGTTTGCCCGCGATCGAACCTGTTCTTCGGCAACCTCCCCCCGCTGGCAGCGATGCTGGAGCAGGGGGTCGAGGTATCGCTCGGCACCGACAATGCGATGTTCTGCACCCCGGACATGCTCGTGGAGATGGAGTTCGCCGCGCGGCTGCTCAGGCTCCAGGGCGTTAAGGACGTGGGTGAGGTCCTGGCAATGGGGACATCATATGGCAGAAAATTATTAAATGGAAAGGTTACAATAGGTATCGAACCTGGCTTCCCGTGCGACTTCATGGTAGTGAGGGACCAGGGTGGGGATCCCGCGACCGACCTGGTGCTCAAGGGAAGCTCCGCCGACCCGCTGATGGTCTGCATGGGGAACGAGATCTGGAGTGGAGAACGATGACACCGTTCAAGAAGATCCTGATACCGACGGACGGCAGCGAGTACACGCGCGAAGCGATCAAGAAAGGGCTCGAGCTGGCGAAGAACATGGGAGCGGACGTGACCGCCCTGTATGTCGTCGACCAGACCTCTTTCATCAACTTCCCTATGGACTCCACCATCGTCTCCGTCTATTCCTTGCTGGAGAAAGAAGGCAAGGAGGCAGTGGAATACGTCCGCGATCAAGGCCAGAGCATGGGCTTGAAGGTCGAGATCAAGATCGAGGAGGGTTCGCCGGCGCGCAAGATCGTCGACGTCTCGAAGGACTACGATCTGATCGTGATGGGTACTCTAGGCCGGACAGGCATCTCCAAGTTGCTTCTGGGCAGCACTGCCGAAAGGGTCGTGCGCTTCGCTGAGTGCCCGGTGCTCGTGGTGCGGGCCTCAAGAGGTGGCTAGAATGACGAACGTCGGGGAGGTCATGACCCCAAACCCGATCGTGGCACAGGTTCCTGGCTCTAGGACTGAGGTCCTTCGCATAATGGTCAAGCACAACCTCACCGGGCTGCCCGTGGTCAAGCGCTCGGACGGCTCATTGTCTGGCATGATCACCAGACAAGACATCTTCAACAAACCGGACGAGGACCAACTCGCCATGCTCATGATGCGGGACCCTCCTACGATCGGCCCCAAGGACTCGGTGGAGGCGGCGGCCAAGATCTTCTGCGAGGGCCGCATCCACCACTTGGCGGTGGTCGAGAAGAACCGTCTGGTGGGCATCGTAACCCCCACCGATTTGCTGACGGTGGTGGAGAAGAAGAATTTCGGGAAAGCGGTCGAGGACGTGGTCCAATCCACGTGCGTGCCGATCTACGAGGACTCGCCGCTCGCGGTCGCCCTTGTCACGCTCAAGGTCAGCAAGGTCAACGCGCTTCCAGTCTTGGACGAGAGCGGCAGGCTCGTGGGCATCCTCACCGACCGCGACATATTCAACAGCTCTTTCGTGAACGGATCGGTGGCGATCACACGCCTCGGAATCGGAGGCGACGAGGATGATTGGTCATGGGAAGGGCTGCGGAACGTCATGAGGCTCTGGTACGAGGTCTCGAAGATCGAGCTTCCTGGTGTGCCCGTGAAAGAGATCATGGTCAAGAACCCGACGACCGTGTTCCGCAAGACCCCAGTGTCCGAAGCGGCAAGGATTATGAGGAAGAATGACTTCGGGCAGTTGCCGGTGAGGGACTCGAAGGATAACCTCCTGGCGATGATATACGACCTGGACGTCATCTCCGTCCTATGTGGTGAATGAGGATGAATTCGGCGGACATTCTCTCCCTGTGCAAGCGCAGGGGGTTCATCTGGCCAGCCTACGAGATATACGGCGGCATCGCTGGGCTTTACGACTACGGCCCGCTCGGCACCGCGATGAAGAACAACATCGTTGGCGCCTGGCGCAAGATGTACACGCTCGGTGAAGGATTCATCGAGATCGACTCGGACACTATCGGGCCGGAAGCAGTATTCAAGGCCTCAGGGCACGTGGACCAGTTCTCGGACAAGCTCGTAACCTGCACGAAGTGCAAGACGCCGTTCCGCGCCGACCACCTCCTCAAGGACCTGGTGCCGAACTCCGGCGCCCTGACGTTGATGGAGATCGACGCGAAGATCATCGAACTGAACGTCAAATGCCCGGACTGCGGGGGCGACCTTTCGAAGGCGGAGGACTTCAACCTGATGTTCCGCACGACCATAGGTCCCGGTTCCGCGGGGCGCATAGGCTATTTGAGGCCGGAGACCGCCCAGGGGATCTTCGTCAATTTCAACTCCCTCTACAGATTCAATCGCGAAAAACTGCCATTCGGCGTCATCCAGGTGGGTCGAGGTTATAGGAACGAGATCTCACCGCGTCAGGGAGTCATCAGGCTGCGCGAATTCAATATGATGGAGGCCGAACTCTTCGTCGATCCGAAGGATAAGACCTGGCCTCGCTATGGCGCGATCAAGAAGGAACTCATCCGCCTGGTTCCGAACGACCCAGGGGACGATACCATCCAAATCACCATCGAGGAGGCCTTGGCCAAGAGAATCATCGCCAACGAGACCCTCGCCTACTTCCTGTGGTTCACGCAGAGATTCTTAGTTACCGTGGGCGTGGATCCCGAGCGTCTCCGCTTCCGGCAGCACCTCAAGACAGAGATGGCGCACTATGCTTGCGACTGCTGGGATGCGGAGGCTTTGCTCTCGTTCGGCTGGACGGAGATCGTCGGCATCGCGGACCGGGGCAACTGGGACCTCTCTCGGCACATCGAGTACTCGAAGACCGACATGAGCGCTTTCAAGCGCTTCGACGCTCCCACCGAGGTCGAGCGCGAGGTCATCAAACCTAAGTATGGCCAGCTTGGCCCGAAGTTCAAGGCGAAGGCCACGGTCGTCGGCAAGGCCTTGGAAGCGGCGGAGGTCTCGAACATCGGGGCCAGCGGCATCGAGGTGGAGGTGGACGGCCAGAAGGTAATGGTTGAGCGCTCCCTCTTCGATGTCGTAAAGATCAAGGAGAAGGTCTCTGGAGAGAAGTTCATCCCTCACGTGATCGAGCCCTCGCATGGATTGGACCGCATCCTGTACACCTGCCTCGAACACGCTTACACCGAAAAGGAGGACAAGGAGGGCAAGTACGTCGTCCTGCGACTCTCTGCCCCCGCCGCGCCGGTGAAGGTGGGCGTGTTTCCGCTCATGGGCAAAGATGAGCTGACCTCCGTTGGGTGCGCCATCGACCTGCAGCTGCGCATGATCGGCGTGGAGACAAGCTACGATGACTCCGGCTCGATCGGCAGGAGGTACGCGCGCATGGACGAGGTCGGTACTCCGTACTGCATAACAGTCGATTACCAGACGGTGGAGGACGGAACGGTCACCATCCGAGACCGGGACAGCACGGAGCAGGTGCGCGTGAGCAAGGGCCGAATCGTCGAGACGATGCTGATGTTGCTCAACGGAGCGGCGAGCTTCACGGACCTGAAGGGCTAGCCGGTGTGCAAGTATATTAACGAGAAGCGGATGTGGCAAAGGTTCATTGAGGATAGGCTCAAGTTGATGCGATTGACAAACAAGAGGAAGTGGTGACATGTTGGGAGAGACTGTGGAAGCGGTAAAGAGACGCGAGATGCTTCGTTCCCAGATAGACGCATTCAAGCTGGAAACGCTCGTCGAGGAGAAGTTCGACTCCGTGGACCCCGAGGACGGGCTCAGCGACGTGGTCTCGAAGATGAGGCCGAAGGACCTGCACGAGATCGCCGTGATGGAGAAGGGCAAGAGGCTCCTGGGCGTGATCAGCATGCGGTCCGTCATCCGGCGCAAGAACGTGGTCGTGGGCATGAAGGCGAAGACCGTGATGGATCAGCCCCCCCAAGTGACGCTCAGCACGCCCGTCACCCAGGCCGCCGAGTACTTCATCTCCACCGGTTTCAGACAGCTCCCGGTTCAGAACGGCCAGAAGATGATCGGCATCGTCAGCCGCTCTGGGCTGGTCTCGATCGTCCCGAAGATCAAGGACCTGCGCAACATGAGGGTCATGGACGTAATGACTCCGAACGTCCAGACGGTGAAGGAGAACGACGCGGTCAAGAGGGCGATCGAACTTATGAGACAGCTCGACATCCAAACGCTGCCAGTAGTGGATGATGAAGGGTTCCTCACTGGCATCATCGGCATACGCGATATCGTGCACTACAACTGGAACGCGACGCAGCGGGGTCAGACGGTGGGTGAGATCGTCGGGGAGAAGGACCCGGTGGAAGTGAAGGTGGGCTCGCTACGTACTGCAGCGGTCTTCACCGTCGCCCCTGGAACCACGCTCAACGACGCAGCGGCGCTCATGCTGGAGAAGAATGTCTCCACGCTGCCCGTGGTCGAGAAGAGCAGCCTCGTCGGCATCGTCACCGCTTACGACCTGATCCAGCTTATCGCCTCCTACGGGCGCAGGGACATCGTCTACACGCAGATCACCGGGCTCGAGGAGGAGGACCGCTTCTCCCTGGACATCATGGAGAAGGAGATCCAGAGCGGCCTCGCCAAGACAGCGAAGGTGACGAAGCCGATGCTCTTCACCATGCACGTCACGAAGTACCATCCGAACGGGAACACCGCGAAGTACTCGCTGAACGCGAGGCTCTTCACCGAGCACGGCACGTTCAACGGCAGCTCCTCGGATTGGAGCTTGATAAAGGCCACGACCGAGCTCATGAACGTGCTCGACGAGCGCGTCACGAAGAAGAAGGAAGTGCGCGTCGCGAACAAGAAGAGGTCCCGCTCGGAAGTGAAGAAGAAGCGCTAGGCGCCAGAGCACAAAACCCTTTTTACTCCTCTTCCCGTTCCCCTACCCCAACATGTCGTACGATCCCGCCGTGTCCGAGCCGAAGTGGCAGCAGAAGTGGAAGGATTGGAAGATCCACCAGTTCGACCCGAAATCTGACAAGGCGATCTACTCCGTCGATAACCCTCCTCGTTACACCTCCGGCTCGCTGCACCTCGGGCACGCGACTGGCTACTCGCTCATCGACTTCGCGGCGCGCTACCATCGCCAGCGTGGCTATAACGTCTTCTTCCCGCTCTGCTTCGACGTGAACGGCACCCCGACCGAGGTCAAGGTGGAGAAGAAGTACGGGATCACGAAGCTCTCCGTGCCGAGGCAGGAGTACATCAAGCTCTGTTCGGAGTTCGCGAACACCTTCATCGCCGAGATGACGCGCCAATTCGAGGTACTTGGCACCTGCATGGACCCGTCGATCTACTATCAGACGGACGCGCCGTACTACCGACGCATAACCCAGATCTCGTTCCTGCGCATGCTTGAGAAGGGGTTGGTGTACAAGGGCACCGCTCCCGTGAACTGGTGTCCGCGTTGCATCACTGCCTTGGCAGACGCCGAGGTCGAGTACGACACGAACGTGACGAAGCTGAACTACATCGAGTTCGGATGGGAGAACTCGCAGGAGAAGGTGCTCATCGCGACCACCCGTCCCGAGCTCCTTGCCACCTGTCAGCTGATCGCGGTGCATCCTGAGGACCAACGCTATCGCAATCTCATCGGGGAGCATTTGATCGTCCCGATCTACGACCGCAAAGTGCGCGTCGTCGCCGACGCCGCTGTCGATCCCAACTTCGGTACGGGGGTCGTTATGATCTGCACGATCGGCGACAAGGGCGACCTCGAATGGCTGCGGAAGTACAGTCTGGTTCTCGAGCAGGCGATCGACGAGCAGGGGAGGATGACGGAGCTTGCTGGCAAGTACGCTGGGCTGAAGGTCAAGGAGGCCAGGGCGAAGGTCATCGAGGACCTGAAGGCCGCCGGGACGATCGTCAAGCAAGAGGACCTGCCGCAGAACGTCTCGATCTGTTGGCGCTGCCACGAGCCCATTGAATATCTCTCCAGGCCCCAGTGGTTCCTGCGCACCATCGATTTCAAGCAGGAAGTTCTCCGCCTCGCCGACGAGCTCAACTGGTTCCCCGAGTTCATGAAGGTCCGCCTGCAGGACTGGGTGAACTCGTTGGGATGGGACTGGGTCATCTCCCGACAAAGGTACTTCGCAACGCCGATCCCCGTGTGGGAGTGCTCGCACTGCGGCGAGGTCGTGCCGGCACGCGAGGCCGACTGCTACATCGATCCGACGGCCTCAAAACCTCCAGTCGAAAACTGCCCGAAATGCGGAGGGGAGCTGAAGCCTTGCGAGGACGTTTTCGACACTTGGATGGACTCTTCGATCTCGCCCTTGTTCAACACCGGCTGGATGAAGGACGACAAGCGCTTCGCGAAGATGTACCCGATGTCCCTTCGTCCGCAATCGCACGACATCATCCGCACCTGGGCGTTCTACACGATCCTGCGCGAGCACCTCTTAACGGGCAAAAGGCCATGGAACGACATCATGATCCACGGGTTCATCATGGCGCCCGACGGCACGCCGATGCACACCTCCCTGAACAACGTCATCGACCCGATGCCGATCCTGCGAACTTACGGCGCGGACGCGATGCGCTACTATGCCTGCACCTGCGCCCTGGGCGAGGACAACGCCTTCCGCGAGAAGGACGTGGTGCATGGCAAGAAGTTCGTCACGAAGCTGTACAACATGGGCAAGTTCGTGGGCGCGAACGTGAAGACGAAACCATACCTGCGCGAGGACGCGAAGCCAGTGGACAAGTGGATGCTATCACGATTCTCGAAGACGCTCAAGCAGGTCACGTTCTACTACGACAACTATAAGTTCGATCGGGCGATGAGGGAGATCGAACAGTTCGCTTGGCACGAATTCGCCGATCACTATCTTGAGCTTGTGAAGCACCGCGCCGGCGACCCGAAGGACGAGTCGGTGCGATACACCCTCTACACCGTCTGCCTCGGGATAATGAAGATGCTGGCTCCGCTGCTCCCGCACGTCACGGAAGAAGTCTATCAGGAGAACTTCGTCCGCCTGGACAAAGCGAGGTCGATTCACGTCTCGCATTGGCCAGTGCCGATGGTGTACGACAACACCTCGGAGAGAAAGGGAGTCCTGGCCAAGGACATTGCGTCCGCGGTGCGCAACTGGAAGTCCGAGCGCAAGCTGGCGTTGAACGAGCCCTTGGCATCGATCGAATTGATCGGTGTCGATCGGGAGCTCATCGAAGGTACAGAGAAGGACATCACCGAGACCGTGAAGGCCAAGGAGCTGAAGATTGCCTCGAAGACGGACCTCGAGGAGATCATAGTTGGCGTGAAACCGGTGCTTTCGAAGATCGGCCCGACCTTCAAGGCGCAGGCGCGTGAAGTGACCGAAGCCATCAAGCAGATGCGCGCGGCGGAGATCTCAGAACTGCTCGGAAACGGGGCGATCAGCGTTCCCCTTTCCAACGGGTCGAACGTCAAGATCACAGCCGAGTTCGTTGAGGTGCAGAAGCAGCTCACGCTGCACGGTCAGGCAGTAGAAACAATCCAACTGGGAGACATGCTAATCGCCATCTCGAAGTAGCTCTGGCTTGCCTGAAAGTTTATTATACACTAGCACATTCGGGCAGAATGCTCTGCGGGCGTAGTGTAGACTGGTTATCACTTAAGCTTGCCAAGCTTAAAACTCGGGTTCAAATCCCGACGCCCGCACTCTCATGAATGGGGTTATAGACAATTCCGGCAAATGTCCCATATTTAAAGGTATCTGTCGTGGCCAGAGGGGACGGCTAATCTAATATGTGATATTGGATTTAATTGGGTCGAATGGGTGGGATTGGGCCAAGACATAATCCTGGGTGAATCGGCAACGGTGGGGAGAACGCAATTCCGCGGTCTGCCTTGGTAACCCCAATTTTGTTCGGATCGATCTGACGAAAGACCTGTATCGGAGCAGAAGGAATCGGCTCATACCTTGTTTTTCTGTTTCTCCCGACCAGTACCCGAAGATGGTGTGATTCCAAGTACGGTTACCTCAAACTGCGCCTTGCGTCAGAGAATGTATCCTTAGTCGAATAAACTGAAGAAGATAGGTTGTAGTAATCTGGTAACAGTCCCAGTCTACCGAGCCCTTGGCCAATTCTTCCCTCGATCAAATCGTTTCTTCTGCCAGAGCCGCGACCGTACATTTTATTCCTCAAGTCCGAATTATCTTCAGTGACCATGGGAACGCGATGCATGAATGGAGCTTGCTAGAACATGAGAACAAGGCGCAAGTCAAAAGGCCATCCCCGAGAAAAGACATCAGCATTGAGGCCCATTAGCAGCTCATT
The DNA here is from genome assembly GCA_035506675.1 of Methanomassiliicoccales archaeon. Lineage (GTDB taxonomy): Archaea > Thermoplasmatota > Thermoplasmata > Methanomassiliicoccales > UBA472 > JAJRAL01. Next base: position 133,314 of record DATJOX010000059.1, read on the forward strand.
GTTCTCGACAGCAAAGATTCTCAGCATTCTGGCCGAGGTAAGGAAGTATCGCTCTTGGTGTAGTCTCTCAGATTACTACGAACCCACTACGTGCTTTCAGGGATACAGGCTTGCTTGTGCCTTAACATGCGGAGTACTTGTCGATACGATAAGGTCGGATTGCCTCCCTGAGTTAAAGAAGGACTTCAGAGTCTACCGAGTAAATTTCAAAGGCATTAACTATGATGATCTGCCCAACTACTCGCTGCCCATATCGAGAATGAGATCCCTGAATCACCTATACAATCGAATCAGGCAAGCATCCAGTTGGGCAGATCTTGAAAGCGCCAGAAGAGCTGGACCGCAAGGCCACGAGAGCGCAGGGCGGCCAAGATGCCGATTGTGATAGTCGACTTGCCGACCCCGCTCCTCTCCCCTGCGATCACCACTCTTGGGCTGCTGCGCGTCCCCGGCATATCATCGACTCGGCTGCCTGTTTTCGAAACGTATTCCCTACCCCACAGCCCGAGATGAACTCTCTCATTCGAACCCTTTCGCGAATTTCACGATTTCTGAACATCGAGGCATTCGGTGTTTACTTCATTGCATCTTGGAAGAACCCGTAGTACACGACCGCCTCATCGCCCACGACCCATCCATCGTGTCCAGGCGGGATATCCCAAACGTCCCCGGGCCCATAATCGATCTCCTGCCCGTCATCGGATTTCACGTGCATTCTGCCTGTGAGCTGCACCCCGAAATGATGAATCTGGCACGACTCCGTTCCGACCATCGGTTTGATGTCTTTGGACCATTGCCATCCTGGCTCAAAGATCTGCTTGACGATCGTCCTGTCCCCAATCGTGATTCTCTCAACCCTCGAGTGCGGTGGGGTCATTGTCTCGTCCGGAATCGCGAAATTCTTCTTTTGCATTGTCATGGTTCGACCGGTTTCAATTTGCAGCATCACGTTATTAAAGGCATCCTGTAAGGCCCCGACCAGGAGCTGGAAATGCCTTTTGTGATGGGGCGGAGGACGGGATGACGAATTGTGGCTTCAATGAGAAGGCAATCTCGCATGGCTAGGTGAGTCCTCAAAAGGTTCATTGGCGGGAGAATCTGTTGCAGATTCGGTTCTACTTGTTCTCCCGAGGGGCGACAAGAGCCAGAATCAGTGGATATCCGCCCTGGCCAACTTTTACTCATCTTTTGGAAAGCTCGGACAGGCGCTCAAGCCAATGCAATAGGATATCGGGGTCCGAGGGAGCGTTCCTCGGCCTTCATGGAACGCGACATCCCATGAGCTGGAATTGTTCAATAGCTCTAACAGTCTTCATTTCTCAGCTCGTTTCATGACCCTCGGACCTTCTTGGTCTCAACGCGATGCTCGCCATGCGCGACAGATAGAGAGAAGCTGCGATCCCGGCCAACAACCCCGTGGCCATCCTAAGTGGATTCGTCGATTGGTAGGTTGTCACGAGTTGCAGGCCACCATCGATCAGAATCGGCAAGACGGCCAACCCAAGTATGAATAGACGCACCTTCGGGTCGAATACAACGGCGATCAACATTCCGATTACCAGCCCGACGAAGATACCCGTGCATCTGGCACAGAACGGCATCTGATTGCCGTTCAGGTAATAGGAGTGGTCTGATATTTCCGTGCAGAACGAGTCCCCTAGAAAGTAGATGGAGGCCGCGAAGGGGTTCATCCTCTCGATGGTTCTCCAGTTATCAATTTCCATCGTCTTGCCGGACAGATCATCGACAGTGTGCGATGGTAAGGTGAAAGGAGCAAGAACCGTTAGCAATAGCCAGACAGCGAACAGTGACAGCATCGTGATTCTGTATCGTTGGATAGGAGTCCTCCTGCTTTCCATTCGACCACTCACTCAATCCCTCATTGATAACCATTTCGCAAGAGTTGGCTGGAAAGAATCAGTCGCGTTCCACATGACTCATTCGGCGAAACGGGGGCCACCGACGAGCATGTTTATCTTTGACTTCGTCTGAGGCGTTGAACAGCTGAACCCCTACTCGGCCTCTGGCTCCTTGAGAGAGGGCCTCAGTCTGCTCGCTCTCCGCAATCCTCGCAGCCATCGCGAGCAACACCGTATTCGGGTTCTATCAAGCCGCCAACAACTTCGTTAGCCCGATCATGCTGATATCAAACGTTCTTGTCATGGCGCTCTTCCCCGCTTTCGCTTCGCTTGACGGAGTAGGCGGCAACGTCAAGCAGGCCTTCAAGCTAGCATACAAATTCGTAGCATTCCTGTTGACTCCAGTCATCCTCTTTATGGTCTTGGCTTCCAGTCTCATCATCAACCTTTTCTATGGTGCGTCTTACGCCGGGGGCGCTCCCTCCCCAAACAGACTGCTGAACGATGATCGGAAAGGCAAGTTACTTACTCATGTTACACCCACAATCACGAGAGGGGATGGACCTTCATGATTAGGACGACAGTGAGCACAATAGTCAACGCTCCAATCGAAGAGGTCTGGGATTTCATGGTGGATTTGCGGAAGATGATCCTTGACCCTTCGGTAACTGATGTCAGCTGGCAGCCTCCTCTTAGGATAGGAAGTGTTGCAGTCATCACCTTTCGGCAGATGGGAGTCAGGACGGCCAGGTTGGAGGTCGTAGATATGGAACCGAACCGCAGGCTTAGAATGGTGATGACGGCAATGGGGTCCAAGCTCGATGGAACCTATCTCTTGGAGCCGTTGGATGGTGGCAAGACAAAGCTCAGCGCTGACGCACAAATCGAGATCCACGGATTTATGAGATTGATCTCGCCGTACCTTTCCCACTCTACAAGAAAGGATCAGCGAACGGAAATCGCGCGAATAAAGAGGGCCATCGAATCTCAAAGGCATTAGCCTTCGGAAATCAAACCACCAGGCGAACAATTCAGCGACCAGGATCTCGGCCGCAGAATTCTCCTTACTTCCCACGAACGTTCTTCTTTCCCCCAGGATCAAAGGAGCAAGTCCAGAGTCGATATCGCAAGCCAGTTCCCGAGCTCATGTGGCGGCTTTCGTCTTCAAGCCCCCCGGAGTCCTCATCTCCATCGATGAAACGAATCGACGTGATACGCGATCATTATCAAAAAAGCGACCGGAGATGCTCGGATTGGTAGGTAAACGCTCGTTAAGTAGTCAGAGTCGTATGAATGCCCGATGATGACACACAACAACGCAGATATCCCCAAGCAAGTCCTGCGCGCGATGCGATTCGCAGCCACAATGAAAGGCATAGAAAAGAAGTATGTCCTTTGTCCCATTTGCCACAAGTCAAGGGAAGCGAATGCGACTTGCCTTAACTGCCGACCGCGGGGACGGGTACGAGACCCTGTGAAGCTAGGGTAGATGTCCCTCGCAACAAGTAGTCGAGTCCCAGAAACGACTGCCTTTCATCTTCTTGAAATGGAACGTGTCTGGCCTGGTTCAGCAGGTAACACCCACAAGTTCAAATACTATTATTGCCACCACCAGCCTGAAATTCAAATTCGTCTGTGACTCGTTGCAGATTGTTTTTAATTTCTCCAAGAGTGAGCGTTGTGACGTCTTTCACAGACCTGAGCATATCAGAAGAGATCATTAGAGCGATGAACGGCATGGGTTGGCAAGAGCCAACGCCCGTGCAGATGGAAGCAATCCCGGTCGGGCTCAAAGGGGGCGACATGTACGCCCAAGCACAGACCGGAACGGGGAAGACCGGGGTCTTTGGTACCATAATCCTCGAGAGGACCGAGCCTGGCATGAGGACGCCTTCCGCGTTGGTACTCGTCCCAACCAGGGAACTGGCCAATCAGGTATCCGAGGAGATCTCCAAACTCTCCAAGTTCACAGGGCATAGCTGCATCGCTATCTACGGGGGCGTCGGAATAAGGCCCCAGTCGGAGAAACTATGGAGGGGCACGGACATAGTGGTGGCCACCCCCGGCAGGGCCAAGGACCTGATAGAAAGGAACGACCTCAACCTCTCCAGCGTGTCCGTCGTCGTACTAGATGAGTGCGACCGTATGCTCGACATGGGTTTCGCCAGGGATCTAAACTTCATACTGGCGAAGGTACCCAAGAAACGACAAACCCTGCTATTCTCCGCGACCATTTCGGCAGACATCCGACAGATGGCGAAGCGCCAGATGGTGAGCCCAACGGAGATCCTGGTCTCCAAGGATGACATTGTACCAGACCTCACCAAGCAGTTCTACTTCATGACCGAGAGGGACGTCAAGCGCGACGCCCTTTGCACGCTCTTAGATGCTCAACGCCCGAAGGCGATCGTGTTCTGCGCAACCAAACACAGGGCCGACCAGCTAGCCAAAAAGCTGCTCGCTGCGAACTACCTTGCTGGGGCGATCCACGGCAACGTCAAGCAGAGCAAGCGGGAGCGTGTGATCAAGGGGTTCAAGGATGGCTCAATCAGGGTACTCGTGGCGACGGACGTGGCCGCCAGGGGATTGGACATCGATTCTGTGGACTGCGTCATCAACTTCGACGCGCCAAAAGACACGGACACATACGTGCACCGTATCGGGAGAACTGGAAGGGCTGGGAAGGAAGGAACCGCAGTGTCGTTCTTCACGGCAGAAGAGCACTCAATGATCAGGGCCATCGAGTCAAGGACCCGGAAGACGATTGAGCCGTTGAGAATTGACGTCGTGCGCCGGCCAGAGCTTGAGATCAAGCGAATCGTTCCAACCCAGCACTCGTCCCAAGGACGAACGGCAAAGGTCGGGCCATCGCGGCTCGGGCAAGACTATGAACCTGGGCCTCGAAACACCGGAACGTTCTGATGAGTGGAACGAGGTTGGCGAGGGCAAACCGGTAGCTCATGATGACATCGCGAAGACGTCAGCGGAGGGCCTCTTCCAGACGCTCAGATCTAACCCCGAAGGGCTGACCGGACGCGGATGCTTGCGACCGACTCGGGGCGTGCGGACACAACGAGATCGCAGAAGAAGAGCCGAATTCCTACTCGGCCTCTGGCTCCTTGAGAGAGGGCCTCAATCTGCTCGCTCTTGCCTTCTGGATGGATAGCACGAGCGCATAGATAGCGAATACGATTGTCGTTATGAAGAAGCTCACCGGATATGGAAGGTAATAGGCGACGAAGATCCCCGACCACGTCGCTACCAGGGCAATCAGAATTGATAGCACTATTCCTCTTCCTGGCTTCCTTGTCAAGCGTTGAGCAATGGCCGCGGGTGTAACCATCAATGCGAAGATCAGCAGGACGCCGACCACCTGGACCGCGACCGAGGTCGCTATTGCAACTAGGAGCATGAAGACGATTCCAAGCAGAAGCATGGGCAGCCCTTTCGCCTCAGCAACATCCTCGTCGAGCGATGCGAAGAGAAGCGGGCGATACACGAAGCCAGCCGCCACCAGGATTACCATACTGGCGACGATCGTGACGATGACCGCATCAACGCTAATCCCTAGAATCTCTCCGAACAGGATCGAGTACGCCTCGGTCGCGTACCCGGTGTACAAACTGATGAACAGAACTCCAAGCCCGAGCATGAATGCTAGGACCGTACCTATTTGGACGTCCCGGGAAGAAACACGGCGGCCGAGCACGGCCATCGTTACTCCACCACTGCTCGTGAAAACCAGGAGCCCGACGATTGGATCGACACCGAATAGCACGGCGGCCGCCGCTCCGGCAAATCCAACATGAGAGAGAGCGTGGGCGGCGAAGGACGAACGACGCAGGACAACAAAGTAGCCGATGATTCCGGCGACGATCGCCACAAACGTCCCGGCCTCGAAGGCGTGCTGCATGAACGGATACTGCCACATCTCCCGGAGGTCGAAAAGCAGATTGAGGCTGAAAGCCATGGTCACCGGCCTCCAGGTTCGCAACGGTGCAGATCCCTTTCGACGCCGATGACTTCAATGTGGCCGCACGAGTCTCGGAGCACCTCCACTGTGGTGCCGTAAAGCGAGCTCAGCGACGCCGACGTCAACACCTCTTCCGGCTTGCCTATCGCCACCTTGCCGTTGGCGATGTAGATGACTTTGTCAAGGAACAGCAGAAGAGGGTTGATGTTGTGTGCAATCAGCAATGCGGTGACGTTGCGTGCCCTGACGACTTCACTGATCAGGTCGACGAGTTCCCGCTCTCGCCTGATGTCTAGATTCGCCAATGGCTCGTCGAGCAACAGCAGCTCCGGGTTGCTAACGAGAGCCTCGGCAAGGAGTATTCGCTGCAGCTCTCCGCCCGAAAGGACGCCCAGAGGACGGTGCGCGAGATCTTGCCCACCGACCGCCTTCAACGCTTCCAGACCGGCTTCACGGTCCTCGTGCGAGAAGCTCATGCCCCAGCGTTTTCCGGAGAATCCCAGCCGAACCAGTTCCAGGCACTCGATGCGCATGTCGTGATCGATCTGGTGTCTCTGGGGCACGTAGCCGATGCGCGCGTTGCCCCGCTTTGGCGGTTCCCCGAAAACAGTGAGGTCGCCGTGGAGGGGTTTCTGCAGACCGAGCAGCAGGCGGAGAAGCGTGGTCTTGCCGGACCCATTAGGGCCGATGATGGCCACGAATTCCCCTTTCTCGATGGCGATATTCGCGCCTTTCCAAACGACGTCACCCTGATATCCTGCTGCAAGGTCCTTGGAGGCGATGACCGCGGTCTGGTGATCGTTCATGTTCGTCATCTGGCAAGTCTCGCTGCGTTCAGAGCATTCTCCAAGGTCACGAGTTCCGAGTACATCCAATCCTGGAACAGCATCCCTGGAGGTTGGACCGTTTCGGTGATGCCGACCGTTTGAATTCCATTGCTGGTCGCTAGCGATTTCATCTGTTCTGTAATCGGCGTCACCGTCTGAAGATTGTAAACAAGGACGCTCACGTTTCCGCTTTGGAGCTGGTCCTGAAACTGCGCTATGCTCGCGGCGGGCGGGTCGTTGCCCTCAGCAACCGCCTGCATGAAGGCTAAGGGTGAGACGAGATCCAGACCCGTCGAATTCGCCAGGTACTGCACTATGTCCTCGGTGCCCGCGATGCGCGTGCCGGCGTAACTCTGCCTGATCTCCGCGCTTTTCCCTTGGTATGCTGCGAGGGACACGCTCAGGTTCGTATACTGCTGCTCGTAATAAGCGGAATGGGCTGGATCTATCGAAATGAGGTCCGCCTCCATTTGTGCCACCGTCCGGTTCACGTAGTCAGGATCATACCAGAAATGCGGATTATCTCCGTTCTTCTTGCCTAGCAGATCCGCCACGTTTAGAACTATGCAATCTGACTTGATCCCTGCGCTTATGAGCTTGTCCGACCAAGAATCGTATCCTGCCCCATTCTGGATTATTAGATCGGCCGATGCGAAGGAGCGCGCCGTGGAGGTGTTGCTCTCGTACTCGTGTGGGTCGGCGTTAGGGTCCGAAACCACGCTAGTAACCTGCACATGAACGCCCCCGAGTTGAGAGACCAGGCTGCCCCAAAAGTTCTCTGCCGCCACGACCTGGATCTTCGAGTTGCTTTCACTAGTGAGCGGAGGCAATGTGACTGCCATCGCAACTAGCAAGAGGATGATGACGACTACCACGACAGCAACGATCTTCACGTTCCGTCCGAGGACCATTACACACCCGATCCTTGTTATGTTCATAACATTTATATTACTTCCTATTAACAAGCATGACAACATTCATATCTCTGCTATTAACAATTCCCGTTCATGAGTAAAATGACCGTGATCAGCGTTTCCTTGACGGAGAAGAATATCGAAGACCTTGACAAGCTTCAGAGCATGCTCGGACTTGCGGGAAGGAGCGAGGCCATCCGGGTGTGCCTCAGATCAGCGGAGACTGAGATTCGGGAAAGGGAAATGATGAGCGGCGAGCTCGAGGGCATCTTGATCGCTGTGCACAAGGCGGAGGACGGCCACGGTCTTGACGAGTCACGTCACCGTTACCAGGCGAATATCACCACCCAGGTCCATTCGCACCTGAAGAACGGCAAGTGCCTGGATGTGTTCCTTATGGGCGGCGACTCAGGAGTGATAAAGGGCGCAATCGCCGACTTCCAGAAGGATGACGCCATCGAATACATCAAGTTCGTTCGGTCATGAAGCGGCTGTCGCACGAGGACGAGAACCCGTTCCCTGTTCGAGATGGAAATCGGTCCGATGGCAAAATCGCTCGGAAGAAGACGCGGATTGACCTCGATTGGATTGATTGAGTGCGCGTGTAAGTATTCCTCTCCAACCATCTTGTCACACTAGGTCGACCCGTGAAATAGCGTAACGAACATCAACAAGCACGTTTAACCCAACGAAATGAGATTACTGGTCAATGAGCGTCGGAATAGCTACGAAGAGAGCTAGGAGCGATGGTGTCGGCGAGCAATACTTCCACATAGATCATCGCCCGCATCGCAAGCTTACGCTCGGTCTGGGCGCGGTTGGGGTATCCCTAGGCATCCTCATATGGTGGGTCTTGTCTGCCCTGGTCAGAACGGCCTACTTGCCTTCACCGTATGCCGTGGCGGTCACGCTCTACAATCTGTTCACAGGCTACGATCACATCAGCGGACTGACCATGTGGCAACTTATTTCGGACACCCTTTCGCATTATTTCCCAGCCTTCATCCTCGCATTCCTGCTGGCATTGCCCATCGGAATGCTCATCGGAATAAGCAGGGTCGCTGATAGCCTCTCAAGGCCGTTCGTGGAGGTCCTTCGTCCCATCGCCCCCATAGTCTTCGGGCCCTTGTTCTTGATCGTGCTTGGGCAGGGGCAAGGAGTCTTCATGATCGTGTTCTTGGGGGTGTTCATACCTCTCGTCTCGCAGATACAATTCGGGGTACAACACATCGACCCTTTGGTCCTTGACCTTGGGCAGACGATGGGTGCGCATGGGTGGACTCTGTTCCGCAAGGTCATCATTCCGTCGATCGCGCCCAATATCCTTGCCGGCTTGAAGGTGGCTATAGGGATCGGCTGGATCTGCATCATCGAGGGCGAGCTAATACTGGGAACGCCGGGAATTGGTGCTTTTGTGCTATGGAACAGTCAACTGGGATTATATTCGCAGATGTTCGCTGGAATAGTCCTGATATCGGTAATAGGCATCCTCACCTATGCAGTCGGATGGACGGTTGAGCACATGGTCTCAAAGAAGCTTGGAATGATACTGGAGAGCGCGCCGGTCACGCACTGCTAGTCTAGCATTCCCATAGGCACTGCTCGTTCGGGCAACTACTCGCCCCCGTATACAAGCTTCCAAGAGATTCGGTTCTTGGCCATCCGGGCTAAGCTTTGCTACGGTTTGCCAGGAAGCACTTACCGATTCCATGGAGCACCTCGTGGTTGTTTGCAACAGACGATAGGCTGATCAGGGTCCCCACCCTTTGGTGCGCCGCGTGCTGTGCTTCATTGTAATGAATAGAACAGCACGATCCGGAAGTCCCTCCCTAATGATTATTAGCCTGATCGTGCCCATTAACTGGTTGAGATGGCCACCCTGCAAGGCACTGCGACTAATAATGTGCGACGCTCGCGGAAATCTCGTGGCCTCAGAGCAACTGGCATAGAAGTTATAGGCGATGTGCCTTGGGGAACGCACTTCTGCCAATTCTACCAGGATAGCCAAGATCTGGTTGAGATCCTAGTGCCCTATTTCAAAGCTGGACTTGACGCGAATGAGTTCTGCATGTGGGTGACGTCTGAGCCACTCAGAGTTGAAAAGGCCACGGAGGCTTTGAAGAGGGCTGTCCCCAACCTCGAGGTAGCCCTCGACAAGGGCCAGATCGAGATCCTTGATTACAAGGATTGGTACATGAAAGGTGGCAAGTTCGAGTCTTCACGGGTCCTCGATGGATGGGTGACGAAGCTCGAGGAATCGAGAAAGAAAGGATTCGAAGGTCTGCGCCTGACCGGAAACACACATTGGCTCGAGGAAACCCAATGGAATGATTTCGAGCAGTACGAAGCCAGCGTCAATAGCGTCATCGGCAAGCATCGCATGATCGCACTGTGCACGTACTCAATCGAGCGCTGCGGGGCGAACGAGATTCTGGACGTCGTTGCCAACCATCAATTCGCGCTCGTGAGACGTCACGGTGATTGGAGCCTGATCGAGGGTTCGCACGATGCACGTACCCGAGAAGCGCTTAAAGAAAGCGAAGAATTGTACAGGCACATCCTTCAGTACGCTCCCACCGCCATTTACGAGATTGACTATGCTGGCCCCAGGTTCAAGAGCGTCAACGAAGCGATGTGCCTGCTCACTGGTTACACCCGCGAGGAATTGCTGGCAAAGAATCCAAACGAACTCCTCGACGCACAAAGCAGACACAGATTCCAGGAAAGGATAAGAAGAGGGATGGCTGGAGAGAACCTAGCGGGCGGCGTTGAATACAAAGCAATGAAGAAGGATGGGAGCGAGCTCTGGGTCATTCTAAACGTTAAACCGACATACAAGGATGGCAAGCTAGACGGAGCACTCGTTGTTGGAAACGACATCACAGAAAGGAAGCGAGCAGAATCGGCAATAAGAGAAAGCGAGGCTAAGTTCAGATCGCTGTTCGAGTACTCGTCTGAAGGAATGGCTCTCCACGAATTAGTCAATGACGAGCATGGCGAGCCAATCGATTACCGAATTCTTGATGTCAATTCTGTGTTTACGACGATCACGAGAATCTCCAGAGGCGAAGCCGTCGGCAAGCTTGCATCCGAACTCTATGGAACTGGCAAACCACCCTATCTGGATATCTACGCAGAAGTGGCAAGGACCGGGAAGGCTGCTTGCTTTGAGACATACTTCCAGCCCATGGACAAGCATTTCATCATTTCCGCATTCTCGCCCATGAATGGCAGATTCGCTACTGCGTTCCTGGATGTCAGTCGCCAGAAGAAGCTGGAAGGAGAACTTGAAAGAAGACTGAGGGACCTTGCTCGATCGAATGATGAACTGCAGCAGTTCGCGTACGTCGCTTCTCATGATCTGCAGGAACCCCTCCGAATGGTGCTGGCATATCTTGCCTTGCTCGATAGCAAGTATAGAGACCAGCTAGGCTCCAAGGCCAAGGAGTACGTCGACTTCGCCATGGAGGGTGGCAATCGAATGCGAAGGCTGATCGACGACCTCTTGGAGTACTCAAGGGTGGACACAAGAGGAAAGCCGTTCAGCCGAGTCGATATGAACTCGGTTGCCGCAAAGACTCTGGAAGTACTGAAAGTGCCATTGGAGGAGACCAGAGCGGATATTGTCATAAACCATCTCCCGGATGTCCTCGCGGACGAGTCCCAGATGATCCAGGTGATGCAGAATCTGATTGGCAACGCGATCAAATTCCACGGAGCGGAAGTGCCGCAGATCCACATCTCGGCTTCCAAGGCCGCCAATGAATGGGTCTTCGCCGTCAAAGACAATGGCATCGGATTGAACATGGAGCACGCTGACAAGATATTCCTAATGTTCCAGCGTCTGCATGCCCACGATGAGTATCCCGGCACAGGCGTCGGCTTGGCCGTTACGAAGAAGATTATCGAGCGACATGGCGGGCGAATCTGGGTTGAAAGCGAAGAGGGGAAAGGGGCTACGTTCTACTTCTCTATTCCACTCAGAGAAAAAAGCAGTTCAACAGTAGGGAACCACGTCGTTCAAACACACCAATAAAATCCAATCATGTATATTAAAGAAAGCGACTCCCCACTGGCCCCAATCGTAAGCATTAAATATGGGACATTTCGCGGAATTGTATACTACCCCTGCACTCTCGTGAATCCGCCGATTTCGCAACCGCGGGCATCGAGTTCCGGGATTGGCGGCTAACGAAGGCCGTTTTCCTTGGTGATCCTTGTGGGTGCGACGTGCGACCTCGACCATTCAAATACCGGCACTTCAATTGATTTCTGGTCGAGTGAGGAAGAGACAATCTCATGGGAATCCTAGACGAGTCGTACCGCCTGGAAAACGGCGTCAGAGTGCCGAAGATCGGGCTGGGAACGTGGCATATGCCCGATGGAAGAACCACCTACGACGCAGTTTCCTTTGCCTTGGCAAATGGATACAGACACATTGACACCGCTCATGGCTACGGCAACGAAGCGAGCGTTGGCAGCGCTGTCCGTGACTGTGGAATCGAGAGAAAGGAGATCTTCGTCACCTCCAAGCTCCCAGCCGACGTCAAGAACTACGAGGGTGCGCTGAAGAGCTTCGAAGGCACCATGGAGAGGCTAGGTCTCGAGTACCTGGACCTATACCTCATCCACGCGCCGTGGCCATGGAACAAGGCTGGTCTCGATTTCAGAGCGGAGAACAGCAGGGTATGGAAAGCGCTTGAGATGATCTACAAGAGCGGCCGGTGCCGTGCGATCGGGGTCTCGAATTTCGATATTTCCGACCTCACCTCCCTCATCCAGGACTGCGAGATCGAACCAATGGCGAACCAGATCAAGTTCCACGTTGGCAACACGCAGGAAAGTCTCACGCGGTACTGCCAACAGAACCGCATGCTGGTGGAGGGCTACTCACCTCTGGCCACCGGGGCAATCCTCGGCGATGATGCCATTGCCGCCGTAGCCGAGAAGTATGATTCGACCGTCGCCAAGATTTGCATACGCTATGTTCTTCAAAGAGGGGTGCTCCCGCTTCCCAAATCCGTACATCCAGAATACATTCTACAGAACGCCGATGTTGATTTCGAGATCAGAGCAGACGACATGGCCCTCCTCGACAACATGAAGAACACCGCGAGAGAAGGTCGGGTAAGAAAGGGCCTTCGTATGATCCTACAGTGAGGGGTCGAGGTTGAGAGCAAGTGGTTGCCGCGTCGATTCATTCACGAGGGCGCTTCTCGCAGACGATCGCCACGGCAGCAGCCATGGTGTCTGAATGAGTTAGGCTGATCTTGATTTCAAAAGCCCTCACTCTCTTATCCAGGATTGCGACGAATGGTATTCCGCGTCTCCGGTTCAGTATCTCAATCTTGTTCAGGGGGACCCTGATCCCGTAGCATTGGAGCGCCTTCACGACCGCCTCTTTCCCAGCAAATCGCGCCGCGTAGTGTTGCGTTGGATGCAATTTGCTCTCGCAGTACCTTATCTCCTTCTCGGTGAAGACCTTCTTCAGAATGCTGCTTTTCGAAAGGATATCATGACTGAACCTGGATAGCTCAACACTGTCGATTCCGATCTCCAGACCACCACTCTCACTCTGATTGAATTGAAATCGCTGCTTCTCTATATATCCATGTCACCTGCGAAGAAACGCCAATTCGCCTCATCCAGTAGATAGGATTGATCTGCAAGACCGTCAGGATACAAGACAACTCTCGTCTTGTCGTTAACATTCACGAAATTGAACCTCCTGAGCTTCTTTGGAATGTCACTATTGCCCATGTAGCGAATCGCAATCGCACCTGTGCCTTCTTCTCTTTGATGCCGAATGAAATTGGCCAGGAGAGAGTCGAACAAGTCATCAGATGGTAAGAACAACATGTCGTCAACGTAGCAGACGTTGTCTTTCACTCGATAGACCAGGTAACCGCCGATCTCGTCCTTGTCATCTAGGACGCAGAATATTCTATAGTAGACATACGATCGCGAATATCTCCAGTTCAAGAATCTGGAGGTTCGCTCTCCAGCAATCCCGAATTGCTTCGATGTCCTCTCCCACAGCACGTCAAATCTCTCGTCGAAAGACCCTGGCATATCAAGCGAGTGACTGAACCGACTGCTTATGCGCTTCTCTCTTGAAAACACGTCACTGCATGAATCCACCACTCTCAGGACTCCTTTTGACCTGAGATACTTGGGAATAAGATGCGATGGCACACGCGCCAGGTTCAAGGGTTTCACGAATACCCTGGCCCTGCCCACCTCCTTGTATCCTATGCGAAAGAAAACCGGACTTGATTCCTCGTTTGGTGTTTCGTATAGCAGGTAGCTTCCAGAAGCGCCCGTATCTGACACTATCGCCCTCATCAGCTTGACGGCTGGCCCAAATCCTCTGTGGCCTCGGTCGATGGAGAAATCACCGATGACCCCTGCGAGCACCGACCTGTCGCCGATCTTCAATCTCCGTGGAAAGAGTGATGCCGAACCGACTAGAGGCCCCGATGGCCCATACTTCGCAAGCCAGCATGATGCGTTCCCATAAGGACCATGTTTGTAACTCCAGTCGTAGCGTTGAGAGGAGTACGCAACACTGAGGTTCCTGTGCACCAGTGAGAGGATGGCCTCTTTGTCGCCTTCTATGTCCCCCTTGATCACGGTGTAATTATTCATTCAATCCCGAGTTTTCTCTGGACCAAAGCGATGGTCTCAGGATCCTCAATCTCTTCGATGCGTTCTAGCGCAGATTTCCTATCCAGACAACCCTCGCGGACCAGGTTCGCGAGTTCCAAGGAGTAGGGGTGAAAATGAAACTGATCCTTGTGGACTATGTTCGCGTATGAGTTCAGGAGGCAATTGGTGGAGTTGGCATCTGTGTCGCGTGGTGCTTCCCATCCATACCCGCGAATCGTTTCGTATATCTTCTCTTCGTCGTAGCCCAAGAACGCAAGCGGGTTGATGGTATAGGGGAACAGCTCAGGGCTATTGAATTGCTCTTCGTCAAGGAAGTAAGGGTTTATCGCGTCACCAGCAATCCTGTGAAGCGGATCGTATACCGATTTCTGCATCATCCTTGTCATTTGGGGGTTGTTCTTCATGATTGACGAGGTGATTGGAGCCTGACCCGGAGACCAGCCATATGTGACAAATGGGATCCTCTTTTCAATCGCCAAGCGGAGCGCATGGTACTTGATCATCCCCATGCAAGACGTGCAGATCGCGCTCGCTCGCTCGATGGTTATTGGTGGGAATGGATTGGCTTTGGCGCATTCGGAGAAGATCGTCTTCAGAACGTCAAATCGTGGTTTCACGAAAATATGGTCGATTCCCAGATTCTCGACGACGGTCCTGATGTTGCGAAAGGTCTGTTCGGGGACGAAACCGTTGTCGAATGTGATCGCGAGTATGTTCAGTTTATATTCGTTCTTCAAGATAATACTGGTGTAAGTGCTGTCTTTGCCTCCGCTGTAGCTCATGAGTGCATCGTAGTCGCCGAGTCCCCTGTGTTTGTCAACCAAATCGGCGAATTTGCGCCTGTATTCGGACATCCTGTCTTCTAGGTGGTCAATGCCCCTGAACTCGAGGCAGTAGTTGCAGACGCCTTCCTTGTTGAATCGTATTCCTGGAAAGGTCTCAGGCAGTATGCATCTTGTGCATCGATTCATAGGTCCATCTTCAGGCTTCTAGGAGATTGGGGGGTGACTCCCTTAAATGCTTTGTAGAATTGTGTTTATTGGCGATCTCTCTGAATGCCCTAGCGACCTGCTGCTCTTCCAGGTCCAGCGCTTCGCAAACCTCTGGAATCCCGATCTTATTCTCCCAAGCGTACAACAGGAGATCCAGAACATCGTACGGCATTCGGAAGTAGAACTCCTCGTCGCTCACTTCGTAGCTGAACGTGTCTGGACTGGGGACCCTATCGAGTATCTCTTTCATCACTCCCAAGCGCCTTGAGATTTGGTAGACTTGTGTCTTGTACAGGTGCGCGATCGGTTCGATGTCAACCCCCCCATCCCCGTACTTGACGAAGAATCCCTGCATCTGCTCACTTCTGTTGGTAGTGCCGCAAACGAGATAATTATTCATCTCTGCATAATAATAAAGTTGCATCATTCTCGTCCTCTGCTTGGTGTCGGTGGCGGCAACGATGCCATTTAACGTGGCCTTGTTCAGCCGGCAGGAGCTTACTTCGCCATTGCGGCGCATTATGTTCAGGGTAAAGAAATTGTATGCGTCCCTCGCAAGGAGATTTCCGGGCAGGGTGATCTTGATCCTGCTATCAGGCTCATAGTCCGGAACCATCTTCCTTATTATGGCATCTCTCTTCTCGTAAGTTCCGAAGCCTTCAAGCACTGGCGTAATGTCGATTTCCAAGATCTTGATGCCGAGCCTTCGAGCGTGTTTCTTCGCATATTGAGCACTGATGGGGTTCGATTCCTTTTCTGGGAGGATGAGACCAAGCACCGATTCTTTGCCCAGTGCCTCCACGCAAAGCGAGGAGGACAGTGCCGAGTCGATGCCTCCGCTCAATCCCACAACGACTCCTTCCCGCTTCATGGAAGTCGTTTGCTGTTTGATGAACGAACAGATCCGCTCGATCTCCCTATCGCAATCCAGATCCAATGCCTCTCTTCTGAATTTCATATCGGCAACCTCGTACCTTGGTCATTCATTTCCTTCGTGCTCTTGGGAAACGCCAACGGCGATCTTTCCAGTCGGCGTTCTGGGCAATTGCTCTCGTATCTCTACATGCTTTGGAACCATGCATCGTTCCAGTTTCCTAGTGCAGAGACGCATGATCTCTTCTTTAGTCAGCTTCGATCCCTTTCTAAGAGCGACAACTGCCTTGACCGCCTGTCCCAGGACATCATCTGGAATCCCCAGGACTCCTGCTTCGACGACGTCATCGATCTCGTAAAGAGCATCCTCCACTTCCTTGGGGCTCACGATCCCCCCGGCCGTCTTTATCATATTGTCCTTGCGCGCAACGAAGTAGAGGTAGGCGTCTTCGTCCATCTTGAACAGATCTCCCGTGAACAGGTTCGTTTCGCCGGGATACAGTCCGATTCTCAGTTTCTTGGCGCTCTCCTCTGGTAGATTCCAATATCCCTTCATGACATTGGATCCTCTGACCACGAGCTCGCCGACCTCGCCGGCCTTGGTGATCATCTCCCCTCGCTCATTCACGAGGTATGTCTCGACGTTCGGCATCGCTTTCCCGACCGAAGATGGCCTCCTGGAGAGTTCCTCTGGAGGCAGATACGACACCCTCTTGCATTCGGTCAGACCGTACATCGAGAATATCTTCACGTTTGGGAGAGCCTTCTGAAGCTGAACTATGTACTTCACTGGGAAGACCTGGGCCGTGCTTGTGATATACCGCAGCCTCGAGAAATCGTACTCTGCCAGATTCTTGTTTTTCAGAAGAATGGCGGCAATGGGTGGCACTATGGGAAAGCCCGTTACCTCTTCCCTGATGATAGACTCGATGATATGATACGGATAGAGGAATGATTTCTCTAGGACCACTGTCCCGCCGAATTTGAAAGCCATCAGGACTTGGTACAGACCATAGTCGAACGACAGTGGCAGACAATCCATAATGATGTCCTTGTCAGTGTTCTCTAGATACTCAATGATCGAGTTCGCTGCTGAGACCACGTTCAAATGAGTCAGCATTACCCCTTTTGGAGTGCCGGTCGAACCCGAAGTGTAAATGAGAATGGCCAGATCGATATCGATAGAACGGTTCGGTGGAGGCGTGTTTGGGTATTTCATTGCCTCTTTGTAGCCGCAAAGCAGCATACCGTCATCTTCGTGCTCATCGACTGATATCGCTCCTCTCAGGTGAGGATGGCCTTCAGCATTTCCAGAGATTTCCGCGAGGTGCTTCGAATCTGTGATCAGAATCTTGACCTGACAGTCGTTCAATATGTATCCCAGTTTCTTTGATTTCACCTGTGGATTGACTATGACGAATATGCCCGATGCTTTCAGAATCCCGAATACGGAAACGACTGATTCAATCGAATTCTCCAGGTAGATGGCGACTCGATCCTGCCTCTGTATGCCGTTTGCGATTAGGGCATTGGCAAGCGAGTTGGCTGCGTTGTCCACCTGGGCATATGTTAACCTTTTCTTGTGAGCAATTAGGGCTACCTTGTCGGGGTGTTCTCTCGCGCTGTTCTCTAGGAACTCACCTACCAACATGTCGTAGCTTCCTTGATATGAACTTCTCCAACTTGTCCAGGGAATCCAGATTATCGGGAATCAGGTCTTCGTCTTCGACTTTGATATGATAGGTTTCTTCGATGAACCCGACAAGCTCCAGGACTCCAGTCGAATCGATCAACCCTCTCTCGAGGAAGGAATCGTGGGCGTCTAAGGCGATGTTTTTATTTCCGGACATAAATCTATCTCTTATGAAGGCTTTCAGCTCCTTTTCAATATCGGCAGGGGACACCTTTCTTGTCTTGCTCATGTGCAAATCCAACCTTTGCCTATGGAACCGAAGACTACGCTAGTCATGATTTATGGCACTAGATAAGACTTTGTTGACGACTTGGCATGGATGGCAAACAGGAGACACAAGGAAGCTTCCACCAGACCCACCTAAGACGCGCACAAGACAAGACTGGTCCTCTCCCACGTAAGCAGATGGGCGCAAACTGGGCGTCAACAAGTGATCTGCTTAGAGAAACATGAACGTCAACTCGCAAAGACCTTCTACCGATAAGGCGTTCACAGGCTGAGTTGGCTCGGACGAGTGGTCCCGTGAAGTGCTACAAGTGCGAGTGGGAAGGGAGGGAAGAGGACCTGGTCGAAAAGCCCGGGGACCTCATGTTCTACGACTACGTCGCTGCCAACACTTTGATGATTGATGTAACCCGCACCAACTACCTGTGCCCGAAATGCGGAACGATGCTGAAGAGCCATCGCGTGGTGGGCGGGATGGTGCTAGATCAGTAGCTGCGAATGGATTCGCCGCGAAGATAGGATATACAGAAGGTTTGAGAATGACCGAAGGAATCGAAGCCATACTACCTCCACCGAATCAAAAATGGCATGAACACGCAGAGCAGAGATTCGCGAGCCCGTTCATGGGTTCGAAGTTCGATCGGATTGACGTCGATGCGATGATGCTCTCCCATGCGGCGGTGATTTCCGGATTTACCATAAACGACTTCTACACTAAACCAGACCTCGGCGCGGCTTGCGTCGCAAACGCGTCCGAGATGTACGATCTGATTCCGATGACCCATTGGTATTTCTCCCTCCCGTGGGTCGCGGAGATGGGCGCGGAGGTGCAATTCCGACGGCTTCTTCCGCCCGTTGTCAAGGAGCCCTCTATCACGGACCTTGAGGGGGTAGACCGGCTCGAAGTCCCCGACCTCAAAGAAATGGAGAATGGCTTCACCGGCAAACTGATGATCACTGCACAGGACTACATCCAGCAGAAGACGCCGAAGAAGTTCGTCCCCATGACCTATACCTCCGATCTGACGGGCGGCGGGGCGCAGCTCTGCGGAATCGAGAACTTCATCATATGGTCCTTGACCGAGCGCGAATCGGCCAAGAAGCTGGTGTCCAAGTACACCGAGGTGGCGGTCAACGGCGCGGAGCTTATCGCGAATCGCTATGGGATGGCGATGATCTCGACCGGTTCGGTTCTCGCCAACAACGACATCTTCTCCGATTCGGACGTCCACGAACTGTCGATCAAGTTCCTGCACGGCTTCGTAACGAAAGCCTTGGAGAAGGGCGCCGGACCACAGGTCCTCTATCACCTGTGCGGCAATCACGAGACCGACTACAAGCTGTTCAAGGATGAGCTGATCTTCACCCCCTTCACCATATTCCACGTGGGCTATATGGGACGGAACGTGTTCCCCTCAGACCTCTTGGCCAAGGAGTTCGGGGATGTGGCCACGATCATGGGATCGGTCGACACGAAGATGATGATCCTGCCAAACCCCTTGAGGATCTACGAGCAAGCCAAGCAGCAGCTGATCGGGGGGAGGGACAGCAAGAACGGGTACATCCTCGGCACGGCCTGCGAACTGCCCCCGGATGCCCTTCCTGCGAACGTGTTCGCTCTGGTCCAGGCGGCCAGGGACTACGGGACCTATGGAAGTTGGTGAAGGACCCGTCAATCGCCGCGGAGGTCGAGACCGACCGCCTGCCCGAAGTAGTAGGACAGGACCTTGAGGTCGATCTCGTCTACGCTGCTCATCCTTAGGTTCTTTGACCTCTTGCCCACTCCTTCCAAGAGACCGAATCGATCATCGAATTCCGCCCCACGCGAGAATGCCAGGGTGATCCCCTTCTTCGTAGGGCTGATGACCGCCACGATGTGCTTCTTCCTGAACGCGAGAATGCCGTAGCTGATCTCTTCAGAAAGCGCAGGGAAATCGGTTCGCACGAACCGCCTTATCGCAGCGACGATCGGCCGGTATTGAGGCAGCACCTTCTTCTCGACGAACTCCTCGACGTTCATCGTTCGCAATGATGGCGATTCCAGACGAAAATCCCTGCGGGCCCGGGTCGAGGCTCACGAAATGGTTCTTAATACCTGTTATCCGATTGGAAAGCAGAATGGCAGACGACGATGGCACTAGCGCGAACCCACCGCTTGAACACCCGGCCAAGGACACGAAGGGCTCGAACGCCGCATCGATTCGCAGACTGCGGTCCTTCCTCGTATCGAATTGGCGTCTGATAGCCGCCGCCTTGGTCCTTCTGGTCGCGCTCTTCTTGACCTCGCTGTACACGTTCCTCCTATTTCACAGCCTGATCGAGGTGGGAATAGCGGTGACGGGATTCTCGGTATTCCTGGTGGCCGCGACCTCAAGGCGCTATTTAGAGAACAACTACCTGCTGTTTGTCGGCCTCGCCTTTCTCCCCATCTCTTTCCTTGGCCTCGTCCACATGCTGGCATTCGATGGCATGGGAGTCTTCGGGAACAACACCGCCAATCTCGCGACGCAGCTGTGGCTCGCGACACGCTACCTGGGCGCGGCGGCCCTCCTGATCGCCCCCATGATCATCTATCGCAAGATGAATTGGACCGCGGTTACCGTTGGGTTCTGCTCGGCCGCGGCGCTGCTCATCGCGCTCATCTTCCTCGGATACTTCCCCACCGCCTACACGGACGCCACTGGACTTACGCCTTTCAAGATCTACAGCGAGTACGCAATCTCGATCGTGCTCGGCTTGTCCATGATTGTCCTTTACACAAGAAGGAGCTGGTTCGAGAAGAGCGTGTTCCAGCTTGTGATAGGCGCGAGCGCCTTGCAGATCCTTGCTGAGCTCACCTTCACCGGCTACGTCAAGGTCAACGACCCGGTCAACATGCTCGGGCACCTTCTCATCCTGGCCTCGTTCGGGCTGCTCCTCATCGCCTTGGTGAGGACCGGGATCGAAAAACCCTATGCGCTCGTCTTCCGGTCCCTCAAGGCCAGTGAGACCGCTCTGCGCGAGGAAAGGGACTTCGCAAACAGCATCATTAACAACACCCAGGCTGTCGTCATGGTGGTAGATCGCGGCGGCACCATCCTTACAATGAACCCATTCGGCCAGCGATTGCTGGGGGCGAACGAGCGATCGATGCGCGGCTCGAACTGGATATCGGCGATGATCCCGGTGGAGGAGGGCGAAGCGTGCCGCACGGTGTTCCAGAACGCGGCGAACGGTTCGGAAACGGTTCACTACTCGGGAAGGATGATAACGCAGAGCAACCAGGAACGGTGGATGAGCTGGAGCATGGGGGCGCTCAAGAACGACGTGGATGAGGTTGCGGGCGTTCTCCTACTCGGCAACGACATGACCGAGCTCCGCCGATTGGAGGGGGAATTAGTGTGCCGAGCGGAAGAGCTGTCCCGCTCCAACGATGACCTGCAGCGCTTCGCATACGTCGCATCGCACGACCTTCGCGAGCCTCTACGAATGATCTCGGTGTATCTTGAGCTCCTCAACGCCAAGCACGGAGGGGAGCTGGACGCGGAGGCGAAGGAGTACATATCGATAGCCACCGAGGGCGCCGGGCGAATGCGCGAGATGATCGATGGTCTCCTGAACCTATCCAGGGTGGACACGAGAGGCGCGCCCATGAACCCAGAGTCCCTAGAGACGAGCCTGCAGGCCGCATTGACGAACCTGGGACCCTCCATCGACGAGGCTAAGGCAAGAGTTGCACGCGACCCGATGCCAATCGCCCGGATTGATCCTACCCAAATGACCCAGGTGTTCCAGAATCTGATCGGGAACGCGCTCAAGTTCAGACGCGACGTTCCTCCGTCAATTCAAATCTCCGCGAGGCAAACGGGAACGGAGTGGGTAATCTCGGTCGCGGACAACGGCATCGGGATTTCGAAGGAAAGCCAGCCCGGCATCTTCGATCTCTTCAATCGGGTGAATCCCGATTTGGACTACCCGGGCGCCGGGATCGGCCTGGCCACTTGCAAGAAGATCGTCGAGCGGCACGGGGGCAAGATCTGGGTGGAGTCCGAGGTTGGCAAGGGATCGACATTCTTCTTCAGCCTGCCCGATCTAGCGACGACCGGTGCGGTCTGATGCGGCCTTTTGGTTCGGGCTATCAAGAAGGCATATCCACTGAGACCGCGCTTCTAGGAGCGTGCAGGCCGCAGAATTCCTCGATAGGACGAGCATCGAGTTCAGTGTGTCCAACGACAGGTACAGCATCACTGAGACGACCGACCCACCTGAGGCGCGGTCTGCTTTTGCAATCGTCAATAGAGCGGGCACGTTCACGGTGGTGAAGAAAGAAGAGCATCCTGGAGGTGGCTCGCACCGAATCATCACTTTCGAAGCGGACCTGCCAAACGACCTGACCGGGTTTCTGGCAATCGTCTCGGAAGCGCTGGCGGTTGCGCAAGTTCCCATCTTTGTTGTCTCTTCGTTCCGTACCGACCACGTGCTGGTCAGGGAGGAAGACGTTCGCAGGGCGAGAAACGCACTCGCGTCGACCGGCTTCAAGGAGCGCAAAGAACCGAAGAACGATTGATTTCGATGACGAGCATCCTGAATCCGCCTCCAGCTAGAGACTCGACCTGCTGGAGCGATGTCGTGTTCCGCAAAGGTTAAATACGGAAATTCTCCTGAACGCCATCAGGAGCACTGAATCTTGCCTAGGTATAGAACCGAGCGATCCGATTTTCAGAGGGAACAGGGAGCAAGAACTAGAGTCGCAATGTTGAACGTCAGAAGGATGGGCGTTTTCAAGTACGATATCCGCGCGGTCCTCAGGGACACGCGCGTGGATGAGGCGCTCGCGAGCACCATCGTCGCGAACGTGATTGCAAAAGCATCGAGAGTCTCGATCAACGAAGCCAAGTCGTATGTGCGCGAGGTCGAGACCAAGGGCGGGCTGCAGAAGGACGCCTCAGACTATATTTGCCAACTTCTCGACAAATACACCCTCTGGCGCTGAATCATCTTCGCTGCAGGGGCTCGAAGGTGAGCTTCTTGCCCTTGAAGCTCGAGTTTCTCATCGCGCTCATCGTCCTTAGCGCGACCTCCTTGTGCACCTCGACGACGCTGCTCTCCTCGTCGATCTCGATATGACCGACGGCGAACTCGCTGATGCGGGAGCTCCGCGTTATCAGGTCGGAAAGGTCGGCGCTGGTTGCTTTGTCCCTTCTTCCCAGGTTGATTCGGAACTTGACCATGCCGAACACGTCGGACGTCTCGTCGAAGTCCAACACCTTTCTGACCGTCTCCCGACCCTCAATCTCGGGCACTTCCTCCTTCTTCACGCCCACGCCCGAGAAGTCCTTGATGCCGCTCAGCAGGTGCTGCTCGTCGGTCGTGACGAACGTGATCGCCTTGCCGATGTGCCCCGCCCGCCCAGTCCGGCCGATGCGATGAACATAGACCTCGGGGTTCTCTGGTACGTCGTAGTTGATGACGTGCGTCACTCCTTCGATGTCCAACCCTCTCGCGGCGACGTCGGTCGCCACAAGGAGCATGATCTTGCCTTCGCGGAAGTCCTGCAGCACCTTCTCGCGTCTCGCTTGGGTGAGGTCTCCATGAAGCGCGGCCGCCGGATATCCGTATGACACCAGCCCCTTCGTCAAGATGTCGACCATCCGCTTCGTCGAACAGAAGATGATTGCCTTCGGCTTCTCTCGGTCCAAGACCCGGCAGAGCGCCCAGATCTTGTTCCTCCGCCCGACGTTGAAGTAGACCTGCTCGGTGTTCGGCAGGACGAGCTCATCCTCGCTGATGATCAGAGTCTCGGGCTCGTGCATGTGCTTCGCGGCCAGCTCCCTCACTGTGCCGGGGATCGTGGCCGAGAACAGCATCGTCTGCCGGTTCCGCGGCAGCTTCGAGAGGATGTAACGAATGTCGTCGATGAACCCCATGTCGAGCATACGGTCCGCTTCGTCGAGTACGAGATAGTACAGATCGCGGAGGTCCAGGGTCCCTCGTTTCATGTGGTCGATGACTCTCCCCGGTGTGCCGACGACGATGTCGATGCCCTTCTGCAGCTCCGCGATCTGGTTCTCGATCGAAGCGCCGCCATAAACGGCTAGCACCCTCCGGTCCATGAACTCGCCCAGGCGGGAGATCTCGTCCGCCACTTGCACTCCGAGCTCCCTCGTTGGCACTAGGACCAATGCCTTGGGTTTCTTTCCTTTCCTCAGGCTCTGCAGGATGGGAATGCCGAACGCCGCGGTCTTGCCCGTCCCGGTCTGGGCCTGGGCCATGACGTCCCTGCCCTTAAGGATCAGGGGGATCGCGGCCACCTGGACGGGCGTCGGCTCCTGCCAGCCCATCTTCTCTATGGCCTGGAGGACGCGCTCGTCTATCTTCAGTGATATGAAAGCCTCGTTCATAGCGCTCACGCTGAGTGCACACCGATTAAAGAGCCTGCCTATATGATTTGCCCTGGTGCAAAGGACTGGGCTGGAATGACCTTCCTACTTCTTTCTCGAGACTGGCTTCTTTCCTTCCATCACTGAGATGAAGAAGTCGTGGTGCTCCTCTTCCTGCTCCAGGATGCCCTCGAAGATGAATCGGGTCGTGACGTCGCCCTCGGCCTCGGCGATTTCCTCTATGTGCTTGTACATCTCGATCGCATCCGCCTCGGCCTTCGCATCGTACTCGATCATTTCGTAGAGTTCGCCGCCGACCGTGATCTGAGCTGGCTTCGTGGTCGGGACCCCTCCGAGATACCACAGCCTCTCCGCTATCTTCTCGGCATGCTTCATTTCCTCGATCGCGATCTCCTCGAGCTTGTCGGCGACCGCGTAGTGCTCGACCCCCGACCACTGCACGTGCTGCCACATGTATTGGATGCTGACCTGCATTTCCGCCGCGATTGCCTTGTTCAACCATTCCAGAAGCTTCTGTGATGCCATCTGCTTTCCACCTCGGTGTCTGCTACCCCAGATGCTGAGATTATTCTAGGGTTGGCTAAATAAATCTTTTGCGAGCGCTCCAGCAGATCCGGGAGCTTACTTGTGATCCTGCTTATGGGCCGATCGCCTCAGGCCAGCCTCATCGTGTGCGAGAACGGCGGTGTCCGCGGCGCCGTGTGGGATGATGACCTTCTTCTGCACCCACCACCAGGCGAGAATGGTGGCGTTGACGGTGGCGACCACGGTGATAAAGGTGTACCACATCAGGGTCCGGTCGTCCAATCCAGCTATCGAGCCGAAGAAGGTGGCGATCGTGTTGGGCACGAGGAGCGCCGTGCCGAGAATGGTGAGCCACGCGACGGCGAGCGTCATCCGGTTGTTCAGCGTCTGCAGCTGGTTGTTGTAAAGCGACTGCAAGACCTCGAGCCCGGAGGCAAGGACTTCCGAAGTGTGCTCCGCGAGCGAGATCTGGCGGTTCACGTCCTCGATGAGCAGCGTCACCTTGGAGAGCACCTTGGGGTTGTCGGTTATGGAGTGGGCATCACCGTACCGCAGCGAGTTAAGCACGTCCAGGGTCGCCCAGAGATTACTAAGGTAAGTGATCAAGCTGTGCTTCATTTCATAGATCTTCCGTCCGAGTGCCTCCCGCGGAGTCTTTGGGTCTGAAAGCTCCTCGCTGAGCCAGTCAGCCTGCTCCTCGATGGTCCGAAGCTGCTCAAAGTTGCGATTGTTGTTCTCGTCGAGGATGCGCACGAGCATGTTGGTGAGCTTGTCCTCGGCGGGCATGCTGTCCGGCAGCTTGCGCAGGAAGACGTCCGCGTATCTCGAGAATTGGATGAAACGGGTGACCTCCTCGTTGTGGATCGTGAGGATAAGTCCCTTTCGCAAGAGAACGATGAGGTTGAAGGTCTTGACCTCCATGCCCCGGATCCTCACCGCGGGGACGAGCAGCCCGAGCTCCACATCGCGGTCTTCGTAGTTGGAGTACCTTCCTTGGAGCAGGGTCGCGACCATTGTGTCGCTGAACCCCAGCTTGGCCGCGACCTCGGTGCCATCCTTCTCCGGGTCCGGGAGGGCGAAGTTGATCCAGGCGAGCGAGGACGATTGCAGCGCCGGCAGGAACTCGAGGGGGGTGTCCCCGTGCACCCGGATCGGCTTGCCGTCGTGCTGAAGGGCTACGCAGACTCCTTTCGGCTTCTTGACGTCGTTCGCCGTGGCTGCCGTCCCGTTGCCCTGCGCCGCGCCCGGCGTACCTAGATTCGCCCCCGATTCCATATTTCTCCTCCCCTGGATGCAACCGCGTCAGCAGCCCGCACCTGTATGCCGATTATCAAATGAATACTTCGCTCTGGAACGTGGATGCTGAGCGACTTCTCGTGCCTAATGCCGCGTGTAGCGGAATGCGATGTTGCAGCTGCCCTCGCGGCTGACCATGCACGGGCCCATCGGTCGCTTCGGGCTGCAACCATTCCCGAAAACGGGGCATTCTCTCGACTCGATGATTCCACGAAGGACCTCCCCGCAGCGGCAGCCCCCCATCTCCTCCTTCACCGATGGCGCCTTGGCGATGATGTCGCCGAAGACCACGCGAGCGTTGCGCGCGTCGAATTCCTCGCGGGGTTCGAGGGCGCTCTTCGGGATCACTGCGAAGCCGCGCCAGGCCCGATCCACCGGCTTGAACACCTCGTGGATCATCGCCAGGGCCTTGGGGTTGCCCTCCGGCTTCACCACCCTGGAGTACTCGTTCTCAACCTCATGCCGACCTTCCGCCATCTGTCGGACCATCATGTAGATCGCGACCATTAGATCGAGAGGCTCGAAGCCGGCGACGGCCTGCGGGATCTTCCGTTCCTTCGAGAAGCGACGGAACGGCTCGAGCCCTATTATCGTCGCTACGTGCCCGGGTTGAATCAGCCCGTCGATGTGCACTTCGCCGAGATCAAAGAGCGCGTCGAGGGCGGGAGGCAAGATGCGATGGCAGCTCAGAATCGAGAAATTCCTCGGGAGCTCAGTGAGCATGATCGAAGCGGTCGTGGGGCTGGTCGTTTCGAAGCCGATTGCCATGAAGACGACGCTCTTGACCAGCGGAGCCAACTTGACTGCGTCCTCCACGGAATAGACGACGCGCACGTCTGCCCCCTCTGCCTTCGCGTCGGCGAGCGAGCCTATGGGGGTCGGGACGGTCATCATGTCCCCGAACACCGCCACCGTCTGGCCGCTCTTCGCCAGAGTGATGCCTTCGACGATCTCCTTGGTCGTGGTGACGCAGACTGGACATCCAGGCCCCTGGCCGATGTGGACGCCTGCATCCTCGAGCATCTCTTGGATGCCAAACCGCACGAGCGTGTCTTGATGCGTCCCGCAAACGTGCATGAACCTTGCCTTGATGCCGTATTCGGCGATCGAGGCGACGATCTTCTTCGCCGTGGCTTCATCCCGGAACCTGAACATCAGCGCTCCACCACCTTGATCGACGTCACTCCGCAGCTCTTGCCCTTGGTGATCTCGACCCCTGAGCCGCACTTCGGGCAGACGAGGTTCGGGATGACCATGTGGTCCGCGCTCGATCCAATATAGTCCACTGGGCCGACGTAGCCGCACGCGTGACAGCCCACCTCGATCTTCTCCTGCGAGATGTTGAGCTTGGCGTTCTCAAGCGCGTTCCCCCGGCTGAGCACCTCAAAGGCGAAGCGCAACTGCTCCTCGCCCAGAAAAGTCAGTTCTCCGATGACGAGGTCAACCTCTTCAACGCTCAAGACGTCATGCTTCGCCAGCTCAGCGAGCACGCTGTCGATTATGCTGGCCATGACCGAGACCTCGTGCACGTCAACAGATTCCAGACCGGATATTTATGCGCTTCCCGTCATGCTTCGCCGCCCCGGGGATCTGCCAGTGTTCTTCCCTTGGAGTCTCTTCTCGCACTCGTCCCGCTCTTCCGAGGCGGTTCCGGCCGGTACTTGGCATAGAGGTCACAACATTCCGTCAGCGGACATTCCCAGCAGTGCGGGCCGCGGGGCAAGCACACCTTCTGACCGAATCTCACGAAGAGGGAGTTGATGTCGATCCAGAGGTCCTTCGGCACCTGATCCATCAACTGCTCCTCAGTCCTCTCCGGGTCCTCGGACTTCACGAGGCCGATGCGATTGCTGATCCTGTGGACGTGAGTGTCAACGCACACGGACGGTATGTGGAACGCGTAGGCGCGAACGCAGTTGGCGGTCTTCCTTCCGACCATGGGGAGTGTCATCAATTCATCGATCTCGGAAGGCACCTTCCCATTGTAGTCCTCGACTATCCTTCTGGCAATCTCCTTGATCGCCTTGGCCTTCGCTTTTGGAAATCCCGCGGGCCTCACCAATCGCTCTATGATGGCCAGCTTCGCGCTCATCAGCTCGGAAGGGGTGTCGAAGCGGGCGAACAATCGTGAGGAGGCGACGTGAGTGTTCTGGTCTCGCGTGCGCTGCGACAGCACGGTCGAAATCAGAACGTGGAATGGGTCAGGGTCCCAGGATGCAGTCCGTCCAGCATGCCTGCCCGGAAACGCGCCCTCGCCGCAAAGCTCTCTCACCCGCTCGATGATCTGCCTAGCGGGCTTCATGTCCTTCCCACCAAGCCTTCGCCTCGCCCACCGTGTACAATGAACCCGTGACGATTATCACGTCGTCCTCGCTCGCGGACGCCACCGCCATGCTGAGGGCTTCTGCGACCGAAGGGGCTTCACGCACGTCTGTAATGTACCGATGCAACGCAGTCCCGGTCTCGTGGGCAGAAAAGGCGCGGTTAGAGGCAGGAGAGACGGCGATAGCCTTGTTGGATATGGATGAGAAGGCCTTTGCGATGCCGTCGAGGTCCTTGTCGTTCAGGACGCCAAGGATCAAGAGCGCCTCGTCTCCGAACAGATGACGGACATCACTCGCCACCGCCTTGGCGCCATCCGGGGTGTGGGAGACGTCGAATATCACTGTCGGCCTCCGATGAACCAGCTCCAACCTCCCCGGCCACTTCACGCGGCGCAATCCCTCCAGGATCGCTTGCTCGCCGACTTCCACCCCCCTTCTTGGAAGCTCGATGGCGATGCCATAGGCCAAGGCGGCGTTCTCGGATTGGAAACTTCCCAACAGCGGCAATGTCACTGTTGGAAGGCTTCCCAGCCTCACGGTCGTGCCGTCAATCGTCGACTCGACCATGTCAACCTGGATCTCAGCGCCGACCCTTCGCAAAGGAGCTTTCCGCTCCGCCGCGATCTGCTCTATCACCCCGAGGGCTTCGCGTCCATCCTCGGCGGTCACGACCGGCACTCCGTGCTTGATGATTCCCGCCTTTTCAGCTGCGATCTTCTCGAGCGTGTCCCCGAGATACTGGGTGTGCTCGAGGGAGATGCGGGTAATGGCAGTGCAATCTGGTTGGATGACGTTCGTCGCGTCGAGCCTGCCTCCCATGCCAACCTCGACGACCCCTTCCTCCACCCCCGCCTCCGCGAAGTGGGCGAAGGCGATCGCGGTGGTGACCTCGAAGAAAGTAGGGTACGATTCCTTCGAGACGAGGGCCATATCCTCCACGTGCCCCCTCACTTCTTCAGCCAAACGGCACAACTGCCCTTGGGATATTTGCGTGCCGGATGTCTGGATTCGCTCTGTGAAATCGACCAAATGAGGAGAGGTGTACAGGCCGGTCGCGTATCCATGACTGCGCAGAATGGATTCCGTCATCGCGCACACCGAGCCCTTGCCGTTCGTCCCGGCGACGTGCACGCTGCGGAACTGCCGATGGGGATCGCCCATCCGCCTCAATAGCTCGGTCACGTTGTGGAGCCCGAGCTTGATGCCCATCGTCTCGAGTCCGTAGAGCCACGACAGCGTCTCCTCGTATCGCATTCGAAGAAGACGGAACACCTGCGAGATTATACAGTTTCTCGGCGACGACGAAGCGAGCCGACGAGGTCGATGGTGGCCACGCCCCGCTTGCGCGCCTCCGCCTTGATGACCTTCATCACCCCGCTGCCGTATTGTGCAGCCTTCTTCTCCCGACCGACGACGACGTCAAGCCCGAGGTTCGCGGCCGCGTCCCGGAGAATCGCCTTTCTCACCGAACCCCGCAGGCATTCGGACGTCGGAAGGGTCCGTGCGAACGCCACGACGTTCGGATCAAGGAAAGGATGATGGATCTCCTTCGAGAACCTGCGCGCGATTGCCCGCTCCATCGCGACCCCGTTGCTCAGCAAGGCGTCCAGGTCCTCATTCATCCTGGCCCTCAGCTCGGGCGACGGCAATGAGAGGTATCGCATGTATCCAGCGAACAGCTCGTCTGCCCCCTGGCCGCTGAGAAAGTCATTCTCACGAGCACGTTCGCAAACGAAGTAGAGAGGGAGCTCGAAAGAGAGCGTGAGCGGGCTGTCCGTGCCTATGATCTCCGAGAGTGGGACCAGGGCATCCACAATCTCCCTGTCCGAGAGAAGCAGCGGCTTCCATTCGAGCCCCAACAATTCTGCTGTCTCCTCCGCCACCATCAGGTCGTGCGAGCCTGAGGTTCCGATCGTGTAGAGGCGTACCGGCCCGACGCGCCCAGCGAGATGCGCGATGACGGTGCTGTCCAGACCGCCTGAGAAGAGAACGCCTCTCTCAGTTTTGCTAGCTCCGTCAATCGCCTTCCTAAGGTGTCTGACCAGCTCCTCTGCGAGCGTCACGCCCGAAGCATCCCCCTCGCCATATTTAACTCGTCCGCGGGGCGAGGCGTGGTGCATGTGCACACGGGTCGCTCAAGTGTTAAGTGCCATGGCGAGCATGGATGGCCGGATGGCGCTCGACAAGCTGTTCCATCCTGACACAGTGGCTGTGTTGGGAGCCTCGGACACGGCGGGCAAGATCGGGAACATCATCACCAAGCACCTGATCGAAGGGGGGCTGAAAGTCTACCCCGTGAACCCGAACGAGGAAGAGGTGCTCGGGGTTCGAGCGCTAAAGTCGATTCTGGATTCTCCGAAGCACGTCGAGGTCGCGATCCTTGCCATCTCCGCCAAGAACGCGGTGGACGGGGTTCGAGATTGCGTGCGAGCGAAGGTCGATTACGTGATCCCGGTAGCAGGTGGGTTCTCGGAGATCGGTGAGGCTGGCAAGGAAATCCAGGACCAGATGGCCGCCGAGGCGAAGGGTTCGGCAACGAGGATCCTCGGACCGAACACGATGGGGGTCATGGTCCCAGGAGGCATCGACACGTTCTTCATTCCGAAGGAAAAGAGCCCAAGGCCTCATCTGGGCTCGATATCGCTGATATCGCAGAGCGGCTCCGTGCTCATCGGAGTGTACGAGAAGGCCGAGGTGGAGGGCGTCGGAATCCGCGCCTGCGTGGGCATCGGAAACCGAGCGGACCTGGGCGAGGACGAACTCCTGCGCTATTTCGGAGAGGAAGAGGGCACGAAGTGCATCGCCATGTACCTCGAGGCTTTCCAGAACGGAACGTCTTTCCACGAGCTTGCGAAGATCGTCTCTGCTACCAAGCCAATCGTCGTCGCCAAAGTGGGCTCGACGCCGAGGGGGGCAAGGGCGGCGATGTCGCACACAGGGGCGCTCGCCGAGTCCTCCAACGCGCTCGTGAGCGGGGTACTGCGACAGGCCGGGGTGCTCAGGGTCAATGACGAACGCGAGCTGCTCGACGCGGCGAAGGCCCTAGCCGCTCTCAGACCGATGATGGGCGACAGGGTCGCGGTCGTGGGCAGTGCCGGAGGGTTCGGCGTGATTGCTACCGACTACGTCACCTCGACCAGCATCGGCTACGGGTTGCAGATGGCCGAGCTGAGCCCAGTGTCCAGGGAGAAGATACGTGGCATCGGTCCCTATTTCGGATCGGCCGACAATCCGATCGACCTCACGGGCGCGGTCACAGACATGATGTACGACGATGTGCTCGACATCGTTGACAAGGACCCAGGGGTGGATGGCATCGTGCTGTTCCTTCAGTTCGAACCCCCTGCGATGACCCCAGCGCTGGCGGATATCGTGGAGAAGTGGGCACGGCAGGGGACGAAACCGATGACGGTCTGCTGTGTGGGAGGGAGCTTCCCGCTGCCGGTGATGAAGCGGCTGGACGCAAAGGGCATTCCTACTTACGGAACGATCAAGCGCTCAGTGTTCGCGCTCTCGTGCGTGCGGGAACGGGGCAGATTCCTGCAGCGCATCTCAAAGCAAGGTATTTCTCCGTTGAAGGCGTGAGCGTTTCGATGAGCCACGTATCGCGCATCGGGGTCTCTATCGAGCCTGAGCTGCTGGAGAAGCTCGATGAGATGGTGGAGGAGAAGGGTTATCCGGCGCGGTCAGAGGCGATCCGCGACTTGGTGCGACGAGCGCTCACCGAGGAACGATTGAAGGATCCGTCGGCCCCAGCGATAGGCACGATCACGTTGGTCTACGAGCACCACAAGGGTGGGGTCAAGGAGCGCCTGATGGACGTTCAGCACGAGAACCACCACCTCATCTCATCGTCGATCCACGTGCACTTGGACCTCGAACGTTGCCTCGAGGTGCTGGTCGTGAAAGGGAGGATGGAGGATCTGCACGAGCTCACGGAGCAGATCACATCGGTGAAAGGCGTCTTGCACGCATCGCCGGTCACAATCGTGGACGAGTCGTCCACGAGCGAGAACGCACACGTTCACAAGCATGCTGGCCACGAGCACGACCATTAGCGGACGGCGCTTCTTTGAGCCTAGCTTTTTATAATTCCTCAACCTTCGACGCTTTCCGATGAGAAAGCTGGTCATCTCGGAGAAGTCGAATGCCGCGGCGCGGATCGCTTACATTCTGTCGCGAGGGAATTCGAAATCCTCGAGGCAGAGCGGCGTTCAAGTCTTCACATTCTCCTCTGGCGACGATGAGTATGCAGTAGTCGGGTTGCGAGGGCACATCCTCGAGCTGGACTATCCTCACGCGCTCAACGACTGGGAGAAGACGCCGCCGAAGGAACTCGTCTACGCGGATCCCGAGAAGCGCGTCACCGCGCGTAACATCGTGACCGTTCTGCAGGAACTCTCCCGACAATCGGACGAGATCATCATCGCCACCGACTTCGATCGCGAGGGGGAACTCATCGGCCTCGAGACGGTCGAGCTACTGGACAAGGAAGGGCCGAATGTCAAGCGCTCTCGATTCAGCGCGCTGACCAGGGCGGAGATCGAGAACGCCTTCGCGAACCTCACCCATCCCGATGAACGGCTTGCAGAGTCCGCTGAATGCAGGCAGATCATCGACCTTGCCTGGGGAGCGGCCCTGACCAGATTCATCTCGCTGGCATCCGGGCAGGTGGGGAGCAATTTCCTTTCGGTCGGACGGGTGCAGAGCCCTACCCTCTCACTCATCGTCGACCGCCACCTTGAGATCGCTAACTTCGTTCCGAAGCCGTTCTGGAACGTAAAGGCAAAGCTCGAGAAGGGAGCCGAATTCGTCGCCGAGCATGCCTCCAATCCTTTCTGGGAGGAGGAGAAGGCGAAGAGCGTTCTGCAGGCATGCTCGAATGCCACGACTGGCAAGGTGAAGGAGTTCGAGGCGACGACCAAGGACGAATACCCACCGGCCCCGTTCAACACCACGACTATGCTCGCAGAAGCGGTCCGCATGGGGATGTCCGCAAGCCTCGCAATGAAGATCGCTGAGGACCTCTACACCTCCGGCTACATCTCGTATCCGAGGACGGACAACACCGTCTACCCTCGTTCTCTTGGCCTTCGCGGGGTTCTGGAGAAACTTCGGGAATCGGACTTCAGGAGCGAGGCGGAGGAACTGCTCGCGCAGGAACAGATCCGGCCATCCCGTGGAAGAGTGGAGACGACGGACCATCCACCCATCTACCCGACCGAAGGGGCGACGGAGAAGCAGCTGAAGGGTGAGAAGTGGAGGCTGTACGAATTGGTAGTGCGGCGCTTCCTTGCGACCGTGGCGCCAAGCGGGAAGGCCGAGCTGAAGAACGCCAGCATCGACGTCAATGAGCAAACATTCAGAGCGAAAGGGTACCGCGTTGTGAGTCCCGGCTGGAGGAAGTACTACCCCTACATCCGCGCGTACGAGACGACGCTGCCCGACCTGAACGTCGGCGAGGATGTGCGCGTTCTCGGCGTATCGTCGGACCGCTTAGAGACCCAGCCGCCCCGCCGCTACACGCAAGGGACGCTGATCCAGGAGATGGAGAAGCTCGGCCTCGGCACCAAGAGCACGAGGCACGAGATCGTGCAGAAACTTTACGACCGAAAGTACGCGATCGGGAACGACCTGGTGCCCACGCTGACGGGGATAGCGGTCGCGGGCGCGCTCGAACGCCATGCCAAGGCGATCACCGAGAGCAAGATGACCGCGCACCTCGAGGAGGACATGGAGGAGATCGCCGACGGCAAGGCCTTCCTCGCTGAAGTGGTTCGCGAGTCGCAGGACATGCTCTCCGACGTCATCGATACCCTGACGAAGCACCGGGAGCAGGTGGGTCAGGAGATCCGAGACGCCCTGATGGCACAGAGCTACATTGGGATCTGCCCAGCGTGCAAAGGCGAGCTACGCGTTCGGCGATCACGCAAGGGCGAGTTCATCAGCTGCTCGAACTACCCTGAATGCAAGCAGGCGTATCCAAAACCGAAAGGGGCGAAGGTGGAGGCGACCGAGCTCGTCTGCGAGGTCTGCTCCACGCCCAAGGTCAAGGTGATTCGGCGTGGCGTCCCGCCCGCGATCGTCTGCCTAAACCCGGACTGCGAATCGAACAGACACCTCTCCGATATGGGAATCTGCCCGGAGTGTGGTTCGAATTTGCGCCTGCTGTACTCTCGCGCCGGAAAGAGATTCCTAGGCTGCACGGCGTATCCCAACTGCAAGCGCACCTACCCCCTCCCGCAGTACGGCGAAATCCGACCGACCGGAGAGAAGTGCGAATACTGCTCCGCGCCTCTTATGATCACATCTCACAAGGGGAGGCCGTGGCGGTTCTGCGTGAACATCGAGTGCCCGCGCAAGACCAAGAACGGCAAGAAGAAGGCGAAGCAAAAGGGAGAGAAGGCGGAGAAGAAGGTCGTGAAGAAGAAGACGAAGAAGTCCACATCAACCGCCAAGGCGAAACCGAAGACGACCGCATCTCGAGCCAAGAAGCCCGTAAAGAAGGCCGCCAAGAAGTTGACCGCGGCCTAATGATGATGCTCGTGGTCGTGCTCGTGATCGGCTTCGCAGGCGTGCGACGGATCGATGTCCTCTAGCTTCGCTTTGCCACCATGCTTCGATGCGACGTTCTCAGCCACGTCGTGAACGATGTCCTCGACCCTTGCCCTGTCCAGGCCGTAGATCAGCACATTGAGGATGACGCTGAGGTGACGAGACCCGTCCGACAGCTCTCCCCGGCACGCCGCATCCGCCTTCTCGTCAACGACGCTGCAGGCGATGTACTTCCCGTCCTCGACCTCCGCGATGCATTTGATGTGCCCGATGAGTCGAGTGCCCGCTGCGATACATTCCTTCGCGACCTGTGAAACGGTTTCGGAGACGACCGCCTTCATCTGAACGCCGCTCTTGGCCTTCGGGAACTCGATGGCGAGTTTTCCTGCGAACGCCGTGAAATCCTCAGTGATCATCAGCTCACCAACGCTTCGACGACCTGCTCGAGATTGGTCCCGTTCGTTGCGGACGCGCGGATGACCTTAGTGGCCAATCCCAAGTCCCGGACGCTCTTCTCGACGTCTTTGAGCGCTTGCTCGTCCACCCCGTCCATCTTGTTCACAATGATGACGTCGGCGGCCTTGAGCTGGTTGAGCAGGGGTCGATTGAGCGCCTTCAGGATCACCGGGAATCTCACGGCGTCCAGAATAATCGCGATCCTGGTCATCCCGATCGGCCCTTGATACAGCTTCAGCGTATCGTAGATCGCGATCGGGTCCGCCACGCCAGTTGGCTCGATGATCACTAGGTCGGGGTTGAAGGAAGCCTGCACGTTGTTCAAGGTCGCCAAGAGGTCCGAGCCGAGTGTGCAGCAAATGCAACCGCTCGGCATCTCTCTCACTTTCAGCCCGTACTTCTCCATGACCTTCCCATCGATCCCGATCTGGCCGAAATCGTTCACGATGACCACGACCTTCTTGTGCTTCCTCTTGATGATCTCGTCGATGGTGGAGAGGATCATTGTCGTCTTGCCAGAACCTAGGAATCCCGAGATGAGCAGTAAGTCCATTCGCGCGCACCCTCGCTTGCTTGTAGCTTTCTGATAAAACGGACCCTATTTAAATCTAGGTCATGGAATGGATGAGATTTCGAGAATAAGCTGCATCCGCATTGGCTAGGCAGCGTCACTGGATGGTCTGATCAGCCTCTTCCAGCTCGAGGCCGAGGAATTGGGCGTTGAGTTCCTCCATCTCGTGTGAGATGCGTTCGTTGCGGCACGCGCGGCACTCCACCACCTTACCAAGCGACCTCTTCCTCGACGCCATCGCTGAATCGAAGTCTGCGATCGCACCGCAAGAGCACAAGATCTTCCTTCTCGGAGTGTCCCCGAACATCGCTCCCACCCAGGCGGCTCGGCTGACGTCTGCGCGCATCGGGAGGGAGACGACAAGACATGCTTGCTCGTTCACGCCCGTGGACTTCTCCGCCACCGAGCGCTCGTGAACGAGCGCGAGAGCATCCGCTATTTGTTGGTTCATGTCTATTCCTCTCCCCCAAACCGGATAAGATGCAAAGCCAGTCTATGTGTCTCGCGCCGCTCCGTAGAGCCAGCGCGATAGGCGACGCTTGCGCATTTCTCCGAGCAAAAAGCAATAACAGGACCTGCGCACTTAAACATTTCGCCCCTGTTTTTGAGCGCATCCAGACTGTCTGACGAACAGCGTCCGACGAGGGTCGGACCGATGGCCCATTTCGATGCATTGCGGCATCGTCTTCCTTACGCCCGAGGACCGAGAACATTTATTATGTCGCAGGTAGGAATCCCGAGACCATGAAAACCTTCACCAGAGAGGAGCTGGCCAAGTACAATGGCAAGAACGGCATGCCTGCATACATCGCCCACGAGGGCAAGGTCTACGATGCCACTGGCAGCTCTCTTTGGGAGATGGGCGAGCATCAGGGAATGCACGTCGCTGGCCAGGATCTCACCAAGGATGTCCTGGACGCGCCTCACGAAGAGGATGTCCTCACGCGCCTTCCACTGGTCGGCGATCTCGTCTAAATGCTGAGAATCATTCCGTCGCAAAGTCTATCTCAGACGCGCACGTAGAATCATCCGAATGTCCAAGGATCGCACGCTGCGCTTCCTGGACCCGCGCCGGGAGCGGCTCTACCGCAAGCTGGATAGGGTCATGGGCAGGATCGACGAGGGGGACCTGCCGATGCACGTCAAGGAGGTGCACCTGTTCGGCAGCTTCCTTCGGGACAAGAAAAGCCCCACCGATATCGACATCCTCGTCATCTATGACTCAGACGCCACCCTCCAGATGTACGAAGGCAAGAACAGAAGGGGACAGCCTCAGTGGCGTTTTTGGGAGGTGCGCCGGTCACCTGCGCGGTTGAGGGGTTGCTTGAAGAGCAACGCGGAGAAGTCGGTTGACATCAACATCTGCCCGTCGATGGAGGAGTTCCGTCGCGACCTTGCTTATGAGATGGACGTTTCCCTGCTCATCTGGACCCTGGGCGATCGCGACTGGCACAACAAGTTGATCAGGCACTTCACTCAAGCGCGGCCAATTCCACTTGTACTGGTATCCCCTGCTTCACGCTCTGGCTGACGATGCAGAAATCCTCGAAAATGTCGCGGCAGCGCTCGAGCTTCTTCGGGTCA
The DNA here is from genome assembly GCA_035506675.1 of Methanomassiliicoccales archaeon. GTDB lineage: Archaea > Thermoplasmatota > Thermoplasmata > Methanomassiliicoccales > UBA472 > JAJRAL01. Next base: position 171,030 of record DATJOX010000059.1, read on the forward strand.
TCGAGCTTGTAGTTTAGCACGACGCGGATGCTCGTGATGCGCAGCCGACCGCGCTCGTTTCGTTCTAGCTTTGTCAGTACGTCTGCTTTCATCGCGCGTACCTCCGCCCTCGCCTTTCGCAGGCAGTAGGTGAGCGAGGCTGCCAAGCAGTTCCCCACGGAAGCGGCCAGCACCAGGCCCGCGTTCGGGAACTCGCCGTCTCCCACAGGCTCGGGCTCATCCATCCAAAGTGACGGAAGCTCATCGCGGAAGGTCACCTTGAACTGGTATCCTTCCATTAGCTCAATCCTCACACGGAAGTCCTGCTCCTCGATCTCCGCCATGCCTAATCCTCCACAATGCCCAACTGCTCGATCACGGATGCCCGGATCTCCTTCTCGCTGCGAGGGAGCTTGAGACGCCTACCGTTGCGCATCAGCTCTATGAGAGCGGGCTCCATTTTTTCTCCGCATCCGCAGAGGGGAACCTCGGAGTCGGAGAGAGCGACTTCGAACTCCAGATAGTTCCGGCAACGGAACAGGTGCTTGCGAGCGCTGAACTTCCCCCTCTTGCCTACTGGCATGCCGTCCTTCTCCCCGATGTCCATCGCGAAATCGATTGTCGGCGCGTTCGAGAGGCATGTCTCCATTCCGAACCAATCCACGCCCAAGTCGGTGGTGCCCCCTGCCAGTATCTCTTCGTCCGAGGCGGTGAAGAAACGTTTCAATCTCATTCCACCCGTGGCTTCCGATAGAGCGCAAGTCCCGGGAACCTCGCTTTGTCGCCGAGGATCTCCTCGATGCGCAGCAGGCGATTGTACTTCGCTGTCCTCTCGCCTCTGGCCGGCGCGCCGGTCTTGATCTGACCGCCGCCCATCGCGACAGCGATATCGGCGATGGACGTGTCCTCGGTCTCGCCGGAACGGTGGCTGACGACAATGCCATACCCAGAATTCGTCGATATCTCAGCGGCCTCGAACGCCTCCGTCACCGTGCCGATCTGATTGACCTTGATGAGCGTGGCGTTGCCCGCCTTGAGGCCGATCGCTTTCTTGATGCGCTCTGGATTCGTGACGAACATGTCATCGCCTATCAGCTGCATCCTCTTGCCCATGCGCATAGTCATGAGGGACATCTGGTCGAAGGCATCCTCACTCACTGGGTCCTCGATGCTCACGAGTGGGTAGTCGCGCTTGAGGGCGGAGTAGAAATCGAGCAGCTCTTGCGGCCCGATGCGGCGACTGTCGATCGCGTAGACGCCGCGGTCGCAGAACTCCGAGGCGGCGCAGTCCAAGGCGAGGAATGCTTCCTTGCCCGGCTCGTATCCCGCCTTCTCGATCGCTTTCACGATCATGTCCATCGCCTGCCTGGTGTTGGTGAAGGGGGGAGCGAAGCCGCCCTCGTCGCCGACGTTGATTGCCGAAGGCCCATAGGTCTCTTTGAGTAGGGTCCTCAAGCTCTGGTAGATCTCAGCTCCCATCCGGAGCGCCTCGGAGAACGAGGGCGCTCCCGCGGGCACGACCATGAACTCCTGGATCTTGAGGTCGGTGCCAGCGTGCTTGCCGCCGTTGATGATGTTCATCATCGGGACAGGAAGAAGATCGCTGCTAGGCTTGAGGTGCTCGAAAAGCTCGACCCCCTCGGCCATCGCGCCCGCCTTGGCGACCGCTAGAGATACGGCAGTGGTCGCGTTCCCGCCCAGCTTGCCCTTGTTCGGGGTGCCATCGAGCTTGATCATCGCCTCGTCGACGGCTCTCTGGTCGGTGCAATCCATCCCTTTCAGCTTAGCAGAAATGAGCTTGTCGACGTTCTCCACCGCCTTCAGCACTCCCTTACCGCCGAAGCGCTTGCCCCCATCCCTCAGCTCCAAGACCTCGTGTGAACCCGTCGATGCTCCGGAGGGCGCGATGGCGCCCGCCCGGAACGACGATGTCTCCACGATCGCCTCAATCGTCGGGTTGCCCCTGCTGTCGAGAACCTCCCTTGCTCGGACGCGAACGATCCTAGAATCTGCCATTTCCCTTGACCCCCAGTCGGAACGCCAGGGAATCGACGCGCCTACCTAATAGGTTTCGCAGCCTGAGAGGGCATGTCGTCGATGACCTCCATGTTCCTTTCCAGGAGCGCCATCTGCCTGGTGTCGAGGGTCCTCGGGTCCACCGAGATGATCAGCCGCGACTTGTACTCCATCGTCGCCTCCGCGACATGGTGGATCATGCGCAGCACCTTCTCGTAGTCGTTGTTGACGACGAGGAACTCGATGCCGTCGATGAGGACCACGCTGTCCCCGCTCTTCTCTATGAACCTGATGATCGTGTCGGAGAGGATGCCGATGTTGGTCGGGTTGACATACACCTTGCCGACCTGATTGCTGAGCCAGATGATCGGAGTCTTCTCCAGCCCCCACTTCTTGCGCAGGACCTGCGGGTGCTCGCGCGTGATACAGAGGCCTTGGATGTTGTGCGTCACCTGATCGACGAACATCTCGAAGGACTTCTCCGGCTTCAGCTCCTTCACGACATAGCCAAAGCCCTTCCGCAACTCGTACTTCATCGCCGTCTTGCGTGCTTTCTCCATGCCCGCGGGCGTCTCCTTCTTTGGCTTGAAGAGCTTCGAGAACAGCCCAGACTCTTTCGGCTGCTCGGGGGCTGGCTCCAAGGTGAGGGTCTCACCCGTCTCCAGGATCTCCTTGATCTTCAGTCCGAGCTCGTTGTTCTGGAAAGGCTTGCGGATGTATCCCGCCACGACGTCCTGCAGCCCGAAGATGTCGGTGCCGATGTCGGTGTAGGCCGTGAGCATCATCACCTTGATCTTGTCCGTGAGGCCTTCTTGTTTGAGAGTCCGAAGAACGCTCCAGCCGTCGATATCAGGCATGTTGATGTCGAGGAGGATCAGGTCCGGGTTCTCGCTCTTGGCCTTCTCGATCGCTTCCTTGCCGCCAGACGCGGTCACGGCCCGATAGCCCTGAGCGGAAACCAGCTCAGAAACGATGTCAAGCACATCGTGATTGTCGTCGACGATCAATACCGTCTTGATGCGGAAGCCTCCAGCGGTCCGGTGCCACTAAATCCGGTTGCTCCACTAAAAAGCTATCCACAAGGTGTGCGAACGGCGCAAGTCTCGTTTGAGCGATCAGAAACGGAACATGCGCCAGCGAGCGATGGTATGGCGCCTACGCCTTACGGGACTCCTTCGCCTTTGGGCGGAGGTTCGTGTAACCGCACTTGCGGCAGCGCGTGGCTTTCGCGGCGTTCCTCGCGTAGCAGTTCATGCAAATCATCTTGTTGAGGAGCCTCGCGTCCGCCTCTTTGAACCTTGCCATCGTATCACTCTGCCGTGGAAACAAGGAGGGACTATAAATATATTGGCCAACTGCGAAGCATCGAATCGCAATCTGGACCTCACGCCTTGCGCGAGCTGGTGGAGCCGACCAGGACAAGGTACGCCAGCAGAGACTCCAGCTGGATCCTTTCGTTGCTTCCCTCGACCAGGCGGAACTCGACCTCTCCCGCCCTGTCGACCAGCCTCACCTTCTCCAGGTCGGGGATCGCCAGGTCGAAGATCGCCTTGTGAATCTGCCTGATGATGTCTTCGCCCGAGAGCCCGTATGCGATCATCAGTTCGTCCAGCTGATTCCGCGCTCCGATGAAATCACCACTCAATGCTCTCTCAAGCAGCTTGCGCACCTCTTCTGGCTTGGCGGTACCAGTCATCTCGTAGATGACGTCGACCGTTATCTCCCGCCCGGAGGCCGCTGCCACCTGAAGCGAGTTCACCGCCTTGCGCATGTCGCCTCCGGCCACATGCACGATGGCATCCACGCCATCCTCTGACAGGTCAAGCTTCTCGTTCTTCGCTATCGTCTTCAGGTAACCCTTGACGTCGTCGGCCTTCAGTGGGCGGAATCTGAAGACCGCAGTCCTCGATTGGATCGGCTCGATGATGCGCGATGAGAAGTTGCAGGACAGGATGAAGCGGCAGGTCTTCGAGTAGCGCTCCATCGTTCGCCTGAGCGCTGCCTGAGCGTCCGAGGTGAGCGCATCCGCCTCGTCCAGGAAGATTATCTTGAAATCCGCTCCGGCTATCGGGGCGGTCCTGGCGAACTCCTTGATCTTGCCGCGAACGACATCGATTCCTCGCTCGTCCGAGGCGTTCAGCTCGACGAAGTTCGATTTCCACATGTCGCCGAACATCTCCTTAGCCAAGGCCAGGGCGCAGGTCGTCTTTCCCGTCCCCGCGGGACCGGCGAACATCAGGTGCGGGATGTTCTGGGCCTTGACGTATGCCTGAAGGCGCTCGACTATGTCCTTCTGGCCGATGACCTCCTTGAGCGCTTTCGGGCGGTACTTCTCGATCCAGATCTCCCGCATCTCTTTCATCGCGCGCTTAAGCTCAATGGGCGGTGAAATACTTTGTCCCATGCGGCCCGAAGATGAGTGGTGAAACGTTTAACTCGCGGCAATGGCTGTGGTGGAACGTGGCGACCTGCATCAAGTGCGACCGGGAGGCGATCACGTTCATCCGCTACAACGGCTCGCACCTCTGCGATAGGCACTTCCTAGAGTTCGTCGAGAAGCGCGTGCACAAGGAGGTCCGCCGGCAGGTCGACCTGAACGGAAAGCATCGGCTCGCTGTCGCGCTCTCCGGAGGCAAGGACAGCTCCGTCGCGCTCACCATCCTGCGCGAGTCGCTCCGGGGAAGGAGGGACCTTGAGCTGCTCGCGATCCTCGTGGACGAAGGAATCGTTTCGTACCGCCCGAAGACAATTGAGACCGCCGAGGCGCTCTGCAACCTACTAGATGTCGAGCTCCACGTCGTACGCCAGAAGGACGTCGTCGGCAAGACCATGGACGAGATAGCGCCGAGATGCGAAGACAAGACGCCTTGCTCCTATTGCGGCGTCATAAGGCGCAAGTGCATGAACAAGCTGGCACGGGAGCTGGGAGCGGACGTCCTCGCCACCGGCCTCAACCTCGATGATACCGCCCAATCGATCCTCATGAACTTCACGAAGGGAGATGTGGAGAAGATGGCGAGGCTCGGGCCGCACACCCGCATCCAAGCGGGGCTCGTGCCCAGGATCCAGCCTCTGAGATCGATCCCGGAGAAGGAGTCATACCTCTACGCGATAGTCCGCGACCTTCCGTTCTCAGATGCCGAGTGCCCCTATGCAGAGGCGGCGATGCGCAACGAATATCGCCAGATAATCGACCAGCTGGAATCCAATCATCCGGGAACGAGACATTCAATAGTCGCGAGCTACGACGCGATCCAACCGCTGCTCGCGGAAGCGCACCCACCGGCCGAGCTGCACGAGTGCGAGTGCGGCGAGCCGACGAAGAACCCGCGCTGCAAGAGCTGCGAGATGCTCGAAGAAGTGAAGGGATGGAAGTAAGGGGTTTCAGACGAGCTCGGGGTACTTGTACGCAGGCTTGCCAGCATGATAGCAGTATTGCACCGTCGCGAAGTGCTTCTTGAGCTCCTTCACGTCCTCCTTGACCTTTGCTGGAGCTTCCTTCTTCACTGCGACCCGGTGGATCAATGAGGCAACCTGTCTCATTTCCGACTCGGTCATGCCCAGGCGGGTCATCTCCTGCGTGCCGATGCGGATTCCAGAGGGTCTGATCGAGCTCTCGTCGCCAGGCAGCATGTTCTTGTTGGTGATGATGTTCGCCGCCTCGAGGTCCTTTGCCACCTGATCGCCGCCGCCGTGCTTGGAAACGTTGACCGCGATCGTATGCGACTTGGTGAACCCAAGGTTCGGGCAGAGGACATCCATGCCCAGCTCATGCATCGCTTGGCCTAGGGCTTGAGAGTTGGCGACGATCTGCTTGGCGTAGGCCTTACCGAACTCCTCCATCTCGGCCATCGTGACCGCGAGCGCGGCCATGGCGTGGAGGTGGTGCGATGACGTAACGCCTGGGAACACCGCGCGCCTCAGCTTCTTCTCCTGGTCGTCCGTCAAGTTGTTGCCGAGCAGAAGGCCGTGGTTCGGGCCAGGGAACGTCTTGTGCGTCGACGACGAAACGATGTTCGCGCCCTCGTGCAACGGGTCCTGGAACTGCCCGCCGGCGATGAGACCGAGGACGTGCGCCGCATCGTACCAGACCGTGCACCCGATCTCTTGGAACGTGTCGCTGAGCTCCCTCAGAGGGACCGGGAACAAGAAGAGGGAAAGGCCGAACTGTGCGACCTTCGGCCTTGTCTGCAGCAAGACCTTTCGCGCGCCGTCGACGTCGATCGTCATCTTGCTTTCGTCCCAGGGGTAGTTGACCGTCTTGACGCCCCTGAGGCCGACCGCCCCGAACTGAGCGGTGGAGATGTGTGCGCCGTTGGCCAAGGCGGCGGTTGTGATCGTGTCGCCAGGCTCGGTGAAGGCGAAGAGGACGGCCATGTTCGCGACCGTGCCCGAGGTCGGGCGGGTGTCGACGAACGGCACTTTGAACAAGCGGGACCCAATCTCCATGCAGCGGCTCTCGACCTTGTCGACGTAGATGTTGCCTTGGTAGTACCGCTTGCCAGGCATTCCCTCGGCGTAGCGGTCGTGGAAGTCGGAGATCATCATTTCCTTCGCAAGCGGCGACATGAGGTTCTCCGACGCGATGGTCGGGATCGACTCCTCGAACCACTTGCTGTGTGCCTTCACTTGGTCCCTTATCCAGTAGGCATCGTCCTTCATACGGTCACGGAAACGGGATAATGGAGGGCTCTAAAATAGTTATCAGTGGGAGATTGACCAGGATGTGCACTTTGTAGCCCTAAGGAATCAGATTGCGGTAAGCCCCAGGAGAGCAATCATTGCGGGCTTTCGCAAGGAAGTTCTCAGGATTGGGGAGGCTCACTTCATCCGTTCTTTCAATGCCTGGATGGAAGAGACTGGGCTCGGATCCACGTTCCTGAGCACAGCCAAATAGAACGAGACAAGGTCCCCGAGGGCCACGCCCATCAACGATGTTTCGAGAAGACTTCTGCCGCTTAGCTCGACAACGATCGGGTCCAGCATCGATTCCCTCATCAATTGCGCCGACCCCTCGATCCGTTCCCCGATCTTCTTCGACGGCGCCGAGCTCCTTAGGAATACCGGGACCATGTCCTTGCAGCGCTCTCCCTCCACCCATCCGACGATGTGATTGTGGTTCATCTCAGGATACTCGCCACTGAAAGCCAAAGTCTTCGAGTTCTCGTTGATCTGGGTCATCCACCGCATGGCGACCGAGCGAATCGTGCGCGGAGCGTAGATCACCGGCACCTTGCCGATCAAGCGCTCTGCGAGCCGCTTTGCCATGTTCGTCGCCGTCGGAACGCCAGGAGAGAGATTCTGGATCAGGTCGGCGACCGCAGGCACGGCCTTGCTAAGGTCGCGCCGCGCAGGAGCGACATCAGCCTCATCGATTACGACGCCAGTTGCGCCGAGGAGGTAACCCAGAGCAGCGCGCGGCTGCGCTCCGGAGGGCACCTTCATGTTCGGCACGCCCTCGGCCTCCATCCTCTCTAGAAGCTTGCCTCCCGAAGTGATTCCGAACAAGGAAGAACCGCGCTTCTTGGCGACATCGTACAATTCTAGCGTCTCCCATGTGTTCCCCGAGTAGCTCATGAACACGGTCAGGGTGTGCTCGTCCACCCATTTCGGTAGGTCGAGGCCCCGCACCACGGTAATGGGTATCTCAGAGATCTCGGCGCAGTAGTCGGAGAGTATGTCCGCGCCAATCGCGGAGCCGCCCATGCCGACAACGCACACCTTCTCCGCAGGCCCCTCCACCCCCGCAGGCACCTGAAGCATCTCCCCGATCATCGAGGGGAACGCAAGCATCTGCTGCAACATCCCGGACTTGTCAACCTCGGCGATCCTTTCCCTCTGGTCCAGGGGGCCCGACATGCCGAGTGAATCAGACTCATTGCTTATAAGGGGTGCAGCCTAGTTGCGACGTCTCGCGAATCTGCTGGCTCGCACGCACTTCTACTCCCGGGTTGGTAGTTACAAAGAGATTAATATCGTCACCTAGGATTCTGCGGGGAAGCCATGTCCACTGCGGTCGACAAAGCGATCGATTGCCTCAAGGAAGGCCGGTTCGTCCTCGTGTACGATTTCGACAATCGCGAGCGCGAGACGGACATGGTGATCGCCTCGGAGTTCGTGACCCCCGCGGCAATCAGGACGATGAGGAAGGATGCGGGCGGGTTGATCTGCACGACCGCGAGCTTCGAGATCTCGCAGAAGCTGCACCTGCCGTTCCTTGTGGACGTCCTGGCATGCAACTACCGCAGCCATCCAATGCTCAAAAAGCTCGCGCCCAATGACATTCCTTACGATACCAAGTCGGCGTTCTCGATCACCATCAATCATCGAAAGACGTTCACTGGCATCACGGACAACGACCGAGCGATGACCACTTCTGAATTCGCGAAGCTGGCTCGGTTCGCTCTGAACAACGGGGAGGAAGCCGCGAGGGACGAGTTCGGCCGCAACTTCCGCTCGCCCGGGCACGTGCATCTTCTCAACTCCAGCAAGGAGCTACTAGTGGCGCGCAAGGGGCACACCGAGCTCTGCACCGCTCTGGTGACGATGGCCAAGCTCACGCCCACCGCCACGATCTGCGAGATGATGGGAGACGATGGCAATGCCCTCACCAAAGAGAAGGCGAGGGAATACGCCAAGAACCACAACCTCTGCTTCCTGGAAGGGCAGGAGATCATCGACGCCTGGAGAGGCGCAGGGAGCGCCAAATGACCAGAGTGATGGCCACTGGCGTCTTCGACATTTTGCATTCGGGGCATCTGCATTTCCTGGAGGAGGCGAAGAACCTAGGCGACGAGCTGGTGGTCGTGGTCGCAACGGACGCGACGGTCCGGAGGCGCAAGCACGAACCGATAACCCCAGAGAAGATGAGGGTCGAGCTCGTCTCGGCGTTGAAACCGGTGGACAGGGCGATCCTTGGTCACGAGGGCGACATCTTCGAGGTCGTGCTCCAGATCAAGCCGGACATCATTGCGCTCGGATATGACCAGCACTTCGACGAGAAGCAGTTGCAGGAGCAACTGAAAGCACGCGGGCTGAAAGTGAAAGTCGTTCGCCTCGCGAAGTACGAGGACGATCTCAACGGCACGCGCAAGATCATCCAGAAAGTCATAGACTGGCACTCGACCCGCAAGGAGCAAGAGAAGGAGGGGAGGAATTGAAGAAAATCGGGATTGCCGACACGACCTTCGCCCGTTACGACATGGGCGGGGCGGCCATCGACGAGCTGAAGTCGATGGGCACAGGTTTCGTGCTCGTACGTTACACTGTTCCCGGAGTGAAGGACCTCCCAGTCGCCTGCAAGAAGCTAATCGACGAGAAGGGATGCGACATCGTGATGGCGCTCGGAATGCCCGGACCGAAGGCGATCGACAAACAATGTGCGCACGAGGCATCCACTGGCCTGATACAATGCCAGCTGATGACGAACCGACACATCATCGAGGTCTTCGTGCACGCGGACGAGAGCAAGGACGCGCGCGCGCTATCCAAGCTCGCGGAGAACCGTGCCCGGGAGCACGCGCGCAACGCGTATCAACTGCTGTTCAAGCCCGAGGAGCTGGTACGCAACGCCGGCAAGGGGCTGAGACAAGGATTCGAGGACGAGGGTCCTCTGAGGGAGTGAGAGAATGAAGAAGTACAACATCGGAGTGGTGATGTCGGAGTTCAACTTCGACATCACGTCAATGATGCTGGAACGGGCGAAGGCGCACGCGCAGTTCCTGGATGTCAACATCGCGAAGGTGATGACGGTCCCGGGCGTGTTCGACATGCCCTTGGCCGTGAAGAGGCTCGTGCGGGACAAGTCGATCGACGGCGTGATCACGCTCGGAGCGGTCATCGAGGGCGAGACCGACCATGACCAGATCGTGATGCAGAACGCCGCGAGGAAGATCGCCGACCTGGCGGTGGAGTATGACAAGCCAGTGACGCTGGGAATCAGCGGGCCGGGCGAGACGCGACTTCAGGCGCAGGACCGTATCGAGAAGGGCCGCGACGCGCTCGAGAGCTGCGTGAAGCTGCTTCGACTGGAGTAGAAGAAACGAGAAAGCCGATGAGGCGAGGTCGCTCGTCCATCGGCGAGATTGGTTTTTCTACGCGTTCTTGCGCATGAAACTGTCCACGCGGTTGAACGCGTCATCGAGGACTTCAACCGGCGGCAGGAACACAGACCGGAAGTGCCAGGCGCCGTAGGTCGTGTCGAAACCGGAGCCGTGAACGAAGAGCACGTGCGTCTCCTTGAGCACGTCGAGCACCCAATCCTTGTCAGACTTCCACTTCTTCGATTCGATCCTCGGGAACATGTAGAAGGCGCCCTTGGGCTTGGTCGTGCTGATGCCCTTGATCTCGTTCAGCCTGCGGTGCGCGAACTCGCCGCGCTCCTTGAGCTTGCGCCGCGTGACCTCCATGTGGTCCTGCGGACCCTTCAAGGCCTCGATGACCGCCAGCTGACATGGATGGTTCGCACACAGCCTTAGACGAAGCTGCTTCACGAACCCCTCGCGGATCTCGTCCATCTTGCCGTTCGGGTCGCGGAAGCACGAATAGCCGAGCCTCCAGCCCGGGAGCAAATCGACCTTCGAGAATCCGTTGAACAGAATCACCGGAAGATCGGGCGCGAGCGTAGCGGGGGAGTGGTGCTCTCCCTCGAACGTCATCAGGTCGTAGATCTCATCGGACATGATGAACATGTCATGCTCGCCGGCGATGTCCGTCATGCCCTTCAGGATCTTGCGCGAGTAGAGCGCTCCGGTCGGGTTGTTCGGATTGATGATGACCATCGACTTAGTCTTGCTGCTGACCTTCTTGCGAATGTCGTCGAGGTCGGGCTGCCAGTCGTTCGCCTCGTCGGTCTTGTAGGCGACCGGCGTCCCGCCGAAGTATTTGACGTACTCGATGTAGGATGGATACGAAGGACCGGGAACGAGCACCTCATCACCAGGGTTCACCGAGGCCGCCATCATGTCGAGGATGCTCTCGCTCACGCCGTTCGTGATGTAGATGTCCTCCGGGGTGACGTCGATCTTGTTCTTCTTGCGTTCCTTTTGCATAAGGGCCTCGCGCAGCTCGTGCACGCCCTCCTCGGCAGTGTACCCGTTGTCGCACTCCTCCACCGCCCTGCAAAGTGCTGCGCGAACGTGCTTCGGGGTCTCGAAGTCCCACTTATTGGGGTCCCCGATGTTGAGCTTCACAATCTTCACGCCTTGCTTCTCCAGCTCCCTTGCGGGGACCGTGACTTCGCGGATGGCGTAGTCGATGTTCAGCGCACGTTGCGTGGCCCGCATGACAATCCGTCTCAGGGCGGTTAGTAACGTACTCATATTTCAGTGATTCGTACCAGTCGCCTGGGGCTCACCAGAGCAGGTTTTAATAGTCGCCCGCTAACTCGCGGGCTGAATGAGCCTGGTGATGTTGGGCAAGCTCGTCCTGCGCTGGTGTAGGGAATGCAACCTGCCGGTGCTGGAGGACGAACGGTGCGGGAGATGCGGCGGCGCAACATACGAAGTGAAGCTGACCCCTCCGGGCGACGTTAGACCGGCGTTCGCGAAGGACCTCGATACGATCAGGTCGGTCATCGACAAGCAGTTCGGGAAGGGCACTGGCGAGGCGGTTCTTCCCGATTCAGAGATCTTCATTCTGAACAAGATCCCCGCCATCGACCGGATGGAGGAGGTGATCGGCGAAGGCGAGGTGATTGGCACCCTCAGGTACGACCTCGGCAGAGGGTACCGCTTCCTGAGCCGCATGCCCGCCGCCAGGAGGATGCAGGGGCGGATGTCGCGAGGCTTCGTGCGCGCCGAGGAAGGCGCGGTCCCGTTCATTCTCCAAGGCCTGAACCTGATGGCCCCAGGGGTCGCAGATGTGCATGAGGAGGTCGTGGCGGGCGACGAGGTGGTCGTTATCGACCCTCAGAGCAGAGCGATATGCACCGGGACCGCAAGGATGTCCGCATCGGCGCTCGCTATCGAGAAGAAGGGGCTCGCGGTGAAGGCGAGATGGCAGGCGGAGCCACAGAGCTCGCACGACGCTCGCACGCCAACGTCCTGGAACGACGCCATCGAAGCGAACAAGCAGGCGATGTCGAGGCGCGTGGACGAAGCGGTCACGTTCATTCACCGGACGATCGAGAAGTACGACCTCCCGACGATGGTCTCCTTCTCGGGAGGAAAGGACTCTCTTGCCACGCTTCTCCTCACTCTCGACGCGAAGCTAGACCTTCCTGTCTTCTTCGTGAACACCGGTCTTGAATTCCCGGAGACGGTAGAGCACGTAAGGGCAGTTGCCATAAGACACGGACTGGGGCTGATCGAAGAGACAGCCCCGGAGGCCGCTTTCTTCGGAAACCTAGACTACTTCGGCCCGCCTGGTCGGGACTTCCGATGGTGCTGCAAGACCAACAAGCTCGGGCCGACAGTGAGCGCCATCCTCAAGCACTACCCCGAAGGCGTGCTCTCGTTCATCGGACAGAGGAGGTACGAATCCGAGCAGAGGGCCGACAAGCCCCGCGTCTGGAAGAACCCTTGGACCCCCGGACAGATAGGCGCCTCGCCAATCCAGGATTGGACCGCGCTGCATGTCTGGCTCTACATCTTCTCGAAAGGGGAAGCGTACAATGTCTGGTACGACCGGGGGTTGGATAGGATCGGCTGCTATCTCTGTCCCGCGTCGGATGTCGCCGAGACGCAGATCGTGCTCCAAGACTTCCCCGGCTCAAATCACTACATCGCCTATCTCAGGAATTATGCGGATAAGCGGGGACTCCCTGAAGCGTGGCTGAGGTTCGCCCTCCATCGGTGGAGACGACTTCCTGACTCGGTGCGCAAGGAGCTGGAAACGCTCGGAATAGGTCCAGAGGAGCTGCGCGCGAAGGCAACGAGCGTGAGCGACGACAGCTCCCTGAGGCTGAAGATGCAGTCTGGAGCAAGTCCCTGCGTGCTCGGATTCAGCATCGAGGGTGCGTTCAATCGCGCGATCGATCTGAGCAGGGCCGCCGAGCTCCTCAATCAGGCCGGGGAGGTCAGCTTGAACGAGGAGGAAGGCTGGTGCTTCGTGAACAACGTCCGACTGTTCGCCGAAGGCGCGCTGGTCGCGAAGGGGAAGGACCAGCAAGAGATCAGAAAGAATGTAGAAAGGGTGCGGCGAGCGGTGGTCAAGGCCGAGGAGTGCGTCGGGTGCGGGGTCTGCATCGCCAAATGCGATGAGGGTGCACTCACGCTGGTCCAGGGCAGGGTCCACTTATCCAAGGATCTCTGCATCCACTGTGGCAGATGCATCGAGCCCTGCCCTGCACTGGCTTTCGGCGATTCCGCTTTCGAGATGTGAAACGACGGCCTTGCGGCCGCCGCGTCACTGGACGCACGCTCGAATGCCCCCTCCGCTCGGCACCCAGTTTGCCTAGCGGACGAAGTCTATGCCGTCGTCCTCGTCCCTGCGAGCGCCACCGGATGGGGCGGGACCGCCGCCGACCTTCGGCCTCGGCTGATCCATCACTCCGAGCTTCCCGCGGCCGTCGTCCTTCCCGAGCATGTACTTCGACTGCGCCCCGGTCAGGATGAGCAGGATCTTGATGGTGCCTTCGAGCTCTGGCTCGATTGAGCATCCCCAGATGATCCTCGCCCGGTCCGCGACGCTGCTCGTGACGATCTCCGCCGCCTTCTGCGCCTCGCCGACGGTCATGTCCGGTCCGCCGACGACGCGGATGAGCGCGCCAGCAGCCTGCTTCAGGTTGATCTCTCCGAGCAGCGGGCTGTGCAGCGCCTCATTGACGGCAGACTTCACACGGTCGTCGTCGTCAGCGTTCGCTTCGCCGATGCCCACGAAGGCGACGCCGCCTTCGTTCATGACGGTCATTATGTCAGCGTAGTCGAGGTTCACGAGACCTGGCTTCGTTATGATCTCGGTCAGGCCCTTGATCGTCTGCATGAGGACTTCATCGGCGACCTTGAACGCCGCATCAACTGGCAGCTTCGGAACGAGCTCCAGGAGCTTGTCGTTCGGGATGACGATGGTGGTGTCGGTGATGCGCCTGAGCTTGTCCAGCCCGGCCATCGCGTTCTCCATGCGCACCGTTCCTTCGGCCTTGAATGGAAGAGTGACGACCCCGATGGTGAGCGCGCGGATCTGCTCCTTCGCGATGCGCGCGACATAGTGAGCGGAACCGGTGCCGGTGCCGCCTCCCATACCGGCGGTCACGAAGACGATGTTCGCGCCGTTCAGGAACTCACGGATCTCCATGTCGTTCTCGCGCGCCGCCTGTTCCCCGACCTCGGGGATGGCACCGGCACCGAGACCTCTCGTCGCGGTCTTCCCGATCAGGATCTTCTTCGGGGCGCGGATGGTCAGCAGGTGCTTCGCGTCCGTGTTGATCGCGCACAGCTGCGCGCCGCTGATCCCCGCGTCGACGCAGCGGTTGATGGTGTTCGAGCCGCCTCCACCGCAACCGACTATCTTGATGCAGACGTCGAGCTGCGAGGCGATCTTCTTCAGCTCCTCGTCCACCGCGGAGTTCGCCGCAGGGGCGGGTTGCGCAGTCGCTTTCTCCTTATCGTCCTTGTAGTTGGCTAGAGCATTCTTTACCAACGAATTTGGCATGAGTGCATCCCTCTGCCTACGAGAACGCCTATCCTGGATATAAATATTGTGTGCATCCAGTAGTTTTCTGCGACTATCTGGATTGAACGAAATTCCGCCTAGGAGACGGCAACGAGGACGGCCTCGGGCCAAGGAACGACGTGAATGCTCGGTTCGATCTCGAGCGCGCGCAGATGCTTCTGATAGAGGTCTTCGGCCGCCTGAGGAAGCATTCCCGAGGCGAGCTTGAGGGCGGTGATGGTGAGCGCGTAGGCAGTCATCTGGGCCGAGGGATCGTTCTCATCGAGTCGCCCCCTCACCTCTTCGAAGAACTTGACGAAATCGTCCTTGAGGTAGGCGTCCAGCGCGGCCAGTCCCGCCTCCCGGTTCCCGGCGAGCGTTTGCGACGTGACCGCCTGCATTATCGGCCGCATGCGCGCTATCGCCCAGACGTCCACTCCTTGCATCTGGTCGAACGGAAGGTCGGGGCGGTCCTTGGTGGTCGTTTGTAGGGTCCTTCCCGCCTTTGCCAGGGCTCCGCGGATCGACGCCTCGGTCCTTCTTTGGCTTATTATGTCGGAGGTCTCATCGATGACATGCGACTTGCTCGCGGAAATTGCGCGCTTCAACGAGGACTCGACGCCCTCGCTGTATGCTCCGATCCTCGTCAGGTCAGGCGCCATCCTCAGCACCTCCGAGACATAGACCTTGAGCGTGCTCGCCACCCGGTGACGATGCTTGACGAGGTCGAGCGAGGCCGCGATGTCCTGTAGCGCCTCCATCGGCTCGCCATCCAACAGCGAGTCCTTCGACGTCTCTGCCAGCGCCTCGATATCGTCGACAGGGATGTCCTTGTTGCGCGCCATCGCGATCAACAGCGCCGTGTTCTCATAGAAGGACGCATAGGTCACCGCGTGCATGCCGTTCTTCGACTTGAGAAACTCAACCGCCGCTCGGCGCACCTCGCGATTGGGGTGGGCCAGATTGTCGAGCACTCCCTTCATCCCGGCGCGCTCCTCGGTCACTTGCTCGAGGATCGCGCGTGCCTCGCGCGCTACCCGCTTGCTATTGTGGAAGTAGCTTTTGAGAATGATCGCCGTGATCTCCGCCGGGTCCGTCTTTGCCGTCCTCAGCAGCTTGCGCCTGAACCTGTCCCTCTCCATCGGCAAGCGCAGCGCTCTTGGAAGTCCCGCTTCGAGGCGGGCAAGCTGCCTGCGCCGTTTCGCGGCCGCTGCAGAATACCCCTCTCCGTCCATCCCGTCCCATTCCTGAATGGAATATTGGATTAAAATCGTTTTGCCGATGTCACTGGCGCGGCCCGACATCTGGGTCGCAAGTTTTTTATGTCTCCGCCGGTATGGTCAGCAACTGGGTAACGAAGGAAGGGCACTGGCAGATGGGAGAGCTGACTCAGGTCCGGACTATTCTGGAAGAAATAAAGCGAATCGAGCACGTTCAGGACGTGTCCCTGGTGTCTCGTAGCGGCATGTACATCCTTGGGGAGAGCCCGAAGGGAGTGCATCAGGAGACGTACGCCGCGATGTCTGGAATCCTAGTGGGAGCGGCGGAGACCACCGCGGCGGAGATGAAAGACCTGCTGCGCAACGTCATGGTCAAGCTGAACGGCCGGAGCCTGCTCCTCGTGGCCACCAACGGGCGGTACATTTTCGCGATCACCACCGACGACAAGGCGGACCTCGACAAGGTCTACAAGGAAGCGTCCGTCCTCGCGCAGAAAGCGGACCTGGACTTCTAGCTACAATCGTCTGAAGCCCCTCGCGCCCCATTGGCCGATGGCCTTGATTCCGTACCGGAATGTCTCCCGGAACAGTCTTCCGTGCCCGCCTAGTCGAACGTTCTTGCGCAGTAACGAGGCCACGATCGCATCCGCGTCCGTGCAGTCGCTAGGGAAGTCGCAGAAGGCGGAGCCTACAAGCTCTGGTCGATGCGCGTCCGAACCGCCGGTCGTCGGCAGGTCCAATTCCACCGCCAGAAGCTGACCGCGACGGTTGCTGCGATCGGTATTCCGCCCGTTCATGGTCTCCAGCGCATCGAACCTGTTGGCCCTGATGACGTCCGCCCCCAGCCCGGACCAGAACCGGAATGGATGGGCCGCCACCGCGATCCCGCCTCGGTCATGAACCAGGTCGATCGTCTCCGCGGCGGAGCGGTCCCTAGGGACCGCCTCGCTGATGTTGTAGGCAAGGATGTGCCCGTCCGCCGAAGTGATCTCCATGGCGGGCACGATGATCAAGCCAGGGAGCTTCAGACGCAGCGCCTCTTCCGAGCCCCGCAGCGAATTGTGGTCCGTGATGGCCACGACGCCGATCCCTCTCGCCCGGCACGCCTCGAGCAACTGCTCCACGCTCTGCGGCGAGTCGCCCGAGTGGCTCGAGTGCGTGTGCAGGTCGGCCTTCATCTCACTGGAGCCCCGTCCTCGATCTCCCCGTCGACCGTAATCGCCACGCCGGTGCTCGTGACCAGCGGAAGCGCGACCTGCGCGTCGGGAGTCGGAAGGTAGACAGCGACCTTGCCGGAGACAGATGCACCCTTCGGCGCCTTCAGCTCCACCTCACGCCCAATGGTCACTTTCCCGTTGCTCGCAGTGCCGATGCGAAGGGTGAGCTTCTGGAAGTCGGAGAACGAGATCTGCTTCTCGCCCTGGGCCATGCCGCTGTTCACGGGATCGCCTGGGTTCGATGCGCCCGAGGGGGTGAGCACCTTGACCTTGCCGCCGGACTCGGCCGCGAGCAACATCCCCATGGACTCGACGCCTCGCAGCTTCGCGGGCTGGAGGTTGCTGACGACCACGATGCTCTTCCCTTTGAGCTCTTCGCCGGGGTAGTACGCCCGCAATCCCGCCACGAGCTGGATCTTCGTCCCGATGTCGACGTCGATCACCAGCAGCTTCTCTGCGTTCGGGTGCGGTCGGACCTCTAGCACCTTTCCCACCTTGAGGTTGAGCGCCTCGAACCCCTTGAAAACATCGTCCATTTTCTCCACCACCATCCTGTTGAACAAAGGCTTCGGCTCTGGTAGCGCTGTCCCCGCGACGAGCGGTCTATCCATCCAGGCCAGTCCCATCAGGTACATACCTTCTTTCTCGCCCAGCTGAGCCCACAGTCTTTCCGAAGAGAATGGCAGGAAGGCGTGGGATAGGAGGGCGAGCGCCCTCACGATCCTGAGGTTGAGATTCAGGGCGGCACCGCACTTCTCGCGGTCGGTCTTGACCAGCGCCCAGGGAGCCATCCGATCGAAGAACTGGTTGCCGAACTGGGCGAGGTCCATCACCGCCTTGAGCGCAGGCTTGAACTGACAACCAGAGATCGACTCGTCGACCTGCTGGCGGCAGCGAGAGATGGCCTCAGCGACCATGCGCTCCTCTTCCCCGAAGCCGACGAATGTCGGAACGCTCCCGAAGTTCTTGTGAGTGAAGCTGAGAACTCGGTGATAGTAGTTGCCGAGCGTCGCCACCAGCTCATTGTTCACCTTCGCCTCGAAGTCATCTAGCGAGAAGTCAGTGTCTCGGTTCTCGGGCATGTTGGAGGCGATGTAGTAGCGGATGACGTCCGGGTCGAAACGCTCTACCAAGGAGGGCACGTCCACGCCTACCCCGCGACTCTTCGAGAACGCCTCTCCCTTGAACGTCAGGAACTCGTTGGCGGGCACATCGTACGGCAGGTTCAGACCTCCGTACCCCATGAGCATCGACGGCCAGATTATCGTGTGGAAGGGGATGTTGTCCTTCCCGAGGAAGTAATAGCCCTTCGTTTCAGGGTCCTGCCAGAATCCCTTCCAGGCATCGGGCGTTCCTCTAAGCTTGGCCCACTCCTTCGAGGCTGAAAGATATCCGATCACGGCCTCGAACCAGACGTAGATGACCTTGCCGTCCCAACCCTCGAGCGGCACTGGCACACCCCACGACATATCTCTCGTGATCGCTCGGTCCTTGAGCCCCGCCTCGAGCCAGTTCTGCGTGAACACCTTCACGTTCGAGCGCCAGTGGTCCATTCCTTGCACGTATCTCAAGAGCGGCTCCTGGAACGCGCTGAGCTTGAAGAAGAAGTGCTCGGTCTCGCGGAGCTCGGGGGCTGTTCCGCAAGTCGTGCAGCGTACGCCATCCAGTTCTCCTGCCTCATAGGTCGCGCCGCACTTCTCGCATTGATCCCCGCGCGCTCGTTCGTTGCCGCAGCGCTTGCACGTGCCCTCGACGTAGCGGTCGGGAAGGAACTTGGCTTCCTTGGGGCAGAAGTATTGCATCGTCCCCTTCTTGTAGAGGTAATCGTTTTCCAGTAGCGTCCGGAAAACGTCGTGTACGACCTCGTAGTGGTGCGGGTTGTGGGTCTTGGTGAACAGGTCGAATTGGATGCCGAGGTCTCTGATGGCCTTGGAATTGATGCGGTGGTAGCGCTCCGCGATCTCCTCCGCGCTCACCCCTTCCTTCTCCGCCTTGACCGTCACGGGCGTGCCATGCTGGTCCGAGCCGGAGACCATGAGCACCTCGTCTCCCTTCAATCGGTGGTATCGGGCGAAGATGTCCGGCCCAAGTAGCGAGCCCGCGATATGACCGAGATGGAGGGCCCCGTTCGCGTAGGGCCAAGCCGCGCATACCAGCACTCTTGCCATTGTATCGGCTGCAAATAGTGGAAGTTGGATTTAATGCTTGACGGCTGGCGCCACCCCTAAGCGTGCCCCTGCAGATCGGACTCCTGAGGCATGCCGATGGGCACCTCGCGGCTCTGCCTCTTCGCCTCCTCCCAGTACGCGATGTTGTTTACGCAGCCCGGGTCAGGGCCGAGCGGGTCATCGAAGTAGGCGATCGCGCGCGCTCTGCAACCACCGCAGATGTAGCGGTTCTCGCACTCGGGGCAATGACCTTTGAGCAGGTCCTTGTCGCGCAGGTCCTGGAGCAGCTCGTTCTGCCTCCAAATCGCTTCGAAATCGTCACGGACCAGATTACCTACGCGGAGCTGCGGGGTGTGCGGGAAGAAGACACATGGATAGACGTCCCCGTTCGGCTCTACGGCCAAATAGAAACGACCGGCGCCGCAGCCGCCGATGAAGTCGGACAGCGCACCCATCCGGTCGTTCTCCAGAGCCACGTTGTAGAAGTGCGTCGGCACCACCAGCTCCCCCGAACCGGCCGAGAGCTTCTTCGCCACGGGTGCGTACTGAGGTGCGGTGGAGAGCACCTGCATCGCCTCGCAGTTCGCTGCGAAAGCGGTCTCCAACGCCGCCCTGCGCTCGTGCGGGCTCAGGTCCATGTCGATCATCTCCTTTCCCCGGCCGGTCGGGATGAAGTTGTAGAGCATGCACCACTTCGCTCCGAGACCGCGACTGAAATCGAGCATACCAGGCAGCTCGGCGCGGTTGTGATTGGTGACCGTGGTCGAGATGCAGGTGGTGACCCCTTCGGCCACGCAATTCTTCACCGCCGTGACCGCCGCGTTCCACGAGCCCGAAACGCCTCGGAACCCATCATGCACCTCCGCCGACAGCCCATCGATGCTTATCTGCGCGAACCCGAGTCCAGCGGCCTTGAACCGAGCGACCGTCTCCCGATCCGAGAACCTCACCCCATTGGTCGCGATGGAGACGTAAAGGCCCGCGTCCTTCGCGTGACCTATGAAATCGAGGATCGAAGGATGGAGCGTGGGCTCGCCGCCGCTGAATGCGAGCGAGGAAACGTTCGCCCTGGAGATGACGTCGATGCCCCTGAGCACGTCCTCGTCCTTGAGCTCGTCCGCGCCGCGACGCCCTGCGTTCTCGTAGCAATGCTTGCACTTCAGATTGCACGCACGAGTGATGTTCCACACCACTTGGAACGGCGCGCCCGGCACGAACGGCCTTCGAACTCCGAAGTCCGAGAGCCCGGTCATGACGTTCACTAGTCCCTTCTTCCAGTAGGGGTCGGCAAGCTGTTTGCGCACGTCCGCTTCCTCGACCCCGAAAGCCTTCGCGCCCCTCTTGATGAGCATCGAGGCGAGCCGGGAGGTGAAGCGACAGGACGTACAGGCGCTCTCCCTCTCGCCGCTGAGAAGATCCAATCCGACCTCGATCTTGCGCCCGCCGTCGCGGTGACAGTAGGCGGTCGCGCGTCTGAGCATGAACCTCGAGAAGGGGTTCTCGACAACGCTTTCGAAGGTGCCGAGAACGTCGCTCATCGAACCGTCCTTCGATTCCGTGTCGTGCCCGAGCTGAGTGGCGACGGTGTTGTCGGTATCTTCCGAACTCGACATCTGCCGCGCTCCTGAGCAGGCCTAGGGGCACTTGCCCAAGGCCCGCCTTCAAAGCGTTTAGGTCTCAGCATCCCCTATTTAATCCTCACGCGTCGACGCGGCGGATTTGCCAAGCTCCGAACAAACCGACTTGACGAAGCCAGACGTGCAACTGCGCGAGCCTTCCCAGCTCAGTCCCGCGTCTCAATCACCTTTTTATCGGACCTCACAGTTGCTCAGCCGTATGCGGATAGCCGCCCTGCTGAAGGACCGTTGCCAACCCAAGAAGTGCAACTCCGAGTGCCTGCGATACTGCCCTAAGGTTCGCACCGGAGTGCAGACGATCGTCATCGGCGAGAAGGGCAAGCCGGAGATAACGGAGCAGCTCTGCGCCGGCTGCGGCATCTGCGTGCACAAGTGTCCCTTCGAAGCCATAAAGATCATCGGGCTGCCGGACGAGCTCGAGGGCGAGATCGTCCATCAGTATGGCCTGAACGGCTTCCGCCTCTATCGGCTTCCAGTGCCGAAGAGCGGGCTCGTGACCGGAGTCCTCGGCCCGAACGGAATAGGGAAGTCGACGTCGTTCCGATTGCTGTCGGGTCAGGAGATTCCGAACCTGGGCAAATATGATGCCCCGCCGACGAAGGATGACGTGCTCATGCGCTACGCCGGTACCGAACTGGGCGATTATCTCAAGCACGTCTACGACGGCAAGGTGAGCACAGCGGTCAAGCCACAGTATGTCGACAAGCTCCCAGGGGTGCACAAGGGAGTTGTACGTGAGCTGCTCGGAAAGGTCACCGATCGCATGACGATCAAGGAGGCGGCCGAGCTCCTCGAGCTCTCCGACGTCGTCGACCGCCCATTGAACGAGCTGTCCGGAGGAGAGCTTCAAAGGGTCGCCATCGCCGCGACGATGATGAAGGATGCGGACGTGTATTTCTTTGACGAGCCTTCGTCATATCTGGACATCTATCAAAGGATCAAGATCGCGAGGCTCATCCAGTCTCTGAGCGAGCGCAAGCAGGTCGTAGTGATCGAGCACGACATCGCGGTTCTCGATTTCCTCGCGGACAACGTGTATCTGGTCTACGGCAGCGAAGGTGCGTTCGGGGTCTACGCCCAGCCGAGACAGGTGCGGGTCGCGATCAACACCTACCTGGATGGCTATATGAGGGAGGAGAACATCCGCTTCCGCGAGTACCCGATAGTCTTCGAGGACAGACCGCCCAGGGACCAGTGGCAGACCGTCAACCTCCTCGAGTACCCGCAGATCGAATGCCTATATCCGAGCTTCCGGCTGAGGGTGGAGCCCGGGGCGATACGGGTGGGAGAGTCGGTCGGGGTCGTTGGCCCGAACGCGATCGGGAAGACGACGTTCGTAAAGGTGCTTGCGGGGGCGATCGAGCCGTCTTCTGGCGAGGTGCAGAAGAACGTCGCCGTCAGCTACAAGCCACAATACATCAACCCCGAGTTCGACGGCACGGTCAGCGAGCTGTTCTACACGACCGTCAAGGACTTTTTCCAATCCAGCTTCTTCGAGTCCGAGATTGCGCATCCATTGACGCTGAAGAACCTCTACGAGAAGAGCCTCGTCAACCTGTCTGGAGGGGAGTTGCAGCGAGTCGCGATTGCGCTCTGCCTCGCGAGGGAAGCGGACGTGTACCTCCTGGACGAGCCTTCCGCGTACCTGGACTCCAACCAGCGGATGGAGGCGGCAAAGACCATCAGGAGAGTGATGGAGAAGCGGGGCCGCAGCGCGCTCGTCGTCGACCACGACACCTACTTCCTCGACATGGTCTCGGACTCGATGATGGTGTTCTCCGGCGTCCCGGGACGAGAGGGGATCGGTCAGGGGCCGTTCGACATGCGCCAAGGGATGAACATGTTCCTGCGCTCCGTTGACGTCACCTTCCGCCGTGACAACGATACCAATCGCCCGCGAATCAACAAGCCCGGCTCCCGTTTGGACAAGGAGCAGAAGGAGAAGGGCGAGTACTACTACTCCGCCTGATCCTTCTCCTTTTGTCGGTTCCTGCGCCTATTCCTCCGCGAGTAGAAGAAGTAGGCGACGGCCGCGACGAGCGCGACGACGACCAGGATCTCGAACTCTTGGAATGAGCCCTCGAGGGATTGCCAATTCTCTCCTAGGACGTAACCGATGTAGGCGAGCAAGGCGCACCAGGGGAGTGACCCCAGGGTGCTCAGCGTCACGAAACGCCAGAACGGCATCTTTGCGATCCCCGCGGGAAGCGAGATGAACGTGCGGACGATGGGAAGAAGGCGGCTCCCGAACACCGCCCAATCGCCATACTTCTTGAACCAGCGCTCGGTCGCGTCGACGTGACCTTGGTTCAGAAAGAGGTACTTGCCGTACCTGGTGATGAACGGCCTTCCGCCCTTCTCGCCGATCTTGTAGGCCACCACCGACCCTAAGGTGCAACCCACCGTTCCGGCGACAACCACCAGCACGAGGTTGAACCCGCCGTTGAAGGCTAGCCAGCCGGCGAAGGGCATGACCACCTCGCTCGGGATGGGCAGGCAGGCGCTCTCCAAGCCCATGAGGAGGACCAGCCCCGGATAGCCGAGACCCGAGATGATGTTCTTTATCACCTCGACCCCCCAAGCGATGATGTCCATTGCTGGTGCAACAGCGTTCTTGTTTAAGCAACTTGGGGAGTGCCTGGCAACGAACACTCGCTGAGCCAGAAAGGAATTCTATTTAAGGGTGCGAGGGTTTCCTACCCCAGATGGGGAGCCGCGCCGACCTGCATGTGCACACCAAGTATTCTGGGCTCGCGCGTCTCGGTTTCCTTCGCTTCCCTGAATCCGTGAGCGAGCCGCGCGACGTTGTCAAGCAGGCGAATCGCAAGGGTCTGAGCGTGGTCTGCGTGACCGACCACAACACCATCCGAGGGGGGGTGCTGGCCAAGGACCACGCGAAGGAATTCCCCGGCACGGAGGTGGTGATCGGCGAGGAGATAAGCACCCTCGACGGGGAGCTCATCGGCCTCTTCCTGAACGAGACCGTGCCCAAGGACCTGAGCGCAGCAGAAAGCGTCGATCGCATTCGCGCTCAAGGTGGGTTAACGGTAGCGCCTCACCCCTTCAGCGCGCACGTACCTGGACTAGGAAGCCGGGTGGACACGCTCAATCTCGACGCTCTCGAAGTGCTCAATGGCGGGCACGTCGACGGCTATGCGAATGACAAGGCGGCGGAGCACGCGCGCAGCGGACGTTGGGCCACAGTGGGAGGGAGCGACTCGCACTCCTTGCCACCGATAGGCTGCTCGTACACCGAGTTCGATGGACAAGGAGCCGAGGGGCTGCGCAAGTCCGTCCTGAACAAGAGCACCAAAGCGGGCGGCAGCCCGATGCCGATAGGTCTCCACGTAGCGTGGAGCGTCGAGGTCGCCTTCGCCTCCGACAGGCTGTTGATCGGCTCGCTGCTGGGTCGCAGCGTGGAAGTCGACGAATATGACGTCACGATGAAGAAGGTGCGTGATATCGGCACCGGAAAGAAGATCCTCGCGATCGCCGGCTCGATTGTTTTCTTCGTTCCCCCGATACCCTACCTTGTAGGCATCATCGGTCAGCGACGCATCCGCATGATGAACAGCGGCCCTATGCACGAAGAGGACTCGAGGAAGCGGCTGATCTAGGCATCGTGGTGATGAGTAGGGTCGACAAGGTTGGCGAATGCGTTCACGACCACCTCGCTGAGCGCAGGGTGGATGGTCTGGCTTCTGGCGATCGGAGTGTATGTTTGATCGGCGCAGTTCATCAGATACACCAGCGGTTGCACGAGCAGGGAGGCCTGCGGCCCGCATACCGTCGCCCCAAGTATCCGCAGGGTCTCCGCGTCCACGATGACCTTTGCGAAACCGTCGTTCTCGTTCATCGCGAACCCTTTCGCCGTGTCGATGTAGCGGCTCGTTCCGACGAAGTAACGACGCCCGCGCTTCTTCGCCTCCGCCTCCGTCATTCCCACCACTCCCACCTCCGGATAGGTGAAGATGGCATGAGGGACCGCGTGCTCGTCGAACCGCACCTTCACCTTGCCGAAGGCATTGAACCAGGCGACGTCCGCGGCGTAGTTGGCGGTGTGCCGGAACATGTGACGCCCGATGATGTCGCCGAAGGCCCATATTCCTTGCACCGACGTCTCCAGGTATTCGTTCACGACCACGTATCCCTGGGAATCCGTGCCCACATTTGTCGCCCTCACGTCGAGCAGGTCCGCATTGCTCTGCACGCCGGTCGTCACTAGTATCTGATCGACCTCGACCTCTTCCACCTCGCCGGTGGCCCGATCACGATATGAGATCGTCTTTCCCGTCGGGCCGGTCCTCACCTGGGTCGTGTCCTTGTTCGTTCTAGTGGTGAGGTATTCGGACATCTTCCTTGACACCAGGCCGCTGACCTCCGGCTCCTCCCTCGGTAGGAGGACGGGGTTGTGACCGATGATCACGACCTCGGCCCCGAACGCCGAGAAGAAGTGCCCGAACTCGCATGCCTTGTAACCACCCCCAAGGATCGCCAGGCGTTCAGGGGGGCGCTCGATGTCGAAGACCGTCTCGGACGTGAGGAATCCCGCCTCATTGAGCCCAGGAATCGGCGGGACCCAGGTGCGCACACCGCAGGCGATCATGATCTTCGGAGCACGTATCTGTTCCTGCCCCACCTGCAGGGTCTTCATGCCGACGAACTTCGCCCTCACGTTGTAGAAACCCAGCTCCGTGTCGGCGGCGACCCCCTGCTCCATTTGGTGGCGATCGTGCAGCACCAGTTCCCACATGCGTTTGCGCACGAGCTCGAAGTCGACGTTCTCCACCTTTGCCGCGACCCCGATCCCCTTCCCATCGAGCAGCTCCCGCACGAGAGTGGCTGGTTCAATCATGATCTTGCTTGGGATGCAGCCTCTATTCAGGCACGTCCCGCCCAGGGGACCGTCCTCGACGATTGCGACCCTGAGGCCGTTCCCGCGCGCGCGAGCGGCGACGTTCATGCCCGCCCCAGTTCCAATGACTATTAGGTCGTATTCCTTCACTGGCAGCCCCTATAGGTAAGGGATGGGCGCAGGCTAAATCCTTGTCGCTAATTGGAGACCCTTCGAGCGACAAGGAACACTCAGCAACTATTCCTCCTAGGACTCAGTTTATTCGTTTTGTACATTTGTCTATCTTTTGAGGAATCACTAGCGCATTGTACAGAATCGAAAGCTTCTATTATATGTTTGTCTATCAAATGCCGGAAAATGTCTACAAACGACCAAGAAATGAGTCCGAATGTGGGCATGCGTCTGGGGTCAGCAGAATGCCGTCCCCGGGCCATTCCAAAATACGGTGTTGAGGTGAACGAGTGGCAGTGAATCCTGGTGATACGGCTTGGATGCTGATCTCTACCGCCTTGGTGTTCGTGATGACGCCGGCGGTCGGGTTCTTCTACGGTGGCATGTTGCGCAAGCAGAACATGCTCTCCATCCTCGGTCAGACGATCATCATCCTGGGGATGGTGACGCTTGTCTGGGTGACGGTGGGCTTCACTCTCGCCTTCGGCGCGTTCAGGGAACCGCTGATCGGCAATTTTGATTGGGTGATGCTAAAGGGCATCGGCGGAGGTCCACTCGATCAATACGCTCCCACGATCCCTGGCATACTGTACATGATGTTCCAGGGGATGTTCGCGATCATCACCGTGGCACTCATAATCGGCGGAATCGCAGAGAGGATGAGATTGAAGGCGCTCGTAGTCTTCCTCTTCATCTGGACGTTCGCCGTCTACATACCGGTCGCGCACTGGGTCTGGGGCGGGGGCTGGCTCGCCGCGTTGGGCGCGCTCGACTTTGCGGGCGGGACAGTCGTGCACATCACCGCTGGCATATCCGTGCTCGCCGCCGTCCTCGTGCTTGGCAAAAGGGTGACGGCGAACAACGGCAACCTGGAAACCCCGCACAACATTCCATTTGTGGTCCTTGGTGGCGCCTTGCTCTGGATCGGTTGGTTCGGATTCAACGGCGGCAGCGCGTTGAGTTCCGGAGAGCTTGCCGCGAATGCCTTCGTAGTCACGCACATCGCCGCGGCGACCGCGGCCACGGTCTGGGGGCTGATCTCATGGCTGCATCTCGGTCGACCGGGCGTGCTTGGCATGATCTCAGGGGCGGTTGCTGGGCTGGTGGCGATCACGCCCGCGTCCGGGTACGTGGACGTTTCCGGGGCGATCGCGATCGGGATTGGCGCAGGAGTGTTCTGCTACGGCGGCATCCTGCTGCGCAGGAGGCTCGGGTTCGATGATGCGCTCGATGTTTTCGGCGTCCATGGGGTCGGCGGCACGTGGGGAGCGATCGCGACCGGCCTCTTCGCGACGTCATCGGTCAACTCCGCAGTGATAAACAACGGTCTATTCTACGGCGGCGGCCTAAGTCTGCTCGGATCGCAGATAATCGCGGTAGCCGTGGTATGGGGTTTCGCTTTCAGCGTGACCTTCGTCCTAATGCACATCCTGAAGCGCGTGATGGCCGTCCGCATGACCAAGGAAGAGGAACGGATCGGTGCTGACATCATCCAGCACGGGGAGACGGCTTACTCGTGAGGTGCTTGAAATGATGAAGGTTGAGGCGATAATCCGGCCGGAGAAGTTGAACGCGGTCAAGGCGAGCCTGGAGGAGATCGGCGTGCACGGTATGACCGCCTACCCGGTTCAGGGACGAGGCGAGCAGAAGGGCCTCTGCTTCACGCACCGCGCAGGCAACTACCGCATCGACATGCTCGAGAAGACCAAGCTGGAGATCGTGGTCTCCGACGACCAGACAGAGAAGGTGGTTGAGACGGTCTGCCAGGCCGCGAGGACCGGGGACGCCGGGGACGGCAAGATCTTCGTGTACCCGGTGGCCAGGGTGATACGCGTGCGTACCGGCGAAGAGGTCAAGTGACGATGGCTCTCTGCCAAAACTCTTTCCAAACCCCTTCCCTTTCTTTCTAGTTCATTCTTCAAATCGTCGATCGGCTGTCGGTTCTCTTGGCCTTGCATTTCCAGCAGGACGCGTTCTTACTTACGTTCATCGCGTCGCAGGAGCTGCACTTCCACATGCTCTTCATGTCATAGGTGTCGCAGACCGCGCATTTCGATGGCACCTTGGCACGCTCCTCTTCATCCGCCACTTTCTCATCCACCCTTTAGCGATGGCGATCTCAGATGAATATGAGCACGATGAGAGCGACCACGAGCACCAACGTGGCGAGCGAGATGTTGTACGTGTTCTTGATCTGCCGCCTCAGCTCTTCGTATCCGCCCTCGCGCATCGGCATCGGATATGCCTGCGTCGTCTGCGTTGGCTTCGCTTCAGTCTTGTTGACAGGCTTTCCGCAGTAGCTGCAATAGGCCGCGTCATCGGGAATCAATCGTCCGCAGTTCCAGCAAGTTGCCATGTTTACACCGAGAGGCTTCTCTCAGTCGGGTGTATTTGAATTGTGGCCCCGAGGTCAGAGCATTGGCCGCAAGCTACCACTCTATCGTCTTTGGCGTGTGAACGAGTAGGGTAGTGCTCGATCATCTCAGGGTGCGGATGAGCTTCATCGATTCGCGCATGAACGAAGGCAGATCGCCGGGAAATCGCGAGGTGACCAGGTTGCCATCGACAACGACCTCCGCGTCGGCGTACTGTGCTCCTGCGTTGGTGAGTTCCTGAGGGACTCCGTCCCCCCAGAAGGAGGTCATCTTTCTTCCTCGGACCACGCCCGCTGAGATGAGCGTGTAGGGCCCATGGCATATCGATGCCACGGGCTTGTTCTTCTGCATGAACTCGCGAGCGATCGCTTGGGCCTTCGGGTGCTTGCGCACCGTCATGGGGGCCCCGTTTGGATCGCCACCCGGCAAGAAGAGCACGTCGTAGTCCCCCGGATCGACCTGATCGAACGTCTTCGCCGGCATGAGGCTGTACCCGTGCTCGCCGTTGAGCTGTTCCATCTTCGGTGCGGCGACATCCGCGTGGATTCCTTCCTCGAGGAGCCTGAAGTAGGGATACAGGACCTCTAGATCTTCGAACTTGTCTGCGGTCAGCATTATGGCTCTTGTCGCTTCACCGGGGGGCATTCTGTTCTCCTCCCACTGACTCTCGACTAGCCTGGATATAATGATTGGCAGAATTGAGATCGAGATGAGCTATGGAGCCACGGGCAGAATGAGAGCGGGCGAGTGGGGATTCACTCCGGCGAAGATTCAATTCACGATCAAATCGACATTGTGGTCGAATTCCTATTTTGATTCCCCGTTGAGAATGGATGTCTGGCTAGGAGGATCTCTGGCCCCCCCCCGTGTCCACTTCACTTCTCAAACAAGAGGTCCCTCAGCTGACGGAACTGCTCGGGGGTGATCTCCCCGTTGGTCAATCGCCACTTCAGCTTCTTCATCATTTCATCTTGATCGGTGGAGGGAGACAACCCCTTCTCTGCCCTCGCACCTTTCTTTTTGATCGTCCAATGGCATGTCCCATCGCCTTTGGTCATCATGCGGTCATACTTGAACTCGTAGGATGGGTCGATTGCTTCGCAGATGCCATTGAAGAATGTTTGGTATTGCTCACATATCTCTTTCGGTGAATCGGAGAATGGGCACTTGCAGATCTCCTGCACCGTTCCCACACCATTCTCCTCGAGATTACTCGATTTCTGATGCGCTCTACAGATCATTGATACGATGTTCGTCAGCGTTTCCTGGTTGGATGATGATTCTCCAATCTTCTTCGCAAGGCGACCTCCTATGGAGAGGCCTGACATCCTCATGTAGTGGCCCAGGACGTCCATGGCCTTTTCAGGTCCCGCCCAGTCGCTGAATGCTTTTGCCGACACCACCCAAAACTCTCCATATCCGGCGAGTTGCCAAAACAATCGCTCCTTAGCGGAGAATTGGCAAGTCGAAATATCATCGAGCGGCTCCGAATCGAAGGTCTCACCATTCTTCACTCTGAATTCGCAAGATCCGTCGCCGAACGAAAGCGACCTTGTAAGATTCCATTCGAGGCCTGAAGGCAATCCTTCGCGACGAACCATCTCTTCGAAGCAATTGCCACCAGCGTACTGGCAATAGCATATGCATGCCTCTCTACACGCACCCCCGGTCGCACATCCTTCAATTCTTACCAATGCTTCCTGGTGACCGACCTTGGCCACAAGTTCTGCCTCGTGTATCATATTTGGATAGTAAATCGTGCAAAGCACGGCGTCTTTCAGATTGTTTTCGAAATGGCGTTCTGAATCATAGTATCTATCTGCGCCTACCATTCCAATAATCTTCCAGTACGGATATAGATGCTTAAGCGCAACCTCCGAACCTGCATTGTCAACGAATGCCTGAGTGGTGGTCAACCACCACTCTCTAAGCAATCTGACCGATAATTCGTTCTTCTCCTCCTCGGACAACTCCAATGCTGGTTCCTGCCCCATTTGCCCCATATTGATTGGCGCTCAGACCCTCATTATGACATCGAGGGTAGAAATAAGGAAAGGGTTTGGGTCTATCTCTGACCCTCATACAGGCTCAAGGTCCCAGGATGCACAAAGCGGCACCCAGCCAGCAGGTTTGCTGAGTGAAAACCCAAAACTCACGGCATTCCTGCGAATTCCCTAGTATCCATGGCCCCATGCCAATCATGGATGTTGAATGGAGATCGGGAAACTCAAGTGCCGAGAATGTGGGGCGCCACTTGAACCGCACCAAAAATGGTGCCCTAGTTGCGGAGCTCAACAGATTGACGCCTCAATGGCGGTTCCGATCTTCTTCATCGCGAACTTCCTTTGCTATCTGGCATTATCATATCTCATGTCAGACTCGTCAGAGCTGCTTGGCTTCATTGTTCGAGCCACATCCTCGGTGGCAGCTGGAATTGTCGTTCTCGCAATCATCTCATACAGGCCTAGAATTGAGAGATGGTTGAGAGGCTATTCGCGCTCACATTCCTCAAGATGATATGCTAAAGAGTCGCCTCGAACTTCAATCCTTGCTGATTGACGAAAAAGAGAGACTATGTGGCTAAGATGAGAGCGGGCGAGCGGGGATTCGAACCCCGGACCTGCAGCTTAGGAGGCTGCTGCCATATCCAGTCTAGGCCACTCGCCCTAATGCAGAGCAGAACGCAGAACTAATAGAAAAGGGAAGGGGGTTAGGCTTACTCGCTCGGGAGCTCTTCCGGCTGGCGTTCCTCTTTCTTCTCTTCAGCCGGCTTCTCCTCTTCCTTCTTCGCGTACTCCTCCACGAAGCGCACCATCTTGGCCCCCAACGCCTCGCGCAGGTCGGCCACGATCTTGTACTTCGCGAGCATCCACTTCTGGTCGTACTTGCACACGTCGGGAATCACGACGCTGACGTCCTTGCCGTCCAGGGTCGGAACGAAGCCCTCCGCGTTGCCGTAGTCCATTTGGATCAGCGCTTGCACCTTCTCGACGTCGTCGATCAGCTTGCACATGATCTTGAACTTGTACTTCAGAGTGCGTCCGGCGAACTTGCGGTTGAAGTCCACGCGGACCACGCGCGGCGTGATCGCCACGACCGCGCCGACGCGGTTCTTGATGTTGACGTCCATACCGATCTTGGGCTCGATCTCCTGGCGCAAGAAATCACGCACCGGGATCTGCTCTACCAGCTTCGGGTCCCGAGCGCCCGCCGCTTTCTCAGGCGGAATCGTTATCTCGCGATCCTCGCCGACGAACGAGTTCTGGAGCGCTTCGTCCAGTCCTTCGAAGAGCCTTCCGCCCCCCACAAGGACGGGGATCGCGCCGTAAGTGACGTTCTCGTTGAACAGCCCTGCCTCTTTCGCGACGTCGGCAATCGAGGTGTCGAAGAGCTCGTCGGTGTCCGCGATCCAACCGCTGTAATCCAGACGGATGATATCTCCCTTCGCGATCTTGATTGCGTTCTCGGGCATTTCAGTGGACATGTGATTTCACCAGTAGCCTTGATTGAGCAGTCTCGGGATTTGTTCGCCACTCTTATATCTTTTGGTCGCGGCGGCTACGTGGTGAGCGATTCGACGGTCTTCTTGTCGAGGCGCTTGAGCAGCTCTATGGTGAGCCTGATGCCGCTCTCGACGTCTCCCAAGTCCAAGACGCCGATGTGCGAGTGTATGTGCCGGACAGGGACTCCCAGATTGAGCGTCGGGCAACCGATGTTCGCCGTGTGTATGTAGGCCCCGTCGGTTCCTCCGCCAGTGCTGTGCCCGAGCTGATACGGTATCTTGTTCTCCTCGGCCAGCGAAATCGCCAGTTCCTTCAGCGGCTGGTTCGGGATCATCATCGCATCGAAAACGGTGATCTCGACCCCGCCTCCTATCTTCGACGGCGCCTGTTGCGGCTCGATCCCGGGCACGTCGCCGGAGATGCCGACGTCGAGCACGAGCGCGACGTCCGGCTTCACGAGGTTCGCCGCCGTCTTCGCCCCTCTCGCTCCGACCTCCTCCTGGACCGTACCCGCCACGACCACTCGGTTCGGGTGCATGATCCTCTCTTCGGAGAGCCTTCGCAGCAGCTCCGCGCCCATGAACGCGGAGGCGCGATTGTCGAACGCCTTTCCGAATGCGATCTTTCTCTCCCCGGCCTCCTTGCCGTCCTTGAAGGCCTTCTTCGTGAGTACCCTGAACGAGGACTCAGGCACCACGGCGTCGCCGATGCGCACGCCCATCGCTTCGGCCTCTTCCTTGTTGGAGGCTCCGATGTCGATGAGCATCTTGTCCTTCGCGACGACCTTCTTCCTTTCCTCAGCGTCCATGACGTGGGGAGGTTTGGAGGCGATCAAGCCCTTGACGACGCCCTTCTTCGTCATTACCTGGATTCTCTGCCCCAGGAGGACCTGATCGAACCAGCCGCCGAGCTGTGTGAAATTGAGATATCCAGCCTGGTTCACGGCCGTTACCAGGAATCCGATCTCGTCCACGTGCGCGGGAACGAGCACGCAGGGACCCTTCTTGTTCCCGTTCTTCTCGAAGAACAAGTTGCCCAGCTTGTCGCCATACACCGAATCGCTGTAAGGTGTCGCGTATCGCCTTAGCAGCTCCAACGTCTCCTTCTCGAAACCGGAGGGGCCCGAGCTGTTGCTCAACTCCTCGAAGAACCTCAATGCGTCCGAATCCATTCCCTCACATCTCGTCCAGGGATTCGAAAGCGACGGTAATATTAGCTTCGCTCCTGCGCCGATGTCGGCCAGACGCGGACTCTCTCTTGAAAAGTGATAAATCCCTGATGACGCTTACGAAGCGACAGGCCACCATAGCTCAGCCTGGCAGAGCGGCTGACTTGTAATCAGCAGGTCGGGAGTTCAACTCTCCCTGGTGGCTCTCCGTCACTTCTTGCCCACTTCCGCAAGCGCCTTCTCGAAGATGTCGAGGCCAGCATCGATCTGATCCATCGAAGTGTTCAGCGGAGGGATGAAGCGAAGCGTCGAGCGCCCGCACCCGATCAGGATCAAGCCCTTCTTGAACGCCGCCATTTCCAAATCGTCGCGCTCCTCGACCGCGTACTCCTTCGTCCCGCGGTCCTTGACCAGCTCCACGCCGATCATCAACCCGTAGCCGCGAACGTCGCCGATGAGCTCGTGCTCTTGCATCATCTCTTCGAGACGCTGCTTGAGATGCTTGCCCTTCTTCGCCGCCTGCTGCACCAGCCTCTCTTTCTCGATCACTTCTATCGTGGCCAGGGAAGCCGCGCAAGCGAGCGCGTTCCCTCCGTAGGTGTTCGAGTGCGCACCCTTCTTGGTCCAGTCGAGCTCACGGCGGAATATCGTCGCCGCGAATGGCACGCCGGAACCAAGGGCCTTGGCGGAGCACATGATGTCCGGGACGACGTCGTAGTTCTCCATCGCCCACATTCTGCCGCTCCGACCCATCCCGGCCTGCACCTCGTCGTCAACGAACAGTATCCCATGCTTGCTGCAGATCTTCGCGATCGCCTGCACGAACTCCTTCGGTGGAACGATGTAGCCCCCTTCGCCCTGAATCGGCTCCATGAAGACCGCGGCCACCTCCTCGGGCGGGAGGTTGTCCTCGAAGTGCACCTCCTCCAGCACCTTGGCGCACAATATCCCGCAGCCAGGAAATTCCTGATGATAGGGGCAGCGGTAGCAGTTGGCGAATGGAATGTGGGTGACCCCAGGCGTCGTCGGGAAGTAGCGCTCCTGCTGGACGGTCTTGCTCGCGGTCATGGAGAGGGCACCTAGAGTGCGGCCGTGGAAACCGCCGAAGAACGCGATGAACTGCTTCCGCTCGGTAGACCAGCGCGCGAGCTTCATGGCCGCTTCGACGCACTCCGTTCCCGAGTTGGAGAAGAAGATGCGCTTGCGCGAGTTGCCCAAGGAGATGGAGCAGAGCTTCTTGGCGAGCCTAGATTGGATGTCGTAGTAGAAGTCGGTGCCCGCGAAGTGCGAGAACTTGCCGAGCTGATCGCAGACTGCCTTCGTGACGGCAGGGTGGCAATGACCGATATTGAGGACGGCGACCCCGCTGGCAAAGTCAAGATAGGAATTGCCGTCGACGTCCCAGACGACCGATCCCTCCGCCCTCTCCACCGCTAGGGGGAGCGACTTCGTGGACGTGGCAAGGTACTCGTCGTCCATCTCGATCACCTTCTTCGCTTTCGGTCCGGGCGGCTCTACCAACAATTTCGGCACCACCGTGATCACTCCCTCAACGACTCGAAACTACGGACTAGCGGCTATATGATGGTTGTCGATTTACGAAAATCGAATCCAAACGGGGCGATTGCCAGTGATTCTACGTTTGAGGCGCGGAGAGCACCGCGCTACGATAATCGTAGGCGCCTATTCCTCCGTCCCGTCCGCCTGCTCGGCGGATTCGATGACCTTCGTGAGAATCGAGTATCCGGATATCATGTCCGACTCGCTCACGATGAATATCGTGTCGGTGTAACAGCTCACGGTCTCCACGACGTTCACGTTGTTCTCGGCAAGGTTCGACGCGAGGAACGCGAAGACTCCGCTCGTCTCGGTGATCAAGGCTGGCGACTTGACCGTTATCTCGACCAGGTCCTGACGCACTTTGAGCACGTTCTCCCTGCCGACCGCGTTCACGACCTCGTTCTTCAGCTTCTCGTCCGCGATGATGGTTATCGCCTGAGCGCCCTGGATGACCTGCATGATCGCCTTTTCGTTGATGAGCTTCTGGAACACGGTCTCGAGACGCTGCAGGACGGTCCAGTCGTTCTTCGCTGTGACGTTGCAGACCTTGGTCTTGACCTCGAGGCGACTGGAGGCGAGGATCTTCAAGATCTCGCGTTCATGGTCGCGCTTGGCGAGTTTGACGGCGTACCGGCGGCAGGCGATCATCACCGCCTCCTCGTTCTTGATGCCCAGGTCCTTCATGATCTGGCGCGCGAGCGAGGAGTAGTTGATGAGGTCCTTTGAGATGCAGTCTTTGACCGAAGGGTGGGCGTCGATGTAGGCGCGCGTGCGCTCCGCTACGCTTTCCTTCTGGGCAAGCTCTTTCATAAGAAAGGAACGAAAAGAATGAGGATATTAAAAGTTTACTTACGGCCTAGTCAGGAATGACTCCAGCGTCAGGTTGAACGCCTTCATCGATTGTTCGCTGATGATCAGTGGTGGCACAAGCCGAATGACCTTTCCGCCAGCAACGTTCACAAGCTGCTTCCTCGCGAACGCGTACTTCTGCAGCTCCTTCGCCCTCTCCTCGACCATTTCGATACCGATCATCAGACCGAGGCCGCGCGCTTCCTTCACGAAAGGCTTCCCATCCGCGATCCTACGAATCTGGGCCAGCCACTCCGCCCCCTTGATGTCCGAGCGTTCGACCAGCTTGTCCTTCTTGATCGTGTTGATGACCGCGGTGGAGACCGCACAACCCAGCGGATTGCCTCCGAAGGTCGTGCCATGCGAGCCCGGGGCGAAGGCCTTTGAGATCTCTTGCGTGGATATCACCGCACCGATCGGATATCCGCCCCCGAGCGCTTTCGCCACCGTGACGATATCGGGCACGATGTCGTAGTGCTGGAAGCCGAACCAACGACCAGTTCGTCCAAAGCCAGTCTGCACCTCGTCCATGATCAGGAGGGCGCCATTGTCGGTGCAGATGTCCCTGGCGGCGCGCATGTAATCCTTAGTGGCTAGTACCACCCCTCCCTCGCCCTGCACCGGCTCGAGGATGAGCGCGGCGGTCTCCTTCGTGACGTGCGCCTTCAGCTGCTCCTCGCTCCCGTAGTCGACGAAGTCGAACGCCTTGGATATCAGTGGCTCGTATCCCACCTGGTACTTCAGCTGCCCGGTGGCGGAAAGCGCCCCGATCGTGCGTCCGTGGAACGAGTTCTTCGTCGAGACGAACCGCGGGCGCAGTGTACGCTTCGAAGCGAGTTTGAGCGCGGCCTCGTTCGCCTCCGCGCCGCTGTTCACGAAGAGGGATACCCCCAGCGGCCAGGGCACGATCGAGGCGATCGCTTCGCCCAACGATGCCTGCTCCTGCATGTAGTAGAGGTTGGAGACGTGGACGAGCTTCCGGACCTGAGCGGTCGCTGCCTCAACGATGGCGGGATGGTTGTGCCCGAGCGCGTTGACCGCGATTCCAGCGACGAAGTCGACGTAACGAACGTTCCCAATGTCCCACAGGAACTCGCCCTCCCCGCGTTCGAAGCAGACCTCTTCGCGGGCGTAGTTCTGGAACACGTACGAAGCGTACAGTTGCTTGATCTCCTCGAGCATCATCCTTCTACCCCCTATCCAGGCACCACCCTCGTACCAGCGAGCTTGACCCCCATAAGCTGATCGGCTATCGCGCCCGATGACTTTGCCTCGATCATGTGCGCGACCTCCACACCGTGATCGATCGCGTAGCGGCAGGCCTCGACCTTTGGAATCATACCCTGGCCGAGAATCCCCTCACGGATCAGCCCATCGATCTCCGAGACGTGGAGCAAGTGGATGACGGAATCCAGCTTTCCGATCTCTCGCATCAGCCCGGGCACGTCCGTCACCAGGAGCAGCTGCTCCGCCTTGAAGGACGCGGCGACGTGCGCCGCCGAGGTGTCGGCGTTCACGTTCGCCAGATGACCGCCCGGCAGGGCGCAGATCGGAAACAGTACGGGGACCTTTCCGTTGGAAACGAGCTTGTTCAATCGGGAAGGTTCTACCGAGGACACTTCGCCGACGAAGCCGAGGTCGACCTCTACCGCCGTTCCGTCCTCGCCGACGGCACTCGCCGGCGGCATCTTCCTGCACTTGATCGTGCCGGCCTCAGCGCCCATCATCCCGACCGCCTGCACCCCTTCGGCCTCGAGCGCCCGCACGATCCTGCCGTTGATGGATGAAAGCACCTCCACCGCGATCTTCAATGTTCGTTCGTCCGTCACCCTCAGGCCCGCCACCTTCCTTGCGTGCAGTCCCTGGCGCTTCATCTCTTCGGTGATCTCCGGCCCGCCACCATGCACCAGTAGCGGCTCGAAACCGCTCTCCACCAGGCCCGCCACCTCCACCGCGAAGGCCTTCGTCTTCTCGGGACTGTCGACCGAGCTGCCGCCGATCTTGATTACCACCCTGTGCCCGCCCCCGAGCTGTCTCGCCTGTCTCAAATCAGAACCTCATCAGGTGGTGTAGGACGCGTTGATCCGCACGTAATCGTAGCTCAGATCGCAGCCCCAGGCCTCGCCCGTCCCTTTGCCGACACCGAGCTCCAAACGAACGACGATGCGCTTCTCGTGCAGCACTGCCCGGGCCACCCCTTCCTCCGTGGACTCAGGCGCGAACGAGGGCGAGCCGTTCTCGAACAGCACCACGCTCTTCCCGTTCTCGAGCACCAGGCGCACCTTGGAGATGTCGAAGTCCGCCCCGGAGTTGCCGAGCGCCGCGAGGATGCGCCCAAAGTTCGGGTCCGCCCCGAACACGGCCGCCTTGACCAGGTTCGATGCCACGATGGAACGCGCGGCGATGCGCGCCTCGTTGTCGTCCTTTGCCCCCGTGACGATGACCTCGATGAGCTTCGTTGCCCCCTCGCCATCGATCGCCACCGCCTTCGCCAGCGATTTCGCGATCGTGGTGACCGCTTCCCAGAAAGCGGGGTCGTCATCCGCTGGCGCTCCACCCGCAGCCCCGTTCGCGAGGAGGGCAGAGATGTCGTTCGTGCTCTGATCCCCGTCTACATTGATGACATTGAAGCTGGCGTCCATCACTTGCTGCCAGCGCGGATTCGGATCCGCCTTCAGCACCGCGTCCGTGGTCACGAAGCTCAGCGTGGTCGCGTGCAAGGTCCTCATCGCAGGCGAGATCATCCCGCTGCCCTTGGCCATGCCCGCGACCGTGACGAGTGTACCGTCCTTCAGGGTCGTCTGCACCGCGCAACTCTTCATCTTCGTGTCCGTGGTCATGATGGCCTTCGCCACCACCACATCCGCCTCGGTGCCTCTCTGCAGCTCTCTCGAGGCCTGCAGTATGCCCGCGTTCACCACGCCCATCGGCAGGAAGCGCCCAATCACTCCAGTGGATGCCACGCCGACCTCGATGGGCTTCAGCTTGAGCGCGAGCGCAGCGACCTCCCTCATCGCCTCCGCGTCCGCCATCCCCTTCAACCCTGTGAGCGCGTTCGCGTTCCCGGAGTTGATCACGAAGGCCCTGAGCTC
This sequence comes from Methanomassiliicoccales archaeon, assembly GCA_035506675.1. GTDB lineage: Archaea > Thermoplasmatota > Thermoplasmata > Methanomassiliicoccales > UBA472 > JAJRAL01. The sequence goes on from DATJOX010000059.1 coordinate 209,431, forward strand.
CGACGGATGGTCACGCATCATGATCTCGATGGGCGCGGCCCTTGCCTTGTTCTGTGTGTACGCCATCGCCGCCCTCGCCGGCAGCTCGGAGTACACGATCGCGAGGTCGAGCTTGTCCTTCTTGATGCCAGACTTCACGCCCGCCGCGCTGAACCCCTTCGGTGCCGTGATCCCGCCTTCGATGTGTTGAACCGTCATCTCTCACACCCCCAGACCGGGGAAGTCGAGCCCTGAGGCCTCTGGCAGATCGAACATCAGGTTGGCGTTCTGCACCGCCTGTCCGCTGCCTCCCTTCACCAGATTGTCGAGCGCGCTCATCACAACGACGGTGTCCGAGCCGCATACCTCGAGCCCGACCTCGCAGAAATTGCTTCCGACCGTTGCGGGTATCGAAGGCACCTGGACTATGCGAACGAACTTCTTATCCTGGTAGTACCGCCGATAGAGCTCTTCGAGGTCCTGCTTGCTCTTCTTCTCCTTCAGGGTGACGTAGCTCGTGCACAGCATTCCGCGCACGATCGGCATGAGGTGGGGCGTGAAGACCGTTTGGACCCTTGAGCCTGCGACCATGCTCAAAGCCATCTCGATCTCGGGCGTGTGGCGATGGGTCGCGATCTTGTAGGGCGTGATTGACGCGCCGCAGGTGGGATGGTGCGTCGCCTTGGTAGGCTCCTGTCCAGCTCCCGAGGTCCCGCTCTTCGCATCAACGATCGCCTTGCCTTCCGCCAGCCCAGACGCGAACAGAGGCGCAAGTCCGAGGGCGGCGCACGTCGGATAGCAGCCCGGGTTCGCCACCAGATCGGCCTTCTTGACCGTCTCACCGAACAGCTCAGTGATCCCGTACGCCGCCTTGCCAAGGTTCGCCTCGTCCTTATGTTCCAGTCCATACCACTTCTTGTATTCCACGGAATCGCGCAGCCGGTAGTCCCCGCTCAGATCGACCACCCGCGCCCCCGCGGCGAGCAGCTCCGGGACGACGCCCATCGATGCGCCGTGCGGAGCCGCAACGAACACGACGTCATACTTGCTCGGATCGACGAGGCGCTCCTCGAACTTGAGGTCGAGAAAGCCTTCGAGGTTCGCGTGCACGCTCGAGATCTTCGTGCCCGCATGCTGCCTCGAGGTGACCGTCTCCAGAGAAATCGTTGGATGCCTGCAGAGCAGCCGAGCGAGCTCCCCGCCCGTATACCCCGACCCGCCCACGATCGCCGCCTTCACCATTTCGTTTGTCCTCGTTCGCCGCGATGCGGCAGATCAATGGCCCTGCCTGTCCGCGGGTTATGAGTCCTGCGGATTTATGGGCCGTATTAATATCGTGATGACCCATTCTAGACATTTGACCGGGTGGCTGTTTTCGAAGAGACGGTTCGGACCTGGCTTGGCTCTTGTCGCGTGCGAGACTCGCGCCCGGTGAGTTGTCGGAGTAACGGCAACAATCCTTAATAAGGACTTCCAAGTAGCACGGAAGATTCCAATGGTACCCAGCAAATCAGAGCGCAAGAAAGTGGTGCTCGCTTACTCCGGCGGCCTGGACACCTCCGTTGCGATCCAATGGCTGCAGGAGCGGTACAACGTCGATGTAGTCGCGGTTTCAGTTGACGTGGGCCAGCCTGGAAACATGAAGGCTAACATCGATCGCGCCAAGAAGATCGGCGCCGTCAACGCCTACGCCATCGACGCGAAAGAGGAATTCGTCGAGAAATATTGCTTCCCCGCTTTGAAGGCCAACGCGATGTATGAGGACGCGTATCCAGTCTGCACCTCGATCGCCCGCCCCTTGATCGCGAAACTTCTAGTCGAAGTGGCGAAGAAGGAGGGCGCTTCCTTCATCGCTCACGGCTGCACCGCCAAGGGCAACGACCAGGTGCGCTTCGACGTCTCCATCGGCGCACTCGCTCCACACATCGAGATCATCGCCCCCATGCGCGAGTGGGTGATGACGCGCGAGGACGAAATCGAGTACGCGCGCGAACACAACATTCCGATCACCGTCAAGAAAGAAAGCCCCTACTCCACGGACGAGAACCTCTGGGGTCGGAGCATCGAATGCGGCATCCTTGAGGATGCGTGGCAAGAGCCACCCGAGGATGCATTCGAATGGACCGTCTCCCCGCTGGCGGCGCCCGATGAACCGACCTACGTCGAGATCGGTTTCGAGAAGGGGGTCCCGGTAAGCCTCGATGGCACGAAGATGAACGGGGTCGCGCTAGTGGAGAAGCTGAACGCGGTCGCCGGGAAGAACGGCGTCGGTCGCATCGACCACATCGAGGACCGTCTGGTGGGCATCAAGTCGAGAGAGAACTACGAGTGCCCGGCAGCGGTCGTTCTCATCGCCGCTCACAAGGATCTCGAAAAGCTCGTGCTTCCGAAGGACACGCTGAAGTTCAAGGCCGAGGTCGACCAGAAGTACGGCGAGCTCGCGTACGATGGGCTGTGGTTCTCGACGCTGAAGAACTCCCTGGACGCCTTCATCGACGAGACTCAGCAGTACGTCACCGGCACCGTGCGGGTGCGCCTGCAGAAGGGTTCCGCGGCGGTCGTCGGGCGTTCCTCGCCGTATTCCATGTACGACACCGGCCTCGCGACGTATGCCAAAGGGGATCAGTTCGATCACACCTCCGCGAAGGGATTCATTTATGTCTGGGGACTGCCGTTGAAGACCGTCGCGGCGGCGCACAAGGAGAAGGTTGAGAATGGGGAGCAAACGGGTCCTGTGGGCGGGGAGATTCAAGGAAATCGCGAGTGACCGGACCCTTGCCTACACCTCTTCGCTCGCGGTCGACAGTCGCCTCGCATGGTACGACGCCGTCGGCTCGATCGCCCACGCGCGCATGCTCGGACGGAAAGGCATCCTTCCGAAGGGCGACGTGGAGAAGATAGTGCGCGGGCTGGTGCGGATCGCGAAGGAGGCGCAGAGCGAGGAACTGCCCTTCTCCGACAAGCTCGAGGACGTGCACACCAACATCGAGTTCCTTCTCACCGAGAGGATCGGCGAGGCTGGAGCCAAGCTGCACACCGCGCGCTCTCGCAACGACCAGGTGGCAACGGATTTCCGTATGTACCTGCGCGACGCGACCCTGGACGCGGTCGAGCTCGTGGGCGGGCTGCAGCAGGCCCTCCTGAAGAAGGCGAAGGAAAACACCGGCACGATCGTGCCTGGCTTCACGCATATGCAGCACGCGCAGCCCGTCAGTCTGGCGCAGCACCTCATGGCCCATTTCCAGCGCTTGCAGAGAGATTCGGAGCGCCTCCTTGGCAGCTATGGCCGCTTGAACTTCTGCCCATTGGGCTCGGCCGCGCTCGCGGGAACGACATACCCGATCGACCGCAAGTGGGTGGCGGAGGCGCTCGGGTTCGACGCGCCGAGCGAGAATTCCATGGACTCGGTGAGCGACCGGGACTTTGCGGCGGAACTGCTGTTCTGCTTGTCCATGATCTCCATCCATCTTTCATCGCTGTGCGAGGAATTGGTGATCTGGTCGACCCCTGAGTTCGGGTTCGTGGAGATAAGCGACGCGTATTCCACCGGCAGCTCGATCATGCCGCAGAAGAAGAATCCGGACGTGGCTGAGCTGATGCGCGGTCGCGCGGCGCGCTCAATCGGGGACCTTGCTTCGATGCTCGCACTGTTGAAGGGCCTCCCACAGGCCTACAATCGCGACCTGCAGGAGGATAAGAGCGTCTCGATGGCAGCGCTCGATCAGACGTTGGCCTCGCTCGCCATTGCCGCTGACATGATCGAGACGCTGAGGTTCGATGCGAAGCGTATGAAGCTGGCGTGCGAGACGGGCTATCTCAACGCGACCGAGCTCGCCGACTACCTCGTCAGGAAAGGGGTCGCGTTCCGCGCCGCTCACGAGGTCACTGGCAAAGTGGTGAGGTGCGCGATCGAGAAGGGCGTGAAGCTCGAAGAACTGCCGCTCTCGGACCTCAAGAAGTCCTCAAAGCTCATCGAGGCGGACGTTTTCGAAGCGCTCTCTCTCAGGAACTGTGTCGAGAAGCGCTGCTCGTACGGTGGGACGAGCTCGAAGGCGGTGGCGGTGCAGCTGACGAACGCCGAGGAACGCCTGGCGGAGGACTACGCGTCGGTGAAGTGCGAGCGGGTGAGGCTGGCGAGGAAGTACCGCGCCCTGCTCCGTTGAACCGGTCTTGCCGAACGGAATGCTTCACTCTTCGACGCTGGAGAGGGCGTTCCACTCGACCTCGTGGTCCACCCCGTTTTTGTTGAGAATCCTCGAGATCCGCTCGGTCACGCGGACGACCTCGCTGCTGCGCGCCGTCCCTCGGACGTAGAACTCCTTCCTCGTGAGCGGAAAAATCATTCGCATGCGCCCCTTGCGGTTGTACCCCTCCGGCTTCCCGTTGCGCTCAAGTTCCACTTGGTTGAGGTGGATGAACATCAAAAGCACTTCGGGATCCTCGGGCAGCTGGTCCGTCTCCTCGAGGAACGTCGTGAGCACCTCCGGGAACACCGGAGCGATGTCGCGATAGTCCTTCTTCCCCTTGAGGACGAAGTGACCGCTGGTCGCTTTCATGCGGCTTTTTTGATGATTTTGCCACTAATAAATGTTTCCAATTCTGAGCGCATTGGCGCGCGATTGGATTTAAGAGCGGGAGGGCATTTGGGATGCATGGTCGTCGCCCTCAGCGTCGCCGGTTCCGATTCGATCGGCGGTGCCGGAATCCAAGCGGACATCAAGGCAATGGCCGCGGTGGGAGTGCACGCCGCGACGGCGATCACCTGCGTCACGTCCCAGAACACCAGGAAGGTGAAGGCGATCCTGCCGTTGCCGGTCGAGCAGGTCGAGTCCCAGCTCGCCGCGGTTCTTGCGGATGCGGATGTGAAGGCGATCAAGACCGGAATGCTGTACAACGCGGAAATTGCGTCCGCTGTTTCCTCCAGGCTTGAGAGCGTCAAGGCCCCGATAGTGGTCGATCCCGTGCTGGTCGCTGGAGTCGGGGACACTCTGCACGCCGAAGACCTGCTCGAAGCCCTTCGCTCTAGACTTCTTCCCCTCGCGACGCTCATAACCCCGAACGTGCCCGAGGCCGAGGAGCTCACGGACCTTTCGATCAAGGACCTTCAAGGGGCGAGGAGGGCGTGCAAGGTGATTGCGGACTTCGGCCCGAAGGGAGTCCTGCTGAAGGGCGGCCATCTTCCTGGCGGAAACGCCACGGATGTCCTGTATCATGAGGGCCGATTCGTCGAGCTAAGGCAGACGCGGATCGACGCGAAGGTCCACGGGAGCGGGTGCAACCTGTCTGCCTTCATCGCAGCATACCTCGCGCTCGGCCTCGAGCTCGAGGAAGCGGTGGTGCAGGGGAAGGCGAGGATCACGGAGGGAATCGAATCTCACTATCCAGTCGGAAAGGGGCTCGACGTTTGCGACTCGCTCGCGAGCGTGCGCCGCGAGCAAGCCAGGTACTCTGTCATGGTGGAGCTCGCGGAATCGGTGAGGGAGCTAGAAACGATATTGACGAGGGAATGGGTGCCTGAAGTGGGCACGAACTTCGCCTACGCGCTGCCGCACGCTCGGTACTACGAGGACGTCTGCGCGCTTGAAGGGCGGATCGTGGGCGCGGGCAAGAGGGTCGCGCGGACCGGTTGCCTGTCGTTCGGCGCTTCGCGTCACGTCGCCAGGATCGTGCTCACTGCCATGAGCTTCGACCCCGAGTGCAGGAGCGCGATCAACGTCCGATGCTCGGACGAGAACATCGGGGCGCTCAAGAAAGCGAAGTTGAAGATATCCAGCTTTGATCGCGCCGACGAGCCAGAGGGCGTCAAGACGATGGAGTGGGGGACGGCGGAAGCGATCAGAAGTGCAGGCAGGGTCCCAGACGCGATATTCGACCGCGGCGGATTGGGGAAGGAGCCGATGATCCGCCTCCTCGGAAAGGACCCGAGGGACGTGCTCTCGAAGCTGTCCAGAGCGATGCGCTGAGGTGCAATTTGAGAATCGCGATGTTCACGGACACCTACCTGCCATCCCGGGACGGGGTGGTCACGTCCATCCTCACGACGAGAAGCGAGCTACAGCGGCTGGGGCATGAGGTGTTCGTGTTCGCGCCGGACGCAGGCAGGGATGAGGCGAAGGAGGAGGGAGTCTGCTATCTGCGCTCGGTCGGGTTCCGAAGGTATCCTGGGTATCACGTGCCGATCTTCCCGACCAACAAGTGCGAGATTCTCAAGAAGCTCGACATCGACATCATTCATTCGCAAGGCCTGCTCTTCATGGCGCTCCGCTCGATGTTCGCGGGCCGCTCGCTGAAGAAGCCGGTCGTCACCTCCTTCCACACCATGGTCACCGAGGCGATCCAATACTACAACTTCACCCCGTTCCCGGACTACATGGCCTCGCGCCTGATCTGGATCTACCTGAGGAGCCTGCTGCAGCGATCCGAGGCGGTCATCGCGCCGACTGAGGCGATCGCCAACGAGCTTCGCGGCTACGCCCCCAGGATGAGACGGATCGAGGTCATCCCTACCGGCGTCGATGCCGAGCGCTTCAATCCCCGCAACGACGGTTCGGCGATCCGTGCCAAATATGGACTGGAGGACAAGAGGGTGGTCATGAACCTGGGGAGGATCGCTCGCGAGAAGAACATGGAGCTCGTCCTGAAGGGGTTCGAAGAGCTGAGGAAGCAAGAGGACGACGTCGCTCTCATGGTGGTCGGGGAAGGCCCCGCCCGAGAGTACTACAAAGAGATGGCGGAAGACCTTGGCCTCGGCAGAAGCGTCGTATTCACAGGCTTCGTTCCAGATGACGAGCTTCCTTCCTACTACGCGGCCTGCGACGCGTTCACCATCGCTTCGAAGTTCGAGACCCAGGGGCTGGTGGTGCTAGAAGCGATGGCCACTGGCAAGCCAGTGAGCGGGATCGATTACCGTGCAGTTGCCGAGATAATCACCGACGGGGAGAACGGCTACCTATTCAAAGAAAGCACGAGCGGCTGGCTAGAGTCAACGAAGAAAGCTCTCAACGCCAGCGAAGCACTGAAGGTCAGGGCGCGCGAACGGGCGGAGCAATACACCATCCATGAGGCGACTGGCCGGTTGGTCGAAGTCTATCAGGCATCGATCCATTCCAAGCGCAAACGCGTCGGGCTCGAGTGATCACAGCACGGCCCGATAGGACTCGTCCCAGGCTCTCGCGATGACGTCCCAATCGAACAAACGCGTCGCTCTTTCCCTCGATGCTCTCTCGCATGCCTTGCGGAGGTTGTCGTCGCTCAGCAGCAACATCACCTTCTCAGCCAGGGCGTGCGAATCGCGCGGGGGCACGATGAACCCGCACTCTTGCGACACGATCTCCGGATTGCCGCCGACGCTCGTCGCCACGATAGCCTTGCCACATCCAAGCGCCTCGTACAGCACGACCGCACTGGGCTCGTAGAAGGACGCGAGCGCGAACACGTCCGCTAGGTCGTAGTAGAGAGGGATCTGCTCCTCGGGTATCCCGGTCACGAAATGAACGGACTCGGTTATGCCTAGAGAGGCAGATTGCTTCAGCAGCTCGTCCTTCAGCGGTCCCCTGCCGATGATCACCAAGTGCGCGTCCCTGAATTGCTCCCTCACCTTCGCCATCGCATCGATCAGGAACGGGAACCCCTTCTGCTCTACGAGCCTGCCGTTGGAGAGTACCACTGGGCCAGGCCCGACCCCCAACTTCCGCCTCAGTTCAGTGACGTCCAGCCCGGGCCGGAAGCGCTTCGTGTCGACCCCATTATAGACGACCGTCGCCTTGTTCCGCTCCTTGACAGGGATCGTGTCGCTCAACGTGGCCGCGCTCACGCAGTTGATGCGGTCGCAGGCGGCGAAGATATAGCGACCGAGCATTTCGTCGTAGAGGCCGCCCCAGCGGTCCACCCTCGGTGAGATGCCGCGCGGTCGAGAGTTGTGAATCGTGAGCATGAGCCTCTTGCCTTGCCGGCGCCTGATGCGGAGGTACGTCAGTGGGGAGTACCAGAAGCGGTTGTGCACGTGGAACAGGTCGGCCTCGGCGCACTTCGACCTCAAGTCCCGATCAAGCAGCGGCGAGATGGTGAAGGGGGGCGGGATGAACGAGGGCATCTTCTCCATGTAGAACGAGGGCGTTCGAATGACGTCCAGGCCTTGAATGCTCTCGCGCGCCACCCCCTTGGCCTGAGGGATCATTGAGGTCAGGACCTGCACCTCGTGGCCATGGTTCTTGACCAAGCGGCTCCCCACCTCGAGGACGACCTTCTCGGTCCCCCCAAAATACGGATAGAACAGGGGGTCTAGCATGCAGATCTTCAGTCTGACCACCGGACGGGCGTGCATGGCATTGGGCGCATAAATGATTGGTGCGCGGATACGAAGCACCAGATAAAAACTAATAATAACGCGCAGCGTTCTGGCTTCGGCACCGATGTTCGACCTCGGACAATCGATTACCAGCACCTTGACTCCCCTCGGCGAGGCAGGGCTGCTCCTGACGATCTTTGCCCTGTTCTACATCGACGCGATCATTTTCCCGACTCTTCCGGAGCTTTTCACCGTCATCGTCTTCATGGTGACGCCCACCACGAGCTTCGCGGTGCTCATCCTGGTGACGATCGCGATCGCGGAGTTCTCTGGGTTCTGCACCCTCTACTTCGTTGTTCGCTATGTGCGCGTGCCTAAGGTGGTTCAAAACGCCGTCTCCCGGTACTGCAAGTTCCTCGTGGTGAAGGACGAGAAGGTGATCCTCTTCAACCGGATCGCGCCGATGGTCCCGTTCATCGGGGCTTTCGCGGCGATCATGAAGTGGGATTTCCGCCGGTGCATCCTTTATACGTTCGTCGGAGGTGTCGCCAAGTACGGGGCAATCCTCGCGCTCAGCAACCTGTTCTACGTCTACTTGTCCAGCGGGTTGGCGTCCACGGTGACGCTGATCTTGATCGTTATCGTCATCGCCGCCTCATTCATTCTGTCGTTCGCTCGCAGGAAGAGGGCTCCAGACCGCTGCGACGTCGACCCCAAGGGTCCTGGTCCCGCGAACTAGCATCATCCGATCGAGACTATCGTGATCGTGAAGTACAGCGTCACTCCCACGAGCTCGCCGTTGAAGTTCATGCGGAACTGCCCGTTCAGAGGATCGGCATCAACCTGGTCGACGATGAACTGCGATCCGGTCGGAGTGAATCCCTGCACCTTGCCCGCGTCCGCGGGGGTCAGGAGGTTCCGGACCTTGATAAGACCCAGCCCCCCGTTTGCGGTCGAATCGATCGATATGACCTGGACGTACCAACCGGAAGGCTTCGCCGCCGTTGGGTCGCCGTAGACCGGCAAGATCTGGCCGACCGTGGGCGCGTTCATGATGAACACCCTGTCCGCGTCCTTATTGACCTCGAGCACCTGCGCATTCCAGCCGTAAACCGTGTCCTTGACGGTCAGGCCGACGACCGGCAGAACGTTGAAGAATGACTGGAACGTGCTGCTGTTGACCGTGTAGAAGACCGGCGCACCCTCGGTCAGGGACACGTAGTTCAACCTGCTGGTGTTGAGGACCCCATAGCCCAACGCGGGCGGAATCGTCACCACTCTGGTCTGTCCGACCGTCATGCCTATTACGCCCTGCTCGAAGCCCCGGATTAGGGTGCCTTGGCCGACGGTGAACTGCAGTGGGGTGTAGTTCGATTGACTTCGAAGTGAGAACGACAACGCCTTCGGATACCGGGCGTTGTCAGTCGCGACGGAGTACATCGAGGTGTCGAAGACTCGGCCGTCCGCTAGGGCCCCGATGTAGTCGACCTTGATCACATCCCCAAGTTTCACGCCTGCGCCGGCACTGGTCTGGGCCTTGCCTCCCTGGACTAGCAGGATCACGACGCTGCTGGCGCTCACCATAAGGATGGCGATGAGCACGATGAACACGACGTTGGAGACCGCCGCCAACTCCTTCTTGAGCTTCTTGAGGGTCATGTGATACCTCCCTGCGAACAAGCTTACCCGATATAAACAATTGGTCATTTGTAGGATCTGTGTGTTTCCTTGACTTGGTATTTCATGAATCGTCATTTTTCGATTCTTCTGCTTTTCCTATCAGACGCTCTTTCGTGTAAAGAAACCAATTCCGAGAGGGTTTTCATCGTGAAGTCGGTTCAAGATGCGTCATTTCCCAACATAACGCTATTATTTCTTCACGATTTCTAATGATTCCCAGTCAATCCATGGAATGAGAATCGCGATAAGAAAACGAATTATACTCGTACATCGGTAACCCTGTTCAGGAATCAACTGATTCATTCATGCGATCAATGATGGATCAAGGTGAGGTGAAAGAAAGATGAAGCAAGATGTTAGGCTGGCCTTGTACATGATAGCTGGTGCCGCGCTCGTGACGGTCATAACTGCAGTGGTAGGATTGATATTCCCATAAGTGGAATCGCACAAGTTCAGATTCTCGGTTAGTAATTGAATTAATTACTCTTAAAATATATATTTCGTCTATAATCAATTGATAGAGAATAATCGCTATTCTCAGCGCGTTTATATATTGTAGTTTACTTTAGCCACTTCGATAAAGAATGCCCTTGTCGAAGGAGAAGATAAGAATTGCTTCTGGTGCTGCATTCGTTGTTCTGCTTGCAGCAGCCGCCGTAATCATCATAGAATATCCCAATGCTCTTTCTGAGCTATTCTCTCAACCAGAACAACCACCAATGCAGATCATATCGAGAGATTATGCAGCGGGAAGAAATGAAAGCGGGAAAGACAACGTGAACGTTACATTCATAATTACAATCAAGAATTTTGGTACACTGAACGAATCGAAAACGCTCGTCTGCTCGATTAGCTTTGAGACCAATTCAGGCATTATGACCTATGAGAACAAGACGTTGGTTTCCCTCGCGCCAGGAGACACACGGACATACAGGCCCGTCATAGACTTACCGAATGATGCCAAGTCTGTGAGCTGGACTTTGAACACAGAGCTTGAATAGAAAAGTTCGCAGGTCACAGTGATTAAATAATCAGGGCATCTAGATAATTATCTAAGACCTTAATGCGGGAACAGATTGTCACAGTAAGAAAACGGCAGCGTCGTCATGAAGCCTATGATGACCGACGCCATTCGCGTTTGCTTAAATAGCTGACATCCATTACTTTCGATTTCGATGAAGACGCTCTACATTCACGCTGATTTCATGGAATTCGAGGTAAAGAGTCCTACACCAGTGGCAGAGGAGATCACCGATGAACGGAGGAAGGGTCGTCTTGACGAAGTCCTGGTCGCGTTTATCACCGTAGAGAAAGGGGACGAAGGCAAAGTAGCTCAGGTCGTAATCGAAGCTGCTGCCGATATGATCGATACCATGGAGAAGATCGGCGCCCATCGGATCATGCTTTATCCATATGCACATCTAAGTTCAGAATTGTCAGACCCTGAGACGGGTAAGGAGATGCTCAGGGCTCTGGAAGCGGAACTCAAAGAGAAGGGCGTCGAAACCCTGAGAGCTCCTTTTGGCTGGTACAAGGCATTCCGAATCAGTTGCAAGGGCCACCCCCTCTCAGAATTATCAAGGGAAATCACTGGTAAAGAAGAGCCTAAGGCAAGAATGGGAAATGAGAGATTCCTTGTTCTGACTCCAAACGGAGAAGAAATCCCTGCTGAGGAATTCATCGAAGGCTCGGAATGCTTCCAAATCATGCTCAAGAAAGAGGCGCTAAAGGAGGAGCAGACCTTGGCGGGAGAGCCGAAATACCTGAGGCTATGCCGCAAGTTCGGGATACAATGGGAGCCGATGAGTGACGTCGGTCATATGTGCTTTTCTCCCAAGGGAGCTTTGATAATGGACCTTGTCAGCGACTATTCCTCGAGGATCGTCAACGATCTGGGATTAGCGGTTTACACCGTAAAGGGTACCAACATGTTCTCTGTTGACGAACCGGCAGTGAAAGAACACGCAGAGCTCTTCGGAGACCGCCTCTATTTCATACCTGGTGAGAAGCGAGATTTCATA
>DATJOX010000060.1:0-10235 GCA_035506675.1 Methanomassiliicoccales archaeon
AGAGCCGGAAACAGGATGGCTATCAGCGCAAAGACGGCTATCGGATAGTAGCTGTCTGGGAGCATTGTAAGGGCAATATAGTACCCATATTTAAAGGTTCGAATTGACTCACTGGATACCCTCGGAACGCCCCGTTTCCGAGCCCCTTATTTAACGCCTCTAAGTCAGTTGTCGATGCAGCAGTTTTCCGTCAGTTCGAGCGCTTGTGCTTCTGAACTCCGAGCTCGAACGAGAATGAGCACCTGCACGCGCCGTCGCCCTATTCCCGCAACTCAAACCATTTAAGTATCGACTTGTCAATAGCTGCTTTCCGTCCCATCTGGAATGGGGGTACAGACAATGAAGATCGGGTTCATCGGCGCGGGCAACATGGCCGAGGCCATCATGAAGGGAATCATTTCTGCGGGCGTCGCCACGAGGGAGGACGTCATCGCAGCGGACGTGGTCAAGGAGCGACGCGACATCGTTGCCAAGACTGTTGGCGTCAAGGTCACGGCGGACAACGTCGAGGTCGTCCGCTCCTCCAACATCGTTCTGCTGGCGGTCAAGCCCCAGAATATGGCTGTGGTGCTCGAGGAGCTAAAGCCCTATCTGACGGCGGACCACCTGGTGATCTCGATCGCGGCAGGGATCAGACTCGGGTACATCGAATCCCGCCTGAACTTCGGGGTGCGGGTGATCAGAGTCATGCCCAACCAGCCGTGCATGGTCGGTGCGTCCGCGTCAGGATTCGCACTCGGCAAGAGTGCTCGACCGGAAGACCGTGACACAGTACTCAAAATCCTTCAGTCTGTCGGAGTAGCTTTCCCGCTCGAGGAGAAACTTCTCGACGCTGTAACCGGGCTTAGCGGCAGCGGGCCGGCATACGTCTACATGGTCATCGAGGCGCTCGCTGACGGTGGCGTCCTCTCCGGACTGCCGAGGGACGTGGCAACCAAGCTCGCGGCGCAGACGGTGTTCGGTGCGGCGAAGACCATATTGGAAACGAAGGCGCATCCAGGAGAGGCGAAAGACATGGTCGCATCCCCGGCAGGCACAACAATCGAAGGCATTCGCGTGCTCGAGAAGGCTGGCGTTCGCGGAGCATTCATCGAGGCGGTCGAGGCAGGAACGAGGAAGAGCGTGCTGCTCGGCGAAAAGGCGTAGGCTTGGCTTTCCCATCGGCCGAACGCAAAAACCCTCGAAGAGTTGATATGCAGAGGACACCAACTCAGCGAAGATGCCGAAGAAAGTCGAGGTGTTCGCGCTCGGCTGTCAGAAGTGCCGATTGATGGAGGTCGCTGCGACCGCGGCGGTGGAGGAGTCCGGCTCGGACGCGGACGTGGTCAAGGTTCAGGACACGGAGGAGATGCGCAAGCGAGGCGTCGACCGTCAGCCCGCGCTGTTCATTGATGGCGTGCTCAAGGCGGAGGGGCGAGTGCCGAGCGTCGAGGAGATCAAGCGCTTCCTCATGGAAGAAGAAGCGAAGAACGAGAAGTGATTTTCCTCTGGCAGGTTAGTATCGCCTTCTGCGGGGTCGCACGAGGCCGATAGCGGCACGAGGCAGGCTCTTGATCACGCCGGGGGACGACCACTCGAGCTCTCTCTTGGCGCAGATCGTGGAATCCATCAGGTCCCGGCAGCGGTCGCGCAGCTCCGACATCTGGCGCTCGCGTTCCGCCAAGTCGTCGACTACCATGATCTTGTCCACCCAGTGCATGAGGTTCCGGGCCATGTCCGTCCGTTCCAGACGCACGTCGAGCTCGTCGGAATCGATGTAGAAGTGCTTGTGCCGTTCCTCGTTGAGCCTGTCCGCCGCGTCGTAGGTCGTCTCGACGATCTCGTCGCGAGACATCCACTTCGTCTCGTACGACAGCACGTATTTCCAGGAGGGCGAGAGCAGCCTTTGACGATGGTCCTCGAGCGTGCGCGCGAAGCTGCGATATCCGGTCGCCTCCGGGTTCTCGAACGCCTCGCTCCCCGGATCGATGAACGGCGCCAGGGGTGATTCGAACACGAAGAGCCGAGGGTCGTCCTTCACCATCGAGTACAACTTGCCTGAGTACGCAGCGGAATCGATGGCGCTCTGCCTTGTCTGCTCCGGCAATCCGATCATGAAGAACATGTCGAACCGCTTGCAGCTGTGGTCCAGCGCGTGCGCGATGCTCTTCTCCATCGGCTCGGTCGCGAACGATCGCCCGAGCGCCTCTCTCACCTGATCCGAGTGGGAATCGGGCGAGAACTCGATCGAGTACTCGCTAACAGACGACTCGACCAGCTTGAAGAACGCTTCGTCCGCGGGAGTGAAGAGCTCGAGGATCAGATGGTTGTCGACGCCCAGCCGCTTGACTTCTGAAAAGAAGCGCTTCATGTACGAACGGCCGCCCTTGCGGACGTCGCCGACGACGAAAGTGGGCGCCTTTAGATATGTCTGGATGTCGTAGATGTCTCGCGCTACCTTCTCTGGACTGCGGAATGCCGCCCTCCTCCGGCCGAGGAATCCGCGCATCGCACCGCAGGCTCCGCCGCACACCAGGCACTTCTGGTAGCAGCCGCGGACCGTGAAGGCGACAGTCAGCGGATACCGGTCCCAGTCGCGGAAGGGCTTGTGCCCTTCGAGGTCGCGGTGGCGGATCACCGACCTGATGATCCAGCCATAGTCGACCTCGAGGTAGTCCAAGTCCTCGGGGACGAATGTCATCGGGTTGTGCGCGACCTTCTTCGCCTCCTTCCATGACAGGTTCTGCACCTTGGCGAGGGAGGACCCCTTTTCAAGCGCCCTCATCATTTCCGCCATCGGCACCTCGGTCGAGTCGCCACGCATCACCAGGTCGACCTGCGGATAGTGAATGAGCTCCTCGTGGAAGTAGGTCGAGGAGTACCCGCCCATCACCACCTTGCTCTCCGGATGCTTCTGCTTGACTATCTTCGCGATCTCGAGCGCGCCGTGCGCGTGCGGGAGCCAGTGCAAATCGATCCCGAACACCTTGGAGCGAAGCTTGCCGATCAGCTCTGGTACGTCCAGGTCGGAATCATTGAGCATCATGCTCGCGAGGTTGACGATGCGTACCTTGTAGCCGAGCGAATGCAGGTGCGCCGCGATGGTCATGAACCCGAAGGGGTACATCTCGAAGACCGGCGACGAGGGGACCAAATCGCTGACTGGACCGTAGAACAGGAACTCCTTTCTGAAGTCGTAAACGCTCGGTGCGTGCAGGAGGATGAGGTCCTGTTCGGACATTCGTCGCCTCTGTTTCGAATCGCGAGAACGTTTGACAGTATTTTAAGCTTCGATTTCTGCGAGCTCACTTACCGAACCGGCGTTGCCTCAGCTGGTAGGAGCGGATCGCACGCAAGAAGTCCACCTTCCTGAAGCCCGGCCAGTAGACGTCAGTGAAGTACAGCTCCGAGTAAGCGAGCTGCCAGAGCAGGAAGTTCGAGACCCGCTCCTCTCCGCTCGTTCTGAGCACGAGGTCCGGGTCTGGGAAGGGCGCGGTGTAGAGGTACTTCGAGACCACATTCTCGTCGATCTGCTGCACGTCGATCTCCCCGTCCTTCACCTTCTCGGCGATCGCCTTGATGGCCTGGATGATCTCCTGTCTGGAGCCGTAGGCGAGGGCGATGTTGTAGAAGTAGTTCGAGTAGCCGGCCGAGCGCGCCTCGGCGTGCGCGATCGCCTTCTGCACCTTCTCCGGGAGCAGTTCCTTCTGGCCGATCACGCTGACGTGGATGCCGTGCTTGTGGATGCGTTCGTCATCCGCAAGCTTGTAGAAGCTCTTCTCAAACATGTCCATGAGGTAGTCGACCTCTTCGTGGTCGCGCATCAGGTTCTCGGTCGAGAATGCATAAACGGTGAGGATGTGGATGTCGAGCTCGAGGCACCACTCCATGACCTCCTCCAGCTTATCCTTGCCCTTGATGTGCCCTTCGCTCGTGCTCAGGCCGATCTCGCGTGCGAACCGGCGGTTGCCATCCATGATGATCGCGACGTGATTAGGAGTGCTGCCTTCCTTGATCTCCTTCAGGAGCGCCTTCTCATAGGTCTGGTAGGCGGTGCTTGCGATGACCCGGGTGATCTCGTTCTTGATCGGGTACTCCCCCGTACGGTCCGCTTCCATAAGCGCCCCCTAATATGTAGTTTCCTGCGGAAATCGAGCGAACGTCGCACAGTTTCCGAGCGGTCTGGATTGGACGCCCTATCACTCCCAATCTTCGGGAAGCATCGCCGCCCTGATCCCCATGTCGAAGCACCCTAGTCCCGCGACCGCGCCGATCGCTCCTCTCTTCCCGGTGATCTCGACGATCTCCGCTCCGCCTGCCTTCGCAGCTTTGGATGCGTCTTCCACGGTAAGCACGCGGGCCTTCGCGGCCAGGCCGTAGTCTTCGAGCACCTTCGGCACCCTGAGTCCTTTGAATATCGCGAGCGACGTGTGCTGCGAGAAGGTGTTCTGGCGAACGAAGTCTATGACGAAGGTCCTCAGCGCCTCGTAGTCCTTCTCCTCGACCGCGAATGAGATCCCGACCGCCACGCACTGAGTCGTCTTGTCGGGGGCTTTCGGGTTAAGCTGGACGATCTTGTGCTCGAGGAAGTGCCCTATCTTGCATTCGCGAGCGCACTTGAGCATCAGCACCCAGGACGCACCTTTCTCCCTGGTGTCCGTGTCGTCGGCGGCGAAGATGACGCGGATCATCTTTGGGGTGGTGATCGTGACCTCGATCCTGCGCGCTCCACCGACCTGAGTCTCCTCTGGATACTCGGCGAGGATCGTTCCGGGTCCTTGTGGCAGGCACGCTCCGACGCCCACGCTCGCCCCCGCGATTCCGACCCAGGTGGTCTTGACTACGTCCCCTTCTACCAGCAGCGACTTCAGCCCCTGGCCACCGACATCTTTTGAAGCGGGTCCGAAGTTCACCTCGCGTTCCCCGATGATCGTGTCCATGATGAGCGTGGTGCCTTCCACTTTGATGTCCGTGATCGCCCCGCTGGCGCGCTTCCGGTTGGCCGCGTCCCACTCGACCGGCCCCTTCGCGCTGCACTCCTCGATGATGCGAGCGACGCCGTTTCGCTCATCAACGAGAGTGTAGACTCCTTTGCAGAACAGCCTGCCGTACTTCTTCGTGACCTCTTCCGGACAAAGTTTGGTGGTCATGCCGTCGCGCTCCAGATGGGGGAGTTAGCCATACGGTTGAGGATAGATAACCCCTTCCACTGCTTCGATAAGCAGGGAGGGAAGGCTGGCCAGGTCAAGGAGCCTGAGCTCGTTCTCGACCACGCTCTCGTAAATCAGGAAACGCCCCTTGATTCCGATTGTCTTGCCTAGATGGGCTGAACACAGTTCCGCGGGCTGAGGGGGTCGATCGATGGCATTCATGGGATATTCATCGAGAACGTTTAGCGGAGCATCCAGGAGTTCGTGATCGGGTGACAGTCGCTGCAGGATCGCATCATACTCATCCTTCAGATGAGAATCGGACGCCCCAGTCTCGAGGGCGCCGAGGAAGTCCGATGCGGTAATCCGTTGCGTTGCCCCGATCGTCCGCGCAATCTCCTTCTCCAGCTCCCTCGCTGCCTTCCTTCCTCTGACCTTCATGAGGGGAGCGATCGCGTCGGCGCCCTGCTCGATGCCACGTTCGATGAGACGTGTTCCGCCGGTCATCCCGATCTTGGTCTTCCGACCGTGGAACGCGACGTAGACCAGATGCTCTTTGGCGCAGAAATGGCAGTCACACTCTTCGCCGTTGCATCTCGGTTCGAAGAGGCACTCCTGCACTGGTATCCAGGTCTCCGCGCAGCTCGGACACTGCGCGAACCCACCTTGCAGACGAACGTGACCAGGGCACGGGCGGTAGCTGCCCTCGTCGTACTTGCCGACGCAGACAGCGACATCAGAGACGACGATGTTCAATCGACGCAAATCCAACTCAGCGAGCTCTCGCTTCTCGATGTCGTACAGTTCGAGGTGTGGCACGAACCCCTCCCAGTGATAGCCGAGGACGTGCTTCGAGAACCAATCCGGTTTCTCGTTCAGAAGGCGATCCGCGCGTACGAACATCCTTCTCGACTCGTTCGTGCCGCCGAATCAAGCTTTTGGTGAGAGTGCCGAAAGAAGCTACTGCTCCGGCACGATCTCTTCCGTCTGTTCCTCGGGGGTCGCGGCGCGCTTCAGGTATTGCGAAGGCACTTCGGTCGTCAGGAACACCGTACGTCCAGCTCTCCCGATGACGATGCCGTCCGCGATCGCCTTCCTAGTATCGATCTCCAGGATGACCGGGTTCGGGGTGCGCACCTGGCCGGCGTTCATGGCGTCCTGGTAGGTCTTCGACAGATGCACCATCTTGCGGTCGGAGGGCTTGAGGCCGGTCTCGAGAACGATGTCCGCTTCCTCGACCGTCGTAGGATAGTAGAGCGTGTCTGGGATGTGGTCCGTTGGCAGGTTGAGGTCGAGCGGTATCGAATGGCCATAGGTCGCACGGATCATGTCATTGCTGACCTGGTAGCGCCCCTTCGGGTCCGTTTCGATGATCGCGATGATGTGATGCGGCCGCACCCAGTGCCACCGCTCCCTCTGGTTCTTGAGGGCGTTGATGAAATCGCGCATGGAGACGAAGCCCTGCTGGTCCATCTTCAGGTCGAATCGCTCCGGGAAGTGCCTTAGCGCGCCCGCCATCGTCCTTCCGATCTGCTCCAGCTCTTGATCGTTCATGAGGAAGCGGCCGGGTTCGCCACAGATCGGGCAGGTTTCGCCACGGAAATACCCGTGGTCTTGGCACTCGCGCAACATTCGGGGAAAGTGAATACATAAGGCGTTTAAATGTCTTGCGCGAAGGGCCGCGTACCAGCCTCCTCGTTCGCGCAAGGCGCCCCGGAAGCCTTCACCTCTTCTTCAGCAAGCTGTAGTTCAGCAGCGAGACCTTGCCCTTCTTCGCCGACTTGGCTCTTCCGGTCAGCAGGATGTCCTTCTTGAACAGGGTGACCGCGATGAACATCGCGACCGCCGCGAAGATCGCTTCGTAGGCGATGCCAGCTAGCACCATGCCAGTGTTCCCGAACATCAGCTCCTTCATCGCCATCATCGGATGCGAGAATGGTATGCCGAAGACCAGCGCCTGGATCGCGGTCGGCAGGGTGTTGAAGTCCGCGAACATTGTGATGAACATCGGTACCATGGCGAGCAGCGTGACGGGCAGGGTCATCGACTGCGCCGCCTTGTAGTTCTTGGTGAAGATGCCCAAGATCATGCAGAGCGCAAGCCCGCACACCAGCGCCAGGAACAGCGAGACACCTACGAGCAGGTAATCGAACATGTTCAAGGTCATGCCGTACTTCGCCAGGTCGATGGGCGCGCTCACCGTGAGCGAGGACATGTAGTAGCTGAACCCGAACATGTAGATGACCGCCACGATCAGCCCGACGATCGCCGCTCCGACCAGCTTCCCGAGGACGATCGACGTGCGTTTGACTGGCAGGGTGAGCAGCGTCTCCAGCGTCTTGTTCTCCTTCTCCATGCCCATCGAGGAAACGACCATGCTCCCGGCCATGATGATGACCATGAGCACGATGACTGGCACTATGATCCCCTGCTGCTGCACGACCGACTGGATCGTGCCTGGGTTCACGCCTGCCATCATGCGCCCCTTGAACACCGTGTCCTCTGAAATGCTCACTGGCTGCAGCACGACTGACGAGTTGTCCGTGACGTGGTGGTCGATGATGTAGCGCGAGAGGTTGTTCAGCACGATCGCGTTGATAGAGGACACCGGCGCCACGCTAATAGAGTCGATGATGCTCGCGCCTTCGAGCACCCAGACGATTCTGGCTGAACCGGTATGGTTCGAGCTGATGTTGCTCTCGAATCCGGGGTTGATCACGATCAGCGCCACACCTTGCCCGGCCCGGACCGCATCGATGCCCGCCTGGACGTCGCTCTGATTGTAGACTATCTTCGAAGCGTGATCGTACTGAGTGTAGACGAACTGCGATAGCGGGGAGTGGTCGAGGTCGATGACGCCGATGGTCGGCTTCTCCGAGAGCTTCTGCGTGCTCCCTCCGACCATGCTGCCAATCGAGCCGAAGACCAAGGCCATGATGATGATCGGGATAAGCGCGCTCGGGGTCAGCAGCTCCTTGACCTCCTTCCTGATGATGTTGCCGAGGCTGCTCATTCGTTCACCACCTTCACGAACACTTCCTCGATGTTGTTGGCTGCGTACTGGGCCTTGAGCTCCGCGGGCGTGCCCTGCGCCACCACGATGCCGTGATCAACCAACGCGATGCGGTCGCACATGAGCTCGACCTCGAGCATGTTGTGCGAGGAGAGCAGTATCGTCATGCCCTCCGCGGCCGTCCTCTTCACCATCTTCCTGATCTCCTGAGAGTTGATCACGTCGAGGCCGGAGGTTAGCTCGTCCAGAATCGCAAGTTTGGGGTTGATCATGAGGGCGCGCGCCACCAGAAGGCGGCGCGTCATTCCCTTGCTATACGTGTCCACTTTGTCGTTGATCCTCTCATCCAAGTTAGCGATCTCGATGCCCTTGGCGACCATGTCCTTGCGGTGGACGCCGTCGCCGAAGAACCCGGAAATGAAAGTCAGATACTCTCTGCCGGTCATCGCTTTGTACGCGCCGGCATCTTCGGGCAGGTAGGAGATCATCTCCCTCACCGCCCCCGCCTCCTTCACCAGATCGTGCCCGAAGACGGTGACCTTGCCGCCGCTCACCTCGAGCAGCGTCGCCAAAATGCGCAGGGTGGTGGTCTTCCCGGCCCCATTGGGACCGATCAGCCCGAAGACCTCGCCTTCCTTCACGCTGAAACTGACGCCCTTCAGAGCGAGCAACTCGCCGTACTTCTTCGTTAGGTTGTCGACTTGTATCGCGACCACGCAGATCTCCTCCGTTTGCGCGGCATGTCTGTTAGTAGCCCAGGCGATGCAACTCAGAGGCGCTAAAAGAAGCTATCGTGCAAGCATGTGACACGGTATCAGCGCCTATCCTCGAGCGACATTTCGGCGGCCAGCACGGTGTTGCTCATGAGCATGGCGATTGTCATCGGCCCCACGCCTCCGGGAACGGGGGTGATCGCCTTCGCCTTCTTCGCGACCGGCTCGAAGTCCACGTCGCCGACGAAGCGGTATCCGCTCTTCCTGCTGTGATCCTCGATGCGGTTCGAGCCGACGTCTATGACGACCACGCCATCGCGCACCATGTCCGCCTTGATGAACGAGGCCCTGCCCATCGCCGCGATCAGAATGTCCGCGCGCCTGGTGTGCTCCGCGAGATCAGGAGTGCCAGAGTGGCAGACTGTGACCGTGGCGTTCGCGCCTTTCGCCTTCTGCATGAGGATCGCGGCCACTGGCTTTCCTACGATGTTGCTCCTGCCCACCACCACGACGTGCTTTCCGTCCGGAGGGTTTCCGGATCGAACGAGCAGCTCCTGGATCCCGTGCGGGGTGCAAGGCAGCAGTGCTGGCATGCCAATGAGCATCTTGCCGACGTTGACCGGGTGGAACCCATCAGCGTCCTTGACGGGGTCGATATGCATGATGACGCGGTTCGCGTCGATGTGATCTGGTAGCGGGGTCTGCACTAGAATGCCGTGGATGGTGGGGTCCTCATCGAGCATCTGGATGTTGCTGAGGAGCTCCGCCTCGATAATGTTCGCCGGCAAATTCACCTGGCGCGAGTGCATCCCGAGCTCTTGCGTGGCCTTGCCCTTCATACGCACGTACGCCTCGGACGAAGGGTTGTTGCCTACGAGGATCACCGCCAAACCCGGCTTCTGTCCCTGCGCCGTCAGCGCGGCGATCCTTGGCTTGAGCTCCTCTCGGATCTGCGCGGCTATGCCCGTGCCATCAATCAGCTGCGCGGCCATGTTCTCCGCGTGTAGTAACGCCGGAGGGGTATATCGTTTGCTGTCCCCTCGCACCTGAGCAATTTTATACCCATCTCTCAATAAGCCGCTTCGAAGGTAGGCAGATGAAGACCAACATCGAGATCGCCCAGGAGGCCCAGTGCTTGCCAATCGAGAAGGTGGCGGCGAAGATCGGCCTCGCCAATGGCGACATCCAGATGTGCGGGACGTACATGGCGAAGGTGCAGCTCCGCGTGCTGCGCCGGTTCGATGACCGGCCCACGGGGAAGCTCATCGTGACCACCGCCATCACCCCGACCCCTGCGGGCGAGGGCAAGACGGTGACGACGATCGGCCTCGTCGAGGGATTGGGGAGCCTTGGCCAGAGCGTCATGGGCTGCCTGAGACA
>DATJOX010000061.1:0-7760 GCA_035506675.1 Methanomassiliicoccales archaeon
CGGGATGCACTTTCTCCCGAAGCCGTATACGGGGGCAACTTTGCTGGCGCGGGTCCGGACGGTCCTCGACGCGCCGTGGTGACCGACGCGGCGCCGCCCCAGAGCTTGCTCATCCATGTTGGCCCAGCAGAACTGCGGCGAGTTCGGGCGTTCACACGAACCCCGATCCTGGGCAGCCCGCGACAGCCGACGGAACCTCAGATGGAACATAACCCCCGCTGGCGCTCAGGGTTTGCCGCGACGGTTCCCGGACGCTCGGAATCTGTCCGGCTCAATTGCGCACGGCCTCAGGGTACCTTGAAATACTTCGGCAGGTAGTGGTCGATATTCGCCCGGCAGATGACATCGTTGCTCATGAACATGCATTGCTGCTTCGGCAAGCGCCGGTTTACGAGATAGTCATAGAGAGTCTCTACGACCGTTTGACCCTGAAAGAAAGGGTTCTGTCCAATGCTCGCCTGGATGACTCCCTGCTTGATGTAATCCACGGTCTCGTCGACGATGTCGAAGCAGATCAGCTTGACCTCGTTCTCACGTTTCATTTGCTTGATCGCCCGCGCCGCTCCGAATGCGCCGGCCGCCGTGATGTAGATACCCTTGAGATCCGGGCGAACATGGAGGATCTCGCTGGTGATCGTATAGGCCTTCTCCGGCCGGTTGTGGTTCTCCCAGATTCCAACGATTTCAATTTCAGGATAGTAGGCCCTCACTTCCTCGCTGAAGCCAGACAGGCGCTGACGCTGTCCTGGGGTCGAGTGAAATCCCGTAACGATCGCAACCTGGCCGCGTCCTCCAACAAACTGGCCCATGAGCTCGCCGGCGACCCTCCCGGCGAGGGTGAAATCCTGGCCGATGAACCACATCCTCTTGCTGAGCGGCGCGTCCATCGTGAAGGTCATCACGGCGATGTTCTGATCCACCGCACGATTGATCACCTCCTTGATCGCGTTGGGATCGGTCACTGCGAGCGCGATCCCCTTGATCTTCTTCTGTTCGAGCAGTCTTCCGAGGACGGTGGTCTGCTGCCGCGGGTCTTTGTTTACATTGTGCCAGCTGACCTCGAGGCCGCCGCCCTGAAGTTCCTGGGCAGCGCTGTCTATCCCCGCCCTTATGTCTCGCCAGAACTTGGTCTCGCTGTTGCGGGTTTCTACAACGACGCCGATGTGGATGGCACTCTTTCGAGCGAGGGCCTGCGCGACGCGATTGGGTGTGTAGCCGAGCTCGTCCGCCTTCTCGAGGATGAGCCGCTTGGTTCGCTCGCTGATCTCGCCCCTGCCGTGGAGCGCGCGGTCCACCGAACCGATGGAGACGCCGGCGGCGATCGCAACATCCTGCATCGTTATCATTTGAACCACGCTCCGTACTGCCGAAGGTCTTGCGAAACGGACATCGACCGACTCTCCTTCCGAAGAGTCGGTGGGGATGGTCGCCCCCGACGGCCCTCGCTGGTGCTCCAGCCCCCTGTCGACCCAGGGCGGCTACGGAACCCACCGACGGCGCACCGCAATATAGAGGAGACACCAGACCCGCGTCGATGCCCGTCTTCGCGGTCCCAGCTCAGGATCGGAGCCGAGCGCAAGGCCTGAGATCTGGCGGTGGGGCATGCGAACGCCCAAGCCGAGTCGGCGAAGCCACAGGTGGGGTCGACGAACGACTGAGAGTGAGGCCTCCGACGACTTGTCGAGGAGGTGGGCCGGCGGCCGATCGTCCATCCGGAGAGTTCACAGCCTCGGCTCGAGCAACGCCGGAAAGGCATAGAGCCGCACGAGCTGATGAGCCCTTGCCGATCCCGAGAGGACGCGCACGACATCCCATCCGCCGCCCCCAATGAGCTGGACGATCCTGCGCCGGGAGGACCCGATGCGAAACAGGACGGCGCAAGAGCATACCGTCGCGATCGGCAGGAAGGCGCCGGAATAGCTGGGGGAACCCTTGCAGGTCCGGTTCCGCGCCGAGGACCTGGGGGAGGTCGACGCGCCGCGCCATCGACCGCCCGCGGGGACGAAGCGCACGGCCGGCCGTGTGCGTACACGGAAGGGACTTCCGCGCATCCGCGGGCCTTCAGTGGGCCCCGAAAAGATGTCTACCGTGTACGCACACGGATCAGGTAGTCTTGCGGTCACGTGGCCGTATCGCGGCTCAGCGAGTACGCGGCGCAAGTGCACAAGCCGGATGCCGGAACTCAAACCACGTGACGAATGCGAGCACCGAAGCACGTTCTCGAACGCGAAGGAGGTCACTCATGACATCACGCAGAACCCGGTCGAAGGGCCAGCGTTGGACGGAGGCTCTACTTGCGATCGTTGTTACCTTGCTTGCGTTACCTAGCTCCCGGGCGGCCGCACAGGGGTCCGGAAAGTCCATCGTACTCGTTCAAGAGGCCGGCAATCCGGAGCTGACCTGGGCGAGGACGAATCTATGGCCTGCTTTCGAGAAGGAGACCGGGATCAAGGTGAACGTGGTCGAGATCCCCCAGGCGAACATGCACGAGAAGTACCTCGTCGAGTTCCTGGGCGGCAGTGGCGCCTACGATGTCGTGGACCTCAACAGCACGTGGATGCCCG
Organism: Methanomassiliicoccales archaeon; assembly: GCA_035506675.1. Taxonomy (GTDB): domain Archaea; phylum Thermoplasmatota; class Thermoplasmata; order Methanomassiliicoccales; family UBA472; genus JAJRAL01. The sequence continues at coordinate 2,565 of DATJOX010000061.1, forward strand.
AGTTTTCTGCTGCCGGATATCTCGAGCCGATGACCAAGTACATCAGCGCCAAAGAGAAGGCCGAGTTCCTCGAACCGGCATTGGCGGATTCCTCGTACAAGGGGGTGCTCTTCGGCATCCCGTTCATTTCTCACACCATGTATCTCTATTACAGGACCGACCTGTTTCAGGCCGCGGGCCTCCAGCCGCCGAAGACCTGGGAAGAGTATGCGGCCGCCGCGAAGAAGCTGACCAAGGACGGAGTGTACGGAACGGCCCTGGAGGGGAAACGGTACATCTCATGCGCTGCCGCCTACGACGACTGGATCACCCGCTGGGGCGGTCGGCTCGTCGATGACTCCGGAAAGGTGGTGATCGACAGCGACAAGGCTCTCGCAGCGTCGCGGTTCATGACGAATCTCCTCTATGAGGACAAGGTCGTCCCACCCGGCGTTGTCAATTTCGACTGCGTGGACATTGCGACCCTCTTCGTGCAGGGCAAGCTTGCCATGTGTCAGGACTGGTACTTCGTGGCGTCCATGGCCGATGACCCCAAGCAGTCCAAGATCGTGGGCAAGTGGGCTCTCGCGCAGATTCCGAAGACCGGCGCGGCCGGTGGGTATCTCGGGTCCTTCGCCCTCAGCATTCCGGCTGCGTCCAAGAACAAGGAAGCGAGCTGGAAGCTGATAAAGTACTTCTTCGACCACTACGCCCAGATCCGAAAGACCATCCCGGCCCCGGTTACCAACAGGGCTGCGCTTGCACAGATCCTCGCCGACCCGCAGGTCACAGACCGTCAGAAAGCCCTGTTCAAGGCATTCAACGAGGGCGCGAGCGTCGCAATTCCAATGCCGCCCGTGGCGCAGCAGAGCGCCATCATGGATTCGCTGGAGATCGCAGTCTCTACGCTGATGAGCAGGGCCAAGACTCCCGAAGACGTGCTGAAGGATGCGTCCAAGGAAATCAAGCAGACTCTCAATCAGTAGCGTTGCCGGTCAGTCGGCTCGTGTGAGCGAGCCACGATCAACCCGGTGGTGACGCTCCTGCGAACGGTTCCCCCGGCGTGAAGAGCGCGCCGGGGGAACCAGCAGGGGAGAAGGGAACACAAATGAAGCTCGGCTGCGCGGCGTGGTGCTTCACCAAGGAGTACGGAGCTCCTTACGACGTCGGAATCGAGACGGTTGGACAGCTCGGGTATGAGGGCTATGAGCTCATCGTGAAGAGTCCTCGAGAGCTGGACGAGTACTACACCCCGTCGACGATCAAGCGTCTCAAGGCCCTCGGCGCGACCTACAACATGCGCATGTCGCAGTTCGTCATCTACCACGACGTTGTCGAGGGGCTGACGAGCATGAAGGAGAGCGTCCAGGCAAAGGCCGTCGACAACTTCCGCAAGTGTGCCAAGGTCGCTCAGGAGTTCGGCTGCAACTTGCTCGACATCGTCCCTCACTGGATCCCCGGCGCGAGCGCTCCGGTGTCCTATCTGCCGTTCTACATCCACCCGAACATCGTCGCGATGCAGAAGCTCAGGCCGAAGCTTACGATCGACTTCCCTCGCGACATCTCGTGGTCGGAAATCTGGGAGAACTACGTCAAGGGCATCCGGGCCTGCGTGGAGGTGGCGCGGCAGGAGAACGTCCTTGTCGCGATGGAGCCGCACGCGAACGTCATCGTCGGGAGCACGGACGCCTATCTGCACCTGTTCGAACGCATTTCCTCGCCGCTGCTGGGTGTCAACTTTGACACCGCATGGCTCCTGGTTCAGCGAGAGTATCTTCCCTTCTCCGTGTACAAGCTGGGTGGGCGAATCTTCCACGTCCACGTCCGGGATGGGGACGGGATGCTCTGCTACAACCACATCCCGGGCCAGGGCATCATTGATTGGGAGGATCTGATCGCTGCTCTGCGCCATGTTGGCTACGACGGATTCCTTTCCCTCGAGATCTCCGAGTACGAGGATCCCAGAGATGCCGCGAGGAAATCGCAGGAGTACCTGCGGTCGGTCCTCGCCGGATAGCGCGCAAGGTATTTGGCTCGGCGGAGCGCCACGATGAGGGAGCAGAGAAGAATGAAGCGCGAGTCAAATCGTCCCAGGGAAATGGCTTTCCCTAGCGGGCATGCGCTCACGAAGCAGGGGCGACTCTTCGGTCTGCTGCTCACGTTACCGGCACTGTTGGTAATGAGCGGGGTGATCGTCTACCCGCTCACCTACAGCTTCCTGCTGAGCTTCCGTCGGATCGACATCATCGCCAATCGGCGGATCTGGGTCGGTCTTGCGAACTACGCGCATCTATTCGGCAACCCAGTATGGTGGACGAGCCTTCGGAATACGTTCGTGTTCGTGGTCGCCGCGGTGGCAGGGGAGCTCGTGATCGGCCTCGCGCTCGCACTGCTCTTGAACGGCATGCCGAAGCGCGGCAAGACGCTCATGCAGACGTTCTTTCTCGTCCCCATGATGATCGCCTTGGTCATCGCAGCGATGATGTGGCGATGGCTCCTAGTGGACCAATACGGGATCATCAACTACTTGCTTCGGCTGATCGGTATCGGCGCGCCTCAGTGGTTCGGCCGTCCTTTCCTCGCCATGGCGGTCCTCGTTGTGGTCGATTGGTGGGTGGCCGTCCCGTTCTCCATGATCCTGCTCATCGCCGGGCTTCAGAACTTCAATCCCGAGCTCATCGAGGCTGCGAAGATCGATGGTGCCAATGGTCGGCAGCGGCTCTTCGGGATCATCCTGCCGCTGCTTCGGCCGGTGATTCTCTTCATCATCCTTATCCGTACAATGGACGCGTTCAGGGTCTTCGACACCGTCTACATCCTGACAGGCGGTGGGCCGGGCACCAGCACCGAGGTCATCACGAGCCTAGGCTACAAGCTTGCCTTCTCCGGGCTCAAGTTCGGAGAGACTGCGGCGCTCTCGGTGGTCACCTTCGTCGTCATTATGGTCGTGAGCGTCGTTTTCCTCCGCATCTTCAGTAGCGGCGACGCGCGCGCCGCACGCGGGAGGGGAAAGTCGCGTGCCAACGAGCACGAGGCGGAGAGGGGTATCGAATGCGCCGACACAACGGCCTGAAGTACGCCGTCATCATCGCTTCCCTGGCCGTATACCTCTCCCCCTTGGTCTGGGTGCTGCTCAGCTCCTTCAAGACCGAGAGCGAGATGTTCAGCATTCCCCCGACCGTTCTGAAGCAGGCCACAATCATGCACTACGGCCGCTTGCTCACGCAGACGGAGTTCCCTCGGTACTTCTGGAACAGCTTCATCACCGCGACTGCTTCCACCGCACTGTCGCTGTTGGTGGGTGTCCCCGCTTCGTACGCGCTGACGAGGTACAAGTTCCGCGGCGCGGACAAGACTCTCGTTGTCATCCTTGCGCTACGCATGTTCCCCCCCATCGTCTTCGTTCTTCCGTTCTTCTTCATGATGCGCGCGGCCAATCTCGTCGACACGAACCTGGGCCTGATCATCGTGCACTTCGCCTTTCAGTTGCCGCTCGCCATATGGCTGATGCGCTCCTTCTTCCTGGACCTGCCGAAGGAGATCGTGGAAGCGTCGGAGATCGACGGGTGCACGCGGATGGGGACCTTCCTCAGAATCGCGGTTCCGTATGTGTACCCCGGCATCGCGACGACGGCGATCGTCAACTTCCTGTTCTCCTGGAACGAGTTCCTGTTCGCGGTGGTCTTGACCAGGCTGCACGCCAAGACGGTTCCCGTGTTCATGGCGGAGAGCGTGACGACGTTCCAGGTTCTCTGGGGACAGATGTTCAGCTCGGCGATCATGTTCATTGCGCCCGTCATCGCGGTCGCTTTCATCCTTCAGAAGCGAATGGTGGTGGCACTCGGAGGTGGATTCATCAAGAGCTAGGCCAGCGCGCGGCTCCCATCGCCCGCGTATGGGCCGATCCACGGGAGTGCGTTGAACTCGCGGTTCGGGAGCGTCTCAGCCAACAAACGAGGAGGTGAACGATGTCTGGTTCTACGGGTACGCGCCGAGTGAGGGTGGGCATCATCGGTTGCGGTGAGATCGCGCAGAAGCGATGGATACCGTGTGTCAAGCACGAGGAGCACGCTCTGCTCGTTGCCGTTAGCGACATCGATGCCACCCTCGCGGAAAGGACCGCCAGGGAAGCCTCAGTACCTCACCACTACTCGGACCACGGCAAGATGCTCGAAGAGGCTTCGATCGATGCCGTGATCGTGGCGACGCCGACTCCGACGCACCTCTCCGTCACGCTCGACGCGCTCGCCGCCGGGAAGCACATCATGTTGGAGAAGCCGATGTGCCTCGATCTCGGTGAGGCGGAGCAGATGGCCGCTGCGGTGAGGCGGAGCGACTTGGTCTTCTTCCCCCTGCCATATGACGCGCATCTTAGCTACTTGAAGGCGCACGAGTTGATCAAGGCTGGATTCCTCGGGCGACCCGTTGCCATCGAGTCAGCGGCCATCCATCCCGGGGTTAACCACGCCGACTGGTTCTACCGCAAGGGCGCCGGCACCCTGAACGACATGGGTGTCTATCCGATCAGCTGGATGGTCGGCTTCATGGGCCCTGCCAAGAAGGTGTCGGGCTTCGAGAGCACGATCCGCAAGGTCAGGAACTTGAACTCGGGAGTGGCAGTGAAGGCCGAGGTCGAAGACAACGTCGCCCTGATTCTGGAGTTCGACGGCGGCGTGCTGGGGGTTATGAACACCAATTACGCCGCGGGTGGATTGATCGACAACGTGATCTTCCACGCAACTGTGTATGGCACCGAGGGCATCATTCACCTCGATCACGGGGAGAACCTGGTCGTGTTTTCGCGTCGGGAGGTGCCGGACAGCAGCGTCGTCGAGTTCGAAGGCCAGAAGGTGTACTCGGTCAAGTTCCCTCCGGTGAGCGATATGACGCGCAACTCCTGGTCGGGCCCCGAAATCGTCCGTGACTTCCTGGCCTGCATTCTCAAGGGGAAGAAGCCCGCGCCGCCGCTGCCCAACCTCGAACAGCAAGTGCACGTGATCGAGATCATCGACAAGGCGCACCAGTCCGCTCGTGACGGAGTCACGAAGGCGTTGAAGACGACGTTCCGGCCGTGAGGTCCGGTCTCATCGTGTCAAGGAGGAGCCTTATGGAGATTCGAAGGAAGCCGGGCGAGAGCGGTCACGGGGTGGAGATCTGGGCGGACCTGGGCAAGGGTGCCGAGCGGCTCGCATCGGTTCCGTTCCCCATTGCGGTCGA